>NZ_CP035376.1:2573143-3216429 GCF_004118975.1 Luteimonas sp. YGD11-2 | reverse complement strand
AGCGCGCACGATGCGCGGGAGTGGGCCGGCAGACTACCACCGCGCCCCCCCCGGAAGCATCCGCGCCGACGGTCCGCGCGCCCTGTTGCGTTGACGTGCGACCCGGGCGCCCGCTAGAATCGCCGGTTCTTTCCGTCGCGAGCATTCGCGACCACATGCACGAGCAACCCCATGGCCACCAAGCGCACCTACCAGCCCAGCAACCTCAAGCGCAAGCGCGACCACGGTTTCCGTGCCCGCATGGCGACCGCCGACGGCCGCAAGATCCTCGCCCGTCGCCGCGCCAAGGGCCGCAAGCGCCTCAGCGCCTGATGCCGGCCGCGGCCGCGCACCCTCGAGGTGCCGGTCGCGCCGCAGTCGTTCCGATGACAGCCGCCCGCTTCCCCAAGCAGGCGCGCGTTCGTGCGCGCGCGGAATTCGACCGCGTCTTCCAGCACGGGCGGCGAACGGCCTCTCCGATGATGGCCCTGCACCGGCTCGCCGATGACGGCCCGGTGCGTCTCGGGCTGGCGGTCTCGCGCAAGGTGGATCCGACCGCGGTGGGTCGCAACCGCATCAAGCGGGTGATCCGCGACCAGTTCCGCCGCCTGCAGGGCACACTCGCCCCGGGCGCCTACGTGCTGGTGGCGCGACCGTCTGCCCGCCAGGCCGACAACAGCGCACTGCGCGACGGTTTCCTGCGCCTGCTGCAGCGTGCCGGCGCGTTGCCCGTCGCCACCCCGGCCGGCACAATGCCCGCCGACGATCCGTCTCCCCTTCCTCCGGACGCGCCGGCTTCCACCGGCCCGTGAGCGTGCCTGCCTGATGAACCAGACCCGTACCTTCCTGATCCTCGCCTGGCTGATGGTGGCGACGCTTTTGTGGATGGCATGGAACCGGGAACAGGTCGCGCCCGTGGCCGGCGCCACGCCCAGCCAGACCACCGCCGCCGTTCCCGGTGCCGCTCCCGGCTCGATCCCGCAGGCGCCCAGCGTGGCGACCCCGTCGGCGCCCGCTGCACCCGGAGTGGTCGGCGCCGCTGCCCCCGCCACGGCCGGCACGGTGGCCCCGGTCACCATCACCAGCGATGTCCTGCGCATGACCCTGGAGCGCGGCAACGTGGTGTCGGCGGAGCTGCTGCAGTACCCGCAGACCCGCGAGGCCGGCAGCCCGCCGGTCACCCTGCTCGACCCGGATCCCTCGCGCTTCTACGCCGCCCAGGTCGGCTGGGTCAGCAGCACCAGCACCGCGCCAACCCATGAGGCCGAGTTCGTTCCCGAAGGCGGGCGCAACGACTACGTGCTCGACGCCGACGGCGAGAGCGTCAGCGTGCCGTTCGTGTGGACCGGGCCCGACGGCGTCACCGTGCGCCGTACCTACACCGTGCGCCGCGGCACCTATGCCATCGAAGTACGCGACGAGGTGATCAACCGCGGCGCGCAGCCGTGGCAGGGCTTCATCTACCGCCAGCTGGCCAAGGTGCCGCCGGTCACCGCCGGCAACTGGATGAATCCGGATCCGGAGTCCTTCAGCCTCAACGGCGGCGTCTGGCATACCGCGCAGGATGGCTTCGGCCGTCGCAAGTTCGCCGACTTCATCGACGACGGCACCGTCAACCAGCGCGGCACCGGCAGCTGGATCGCGCTGCTGCAGCATCATTTCTTCAGCGCATGGATTCCCGACGGCCAGGACGAGACCACCGTCTCGCTGCATGTCGATGGCGCTGGCGCGCGCAGCCCGCATCTCATCCGTGAACTCGGCCCCGGCGTTGCCGTCGGCCCGGGCCAGGCGGTCACCACCAGTGCGCGGCTGTGGGTGGGGCCGAAGCTGGTGGGCCTGATCCGCGCCGAGGACGTGCGCGGGCTCGATCGCGCCGTCGACTATTCGCGCTTCACGGTCATGGCGGTGCTCGGCGAGTGGCTGTTCCGCCTGCTCGACCTGCTGCACGGCCTGTTCAACAACTGGGGCTGGGCGATCGTCGGCCTGGTGGTGCTGGTGAAGCTTGCGCTGTTCCCGCTGTCGCAGGCGCAGTACAAGTCGATGGCCAAGATGCGCAAGTTCCAGCCGCGCATGCAGCAGCTCAAGGAGCGCTATGGCGACGACCGCCAGAAACTGCAGATGGCGATGATGGAGCTGTACAAGAAGGAGAAGATCAACCCGATCGGCGGCTGCCTGCCGATCCTGCTGCAGATGCCGATCTTCTTCGCCCTGTACTGGGTGCTGCTGGAGTCGGTGGAACTGCGCCATGCGCCGTGGATGCTGTGGATCCAGGACCTCACCGCGCGCGATCCGTACTTCATCCTGCCAGTGCTCAACATGGCGGTGATGTGGGCCACCCAGCGCCTGTCGCCGATGACCGGTATGGACCCGATGCAGCAGCGGATCATGACCTTCATGCCACTGGTGTTCGGCGTGATCATGATCTTCTTCCCGGCCGGCCTGGTGCTGTACTGGGTGACCAACGGTGCGCTGGGCCTGCTGCAGCAGTGGCTGCTGATCCGCAAGTACGCCGACGACAAGCCCTCCGGTGGCAAGCCGGCCAAGGCCTGACGCCCCACGGAACCCGCCTGATGGCGGGTTCCGTGCGTTGGCTGGCCGGACGATGCCCGCGAACCCTGTGCCGATGACTTCCCGCCACGCCACGATCGTCGCCATCGCCACCGCGCCCGGCGCGGGTGGCATCGGCGTGGTGCGGCTGTCCGGCCCGCAGGCGCGCGGCATCGCCGAGGCGATCTGTGCACGCACGCTGCGCCCGCGCCACGCCCACCACGTGCGCTTCCATGCCGCCGACGGCGGCGTGATCGACGACGGCCTGGCGCTGTGGTTCCGCGCGCCGGCCAGCTACACCGGCGAGGACGTGGTGGAACTGCAGGCGCATGGCAGCCGGCCGGTGCTGCAGGCGCTGGTCGGGCGCGCACTGGAGCTCGGGGCGCGGCCCGCGCGTGCCGGCGAATTCTCCGAGCGCGCCTACCTCAATGGCCGGCTGGACCTCGCCCAGGCCGAGGCGGTCGCCGACCTCATCGCCGCCGCCGACGTGCGTGCGGCCCGCGCCGCGCGGCGCTCGCTCGACGGCGTGTTCTCGCAGCGGGTCGATGCGCTGGCCGACGCGCTGCTGGCACTGCGCGTGCAGGTGGAAGCGGCGATCGACTTCGCCGACGAACCCATCGACACCCTCGGCGGTGCCGGGTTGCGGCGCGACCTTGCCGCCGCACGTGACACCCTCCAGGCGCTGCTCGCCGCCGCGCAGCGCGGCCGGAAACTGCGCGAAGGCTGGCATGCGGTGATCGTCGGTCCGCCCAATGCGGGCAAGAGTTCGCTGCTGAACGCGCTGGCCGGCAACGAGCGCGCGATCGTCACCGATATCGCCGGCACCACCCGCGACCTGTTGCGCGAGACCGTGCGCGTGGGCGGCATCGAACTCACCCTGGTCGACACGGCCGGCCTGCGCGAGGGCGGCGATGCCATCGAACGCGAGGGCATGCGTCGCGCCCATGACGAGCTGCAGCGTGCCGACCTCGCGCTGGTGGTGGTCGATGCGCGCGATCCCGCCGGTGGACTGGCCGCGGTCGCCGCATCAGTGGCAGGCGTGCCGCGCCAAGTGGTGCTGCTCAACAAGACCGACCTTGTCGGCCCGGACAGCACGGCCGCAGTCGAGGGCCTGCGGATCTCCGCGCGCACCGGTGACGGTCTGGCGGCGCTGGAAAGCCACCTGGCCACGCTGCTGGAGGCGGACGGGGCAACGGGCGAAGATGCCTTCACGGCGCGCGCGCGGCATGTCGATGCGCTGCTGCGGGTGCAGGCGGACCTGGCGCAGGCGGCCGCGGAGCTCGACGCCGAGCGGCTGGAGCTGGCGGCGGAGGCCCTGCGCGTGGCCCACGACGCCCTGGGCGAGATCACCGGGCGGGTGACGCCCGACGATCTCCTCGGGCATATCTTCTCGACATTCTGCATCGGCAAATAATGCGGAGCGTGCGCGAAACGCCGGCCGGGGAAGGGCTGGCGGCGCGGTTTCCGCGACATCGACGGTTGACAAATCGTCGCGGCTATCGCGTCCTACGCGACGGTGCGTGACGCACTACCAGGGGGGAACACCAGATGTTGGCGACACCGAAGGGGAACACCATGTGGAACCGGCGCCTGATCGCGATGGCCTTGGCCTGCGCGCTGGCCGCGTGTTCGGGGGATCCGGCCCCCGCCGACAGCGCGGTGGGGACCGCGCCCGGGGAGCCGGCCGCCGCAGTCAGCCAGGACGCGCCGGCATCGGACGCGGTGGCCACGCTCAGCGTCGACGAACTGCGCGCGGCGGCGTCCAGGGCCTACCAGGAGAGCCGGCTGTACGCGCCGGCCGGCGACAACGCGATGGAGTACTACCTCGCGCTGCGCGAGCGCGAGCCCGGCGACGCCGGGGCCTCGAGCGCGCTGATCGACCTGCTGCCGATGGCGGTGATCGCCACCGAGCAGGCGCGCGACCGCGAGGACTTCGAGGAGGCGCGCCGCCTGCAGGCGCTGATCCAGCGCACTGACGGCAGCCACCCGGCGGTCGGCCGGCTGGGCACCAGCATCGACAATGCACAGGCCGCGAGCGAGCAGCGCATCGCCCAGCAGGCGCTGAGCTCGGAGCAGGAAGCCGAGCGCCGCAAGCAGCTCGAGGCCGAGCGCGCGAAGCAGCAGCAGGAACAGCAGGCACAGGCCGCACGTGAACTGGCGGCACAGCAGGAAGCCAGCCGTGAAGCCGAACAGCAGGCGGCGCGCGACGCGGAGGCCCGCGAGACGGCGGAGCGCCAGGCGGCGGAACGACGTGCCGCCGAGCAGCGCGCCAACGAGGAGCGCGCCGCGCAGCAGCGGGCGGCTTCCGCGGCACCGGCATTCGTGGCGCCGTCGGCGGCCGACCTGCGCGCGATCAGCACGCCGGCCCCGCGTTATCCGCCCGAGGCGCTGCGCGGCGGGCAGTCCGGCGAGGTGCTGGTGGAGTTCACCGTGGCCGCCGACGGCTCGGTCTCCAATGCACGCGTCGTGCGCGCCGACCCGCCGCGGGTGTTCGACCGCGAAGCACTGACCGCGGTGCGCCGCTGGCGCTTCGAGCCGATGGATGCACCGATCACCACGCGGCGCACGATCGGCTTCACCCCCGGCGGCGGCTGATCGCGCCGCGCGGGAACGAAAAAGGCCCGGCATTGACCGGGCCTTTTTCGTGGATCTTCTCCGTGAAGGGAATGCCCGGCGGCCCGCCACGGCCACAGGGGGATGCCCAGCCGGATATCTCCGTGTCCTGCTCCCACATCCGGCCGCCGGCCATCCATGGCCGGCTCTGGACATCCCCCTGCGTCCGCGGCGGGCCCCAACCTGCCGCCGCGTCGGAACGAAGGTCAGCGACGAAAGCGGTCAGGGCTTCGTGGCTGCCGCCGCAGCCGCTGTGGATCTCCGTGCCGAAGCCCACGATTTGCCTGAGCCCGTCGCGTGCACCGGGGGGTGTGCTCCCAGCCGGCCATGGATGGCCGGCGGCCGGCCGTGGTAGCCGGACGCGGACTCCGGCCGGGGGAGCACACCCCCCGGTGCGCGCGACGGGCAGCGCGGGTCTCAAACGGAGCAACCACGCGCACGACACTCCAGCTGTGCGCCATCGTGCCGGAACCTGCAGACGTTCCTCCAGGTCGCCGCAACCGTCAGCCGGAAACCGCCAGCCGTTCCTGCCCGTAGCGGTGCACCGCGGCGAGCCACAGCACCGCGGCCAGCGCGAGCGCCGCGGCGAGGTACATGCCCCAGGTCGCGGCGTCGATGGGCTCGGCGCGGATCACCTTCAGGATCATCTGGTTCTGCGCCAGGAACGGCACCGCGAACTGCCAGCCCTCGGTCTTGATCGGGTTCACCATCAGCACGAACGACGGCACCATCGGCAGCAGCATCAGCCAGCTCATGTGGCTCTGGGCTTCCTTGACGCTCTTGGCCGCGGCGGCGAGGAAGGTGAACAGCGCCGTGCCGATCACCACCATCGGCAGCAGGATCAGCAGCAGTTTTCCGATCGCCAGCCAGCGCACGTCGAGCATGCGGGCGGTGTCGCCCATCATGCTGCTGCCCTTGAGCGCGAGCAGCGTGAGCAGCAGCGAGGTGATGCCGATCACGCAGCCCGCGGCCATCTTCCCGCTGACGATCGCGCCCCGTGCCGCCGGCGTGGCCAGCAACGGCTCGAGCGACTGCCGCTCGCGCTCGCCAGCGGTCGCATCCACGATCAGGTAGATGCCGCCGAGGAACCCCGACAGCAGCAGCAGGTAGGGCAGGAACACCGCCAGCACCATGCTCTGCTTCGCCGCGTCACTGGCGAGGTCACGGGTACCGACACCGACCGGCCGCACCACCCCGGGATCGATGCCGCGTGCGACCAGGCGCAGCGCGCCGACCTGCTGGCTGTAGGCCTCCAGCGCCCCGCGCACGCGTGCGACCGGCACTTCGGCATTGCGCTGGGTACTGTCGGTGACGACATCGACACCCGCCGCGCGCCCGCCATGCCAGGCCTCGGCGAAGTCGGGGGCGATCTCCAGCGCCACGTCCACCGACTGGTCGGCGATCGCGGCGTCGAGATCGGCCGGCGGCTCCACCGCGGTGATGCCGCGGCTGGCGAGGAATGCGACCAGGTTGGGCGCGCGCTCTGCACCGGCGACCGGGACCTCCAGGGTCTGTTCGGTCTGGGTGCGGATGCGCTTCTCGGCCAGCGACGACATACCGATCAGCAGCAAGGGCGTCAGCAACGGGGTGAGCAGCAGCATCAGCGCCAGCGTGCGGCGGTCGCGGCCGATGTCGACGAGTTCCTTGCGCATCACCGCCCACAGCGGGGCGAACACGTTCGAGCGCGGAGCATTCATGCGAACAGGCCCTCCTGGGAACCGATGGCTTTGACGAAAGCGTCCTCGAGGTTGGGCTCGTCGAAGCGTTCGCGCAGTTCGTCGGCGGTGCCGGCGGCCATCACCTGGCCCTTGGCGATGATGACGATGCGGTCACACAGGGCGGCGACCTCCTGCATGATGTGGCTGGAGAACACCACGCAGCGCCCCTCGTCGCGCAGGCTGAAGAGGAACTCGCGCATCGCGCGGGTGGTCATCACGTCGAGGCCATTGGTGGGCTCGTCGAGGATCACGTTGCGCGGGTCGTGCACCAGGGCACGCGCGATCGCGGTCTTGGTGCGCTGGCCCTGGCTGAAGCCTTCGGTGCGGCGGTCGAGGATGTCGGCCATGTCCAGCCGCGCCGACAGCGCGTCGATCCGCTCGTCCACCAGTGCACGCGGCAGGCCGTGCAGCTCGCCGAAGTAGCGGATGTTCTCGCGCGCGGTCAGCCGCTTGTAGATGCCGCGCGCGTCCGGCAGCACGCCGAGGATGCGGCGCACCGCGGCCGGGTCCTCGCCGGCATCGATGCCATCCACGCGCACGCTGCCGCTGTCCGGGCGCATCAGCGTGTAGAGCATGCGCAGGGTGGTGGTCTTGCCGGCGCCGTTGGGACCGAGCAGGCCGGTGATGCGGCCGTCCTCGGCGGTGAAGTCGACGCCATCGACCGCCTTCACCGTGCCGGTGCGGGTCTTGAACGCCTTGTGCAGATGCTGTGCTGTGATCATCACTGGGCTCGCTGGTATGGGCCGGGTGCGCACGCCGCGTCGCGGGTGCCGCATCGACGGGAATAAGCGGGGCGGTGTGCCGCGCGAAGCACTGCGCGACATGACGAAGCGGATCGGGTCGAATGGAACGTCGCCAACCGGAGCGACGAGCGGTGCAGGCACGCGGCCATCACGGATCCCACCCGTTGAAGCTGGTGAACGGCGGCACGCCCTCGAGGCTGTCGAGGCAGGCGGGATCGGGCGACGCGGTGTCGGCATCCTCGATGAAGCCCGCCACCAGCTTCGGCGTGCAGCCCAGATGCAGGGTGCCGTGGCCCTGGCCGCGCAGCACCAGGTGGCGACCGTTGGCGAGGCCTGCAGCCACGCGCTCGCCATAGGCGGGCGGGGTCACCGGGTCGAGCTCGCCCGACAGCAGCAGCGTGGGAATGTCGCTTTCGAGCGGCTGCGCCTGCGCCGGATCGGCCGCGCCGTGCGGCCACGCCGGGCACGCTGCGAAGAACATCCGCGCGACCTCGGCGCCGAGGATGGTGCCGTCGGCACTGCCGCTGTCGGCATTCCAGCGCGGCGCGTCCTCGGCGCACAGCACCGACCACTGCATGCCGCGGTTCATTCCGCCGGCGAACTGCTGCCCGGTCATGCGCGTCAGTGCGAGCAGCGCGCCGTAGCGGCCTTCAGATGCCTCCTCGAGCATCAGCGGCAGCAGCGAGGCGGTTTCCGGCGCATACGAGAACAGGAATGCCAGCCCGGTCACGGTGTCGGCGGTGACGGTGTCGCGGGCGATCGCGCCGGTGGTGGCGTTGCGGTACTCCACCTCGACCGGCTGCGCCTGGAGTTGCGCGATCACTTCGCGAAGCCGCGTGGGCGCATCCACCGGGAAGCGCGCGCGGCAGGCGGCGTCGGCATTGCACTGTGCCGCCTGCAGCGCGAGGGCATCCTCGAAGGTGCGGGCGAATTCGCCACCCACGACGAGGTCGTTGGGTGCCACGCCGTCGAGCACCATCGTGCGCACGTGGTCCGGGTAGCGCATCGCGTACTGCTGGGCGACACGGGTGCCGTAGGAACCACCGACCAGGTTGATGGTGTCGGCGCCGAGCGCTTCGCGGACCGCATCGAGGTCGGCGATGGCCTCGGCGGTGGTGTAGAAGCGCGGATCTGCACGGCCGGCCAGGCCCTGCGCGCAGGCCGCCGCATAGCGCGCGATGCCGTCGGCATCGGTCACCTGCGAGAGGTCCGTGTCCATCGGCTCGCCGCTGGCATCCACGCAATCGAGCGGGTTGGACCTGCCGGTGCCGCGCTGGTCGACCAGCACCACGTCGCGCGAACGGCGCACATCGCGCAAAGCGTTGCCGATATGGCCGGCGAGCGTGGTGGCCGCCTGGCCCGGGCCGCCGGCGAGGAAGAACACCGGCTCCAGCCCACTGTCGTTGCGCGCCGGCAGTACCGCGATATTGAGCGCGATCTTGCGGCCATCGGGTGCATTGCGGTCCTCGGGCACTTCGAGGGTCCCGCACATCGCCTCGGCGCGCATCGCCCCCTCGCCGGTGGAACAGGCCTCGAGCGCCAGGCTGCCGAAGCGGCCGCCGCTGGCGGATGTCTCCGGCGCGCTGTCACAGCCGGCCAGCAGCACGGTGGCAAAGGCCAGCGTGGCGGTCCATGGAACTGGAGATCTCATGCGTCGTCCTCGTACTGGAAGATGGTTTCGATGCGCTTGCCGAACAGCCGCGCGATGCGGAATGCCAGCGGCAGGCTCGGGTCGTACTTGCCGGTCTCGATGGCATTGACCGTCTGTCGCGACACCTGCAGACGTTCGGCGAGGTCCGACTGTGACCAGTCCTGCGCCTCGCGCAGTTCGCGGATGCGGCTTCTCACCGGTAGCGCCGCGCCGCCAGGCAGGCAAACAGGCCGTGCAGCACACAGAACGCGGGCAGCACCAGCAGCAGCACGAGGTCGGCGGGAAGCACGATGACGTCGCCGGCGGTCAGCAGGCCGAGCGCGAAGCTGCCCAGCGTCAACGCCAGGGCCGCAAGCGCGAACGCCTCCAGCTGCAGCTTGCGCTGGAACTCGTCGATCGCCTGCAGGAAGCGGAGCAGGGCGCCGGCGGCATACACCACCGGCACGAACGGCAGCAGTGCCAGCAATGCGCGCAGCGGGGTGGAGTCGATCGAGCGCAGCAGCCATGTCGATGCCAGCAGCATCACGGCATAGGCGGCCATGGCCGGGAGGAATTCGCGGCCGTAGCGGCGTGCGGCAGGCGTCATCGTCATTGGCGTGTGTCAAGTGTGCTTGACATCGAGCATGTGCCCCGCATGTGGTTCGTGTCAAGCGTCCTTTACATCGCCGATGTGGTGGCGGCTGCCGCCGTGCCCGCGGGCCGGCAGGCGGTGGCCCCGCCCGGCGGCGCGTCCTGCAGCGCCTGCTCCAGCCGGTCCAGGGAATCGGAAAGCGCCTTCGCCCCGCCGGCATCGGGCAGGCGCCCGAGGGTCCGGCGTGCGGCTGCGAGCTCGCGTCGCGCCGCCGCGTGGTCGCCATGGCGACGTGCGAGTTCGCCATCGAGCCAGTGCAACACTGGCGTGGCATCCAGGATCGCGCCGCTGCAGTGCGCGCGCCAGGCCTCGAGCAGCGCGGTGTCGGCGCTGCAGCGCGCCGCCCACGCCGCCATCGACAACGCCACCTGGCCGCGGAACGTCGCAGGCAGCGTGCCCGCACCGGCCACAAGCGCGTGAGCCGCTTCCGACGCAGCCATGTGGTCGCCGGCGTCGACCGCCCGCGCCAGCCGGAGCTGCCGCACCATCGTTGCCGCACCCACGCTGGCCGCGGCCAGTCCGGATTCGGCGGGAACCACGTCGGCAGGCCAGTCACGCGCACGCGTGCCGGCGGCCGACAGCGCCATCGCTGCCTGTGCACGCTGCAGCAGCCGCGCATCCGGGCGGCCCAGCAGCAGGTCGGCCAGGCCCATGCCGTCGCTGCGCCAGCCATGGGTGCGGAATGGCACCAGGTTGATCGCACCCATCAGCACGCCACTGATGCCGAGACCGAGTATCGCGCCCGCGACCCAGGCCGGCGCCGTGGAGGCAAGGGCGATGGCAAGCACGCAGGCGCCAGCGCCAGCGACGAGGTTGGCCAGCGGCCCGCCCAGCAGGTAGACCGCCTGCGCAGGTGCACCACCGCCGCGCCCGGGGCCGGGCACCAGGGCGGCGAATCCACCCACTCCGGCCAGGCTGGGCCCGCGCCAGGCACGCCAGCCATCGCCGCCGCGCTCGAAGCGCCAGCGGCCGATTCCGAGCGCGACGATCCGCATCCCCACCGCCAGCCCGGCCAGCGCATGCCCGGCCTCGTGCAGGATCACATGCAGCCACAGGCCCACTGCCAGGGTGGCGAGGGTGGCGATCAGGCCGCTGCTACCGAGCCCGTGCAGCGGCCCGGCCGGTGCGAACGCGAGATGGGCGATCAGCATGCCGCCGCCCACGCCCGCAACGAATCCCGCCGCCGGCGCGAGCGCGCGACGCCACCACGGGCGCGGTGGCGGGTCGATGAATGCGGGATACAGCGCACGTTGTGCCGGATGCGATTCCATGGCCCCCTCCTGCCGCAACAGGCGGCCAGTCTAGGCCCGGGCGCGGACGACACACGCGTGCATCTGGTCATGCCAGCGGGCGCGAACGGTCATGCGCCCCGGCAGCGTGGCGCTCCGGAGCCCGGTGCTGATCCACGGTGGGCGACGTCGCGCCTGCCGCCACTGCCGGGTGCATTGCCGGGGCTCGCAAGGGTGCGCGCGGCCGGGCATCCGCCGCGGAACCGCTATTTCGAGCTGACGTACTTCTCGCGGCGTATCTGCGACACACCGAGCCCGCGCGTCTTCAGAGCCTCGAAGCAGGCATCGACCATGTTCGGGTTGCCGCACAGGTAGGCGATGTCGCCGATCGGGTCCGGCGCGAATTCGTCGATGAACTGCTGCACGTAACCATGGCGCACGTCGGCATGGTCGTGCGGCGAGCCCGACGGCGGCAGTTCGCGCGAGAAGCAGGGCACGAACCGGAACCCGGGATGTGCGTCGGCGAAGGCGCGGAACTCGTCGCCGTACAACAGCTCATCGGGGTTGCGCGCGCCGAACAGCAGCACCACCTCGATGCCACGCAGCGCCATCTGCTGTTCGAGCAGCGGCAGCATCGAGCGGTACGGGGTGACGCCGGTGCCGGTGGCGATCAGCAGATAGCGGCGGTTGCTGTCGTTGGGCATCAGGCAGAAGCGGCCGAACGGCCCGCTGGCATCCACGGTATCGCCCGGCTCCAGGCCTTCGAACAGCGCGGTGGCTGCGCCGCCGGGCACGTAGC
This sequence comes from Luteimonas sp. YGD11-2, assembly GCF_004118975.1. NCBI lineage: Bacteria > Pseudomonadati > Pseudomonadota > Gammaproteobacteria > Lysobacterales > Lysobacteraceae > Luteimonas > Luteimonas sp. YGD11-2. The sequence goes on along the minus strand of NZ_CP035376.1, from coordinate 3,204,519 downwards.
TCACCGCGATCTCCACCTGCGGGCCGGGGGTGGCGCCGGCATCGGGGATGGTCGCCAGCGAATAGCTGCGCTTGGTGGCGGTGCCGTCGGCGTAGCTGAAATGGATCTGGATGAACTGGCCTGGTGCGAACAGCACCGGCTGTCCATCGCTGCGCTCGAAGGTGAGGTGGGCGATGCTGGGCGCCAGCATCCGGCGTCCACGAAGCGTGAGGGGGAAATGCTGGATGGCCAAGACGTGCATCTGCAGGCGCGGCGCGGCCGCGGGAACAGCCCGGTAGATGCGGGCGGGCCGCGCCCGTCGCATCGCCTGGTCCCGCAACGCAGCGTCGCGCCGGCGGGCACCGGGCAGCCGCATATACTAGCGGGATTCGCCGCCTGCCTCGCGGCCTGGACGTTCATATGCAAGCTTCCGTCGGGGCGGACGTGGCCCTGCCCGCCCTTGCCATCCGCGACCTGCGCAAGACCTACGACAACGGTGTCGAGGCCCTCAAGGGCGTCTCGCTCGATGTCGCGCCGGGTGATTTCTACGCCCTGCTCGGCCCCAACGGCGCCGGCAAGTCGACGCTGATCGGCATCGTCTCCTCGCTGGTCAACAAGACCTCCGGCGAGGTGCGCGTGTTCGGCGTGGACCTGCACGGCGAGCGCGACCGCGCGATGCGCCTGCTCGGCCTGGTCCCGCAGGAAATCAACTTCAACATGTTCGAGAAGCCGCTCGACATCCTGGTCAACTACGCCGGCTTCTACGGCATTCCGCGCGCCGAGGCGGTGGTGCGTGCCGAACAGGAACTGCGTGCCGCGCAGCTTTGGGACAAGGCCGACAAGATGAGCCGCACGCTGTCGGGCGGCATGAAGCGGCGGCTGATGATCGCGCGCGCGATGATGACGAAGCCGAAGCTGCTGATCCTCGACGAGCCCACCGCGGGCGTCGACATCGAGATCCGCCGCGGCATGTGGCAGACGCTGCGGCAGATCAACGCCGCCGGCACCACCATCATCCTCACCACCCATTACCTGGAAGAGGCCGAGAACCTCTGCCGCAACCTCGCGATCATCGACCATGGGCGCATCGTCGAGTCCGGGCCGATGCGGGGCCTGCTGGCCAAGCTCGACGTCGAGGGCTTCCTGCTCGATGTCGAGGGCACGTTGCCCGAGCTGCTGCCCGAGATCCCCGGCACCGAGGTGCGCGCGATGGATGCGCATACGCTCGATGTCGACATGCCGCGCGCGATGGATCTCAACCGCGTGTTCGCCGCACTCGACGCCGCCGGCATCCGCGTGCGCTCCATGCGCAACAAGTCCAACCGGCTGGAGGAACTGTTCGTTCGTCTGACCGGCGATGCGCCGGTCGATGCCGGGCAGGCGCAGGGGGAGGCCGCATGAGCACCACCACGACACACGCCGCCGAACCCACCGTGCTGCGCAGCAACCTGGTCGCGCTGGGCACCGTCGCCCGCCGCGAGGTGATGCGCATCCTGCGCATCTGGAGCCAGACGCTGGTGCCGCCGGCGATCACCATGACGCTGTACTTCCTGATCTTCGGTGGCCTCATCGGCAGCCGCATCGGGACCATGGACGGCATCGGCTACATGGACTTCATCGTCCCCGGCCTGGTGATGATGAGCGTGATCCAGAACAGCTACGGCAACATCTCGTCGAGCTTCTTCGGCGCCAAGTTCGGGCGTCATGTCGAGGAACTGCTGGTCAGCCCGATGCCGCCGTGGGTGATCCTCGGTGGCTATGTGGCCGGCGCGGTGCTGCGCGGGCTGATGGTGGGCGTGATCGTGCTCGGCATCGCGATGCTGTTCACCACCGTGCGCATCCCGCATCCGTGGGTGACGCTGTCGACGGTGCTGCTGGGCGCGACGATCTTCTCGCTCGCCGGTTTCGTCAACGCGGTGTTCGCGAAGAAGTTCGACGACGTCGCCATCGTGCCCATCTTCATCCTGACCCCGCTGACCTACCTCGGGGGCGTGTTCTATTCGGTCAAGCTGCTGCCTGGCTGGGCGGAAGCGGCCACCCACGCCAACCCGATCTTCTACATGGTCAACGCCTTCCGCTACGGCCTGCTCGGTCAGTCGGACGTGCCGCTGTGGATCGCCTACGTGCTGATGCTGGGCTTCGTGGTGGTGCTGGGCGCCCTCGGGCTGTGGCTGCTGAAACGTGGGGTCGGGCTGCGCAGCTGAGACGCGCTCACGCGTCGTGTGCGTCGTACATGCGGGCGCGCGTGGGCATGATCGGTCGTGTGCAGCCGTGCGCGAGCCGGCCGGGAATCCCGGGCCTTTGATCGTGTAGCCTTCCGCCTTCCATCTCAGGGAGGAAGGGGAATGCACAAGGCAACTCTCGCGGCCGCCTGCGCGGCTGCGCTGCTGCTCGCAGCCTGCGGCGGCGCATCCGATGCCGGCAACACGGTCGATACCGCCAGCACGCAGGACGTTGTGGCTGCGGGCGATACCACGCCTCCGCCGTCGCCGGACACCACCATGACCGCGGCGGCTGCGCCCGATGCGCCGGCATCCGCGCTCGTCGACAAGGAAGGCAACCCGATTACGCTGGTGCCGTTCGACATCGACAGCGTGCCCGTGTCCTCCGCTGCGCTTGGCGAGCTGCCGTTCTTCTCGATGCCCGACGGCTACGGCCCGGTCAATCGCCCCCGACAGCGGGCCTTCGCACGCTTTCCGTTCCGGCTTGGCGACGGCCTGCACTGGGTGGAAGGCGCAAGCTGGAACAGCCTGATCGGCGTCGCCCGCGAGGCGCGAGGCGACAAGGAGTTCTCGCCGCGCGAGTTGCGCCGCAACCTCGAGGCCGTGTTCGAGCAGGCAGGCGCGAGGAAGGTGTTCGAGGGTCCGTTCATGCGCGACCTGTATTACGGCCCGCAACTGGAAGACGAGATCGCCGGCAGCTTTCACGAGGGCGTGAACCTCGATGCCGGCACGCCGACGACGGTGCACGTCATCCGCCAGGCCGACCGCAGCATCTGGCTGCAGCTGTCCACGCATTCGCATGGTGCAGCGCTGGTGGTGGTGGAGGAGCGCCCGTTCACGGCTACCGCCCGCTGGACTGACGGGTTCCCGTATCTGACCTTGCCCGCGGCCTACGATGACAACGGCAGCGGCAAGCAGCGCGACTTCGACATGTACCCGTTCTGGACCGGCGGTGACTTCGAGGAAGTGGAAGGCAGGACCTTCACCACCGCCGTGCGCGGGGAGGAGCGCAGCTATTCGATGTACGAGGTGCGCCGGAACATCGAGGCGATGATGGCCGAGGCCGGCGGCACCCGGGTGTTCGAGGGCCGTATCCCGGCAGAGGCATCGGAGCGTTACGACCGTGATCTGAAGGGCTACTACAGCCGTGGCACCGGCTTCAGCTGGGACGACTACGATTCGCTGGTCTACCGGGTGGACCGGCCCGACGGGCGCGAAGTGTGGGTGCATGCGCGACTGGAATACCTCAACGCCGGCTGGGTGGTCGCCGAGCGGGAAGGCTTCGTGCAGACCGCGGCCCTGCTGCCGGCGTCGCAGCTGAAGCAGCAGCTCGACGCCGATGGGCGCGTGGCGATCGAGGTCAATTTCGCCGTCGACAGGGCGGACATCCTCCCGGATTCGCAGCCGCAGATCGCGCAGGTGCTGGCGCTGTTGCAGGACGATCCTTCGCTGCGCCTGTCGATCGATGGCCACACCGATGCCACCGGCGAGGCCACGCACAACCAGCGCCTGTCCGAAGCGCGCGCGCAGGCCGTGGTCGCGGCACTGACAGGCGAGGGCATCGACGCCTCGCGACTCCAGGCCCGGGGCCATGGGCAGTCGACGCCGGTGGCCGACAACGACAGCGACGAAGGGCGCGCCAGAAACCGGCGGGTGGAGCTCGTGAGGCTTTGAGCGCACGCCCGTCGGCGCACTGCCGCCGGCGGGCCGTATGGCAGTGCGGGCGCGAACGCCGCCCGCGTCAGCCGATACCGGGCAGGCCGAAGAACGCCCTTGCCGTGGCTGTGGCATTCGCCGCGGTCACCGCGACGTCCTCGCCGCGGTCGCGCGCGAGTTCCTCGACGATATGCGGCAGAAACCCCGGCTCGTTGCGGCGGTCCTTCGGCATCGGCTTCAGGGTGCGCGGCAGCAGGTAGGGCGCGTCGGTTTCCACCATCAGCCGGTTGGCGGGGATGTTCTTCACGATGTCGCGCAGGTGCTGGCCGCGGCGTTCGTCGCACAGCCAGCCGGTGATGCCGATGTGCCAGTCCTGGTCGAGGTAGTCGAACAGTTCCTCGCGGGTGCCGGTGAAGCAGTGCACCACCGCCGGGCCGAGCCGGCCGTCGAACTGCTTCATGATCGCCATGAAATCGGCATGGGCATCGCGCTGGTGCAGGAACAGCGGCTTGCCCACGCCGTCGACGGCAAGGTCCACCGCGATCTGCAGCTGGCGCTCGAAGGCGCGGCGTTGCGCCGGGCGCGGCGAGAAGTCGCGGAAGTAGTCGAGCCCGCATTCGCCGACCGCCACCACCTCCGGGTGCGCATGCAGCGCGCGCATCTCGGCATCGCATTCCCCGGTGTATTCGACCGCATGGTGCGGATGCACGCCGGCGGTGGCGAACCATTCGCCCGGCCGCGTGCGCGCCAGTGCGAGCGCCTTGGGCGAGTGTTCGCGGCTGGCGCCGGTGAGGACCGCCTGCACCACGCCCGCGTCGCGTGCGCGTTGCCAGACCTCGTCGCGGTCGCGGTCGAAACTGTCGTGGCTGAGGTTGAGGCCGATATCGATGAGTTGCATGGTGCCTATTGTAGGTGCGCGCCATGGCGACCCGCGCCACCGCACCCCGCGATCGCTCGTGTGGCGAGGCCCTATCCTTTGCGGGTGACGGACCCGACATTTCCCATCGACAGCCTGCTGCCGGACATCGGTGCCACGCTGCACGCCCACACGCGCCTGGTGCTGGAAGCCCCGCCCGGCGCCGGCAAGACCACCCGCGTACCGCTGGCGCTGCTCGACGCGCCGTGGCTTTCCGGCAGGCGCATCGTGATGCTGGAGCCACGCCGGGTGGCCGCGCGCAGCGCCGCGCAGTTCATGGCCCGGCAGCTGGGCGAAGACGTCGGTGCCACCGTCGGCTACCGCATCCGCTTCGACAACCGGGTGTCCGCGCGCACCCGCATCGAAGTGGTCACCGAGGGCATCCTCACCCGCATGCTGCAGGACGACCCGCTGCTCGACGGCGTCGGTGCGCTGCTGTTCGACGAATTCCACGAGCGGCACCTGTCCGCCGACCTCGGGCTTGCGCTGTCGCTCGACGTGCAGTCGCAGCTGCGCGAGGACCTGCGCATCGTGGTGATGTCGGCGACGCTCGACGGCGAGCGCCTGGCGCGCTTCCTCGATGCACCGCGGCTGTCGGGCGAGGGCCGCAGCCATGCGGTCGAGGTCGCCCACCTGCCGGCGCGACGCGAGGAGTCGCTGGAGGTGCAGGCGCGACGTGCGGTCGAGCACGCGCTGGCAAGGCACCCCGGCGACGTGCTGGTGTTCCTGCCGGGGCAGCGCGAGATCGCACGGGTCGGCGCGGGCTTGGCAACCGCGGCACTGCCGGCGGGGACCGAGGTGCTGGCCCTGCATGGCGAACTGCCGGTGGAACAGCAGGCACGCGTGCTGCAGCCGGCATCCGATGGCGCCCGCCGCGTGGTGCTGGCGACCAATGTCGCGGAATCGTCGGTCACCCTTCCCGGCGTGCGGGTGGTGATCGACAGCGGGCTCGCACGCGAGCCACGCTTCGATCCCAACAGCGGGTTCTCGCGGCTGGACGTGGTCGCGATCGCGCAGGCGTCGGCCGACCAGCGCGCCGGGCGTGCCGGTCGCGTGGCATCCGGCTGGGCGTACCGGCTGTGGCCGGAATCGCAGCGGCTGGAACCGCAGCGGCGGCCGGAGATCGCCATGGTCGAGCTGGCGGGGCTTGCGCTGGAACTCGCGGCCTGGGGCAGCGACCAGCTGCGCTTCCCGGACCCGCCACCGCCCGGCGCACTGGCGGCCGCGCGCGAACTGCTGCAGCGGCTGGGTGCGCTGAGCGCCACCGGCGGGGTGACCGACACCGGCCGGCGCATGCTCGCGCTGGGCACGCATCCGCGGCTGGCGGCGATGCTGGTGGCCGCGCGCACGCCGCGCGAACAGGCGCTGGCGGCGGATCTCGCGGCGTTGCTGGAAGCGCGCGATCCGCTGCGCAGCCGCAGCGATGCGCTGGCCGAGCGCTGGCGTGCACTGGCCGCATTCCGCAGCGGACGGATGCCGGCCGATGCCAGCCGCTCGGCGCTGGCCGCGATCGATGCCGCCACCCGGCAATGGCGCCGACGCCTGCGTTGCGACGTCGCCCCGCCCGATCGCATCGAGGCGCATGAACTCGGCGACCTGCTCGCGCACGCGTTTCCGGATCGCATCGCCGCGCAGCACCCCACGGACGCGCGCCGTTACCAGCTGGCCAACGGGCGCACCGCGATGCTGTTCGATGACAGCGTCCTGCGCGGCGAGCCGTGGCTGGTGATCAACGAACTGCGCCATGAGCCACGCGGCGATGCCTGGCTGTTGCGCGCCGCCCCGGTCGACGAAGCACGCCTGCGGCGCGACTTCGCCGCGCGCTTCGTCGAACACGAGGGCGCGGTGTGGGACGCGGACCGGCGCGCGCTGGTGGCGCGGCGCGAATCGCGCTTCGACCGCATCGTGCTCGACAGTCGCCCCGCCGGCCGCGTGGATCCGGCGCAGGCCGCGCAGGCACTGGCGGACGCGGTGCGCACGCTCGGCCTCGAAGTGCTGCCGTGGACGCCCGGCCTGCGGCAGTGGCAGGCGCGCGTGGCCTCGCTGCGTGCCTGGGTGCCGTCGCTGGGGCTGCCGGACGTGACCGATACGGCGTTGCTGGCCGGGCTCGATGACTGGCTCAGGCCCGCATTCGCCGGCAAGACCCGGCTGGACGCGCTGTCGGAGGCGGAACTGGGCGAGGCGCTGCGCGCACGGCTGGACTGGAACCAGCGCCAGCAGCTCGATCGGCTGGCGCCGTCGCGCATCGAGGTGCCATCCGGCATGCAGCGCGCGGTCGCGTACGCGCTGGATCACGAGGGCATGCCGCAGCCGCCGGTGCTCGCGGTCAAGCTGCAGGAGCTGTTCGGACTGTCCGACACCCCGCGCATCGCCGACGGCCGCGTGCCGCTGCTGCTGCACCTGCTCTCGCCGGGCGGCAAGCCGCTGCAGGTCACCGCCGACCTGCGCAGCTTCTGGGACCGCACCTACCCCGAGGTGCGCAAGGAGATGAAGGGCCGCTATCCCCGACATCCGTGGCCGGATGATCCCTGGAATGCCACCGCAACCCATCGGGCAAAGCCGCGCGGGACGTGACGCGCGCGGTCCCGTGGCACGAGGCGACGTCGACTGTGGCCACGACTGCCGCGACCGGACGCTTCCTGCAGCAACCCCTCACGCAGGCCGCCGGGACGTAGCGTCGCGAGCGTGTTCCGGAACGTCCCACCACGCGGGCGCTTTTTTCCCCAACCGTCGAGGCGAAACCCTGGAGGGCCGGTGCGGCATGCCCGCGCGGGACTGTCGGCGCCATGGATGGCGCCGACAAGCCTCCACGGACGGATTCACGGCGTGTCCCGCCAGGGCGTGCCGCATCGGCCCCGCGCGCTCACCTGATGCGCGGGCTCCGCACGCATTCGCCACCGCAGCATGCCGTGCCGTCCGTCAGGCACGCACCCTCATCCGGACAGCCAACCACGCATCCTCCAGCAGGCCAACCGAAGCAGACGACCGCCCACCGCAGCGGCGCGTCCGGTCTCCACAAGCGCGCGGGTCCCCGGTCATCCGGCACCGGCGCGATGCTTCTCTGAACGGAGAAGGCGGCCCGACCCTTGCGTCAGCCACCGATCACGTCATTGCGACGGCGCCCACGCGACAGTGCCCGCGTACGTTCGCCCCGTTTCAATCAATGCGAGGACACCCCATGAGCAAATTCGATCTGATCCAGCATCGGGCGATGGAACTGGCAGGCCACGTCAGCGACAGCCTCCGTCACGCCCTCCCCCACCAGCGCCATTCCGCCTCCACCTGGCTGCAGACCGGCGCGGCGCTCGGCGCCGCGCGCATGGCCACGCGCACAGCCGGCCGTTCGATCCGCCGCCATCCGGCCATTTCCAGCTCGGTGGTGGTGGCCGTGGTCGCCGGCGCAGGCCTGCTGTGGTGGGCCAGCAAGCGCCGCAAGGAGCAGGAGGAAACCCGCCGCCGCACCCAGCGCTCGATCCAGGGCTCTTCGAGCCGCATCAGCGCAGAGCACAGCGGCACGGGCAACCAGCAGTCGCGCAAGGACCACAATGCGTCGTCGACGTCGTCCGGTTCCTCTGCGAACTGAAGCCCACGCCTGATGCGAAGACGCCGGCCACTGTGCCGGCGTCTTCGTCTGGCTGGTCCGCGGCGCGGATCAGAGCTTGCGTTCGGCCAGTTCCAGCACGAACCGGCTGCCGCCGCCCTCACGGTCCTCGTACCAGAGCTGGCCACCGGCATTGGCGATGATCTGCTTGGCCAGCGACAGGCCCAGGCCGGTGGAGTTGCTGTCGATCTCGGGGTTGCCGCCCTCGTGCATGCGCACGAACGGCTTGAACAGTTCGCGCTGGCGCGACGGCGGAATGCCGGGCCCGCGGTCCTCGAGCACCAGCTGCCAGTAACCCGGTGCGCCCGGGCGGCAGGTGATGTCGAGGTCGCTTTCGGGCGCGTACTTCATCGCGTTGGTGACCAGGTTCTCGGCCACCTGGCGCAGCACCAGCGGGTCGATCGCCACCGTCGCGTCGTCCTGGGTGCCGAGGCTGGTGATGCGCATGCAGCGCGACCGCGCCTCGAACTGCAGGCCGTAGCGGTTCTGCAGCCAGTCGATGGTCTCGTTGAGCGAGGCGCTGGCGTTGCGCTCGGTGTCCTCGCGGCGGCTGCGCTGGGTTTCCAGGTAGCGCTTGATATAACCCAGCGCATCGCTGGCGCTCTCGTAGATGGTCTCGAGGTAGCGCGGCACCCGCTCCGGGCCGACACCGTTGTTGCGCAGGATGTCGCTGGCGAACAGCACCGAGCTCAGCGGGTTCTTGAGGTCGTGGGCGACCAGGTTCACCAGCTCCTGACGCTCGCGCGCCACCCGCTCCAGACGGTCGCGGGTGAGCTTGAGGCCCACGTGCGCGCTCACCCGGGCCAGCAGCTCCTCGGGCAGGAACGGCTTGGTCACGTAGTCCACCGCGCCGGCATCGAAGGCGCGCAGCAGCTGCTCGCGGTCGCGCGCGGCCGTCAGGCACACCACCGGCAGGCGCATCAGCGGTTCGCGCAGCTTGATCTCGGCCAGCACCGCGAAGCCGTCCATGCCGGGCATCAGCACGTCGAGCAGGATCAGGTCGGGCAGGGTCTCGCTGGCGATCGCCAGGGCCTGCTCGCCGTTGGCGGCGCTGAGCACCTCGTAGCCGTTGCGCGACAGCAACGCGCCCACCACCCGCAGGTTCGCAGGCTGGTCATCGACCACGAGGATGCGCCCGGCAACGACCTTCTTCACGTCCGACAAGCCTGAATAGGAAGCTGCGAAGGTAGCAGAACCCGGTGGAACGGACTACGTGGCGCGGTGCGGTCGCGTGCTCCGGCCGCGTGGTTGTCTGAAGCGTTCAGCGGGATCATCGGCGACCGGCAGCTCGCGCCACTGCCCGGGTGCGAGATCCCCGAGGCTCCATGGCCCGATCGCCACGCGGACCAGCCGCAGCGTCGGCAGGCCCACGGCGGCGGTCATCCGCCGCACCTGGCGGTTGCGGCCCTCGCGCAGGATCACCTCGATCCAGCTGTCGGGAACCGATTTGCGGAAACGCACCGGCGGGTCGCGCGGCCATAGCGACGGCGGTTCCGGCAGCCGGCGTACCTGCGGCGGCCGGGTCGGACCATCGTTGAGCAGCGGCCCGGCACGCAGTGCATCCAGCCGCGCCTCGTCGGCTTCACCCTCGACCTGCACCTGGTACACCTTCGGCAGCTTGTGGCGCGGGTCGCTGATGCGATGCACGAGGGCGCCATCGTCGGTGAGCAGCAGCAGGCCTTCGCTGTCGTGGTCGAGACGGCCGGCCGGGTACACGCCGGCCGGCAGTCCGAAGCCGGCCAGCGTCGGCCGCGGCGGCATGCTGCGGTCGGTGAACTGGCACAGCACGCCGTATGGCTTGTTGAAAGCAACGAGCATGTGGTGTGACTGCCGGGCCCCGGTGGCCGCGTCTCGGCCGCCGGGGCGGCGGCTCAGTCCTTGATGAAGCGCAGCGTCATCCGGTCGCTCTCGCCGATCGCGCGGTACTTCGCGGCGTCGGCATCCTCGTGGCGGTTGGTCGGCGGCAGCGTCCACACGCCGTTGGGGTGGTCCCGGGTGTCGGCGGGATTGGCGTTGATGTCGCTGCGGGCATCGAGGCGGAAGCCCGCGGCCTCGGCCAGTGCGATCACCGTCTGCTCGGCGACATAGCCGGAACGGTCGTCGGCCGGCAGTTCGCGCCCGGCACGGTGCTCGACCACGCCGAGCACGCCACCGTCCTTCAGGACCCTGTGGAAGCCCTCGAACATCGCCTGGGCGTTGCCCGCCGACAGCCAGTTGTGGACGTTGCGGAACGTCAGCACCGCGTCGGCCGAGGCATCCGGGCCGAAGCGCGGCGCCTTCGGGTCGTAGCCGTGGATGGTCGCGCGGTCGAAGACCGTGGCCGGCTGGCGTTCGGCCAGCGCGCGGCGGGCGCGCTCGGCGGCCTCGCGGCGCTCGGGCGCCACCGTGGCCGGGTCGACGATCGCGCCCACGTAGCGGCCCTGGTCACGCAGGTAGGGCGCCAGCAGTTCCATGTACCAGCCGCCGCCGGGCGCGATCTCCACCACGGTCATGTCCGGGCGGATGCCGAAGAACGCCAGCGTTTCCTTCGGGTGGCGCGCGCTGTCGCGGGCGGCGAATTCCGGGGTGCGCCAGTTGCCGGCGATCACCCGCTCGAGCGCGGCTGCGCTGTCGGCACGCGCGGTGGTGGCCGGCGTGGTCGCCGGGTCGGCGGTGACGGCGGCGCCCGTGCCACAGGCGGCGAGCAGTGCGGGCAACAGCGCGGCGGAGAGCATCGGCTTCATCGGCGTTTCCGGATCGGGGACAGGCCGCAGAGGTTACCCGCGCACGCGCCGGGCCACACGCTGCGGCCGCGCGCCTTCGCGACCCGGCAACCGGTTCCGCGCTAGGGTCCGGGTTTTCGACCGCAAGGAGCCTGCGCATGACCGCACCCCGTGACCTGCGCCCGCTGGGCCGTTCCGGCCTGCACATCCGCCCGTTCGCGTTCGGCGGCAACGTGTTCGGCTGGAGCGCGGATGAAGCCACCACGTTCGCCCTGCTCGACGCATTCACCGCCAGCGGCTTCGGCTTCATCGACACCGCCGATGCCTACCCGGCCTGGGTACCCGGCAACCGCGGCGGCGAGTCCGAGACCCTGATCGGCCGCTGGCTGGCGCGCAGCGGTCGCCGCGACGACGTGGTCATCGCCACCAAGGTCGCGAAGTGGAGCGAACGGCCGGGACTGTCGCCCGACAACATCGCGCGCGCCGCCGACGACTCGCTGCGGCGGCTGGGCATCGACACCATCGACGTCTACTTCGCCCACGAGGATGATCCGGGCGTGCCGATCGAGGATGTGCTGGGCGCGTTCTCGCGGCTGATCGAACAGGGCAAGGTGCGCACCATCGGTGCGTCCAACTTCAGCGCCGTGCGCCTGGGCGAGGCGCTCGACATCGCCGAGCGCCATGGGCTGCCGCGCTACGAGGTGCTGCAGCCGGAATACAACCTCTACGACCGCATCGGCTACGAGGCGGAACTGGAACCGATGGCGCTCGAGCGCGGGCTGGGCGTGGTGAGCTACTACTCGCTGGCCAGCGGCTTTCTGAGCGGCAAGTACCGCAGCGCGGCGGACGCCGTGCGCAGCAGCGCGCGCGGCAGCACGGTGGTGGGGAAGTACCTCAACCCGCGCGGCGAACGCATCCTCTCGACGCTCGACAGCATCGCCGCCACCCATCGCGCCACCGCCGCGCAGGTCGCGCTGGCCTGGCTGACCGCGCGGCCCTCGATCACCGCGCCGATCGCCAGCGCCACCACCACCGCGCAGCTCGACGAACTGCTCGGTGCCGCGACGTTGCCGCTGTCGCCCGCCGACATCGCCGCGCTCGATGCGGCCAGCTCGAGCGAGTGACGCCATGAGCCATGCCGTGCACAACCGCCGCATCGTGCTCGCCGCACGCCCGAAGGGTGAACCCGTCGACGGCGACTTCCGCCTCGTCGACGAGGTGCTGCCGCTGCCGCGCAAGGGCCAGGTGCTGCTGCGCAACCACTGGCTGTCCTTGGATCCGTACATGCGCGGCCGCATGAATGCCGGCCGCTCCTACGCGCGGGGGCTGGAGATCGGCGAAACCCTCGGCGGCGCCACCGTGGCGCAGGTGGTCGAGTCGATGCACCCGGAATGGAACCCGGGCGACTGGGTACTGGCCTATGGCGGCTGGCAGGACTACGCGGTCGCCGATGGCGGCAGCCTCAGCCGCAAGCTGGATCCCACCGCGCTGCCGCTGACCACCGCGCTGGGCGTCTACGGCATGCCCGGCTTCACCGCGTATGCCGGGCTGCAGGAGATCGGCCGGCCGAAACCCGGCGAGACGCTGGTGGTTGCCGCGGCCAGCGGCCCGGTGGGCGCCACCGTCGGCCAGATCGCGAAACTGCGCGGCGCGCGCGTGGTCGGCATCGCCGGCGGCGAGCGCAAGGTGGCGCATGTGCGCGACGAACTCGGCTTCGACGTCGCCCTCGACCACCGCGCACCGGACTTCGCGGAGCAGCTGGCGGCGGCGGTGCCCGACGGCATCGACGTCTATTTCGAGAACGTCGGCGGCAAGGTGCTCGAGGCGGTCATGCCGCTGCTCAACGACTTCGCGCGCATCCCGGTGTGCGGGCTGGTGGCGCACTACAACGACACCGCGCCGCCGCCGGGCCCGGACCGCCTGCCGCAGGCGATGGGGCTGATCCTGTCGCGGCACCTGACCGTACGCGGTTTCATCCAGAGTGATTTCGCCGCGTTGTATCCGGAGTTCCTGCGCGAGATGGGGGCGTGGCTGCGCGAGGACCGCATCGCCTACCGCGAGGACGTGGTCGACGGACTGGAACACGCGCCGCAGGGCCTGATCGGCCTGCTGCGCGGGGACAACTTCGGCAAGCGGCTGGTACGGATCGTGCCGTGACCGCGACGGCGCCGGCCGTCGCGGTGGTGACGCCGGTTCTTGCCCGGCGGCCGCCGCCGACGTAGCGTTTCGCCGTCAGCACCTCCCCCGTGCAGCGCCTGCCACCCCGATGAGCCCGACCGCCGACCTCGATGCGTGCACCCGCGTCGCCGTGGAATTCGCGACCAAGCTGATCCACGGCAAGTACGCCGGCGCGCACCTGCTGCTGTCTTCCGATGCCCGCGACGACTGGCCGCCGTCAGCGCTGCGCGAGGCCTACCAGGACCTCGTCGACTGGGTGGGCCCGGCGCCGGACCGCATCGAGGTCGCGCGTACCGTGCGCGACTGGGAATTGCGCGAGGACGGCGATCTCGGTGCCGTCTACCTGCTGCTGCACGGCGGCGAAACCGAGGGCATGACGGTCACCGTGGCGCGCGAGGCCGAGCGCCCGGTGGTGCGCGAGATCGACTGGGGCCGGGCGTAGACAGCAGGTTTCAGCCTTCTTGGCCCTGCTCCACCAACGGGGTGCGGCTGCGTCGGGCGGGGTCTGGCGGGCGTGCCGGTGGTCTGCGCGTGGATCCATCCGCGCAAGGCGGGAACGCCCGGAAGCTTCGCGGTCCGCGGCGGATACGCCGGGTAACGCCACCGTGGCGGCTGCAGGCGATGCGGTGACGGCGCCACCATCTGGCGGGCATCCAGCAGCAGCTCGGCGCGGGTGGCCGGAGCCTGCGCCCGTGAACGAAAGAACCCCGCCGTGGCGGGGTTCGTTTCGACGACTCCGCTGCGGACGTCAGCCTTCGAGCTGCGCGAGCGCGGCGTTGAAGGTCGCGCTCGGCCGCATCGCGGCGGCGACCCTGTCCAGGTCCGGGTGGTAGTAGCCACCGATGTCGACCGCACTGCCCTGCGCGCCGGCAAGTTCGCCAAGGATCGCCTGTTCGGCGTCGGCGAGCGCCCGTGCCAGCGGCGCGAACCGGGTCTTCAGTTCCGCGTCCTCGTCCTGTGCAGCCAGGGCCTGCGCCCAGTACAGCGCCAGGTAGTAGTGGCTGCCGCGGTTGTCGAGCTGGCCGAGCTTGCGCGCCGGCGAGCGGTCGTTGTCGAGGATCTGGCCGTTGGCCGCATCCAGCGCCCGTGCCAGCACCTTCGCGCGCGCATTGCCCTGGGTCTCGCCGAGGTGCTCGAGCGAGGCGGCCAGCGCGAGAAACTCGCCCAGCGAATCCCAGCGCAGGTAGTTCTCGGCGGTGAACTGCTGCACGTGCTTGGGCGCGGAGCCGCCGGCACCGGTCTCGAACAGCCCGCCGCCGGCCATCAGCGGCACCACCGACAGCATCTTCGCGCTGGTGCCCAGCTCCATGATCGGGAACAGGTCGGTGAGGTAGTCGCGCAGCACGTTGCCGGTCACCGAGATGGTGTCCTCGCCGCGGCGGATGCGCGCCAGCGACTCCGCCATCGCCTCCACCGGCGGCAGGATGCGGATGTCCAGCCCGCTGGTGTCATGGTCCGCGAGGTAACGCTCGACCTTGCTGATCAGCTGCGCATCGTGCGCGCGCTGCGGGTCGAGCCAGAAGATCGCCGGCGTGCCGGACAGGCGCGCGCGGGTCACCGCCAGCTTCACCCAGTCCTGGATCGGCGCGTCCTTGGTCTGGCACATGCGCCAGATGTCGCCGGCTTCCACCGCGTGTTCGAACACCACGTTGCCGTTCTGGTCGGTGACGCGCACGGTGCCGTCGGCCGGGATCTGGAAGGTCTTGTCGTGGCTGCCGTATTCCTCGGCCTTCTGCGCCATCAGACCGACATTGGGCACGCTGCCCATGGTGGCCGGATCGAATGCGCCGTTTGCCTTGCAGTCGGCGATCACCGCCTGGTAGATGCCGGCGTAGCTGCGGTCGGGGATCACCGCCTTGGTGTCCTGCAGCTCGCCGTTTGCATTCCACATGCGGCCGGAGTCCCGGATCATCGCCGGCATCGAGGCATCCACGATGACGTCGCTGGGCACGTGGAGGTTGGTGATGCCCTTGTCGGAGTTCACCATCGCCAGGCCCGGGCGCTTTGCGTACAGCGCATCGATGTCGGCGCGGATCGCCGCCTGCTGGTCGTCGGGCAGCGAGGCGATGCTCGAATACAGGTCGCCGATGCCGTTGTTGGCATCGAAGCCCGCCTGCGCCAGCGCCTCGGCGTGCTTCGCCAGCACGTCGCCATAGAACGCGTTGACCGCGACGCCGAACATGATCGGGTCGGAGACCTTCATCATCGTCGCCTTGAGATGCAGCGAGAACAGCACGCCCTGCGCGCGCGCATCCTCGATCTCGCGGGCGATGAACTCCGACAGCGCGCGGCGGCTCATCACCGCGGCATCGACGACCTCCCCGGCCTGCACCTTCACCGCGTCCCTGAGCACCGTGGCGGTGCCGTCGGCGGCGACCAGTTCGATTTTCAGCGCACCGGCGGCAGCAATCGTCGCGGAACGCTCGCTGCCGTAGAAATCGCCGGCGTCCATATGCGCCACGTGCGACTTCGAATCACTGCTCCACTTGCCCATCCGGTGCGGATGCTTGCGTGCGTACGCCTTCACCGAAGCCGGCGCGCGACGGTCGGAATTGCCCTCGCGCAGCACCGGGTTCACCGCGCTGCCCTTGACCCGGTCGTAGCGCGCCTTGGTGTCGCGCCCGGCGTCGTCGGAAGGCTCGTCCGGGTAGTCCGGCAGGTCGAAACCCTGGGCCTGCAGTTCGCGGATCGCGGCCTTGAGCTGCGGCACCGAGGCGCTGATGTTGGGCAGCTTGATGATGTTGGCTTCCGGGGTCTTCGCCAGCTCGCCCAGTTCGGCGAGATCGTCGGCCACGGCGGCATCGCCCAGGCGTTCCGGGAACTGCGCCAGGATCCGCGCGGCCAGCGAGATGTCGCGGGTTTCGACGGTGATCCCGGCCGGGGCGGTGAACGCTTTCACGATCGGCAGCAGCGACTGCGTGGCCAGGAACGGGGCTTCGTCGGTCAGCGTGTAGAGGATCTTCGGCGTGCTGGACATGGGCGGGTCATCTCGCTGTGTGTCGGGGATCGCGCGGGCGGAACGTGCGGGCGGCGCAAGCCGCTGCGGTTTTCCGGGCCGACAACCGCACTGGGTGTCGGCGCGCATGGCCGGCCATTGTCGCCGGTTTGCCGGAGCGAGGGAAAACGCCGGCGAACGGTACGCCACGCGTCCGGCCACCGTCGCCGCTCCGGCGACGCCGGAGCGGTGTCAGACTTTTCCTACACGGCAACGGGGCAGGCGCCGACAGATTCGGCAAAGTGTCGCGGTCATAGTCCACACCACGCCCCGGCGGCACGGCTCATGCAGAAGCATGGAACGCAGCTCCGCAAGGGAACACGGGCCGCCATCTGAGCAGTGGGGACATCTGCCGGGCCGGGGCGCTTTCTTCGATATGTGCACGGATACGCGCTGCGAGCTGTCGGCATCCCGACAGCTGCGCGCATCCGGACGCACTCCGCACCTGCGCAGGTCACGCACGGATCCTGACCGTCCCGCGCTGCCCGGCGTCGCGGGCCTGCAAGCGTCCGCAGCCAGGCTCCCGCACCGTGCCGCGTCCATCCCGTATCGCGCTGCCCCATCTGGCGCCGTCGGCGACGCTCAGCCCCTGCGCAGTCGCTCGTAGGCCTGCAGGTGGCAGTACGCGGCCGCCAGCAGCGGTGCCGGCGCGCCGGCTGCGCGCACGCGGTCGCGCATGTCGCCGACGATATGCGCCGCTTCCACCCGGTTGCCGGCTTCCAGGTCATGCAGCATCGAGGCCCTGAGCGGTGAATCCGCGCGGGTCAGCTGGGCGAGCGCGGTGGCGCGCGCGCGTTCGGGCACCGGGTGGCCGGCGGCCGCCGCCGCGACCAGGGTTTCCGCATACAGCGCGGTGATGAATCCGCGGCCGTCCTCGCCGGCCACGATATCGCCGATCGCCGCACGCATCAGGCAGGTCGCGCCGGCAAGGGTTGCCAGGAAGGTGAACTTGATCCACTGCTCGCGGGCGATGTCGTCGGCATGCAGGTGGTCGATGCCGGCCCGGCGGCACGCGTCTGCGAACGCTGTGCAACGGGCGCTGCGGGTGCCGTCGCGTTCGCCGAAGGTGATCGAGGCCGCCTGGCTGTGATGGGCGATGCCGCCGTCTTCGGCCTTGCTGACGCTGATGAAGCACAGGCCGCCGATCACCCGCCCGGCACCGAAGTGCTGATCCAGCAGCGGGTAGTGACGCAGGCCGTTGAGGATCGGTAGCACCGCCGTCTCCGCGCCCACGGCCGGTGCGATCGCCGCGATGGCGCTGTCGAGGTCGTAGGCCTTGCAGCTCAGCACCACAAGGTCGTATGGCGCCTGCGCCGCGTCGGCGGCCAGGGCGTCGGCGGTGAGGCAGCGCACCGGCACGCTGGCATCGCCCAGCGGGCTGCGCAGGCGCAGGCCGTTTGTGGCGAGTTCGGCCGCGCGCGCCGGGCGCACCAGGAAGGTTACGTCGACGCCCGCCTGGGCGAGCCGCCCGCCGAAATATCCGCCGGTGCCGCCGGCGCCAAGTACCAGGATGCGCATGCCATGGTCCCGAGGTCCAGGGGATGCCATGGTAGCCGCGCGCCGTGCGCAAAAAGAACGGGCGTGGCCGCAACGACCACGCCCGTCCGGACACCGCGGGGGAGGCGTCGTTACTGCACGGTGAACTGCTGGGTCTGCACCACGTTGCCGTCCAGCGAGATCTCGACGGTGTAGCTGCCGGCCGGCCAGTCTTCCTGGTTGTTGACACGGAAATTGGTCACGCCCGGACCGCTCAGGTTGAGGCGCTGGCTGGTCTCGTCGACCAGCTGGCCATCCTGGAACGTCCAGCGTGCGCGAACTTCGGTCTCCGCCGGGCTGTCGGCACGCGTGACCACCGAGGCGACGATGGTGCGGTCGCTGCGGGCGAAGGTCGTCTTCGGCTCGGCAACGCGTTCGTTACCGCTGGCCTCGGTGCCCAGCAGCACCTCGCTGACCGTGGCGGACTGCGTTGCCGACGGGGTCGTGGCCGGGTTCGCCGGCTGGGCGACCGGATCGGCCGGCATCGGCGCGCCCACCGGCGGCGTGTCGGCGGCGGGCTGGTCGCGGTTGCAGGCACCGAGCGCTACTGCACAGGCGATGGCGGCAGTCAGTGCCAGCAGGCGGTGGGAACGGGTCTGGGTCATCAGGGTGTCCTCTGCGGGTGGGTCCGGAAGGCGGATGCTTCAGCCGTCGTCGCGCGGGCGTGCGGGGATGCGCAGCACCTGGCCCGGCTGGATGAGGTCGGGATCGTCGAGCAGGTCGCGATTGGCCTCGAAGATGTCCTTCCAGTGGTTGGCCGAGCCGTAGTACCGGTTCGAAATGCGCGACAGGGTGTCGCCCCGGGCGACCGTGTGCGAACGCTCGTCGAGCACGTCCTCGGTGGATTCGATCGAGGAGCTGACCTTGCCGAAGTCGGCGCCACGCACCGGGTCCTCGGTGCTGTCGACGCTGCCGCGGACGCCGGAGAAATCCGCCTTGCCGGCCGGGGCGGCGCCGGACCCGGTGCCGGCACCTTTCAGCGACAGCGAGGCCGGATCGGGGGTCTTGCGGGTGTCACTCATGGGGGTCGCTCCAGCGCGGGGAACCGCAGCCTCCCACGGCGCTGGTTAAGACCGGATCGCGCCTGCGTGAATGGGCGTTACTGGCGCAGCTCGCGTCGGACGGGCGGCGGCGGGTGCCCGGGGCTCGCCCGCCATGGATTGATGTCGAGCCCGCCGCGGCGGGTGTAACGCGCCTCCACCGACAGGGCCACGGGGTCGAGCCGCAGGAGGTCCAGGAAGATGCCTTCCACGCACTGCTCGTGGAAACCGGCGTGCTCGCGGTAGGAGACGAGGTAGCGCAGCAGCCCGGCCGGGTCGAGCCGCGGTCCGTGCCAGTCGATGCGCACGCTGGCCCAGTCCGGCTGGCCGGTGACCGGGCAGTTGGACTTCAGCAGGTCGGACACCAGTACCTCGCGCACCGGCGCCGGATCGGCGATGGCGAGGTGTGCGGGGTTGGGCGGGCCGTAGTCGTCGATGTCGACCTCGAGCCGGTCCAGGTCGGTGACCACGCCGGCCGCGCCATCGAACGGCGGCAGCCCGAAGGTGACTTCGACCGGCGCGCCGGCCACCGCCGCCAGGTCCCCGGCAATGCGCGCCCGCACCGCGTCCGCGCTGTCGAAGCGGGTGCTGTTGAGCGAGTTCAGATAGAGCTTGAGCGACTTCGATTCGACCAGATTGGGCGAATCCGCCGGCACCGACAGCGTGGCGGTGGCGACCACCGGCTTGCCGCGGCGGTCCAGCCAACCCAGCTCGTAGGCGTGCCAGCGGTCGATGCCGGTGAAGGGAAGGGCCGCGTCGCCTGCCAGGCCAAGCGCGGCGCGCGCGGGTGCACGCGGAATGGCGAACAGCAGTGACGGGTCGTAGTGCGCGGGATAGGCGACGCTGCGCCCGAGGCTGGAATCGTGCGGGGATGTCATGCGCGCATTCTAGGCGGCGCCGGCCGCACGCCCGCCAAACGCCGTGCGTCCGTGCGTCCGTGCGCGGTCAGCCGCCGGTGTCGCCCGCGAGGTAGTCGAGGCTGGCCTGCAGCATCGCGCGCAGGCCGAGGTCGAGCGCGGACTCGTCGACGTCGAACTTCGGCGAATGGTTGCTCGGCGCGGTGGCCGGATCGGTGCCGGCGGGCGTCGCGCCGACGAAGAAGAACAGCCCCGGCACCTCGCGCGCGTACAGCGAGAAATCCTCCGCGCCCATCACCAGCGGCATGTCGACCACGTTGCCCGCGCCGGCGGCGGCGTCCAGGCTCGGGCGCATGCGCGCGGTCAGGGCCTCGTTGTTGAAGGTGACCGGATTGCCCTCGTCGGCGGGGATCTGCGTCTCCACCGTCGCGCCATTGGCGGCGGCGACGTGTTCGGCGACCGAGGTCAGGCGCCTGAAGACATCCGCGCGCATGTCCTCGTCGAAGGTGCGGATGGTGCCGACCAGCTCCACCGAGTCGGGAATGATGTTGTAGCGGATGCCGCCGTTGATCGCGCCGAAGCTCAGCACCACCGGCTGCGCGCTGATGTCCATCTGCCGGCTGACGATCGCCTGCGACTGGTTGACGATCTGCGCCGCGGCGATGATCGGATCCACCCCGCCCCACGGCCGCGAGCCATGGGTCTGGCGCCCGATCACCTTCATGCCGAAGCGGTCCGACGCCGCCATGGTCGGACCGGCGCGCACGCCGATCTGGTTGGCGTTGAGGGTGCTGAAGACATGCAGGCCGAACACCGCCCCGGGCTTGAAGTCGGCGAACACGCCTTCCTCGAGCATCAGCCCGGCGCCGCCTTCCTCGCCCTCGGGCGCGCCCTCCTCGGCCGGCTGGAACACGAACAGCACCTCGCCCGCCAGCTGCTCGCGCATGCCCGCCAGCGCCTCGGCCACGCCCATCAGGATCGCGGTGTGGGCGTCGTGGCCGCAGGCATGCATCACGCCCGTGGTCTGGCCGCGGTAGGTACCGGTGGCGGTCGAGGCGAACGGCAGGCCGGTCTCCTCGGTCACCGGCAGCGCGTCCATGTCGGCGCGCAGCGCCAGGCGCGGGCCGGGTCGCCCGCCCCTGAGCACCGCGGTCACGCCGTGATGGGCGATGCCGGTGCGCGGCTCGAGACCGAGGCTGCGCAGGTGTTCGGCGACTTTCGCCGCGGTGCGCTCCTCGCGGTTGGAGAGTTCGGGGTGCTGATGGATGTCGCGGCGCCACTCCACCACCCGCGCCTGCAGTGCGTCGGCGGCGGCGGTCACCTCCGGGCGCTGGGCGCCGGTGGCGGTTGCGGGCAGGGCGGCACAGCAGGCAAGCAACAGCGCGGCGCGACGTGACATGGCGGGCTCCCGGTGGACACCGTCGATCCTAGCCTGCCGCCGGGTGCGCGGGGCAGCGCGCGGCCAGCGGTTACGGCGGACCCCTGCGATCCAGCAGCACACGGTCCAGCGCGTAGAGCACGCCGATACCGAGCCCCAGTCCGATCCATTGCAGCAGTGTCATGCGGCCTCCCGGGCGCCGGTGCGAGGGCGCCGAGCGAGGATACGCCAGCCTCCGGTGCGTCCGGCCGCGGACCGGCGCACGGAGCGGCGCCGGATGCCCCGGCACACCGGGCAACGCAACGTTCCGTGGTCTGCACACCGCGCTCAGGACCCTGCGGGTAGCCTGAACGTCCTGCACGGATCGCTTCCGTGCGTCGCGCCGTCCGGAGAAGTGGCCATGCGTCCAACCCGTGTCGACCGCCCGATCGCGGTCCATCCGTTCCCCGCAGCGATGCTGGCGGGTTCGTTCTTCATGCTCCTGGGAGCGCTGCTGAGCGACATCACCTATTTCCGCAGTTACCACATCCAGTGGCAGAACTTCGCCTCCTGGCTGATCGTGGGCGGGCTGGTGCTGTCGGCGTTCGCGGTGCTGTTCTCGCTGTTCGACCTGCGCGCGGCGCGCCGCACCCGCGCCGCGGTGATCTACGCGCTGCTGGTGATCGCGATGTGGATCGTGGGGTTCTTCAACGCGCTGATGCACGCACGCGATGCCTGGGCCAGCATGCCGGGCGGTCTGGTGCTGTCGGTGATCACCGTGGTGCTCGGCCTTGTCGCCACCGTCATGGCCTTCCGCCGTGTCCGTACGGGAGAACTGCAATGAATCGCTCCGGATTGACCGCCGCCGTCGCGCTGGCGATGACGATGACCCTGGCCGCATGCAACCCGGCACCGGAGCCGGAACTGCAGTACGGCACCGAAGTCGACCTCCCCGAGCCCAAGCGCGGGCTGATGCCGCAGATGGTGATCGCCGACCCGTCGCCCTGGGGCGACCAGCTGCCGGCGGTCCCGGCCGGCTTCGAGGTCCGCGCGATCGCCACCGGCCTGGGCATCCCGCGCCAGACCCTGGTGCTGCCCAACGGCGACATCCTGGTGGCCGAGGGTCGCGGCGGCAACGCGCCGGCGCTCAAGCCCAAGGACATCATCGCCGGGCCGATCAAGGCCAAGGGCACCACCCAGGTCCAGAGCGGCAACCGCCTGACCCTGCTGCGCGATGCCGATGGTGACGGCGAGTACGAGCTGCAGACGGTGTTCGCCGACAACCTCAATGCGCCGTACGGCCTGGCGCTGGTCGGCAACAGCCTGTTCGTCGCCAACCAGGACGCGGTGGTGCGCTTCGACTACCAGCCCGGGCAGACCCAGGCCAATGGCGAGCCGGAGCTGCTGACGCTCCTGCCGTCCGACATCAATCACCACTGGACCAAGGCGATGACCGCCAGCGCCGACGGGCGCTTCCTGTATGTCGGCATCGGCTCGAACTCCAACATCACCGAGCGTGGCATGACCGCCGAGGAAAACCGCGCGATGGTCTGGGAGATCGACGCGGAAACCGGCATGCATCGCCAGTACGCCACCGGCCTGCGCAATCCGACCGCGCTGGCGATCGAGCCAACCACCAGCCAGCTGTGGGCGGTGGTCAACGAGCGTGACGAGATCGGCCCCGACCTGGTGCCCGATTATCTGACCTCGGTGCAGGACGGCGGTTTCTACGGCTGGCCGTGGGCCTACTGGGACGGCCAGGTCGATGACCGCGTGCGCCCGGAGAACCCGGAAAAGGTCGCCGCGACGATCACCCCGGACTACAGCCTGGGCGCGCACGTCGCCTCGCTGGGCGTGGATTTCTCCTCGCCGGTGATGGGGCCGGAGTTCGCCGAGGGTGCCTTCGTCGGCATGCACGGCAGCTGGAACCGCTCGGAGCCGGTCGGCTACAAGGTGGTGTTCGTGCCATTCCGCAACGGCCGCCCGGCCGGTCAGCCGATCGACTTCGCCACCAACTTCCGCGACGACGACGGCACCACCCGCGGCCGCCCGGTGGGCGTGACCGTGGACCCGCGCGGCGCGGTGATCATTGCCGACGACCTGGCCAACATCGTCTGGCGGGTGTCGCGCGTGGGTGGCCCGGCCGTCGCGCCGCAGCCGGCAGCACCGGCACCGGCAGCGGCCGATGCCGCGACGGACGACGGCACCGCGCCCGCCACCGATCCGGCGGCAGCGGAGACCCGCACGCAGTAACCGTTCGCCCGATGGCGGCAGAATCGCAGCGCGGAAGGCATGGCCTCCCGCGCTGTTTTTTGTGCTGCCCTCGGGGCCCGTTCTGCCCAACGGGGCGAGCTCAAAGGGGTCCTGGCGGGCCGCCGCGACCGCAGGGGGATACCCAGCGGGATATCTCCGCGTCCTGCTGCCACATCCGGCCGCCGGCCATCCATTGCCTGGCGCTCAGCGGGCCCGCCAGGAAGGCTCTCTACCCCGGAGGGACGCGGTGCGAGTCCGGGGTTCCGGGCAGCCCGCCGCGGCCACGGGGGGATGCCCAGCCGGATATCTCCGCGTCCTGCTCCCACATCCGGCCGCCGGCCATCCATGGCCGGCTCTGGACATCCCCCCGCGGCCGCGGCGGGCCCCAAGCTGCCGTGGCGTCTGGGAAAAGTTCAACCGCGAGGAACGTCGGCCGCTGTGGCAATCAACGATTTCGGCTGAGCCGCTGTTGATCTCCATGCCAGACCACACGAGCGCACGAGCGTGGTCCGTTGCGGACGACTCCGCGGTAACCGCTCCTGCTTTCCGTGCCGGAGCCGGCGAACGACTGAGCCCGTCGCGTGCACCGCGGGGTGTGCGCCCAGCCGGCCATGGATGGCCGGCGGCCGGCCGTGGTAGCTGGACGCGGACTCCGGCCGGGGGAGCACACCCCGCGGTGCGCGCGACGGGCAGCGCGGATCGCAACGAAGCAACTCGCAAACGCGAATACCCTTCCGCTGCAGCCCTGCCCCGGGAGTTGGAGAAACCCTGCTCGCCCGTCTTACAGCCCGGCCGGGTGCCGCATCGAGCCCGCGTCGCCCTTTCCACGGCCGCGACGACAAGTCGCACCCATGGACCGGCCACGGTGGACGCCCGCCCGGGGACAGCGTTACCTGCGTTTCGCGCGTGACGCCCGGGCGCGCTTCTTCGCCGGCGCCGCGGCATCGCCCGGTTGCTGGCTGCCGGTCGCCGGCAGTCGTTCCAGGGTGGCCAGCACGTCGAGGTAGGCCATCAGATGGTGCAGGTAATCGGGTGATTCATCGCGCATGAGCCGCAGCGCGCGCTGCACCAGGTTGGCGGAGTTCAGCGGGCCGGCATCGGTGGCCGCCGGGGCGAGCGCCTCGCGGGTCTGGCCTTCGATGCGCAACCGCGCCCACAGCGCGCGCAGTGGTTGCAGTGCAGGCAGCGCGGGATAGGCGGCACGCGTCGGCAGGCCGTCGACCGCATGTGCATCGCGCCAGCCGGCCTCCTGTTCGAGCGTGGCCAACAGCGGGGCGAACAGCGACGTTCGCGCACCGGGCGCTGGAACATGCCCCGGGGCTGGCTGGCCGGTCGCGCGGTCGTCGCCGATCGCGCCACGCCGCATGCAATGCCTCGGCTCTCCGGCGGGCGATGCTTCGAGTGCGGCGATCCGCTGCTCGAGCGCCGCGCGCACGGCGTCGTCCACAGCGTCCATGCGCCGGCGCAGCGCGGCGATGCGTCCGCTGCGCAGTGCCTGCGCAACGGAGGGCGTCGGCGCCACGCGGGTGGCTGCGTCAGCCGCCATGGGCGGCCGGCTGCTGGCGCGGGACCGGCGCCATCTCGACGCGGCGGTTGCGCGCACGTCCCGCCTCGTCCGTGTTCGGCGCCACCGGCTGTTCGGCACCGAACGCGGCGGCGAACACGGACGACGCCGGCACCCCGTGCTCGACCAGCGCGCGGGTCACGGTGAGCGCGCGCTGCGCCGACAGTTCCCAGTTGTCGGCGAAGCGGCGGTTGTCGCCGCGGATCTGGCGGTCGTCGGTGAAGCCGCTGACCATCAGGATCTCGTCGCGGGTGCCGAGGTAGCCGGCCAGCGGCCCCGCCAGCGTTTCCAGCAGTTCCACGCCTTCGGGCTGCAGGCGGTCGGAATTGAGGGCGAACAGCACGCTGCCGCGGATGCCGATGCGGCCGTCGACCAGGGTGATGCGGCCGGCGGCCAGCGGCACGGCCAGCGCGTCCTCCAGGGCCTGCCGACGCTGCTCCTCGGCCCGGCGCTGGGCGATCTCCTCCTGCAGCTGCACTTCCAGGTGCAGCTGCACGCCGATCACGCCGACCAGGATCAGCACGAACACGCCCAGCAGCACCGACATCAGGTCGCCGAAGGCCGCCCACACCGGTGCGCCGGCACCGTCGTCGACGTCGATTTCCAGGCTCATGCGCCGGCCCTGTCGCGCACGCCGGGCAGCTGCCGCAGTTCCTCGATGATCTGCTTTTGCGCCAGCACGCTGAGGTCGACCACCTCGCGCGCCTGCGCGACGTAGTAGGCGAGCTGCTCGTCGCTGCGGGTGGCGGTGGCGTCGAGCGTGGCGCCGATGCCGTCGAGTCGCTCCAGCAGGCGCTCGTTGCTGGCGCCGAACAGCTCCACCGCGCCGGCAAAGGCCTCGCCGAGGCTGGCGACATCCGCGGCGCCGGCGCCGATGCGGGTGGCGGCGGCGTC
Organism: Luteimonas sp. YGD11-2; assembly: GCF_004118975.1. NCBI lineage: Bacteria > Pseudomonadati > Pseudomonadota > Gammaproteobacteria > Lysobacterales > Lysobacteraceae > Luteimonas > Luteimonas sp. YGD11-2. Next base: position 3,178,769 of record NZ_CP035376.1, on the reverse strand, counting down.
GAGCCTGCCGGTTTCCTGCTCGACCTGCGCAAGGAAGCGGTCGCCAACCCGCTCCAGCAGCCCGGCGCTGGTCGACACCAGCGCATCGATCGCCTCGCGCTGCTGCACCGAGGCGTGGTTCACCGCGTCGAGCAGGGTGGCCAGCGTGTCCATCAGCTGGCTACGCTCGGCCAGCATTGCGGTATCGCGCACCATGCTGTCGGACAGCTTCTGGCGCAGCTCGGCCACCACCTCGGCAGCCGCACGTGGCGCTTCCGATGCCGCCTGCACCAGCGTGGCGATCTCGGCGATGGTGGCGCTGGTATGCGCCTGCGACTGCTCGCCGATCTGCTGCGCGGTGCGTGCGAGTGCATCGCAGATCGCCTGCTGGCGTTGCGCGGCGTCATCGCCGATGCGTGCCCAGTCCTCGCGCAGCGCAGCACCGATCGCACCGAGTTCGCGGTTCCATGCCGCGAGGCGTTCGCCGTCGCCGCTGGCCAGTGCGTCCTGCAGGCGCGTATGCGAGGCCGCGACGTCGTCCAGCAACGTCTGCGCCCTGGCGGCGAGCTGGTCGCCCGCGGCCACCAGTGCGGCCTGCTGCTGTTCGACCAGCGCCGCGTGCTGCGCCTGTTGGCGCTCGAGCGCCGCGTCCCACGCGCCGGCGAGGCGGGTGGCGCTGCCGTCGAGCTGGGTGGCGACCGCATCGGCCAGCGTCGCGGCGTGTTCCGTGAAACGCGTACCAACCCCGTCCAGGCGCTCACGGGTGGTGTCGGCCAGCGCGGCCTGTGCCTCACGCTGCTGGTCCAGCGCCTGTTGCCACAGCGTGGTCATCGCATCGGTGCTGGTTTCGCTGCTCGTGGCCAATGCCTGCAGCTGGCGCTCGACGGCGGCGGTCACCGACTCGTGCAGGCGTGCGGTGTCACGGGTCACCGCCTCCATCGTGGTGGCCACCACGGGCTGCAGGGCATCGCCGAATGCACGCGCGCTGTCGACGGCACTGCGCTGCAGCGACTGCTCCACCGATGCGGCGAGACGTTCATAGGCGGCCGCGGTGCCAGCGTGGAAGTGCTGCTGCCGCTCGGCCTGCTGTGCCTGCGCGGCCTGCGCCTGGCGCTCCAGCGCGGCCATCATCTCCTGCAGGCGGTCCACCAGCGCCGGCATGGCGGCGGACTGCGCGCGCATCAGCTGCAGCGCCTCGTCGCGCTGGCGGGCGCGCGAATGCGTATGCAGCGTGGTGGCGATCGCGGCATCCAGGCGCCGCACCACCGCGGCGCGCTCGCCGCGGCACATTGCTGCCAGCAGGCCCAGCATCGCCGAGGCCGCGATGCCGGCGATCGAGGTGCCGAACGCGATTCCAAGGCCTTCGACCGGCGCGGCCAGCGAGTCGCGTACCGCCTGCAGGTCACTCGCGGTCTGCAGCGCCATGCCGGTGCCGCGCAGGGTCAGCAGCATGCCGAGCAGGGTGCCGAGCATGCCCAGCAGCACCAGCATCCCGACCAGATAGGGCGTCAGCGACGGCACCGGCAGTGGCGCACGACCTTCCTCCACGCGCAGGCGTACCGCGCCGCGCAACGAGGTATCGAGCGGGTCCAGCCATTCCGCGAGCGTCGCCGGTGGCGCCGCGAGCCCATCGAGGGCGCGACCGAGGCCGGCGGTGGCCTGTCGGTAGCGATGCAGTTCCAGCGCACCGACCAGGTACAGCGCAGCGATCAGCAGGGTGACGGCCAGTGCCAGCGTGTGGCTGCCGATGTAGCCGGCGCCGATCCAGCCGATCGCCAGCAGGCCGGTGGCGAACACCGGCCAATGGAGGAGTTGTCTGTTCATGCGTCCACGGGGGAGGGCCGAAGCGCGGCAAGCAGCGCGTCGACGGGTTGGAAACGGAGGTCGAATTCGGCCAGCAGCACCTGCCGGGCGTCCTCGCGGAACGGGCGATACCAGCCGTGGCCGTCGCCGCCGGTGCCGCGCTGCAGGCGCCCGCAATGCGCGGCCAGCAGCGCCGGTACCGGGGCCAGCAGCGCATGCTCGCGCGGGCTCAGCACCGCTTCGAGCACGGCATCGACCGCGGCCAGGCGTGCCTGCCGCGGCGTTTGCCGGGCCAGCCGGTCACGCAGCTGGCCACGCAGGCGGCCGGTGGCCGCCTGCATCGCGCGCTGCAGGGACTGGCAGTGGCGCAGCACCGCGGCGGCGGCGGCATCACTGTCCGCATCCACCGCAGGCCAGCCGCGGTCGGCGGCGATGGCCTGGGCGAGGTCCTCGCGCACGCGCGTGCAGTCGTCGGCATCCGCATCCGCATCCGGTCCGGTGTCGTCGTCTGCCGCCGCGGGGCCGTCGAGCGCACGCGACAGCGCCACCGCGCGTGGCCAGTCCAGCCATTCGCCCAGCCGCGCCGCCGGCGCCTGCACGGGCGGCATCGGCGCCGCTCCCGCGATCCGCGCCAGCAGGCGGGGCAGGGTGGAGGCTGGAACGGCTGCCCCGGGCTGGGCGTCGTGCATGCGGCTGGCCAAAAGACGGCCATTTTACAGTGCGCAGGCCGCGCGCCGGGCTCCGCTCACCTGAAGCGCCGATGCCCGCGGGGTATCATGGCCGGCCGCAGGACCCCCCTTCACGACAGGACAGGACATCGACGTGGCAGTGAATCAGCAGCAACTCGACAGGATCGCCTCGGGCAAGGGCTTCATCGCCGCACTCGACCAGAGCGGCGGCAGCACGCCGAAGGCGCTGAAGCTGTACGGCATCGACGAGTCGGCGTGGTCCGACGAGGCGGGCATGTACGACCTGGTGCACCAGATGCGCACCCGCATCGTCACCAGCCCGGCGTTCACCGGCGAGCGCGTCCTCGGCGCCATCCTGTTCGAGCGCACGCTCGATGCCAGCTTCGCCGGCCAGGACGCCGCCAGCTACCTGTGGAACGAGAAGCAGGTCGTGCCGTTCCTGAAGATCGACAAGGGCCTCGAGGACGAGGCCGATGGCGTGCAGCTGATGAAGCCGATCCCGGGCCTCGCCGAGCTGCTGGCCAAGGCGAAGTCCAAGGGCGTGTTCGGCACCAAGGAGCGCTCGGTCATCAAGGCCAACAATGCAGGCGGCATCGCTGCCGTGCTCGACCAGCAGTTCGAGCTCGGCCAGCAGGTGCTCGATGCCGGGCTGGTGCCGATCATCGAGCCGGAAGTCGACATCAAGGCCGCCGACAAGGAAGCCATCGAGGTCGAGCTGAAGAAGGGCCTGATCGAGCGGCTGGATCGTATCGATGCCAATACCCCGGTGATCCTCAAGCTCACCCTGCCGAGCGTGGACGGCTGGTTCCAGGAGCTTGTCGACCATCCGGCGGTGCTGAAGGTGGTGGCGCTGTCGGGCGGCTACAGCCGCGACGACGCCAACGCGAAGCTGGCAAAGAACCCGGGCGTGGTGGCGAGCTTCAGCCGCGCGCTGACCGAAGGCCTGAGCGCGCAGCAGACCGACGAGGCGTTCAACCAGTCGCTGGACGTGGCCATCGAGTCGATCTACCAGGCATCGATCGCCTGATTTCCCGTATCACGCGATACGGAAAGGCCGGCAGCGATGCCGGCCTTTTTTTGTAACCGTCGTGTCGACCGCGCATACGTCGTGTCCGCCGTGGCGATGTGGTGGCGTCTTTGAGAACCCGAAGGTCGGGTATCCGGTGGCCATGCATGCCCAGCTCCGGCCGGGCGTCATCCCATCCGGGGTCTTGCTCCCCGGCTCGGTCAGACATCCATGTCTGACTCGCCGCCGCGGCCCATCCCTGGGCCGCTATCCGCAAACCCCGAACGGGATGCCGCCTGGTGGATTCACTGGCGACGCTTCTTCTGCCTGTGCTGACGGGAAGGTCAACCCAGCGCCGGCACCTGCACCGGGCGGCCGCGCGCATCCAGCGCGATCATCACGAAGTGCCCGCAGGTGCACAGTTCGCGCTCGCCGGTCAGCAGGTCCTCGGCCACCAGCTTCACTTCCACCTTCATCGAGGTGCGGCCGACCTCCACCACGCGGGCGATCGTCTCCACCAGCTGGCCCTGGCGGATCGGCAGCTTGAAGTCGACCTGGTCGGAACGCGCGGTGACCACCGTGCGGCGTGCATAGCGCGAGGCGGCGATGAACGCGGCCTTGTCCATCCACGCAAGCGCAGTGCCGCCGAACAATGTGCCCATGTGGTTGGTGTGGTCCGGGAACACGATCTCCAGCAGCCGGGCTTCGGTGCGTGGGGTGTGGGCCACATCGTTCATGCCAGGTCTCCGGCTGAGGGAAGGTGCAGGGCGACGGCCTGCGCGATCTGCGCCGGCGTGCGGAAGCCGGGAAGCCGTACCACCTCGATTCCGGCATTGAACACCGAAAGCGTAGGCGTCTGCCGCAGGTCCAGGCCGCGGAAGAATGCTTCGCCGATCGCCTCCAGCTTCACCTTCAGCAGCACCAGGCCGGCGGCGTCAGCCGTGTCGGCGAACTTCGCCAGCGACATGTCGAGCATCCGGCAGGCCGGACAATCGTCCTTGTGATAGTCCACCAGCACGCGTGGATGCGATGCGAGTGCGGTGTCGTAGTCGTCAGGGGTGGAGGCGTGCAGCGTCTGCATGGGTCAGGGTTCCGGTACAGGCAAGAATGGTGTCGGTCCAGCGCTGGATCTTCACGGCGTCATGTTCGCCATGCGGCATCTGTTCGATCTCCAGCCGCGGATAACCGGTGCCGAAGAACGCGGCGATCCGCCGCGCCGCGCCGCAGTAGTACTCCTCGCCCCACTGTGTCTCGCCGGTGCCGAACACCGCGACGCGCTCGGGCCTGCCGACCGCGGCGATGAGTTCTTCGATGAAGCGCTTCATCTCCGGAGGCGTGCGCCCGGCGTTGATGCTCCAGCTGCCGAGCAGGTACAGATCGTGTCCGGCGCCGCCGGGACAGGCCTGGGCAAGCGTCTGGATGTCGGCGTCGATCCAGGTGACGGCATGGTCCTTCTCCTCGCACCGCGCGCGGATCGCACGCGCGACATCGCGCGTATTGCCGCTGAGCGAGCTGTAGGCGATCAGGATCTTCATCGCGCCCAGGTCCGGTGGGAGCGCGCCTGCGCGCGGTTCACGCTGCGTCACTGCGTGCGTTCACGAATGCGTTCGCGCGCGAGCGCGCTCCCCCAAGGCTTCACAGGTCGTCGAAGCCGTTATCCGAATTCGTCTTCTTGTAGGACGCGTTGCGCATCTCGAAGAAGTCGGTCTTGGTCTCGGTGAAGTTGTCGGCGTAGGCCTTGATCCACGGCATCACGTTGTCGTTCGCGCCTTCGTACAGCTTCTCGATGCCGAGCATGCCGGCCATCTTGTTGGCGCGGTACTTGACGTAGCGGACCATCTCGTCGACGTCGATGCCGTCGATGCCGTCGAGCACCTCACTCGTCCAGCGCGTCTCGAGCTGAATCGCGTGTTCGAACGCGTCGTGCACGTACTGGGTGAGCTGGTCGCCCTGCAGCGACTGGTTCTCGCCGACGATGGCGCGGATGAGTTCACTGATGAACTTGCTGTGCGCGAGTTCGTCGCGGTTGATGAAGCTGATGATCTTGCCGGTGCCGGTCATCCGGTTCTGGCGGACCAGGTTGTAGAAGTACGCGAAGCCGGAATAGAAGTTGATGCCTTCGAGGATCGACGACTGCACCAGCGAGCGGATCAGCGTTTCGGCCGAGCGCTCGCGCATGAAGTCGTTGTACGAATCCATGATCGGCTGGTTGCGCGCGATGATCGTGGGATGCGTGCGCGCGAGTTCGAACACGCGGTTCTGGTCGGCGAGGCCGGTGATCGAGGCCAGCACGTAGCTGTAGCTCTCGTTGTGGATCACTTCCTGCTGGCCGATGATCGCGGCGTTGGCGTGCGCGGCCGGGTCGGTGATGTATTCGGCGACGTTGTAGATGAAGCGCGTCTGCGGCGAATCCAGCGTGGCCAGCAGGCCGATGATCGAGTCGTAGGCGTTCTTCTCGCGCGCCGAGAGCTCGCCGTACTGCTTGGCGTCGCCCTTCATGTCGACCTCGTCCGGAATCCAGAAGTTGGTCGAGAGTTCCTTGTAGGCGCGATAGAACGACGGATACGGAATGTCGTTCCAGTTGAGGATGCCGCTGGTCTGGCCGTTGATGATGCCGGTGGAGCGGTTGGGATAACGCGGCTCGAGGATCTTGATGCGGTCGAGCGGGGTGGACGTAACGGCCATGGTTGCTTCTCGTATTCCGGTGCCGCGCCCCGAATCACGATTCGACGCGGCGATTCAATCTGGAGGAAAGCCCCCCTGAGTCAGGGGGGCGCGCCGAAGGTGCGGGGTGTGGATGCTGATGAGACGGGGCCCACGGTTTGCAATGCAAACCGTGGGGAGCGAAGCGCGAATGCGCTTAGCTCGAACACCACTCGCACTCGGCGATATCGATGTCGTTGGAGCGCACGTAATACGTGGTCTTGATGCCCTCGCGCCATGCGGTCATGTGCAGCTCCAGCAGCGTGCTCGCGCGAATGGTACTGGGCACGTAGAGGTTGAAGCTGATCGCCTGGTCGACGTGGCGCTGGCGACGCGCGTTCTGGCGCACGGACGCGAACTGGTCGACCTTCCAGGCGCCCTTCTCGTAGTAGGGCCAGGTGTCCAGCGACAGGCCGGGGGCGGCGACCGGGCGGCGGTAGTCCTTCTTCTCCTCGTAGTAGAACGCGGAGTAGATCGGGTCGATCGACGCGGTGCTGCCTGCGATCTGCGCGGTGGACATGTTCGGGGCGACCGCCATCAGCCAGCCGTTGCGCATGCCGTTGACGCCGACCTGCGCGGCCAGATCCAGCCACTGCGGCGAGTTGTACTCGCGGTCGCGGAAGTAGGCGCCGGTGTGCCAGTCGCTGCCGGCGAACACCGGGTAGGCACCCTTTTCCTTGGCGAGTTCCATGCTCGCCTGCACGGTCAGGTAGTTGATGCGCTCATAGAGCGAATCGCTGAAATCCTCGGCTGCCTGCTCGTTCCACTGGATGCCCTTCTGCGCCAGCAGGTGATGCCAGCCGAACGTGCCGAGGCCGATCGCGCGGTACTTCTGGTTGGTGATCGTGGCCTGCGGCACCGGGAGCTGGTTGAGATCGATCACGTTGTCGAGCATGCGCACCTGGATCGGGATCAGGCGTTCGAGCACGTCGGTGATCAGGTCGCCCTGGCCCTGCTGCGGCACGACCGCGCGGCCCAGGTTCACCGACGACAGGTTGCACACGACGAAGTCGCCGGCCTGCCTGGTGGTGACGATCTGATTGCCGGAGATGATCTCCTGCATCATCTTCGTCGGGCTCATGTTCTGCAGGATCTCGGTGCAGAGGTTCGACGAGTACACGCGGCCGACGTGCTTGTTCGGGTTCTTCCGGTTCACTTCGTCGCGGTAGAACATGAAGGGATTCCCGGTCTCGAGCTGCGAGACCATGATCCGCTTGAAGATGTCGATCGCCTTGACGGTCTTGCGGCTGATGCGCTCGTCGGCGACGACTTCCTCGTAACGACGGCGGAAGCTTCCGTTCGGATCGCCGCGCGTTTCGTCGAAGAAATCCTGCAGGTAGAAGCCCTTGATCTTGTGGACTTCGTGCGGGTCGAACAGGTACCAGTCGCCGCGGCGCTCGACCGCTTCCATGAAGAGGTCGGGGATGCAGATCGAGGTGAACACGTCGTGCGCGCGCAGGCGCTGGTCGCCGTTGTTGAGCCGCAGGTCGAGGAAGTTCTCGATGTCGCGGTGCCACACGTCCAGATACACCGCCACCGCGCCCTTGCGCTGGCCCAGCTGGTCCACCGACACGGCGGTGTTGTTGAGCTGCTTGATCCACGGCACCACGCCGCCCGAGGAGTTGGGCACGCCGCGGATCGCCGAACCGCTGGAACGCACATAGCCCATGTACGCGCCCACGCCGCCGCCGCCCTTGGAGACGCGGGCGATGTCGGTGTTGGAGTCGTAGATGCCCTGCAAGCTGTCGTCGACGGTGTCGATGAAGCACGACGACAGCTGGCCGCCGACCTTGCCGGCGTTCTGCAGCGTCGGCGTCGCCACGGTCATGTACAGGTTCGACAGCGCCCAGTAGGCCTCGCCGACCAGCTGCATGCGGCGCTCGCGGCCGCCGCGGGTCTCGTTCTGCATCAGGTACAGGGCGATGGTCAGCCAGCGCTCCTGCGGCAGTTCGAACACGGCGCGCGACGTGTCGGTGGCCAGATACCGCGTGGCCAGCAGGTACAGGCCGTTGTAGGCGAACAGCTTGTCGCGCTCGGGCTCGATCATGCGGCCGGCTTCCTGCAGCTCTTCCTTGGAGTAGGCGCGCAGGATGTCGTTGGAATAGATGTTGCGGTCGGCCAGCGACTCCTGCAGGCCGACGTAGGAGCCGTACTTCTCACCGGCATCGTAGAAGCGGTTGCGGCTGGCGCGCTTGTACAGGCGATGCAGGTACAGGCGGGCGGCGAAGAATTCCCACTCCGGCGCGGTGACATCGACGCGGGCCTCGGCCTCGCGGATCAGATGGTCGGTGAGGTCGTCGGCGTTGACCGCTTCCTTGCGCTCGACGAAGCCGAACACGCTGCGCTTGTAGTCGGCGATGTCGAGCTGCGGGAACTCGGCGTGCACGCGGTCGATGCCGCGTTCCAGGCGCGCGCGGTCGTACGGGGTGCGGCGGTTGCCGGCGTCCTTGGTGATCCAGGTCGCAGCGGGCGGTGCGGATATCGCCGGTGCGGAATGCGCGGCCGGCGGCAGCGGCACGTTGTCATCGGGGTGGGCGACGGATGGCGCGCCGGCCGGCGTCGCGGGCTCGGCCAGGTGGGTGTCGTCGTGGTGCATGCGTCCTCCAGAGGTGGCGCACGGCCGGCCTGTCCCTCGCAGGCGGGCGTGGCGTTGGAGGCGGAGGGTGGACGAGCGGCGTCGCAGATCCGGGGACGCGCGGCGGCGCCCGGACCCTGCTCCACCAGCCATCTCCCCCCGGAGATTCCGCGGCCGGCACCGCGCGGCGTGCAGGCGCGCGGCTGTCGGCAGGTCTTCGGACTCACGGGCACGGAAGCCTGGCTTCCACCTGGCCCGCCGCTTCCCGGAGCCGTGCTCCAGTGCTGGTGGCGGGTTCGTTCCCGATTACCGCTGCGGGGCAGTGCCGGAGTGGCCGTGAGGCGTCACCGGGCTTCCCTTTTCATCCGCGACGCAAAGCGTGCGGAACCGACCCGGCACAAGATATGGGGGTCGGCAACGCCGGTCAATACAAAATGTCGAAGGATCCGGAGTCGGGGCGCGGAGCATGCCGCTCCGCGCCCCGACCATCACCGGCGCACGTCCTGGGTGTGCGACTGCATCGCCTCCGCCAGGCCCGGCACACCGTCGGCCCCGGTGGGCACGGTGATGCTGGAGCCGGCGAAGTCGTTGCCGATCGGTTGCGCGCGGCCGCCCAGGCACTGCGACAGGAAACCTTCCGCCACCGCATTGAAGGCCTTGTTGTTCTCCGGGCGGGCGAACCCGTGGCCCTCGTCGGGGAACAGCACGTACGTGACCGGGATGTTCTTCTCGGTCATCGCGTTGACGATCTGGTCGCTCTCGTCCTGCTTCACCCGCGGATCGTTGGCGCCCTGGCCGATCAGCAGCGGCTTGCGGATCGCATCCACCCGCGACAACGGCGAACGCTCGGTCAACCAGGCCTTGCCTTCCTCGGTCTCCGGGTCGCCCATGCGCCGCACCAGCTGCTGGTAGAAGCTCGCCCAGTACGGCGGCACCGTCGACAGGAGGGTGTTGAGGTTGGCGGGGCCGACGATGTCGACGCCACAGGCAAAGGTGTCCGGGGTGAAGGTCAGGCCCACCAGCGTTGCATAGCCACCGTAGCTGCCGCCCATGATCGCGACCCTGTCCTGGGTGGTGACGCCCTCGCCGACCGCCCACTGCACGGCGTCGATGAGGTCGTCGTGCATCTTCGCCGCCCACTCGCCGTCGCCGGCGTTGGTGAACGCCTTGCCGAAGCCGGTGGAGCCGCGGAAGTTCACGCTGAGCACCGCATAGCCGCGGTTGGCCAGCCACTGGTCATAACTGCTGTAGCCGTAGACGTCGCGCGCCCACGGGCCACCATGCACCAGCAGCACCATCGGCACCGGCTGGTCCGCCTTGCCGTCGCCATCCGGATCCGCATGCGCGGGCAGCGTCAGGTAGCTCACCAGCGTCTTGCCGTCGCGCGAGGTCAGTTCCTGCGGCCACATCGGCACCAGCGGCTGCCCGGCCAGTGCCGGGCGGCCGGAGAACAGGTGGGTCAGCGTGCCGCCGTCGGCGCGGTCGTAGAGGTAGTACTCCAGCGGCGACTCCGCGGCCGAATAGGCCACGATCCACTTGCTGTCGTCGAGCGTGCGGGTGTTGATCGAAGCCTCGCCGGGGCCGATCGCCGCCAGCCGGTCGAGGTCGGCGCGGATGCTGTCGTCGAGCACCGCCCATTCCTCGCGCAGGTAGTTCACCGACACCGCCTGCACCTCTCCGGTGCGCGGGTCCATCAGGCCACCGCCGAAGTCGGCACGCGGGTCGGCGTGCAGCAGGGTGCGCTCTCCGCTGGCAGCGTCGATCGCGAACAGTGCCGAGGTGTCGCGCTCGCGCGAATCGCGCATGTACAGGGTACGGCCGTCCTTGGTCAGCCCCGCGAGTCCCGTCGTCATGCCGTCCTCGAACGGGATCGCGTCGTGCTCCTGCCAGCCGTCGCCGTCACGGCGCAGCACGTCGACGCCGCCGTCGGGCCGCGAGCGCGAGGCGAAGCGCAGGTTGTAGTCGGCATCGGCGACGTATTCGCCGATCGAGGCGTCGTTGCGCTCCACCAGCGTGCGCTCGCCGGTGGCGAGGTCGACCCGGTACAGGTCGTGCCAGGCCGGGTCGCGGTCGTTCATGCCGACCAGGATGGTGTCCGGGTGGCGATCGCTCACCCCCACTACCTGCGCGGTGGTCTTCTCGAACGGGGTCAGGTCGCGACTCTCGCCACTGGCCACGTCCACCGCGTAGAGGTGGAAGTCCTCGTCGCCACCGGCATCGCGCAGGTACAGGAGCACGCCGGGGCGGTAGGTCCAGAAGTAGTTGCGGATGCCGCGCGCGGTGTCCTTCGTCACCGGGCGCGCATCGGCCGGGTTGTCCACCGGGGCGACCCAGACGTTGAGGGTGCCGTCCACCGGTGCCACCCAGCTCAGGGTGCGACCGTCGGGGCTCAGCTGCACGTTGGCACGCTCGGGATTGCCGAACAGCGCATCGCGCGGGATCAGCGGGACCTCGTCGATCGTGGCCGGCGCGGCGAACGCACCGGCGCGAGGCGTATCGGTGGCGGCCGCGCAGGCGGTCAGCGCAAGCGTGATGGCGGACGCGAGCAGGATGCGGTGCATGTGGCGATTCCCCGGGAGTGGAATCGCGAGCATACGACCAGCGCGGCGCGCCCGCCCGGGGGTGTCAGCCGCGCATGCTGCCGGTGTCGAGGTAGCGCTGGTGCCAGGACAGCGCCTCGCCCAGCAGGTGCGGGGTATGGCGTCCGCTGCTGCCGGCGAGCGCACGGTCGAAGTAGTCCTGCAGCAAGTCGCGGTAGTCCGGGTGCGCGCAGTTGGCGATCACCGCGCGCGCGCGCTGCTTGGGCGAGAGCCCGCGCAGGTCGGCCAGGCCCTGCTCGGTGACAATGACATCGACATCGTGCTCGTTGTGGTCGACGTGGCTGACCATCGGCACGATCGCCGAGATCGCCCCGCCCTTGGCGGTACTCGGGGTGACGAAGCACGACAGGAAGCCGTTGCGGGCGAAGTCGCCGGAGCCGCCGATACCGTTGATGATCGTCGAGCCGGCGACATGGGTGGAATTGACGTTGCCGTAGATGTCGGCCTCGACCATGCCGTTCATCGCGATGCAGCCCAGGCGGCGCACCAGCTCGGCGTGGTTGGACATCTCCTGCGGGCGCAGCACAATGCGTTCGCGGAACAGCCCGATATTGGCGGCGAAGCGTTCCACCGCCTCCGGGCTCAGCGACAGCGCGGTGGCCGAAGCCATGGTGATCACCCCGGCCTCGATCAGGTCGAGCATGCCGTCCTGGATGACCTCGGTGAACGCGGTGAGCCCGGTGAAGCCGCCGTCCTGCAGGCCCGCCAGCACCGCGTTGGCGATGTTGCCCACGCCCGACTGCAGCGGCAGCAGCCGGTCCGAAAGCCGCCCGGCGCGGATCTCGTGGCGGAAGAACTCCACCAGGTTGGCGGCGATCGCCTTGGAGGTGGCATCCGGCGGGGCGAAGCTTCCGAGGCGGTCCGGCGCGTCGGTCTCCACCACCGCGATGATCTTCTCCGGGTCCACGCGCAGGTAGGGCTCGCCGATGCGGTCGCCGGGCTGCAGCAGCGGGATCGGCCTGCGCGCCGGCGGCAGCGCGGTGCCGTAGTAGATGTCGTGCATGCCATCGAGGCCGATCGGCTGGCGGTGGTTGACCTCGACGATGACCTTGTCGGCGAGGTCCAGCCAGGTCTTGTTGTTGCCCACCGAGGTCGACGGGATCAGCCGGCCGTCCGGCAGGATGCCGGCGACCTCGATGACCGCGACGTCGATCTTCCCGAGGAAGCCGAACCAGGCGTACTGGGCGACGTGGCCGAGGTGGATGTCCATGTACTCGATCTCGCCGCGGTTGATGCGCGCGCGCAGTTCGGGGTCGGACTGGTAAGGCAGGCGGAAATCGATGCCACCGGCACGCGCCAGCGCGCCATCGAGTTCGGGCGCGGTGGATGCACCGGTGAGGACGCGCAGCGCGAAGGCCTCGCCACGCTCGCGTGCCGCCTCCATGCGTGCGGCCAGCGCCTGCGGCACCGCCTTCGGGTAACCGGCGCCGGTGAAGCCGCTCATCCCGACCGCCATGCCCGGCTGGATCCATTCCGCCGCCTGCGCTGCATCCGTCCGGCGTGCGGCGAGTCCGGGGTGGGCGATGCGGGGGCTGGTCATGGCGGTCCTCGTGGCTGTGGATAACCCGGCCATGTTAGCCGCCGGGCATGGCGCCGGCTTTGCCGGCTCAGGCGTCACCGCGTCCGGGCGGGCCAGCGGAAAACAGCAGCACGATCACGCCGGCGACCGCGGCCAGCTGCAGCAGCACCGGCGAGGCGGCCATCAGCAGCACCCCGCACAGCAGCACCCCCACCGACAGCCGCGCGCGGTCGTTCCCGCTGCGCCAGGCGTGGTGGCGCGGGCGCAGCCACGCCGGTACCGATGTGGCCGGGCGGGCACGGGTGAGAAATGTGGCCAGCCCCCAGGCGAACACCGCCAGCCCCAGCAGAGACGACAGGGCGTCGAGCACGCTCAGCCCCGGTGCTCGCGGGCGAGGTATTCGGCGCTGCGCATCTCGATCAGCCGCGAGGCGGTGCGCTCGAAGGTCGCGGCCAGGCGTTCGCCGGTGTAGAGCAGCGGCGGTTCCGCGGCCGCGGTGCAGACCAGGTTGACGTGGCGGTCGTAGAGCTCGTCGACCATGGTCACGAAGCGGCGCGCGGCATCGTCGCGGCTGCCGTCGAACAGCGGCACGTCGCCGACCAGCACGGTGTGGAATTCGCGCGCGATCTCGATGTAGTCGCTGGCGCCGCGCGGGCCTTCGCAAATCGCCTCGAAGTCGAACCACACCATGCCCGGGTCACGCCCGCGCACGGCGATGCGGCGGCCGTCGATGACGATGCCGCAATCGCGATGGCGATCGCTGCCACCGAGCGCGTGCCAGCGTCCGGCCAGCCACCCGTCCGTACCGGCGTCGAGCGGCGCGCGGTAGACGGGCGAGCGGGTCAGCGCGCGCAGGCGGTAATCGGTGTCGCTGACCATCTCGCGCACGTGGCAGTGCTGTTCGATCAGCGCGATCGCCGGCAGGAAGCGCACGCGCTGCAGGCCGTCGCGGTACAGCCCGGCGGGCTCGATGTTGGAGGTCGTCACCAGCACGATGCCCTCGGCGAACATGCGGTCCAGCAGCCGCGCCAGCACCATCGCATCGCCGATGTCGGTGACGAAGAACTCGTCGAGCACCAGCACCCGCAGGCCGCGCGCGCGCCAGCCGCGCACGATGGCCGCAAGTGGATCGCGCTCGCCGTTCTGTTCGCGCAGTTCGTCGTGCACGCTGCGCATGAAACGGTGGAAGTGGGTGCGGCGCTTGGTTTGCAAACGGTCCCGCCCTCTCCCGCCCGGCGGGAGAGGGATGTCGGCCGGGCCTTCAGCCCGGAAGTTTTCCAGGGGCAGGCCATCGGCGAACAGGTCGATCAGGAATGTCTTGCCGCGGCCGACCCCGCCCCACAGGTACAGTCCGGGCACGGTGGCCGTGTCGCCCCCGCCCCCGAACAGCCGGCGCAGCGCGCCGGTGCGCGCCGGCGGCTGCGACAGTGCCGCATGCAGGCGGTCGAGTTCCGCCAGCACCGCGCGCTGTGCGGGGTCATCCTGCCAGTCACCGCGGGCGATGCCGGCGGCGTAGCGCTGCGAGGGTGTCGCGGTCTCCATCAGTGCCGGCACGTGCATGGCGTGGCATGGCCGGGCCCACGGGGCACCGGCCGGACCGTCGCCGGCCTCATGCGCCGGGAACCGGATCGGGCAGGTGCGTGCGCACCCCGTGCTTGATCGCGCCGCGCAGGTCCATCAGCTTGCGGTGGAAGAAGTGGCTGGTGTCGGGCATGCGCACCAGTTCGGCCTCGGCGCCGGAGTTCTCCAGCCAGTCGTACACCGCCTGCGGATCGACGACCTCGTCGGCCTCGCCCTGCACTACCAGCCACGGGCAGTTGGGCAGCTCGATCGAGTCGAAATCCCAGCGCCCCGCCGGCGGCGCGATCGAGACCAGCATCCCCGGCTGCAGCTCGGCGGCCATCGCCAGGCTCACATAGGCGCCGAAGCTGAAACCCGCCAGCCACAGCTGCGCATCCGGGCGCTGCGCCCGCACCCAGGCCACCACCGCACGCAGGTCGTCCTGCTCGCCGGTGCCCTGGTCGAACTCGCCTTCGGACGCGCCGGTGCCGCGGAAGTTGAAGCGCACCGTGGTCGCGCCGAGCTCGCGCAGCGCACGCGCGGCGATCGTGACCACCTTGTTGTGCATGGTGCCGCCCTCCGTGGGCAGCGGGTGGCAGACCACTGCCACCAGGGGGCGGGCGGGCGCGTCGGCATCGGGTGGGTCGACCGCCACTTCGAGCGCGCCGGCGGGCCCTGGCAGGGTGATGGTGGCGGAATCGTGGGGGAATTCTGGCGTCTGCATGGCGTGCATCTTACCGGCGTGGACGTTGGCATCCCGTGGGTGCGGGGCGTTGCGTCCGTGCGATTCCACCGGCGCCGCGGTGCTGCGCCGGGCGATGGCATGCATGCCAGCGCCCACCCGGACCGGGCAGCAGGGCGCAGCGGGGGTTGCCGACGCTAGTGGGGTCGCGACAGATGAAAGCCCAGCAGCAGCGGGTCGTGGTCGGAACTGCGCCATGGCGTGCGGGCGGGATCGTGGCGGTAACCGAGCGCGGCGGGCTCGTCGGCGTTGGCGTGCCAGTGGGCGGCACCCGCCAGGCGTGCGGCCAGGGCCGGGCTCAGCAGCGCGTGGTCGAGACGCCCGGCCTGGCCGTTGTACACATAGCTGTAGGGGCGTTCGACCCCGGCGACCGCGAAGGCGTCCTGCCAGCCAGCCTCATGCAGCACCCGCAGCGGATCCTCCTGCGCATAGGCGTTCAGATCGCCGACGATCGCGGTGAGCGCGCTGCCGGCGCCGGTGGGGTCGGTGGCGAGCCAGTCGTGCAGGGCGCGCGCGGCCGCCCCCCGGGTGGCGTTCCAGCACGACTGCCCATCGCCGTGGTCGGCGTCGGCACCGCTGGCATTGCCGCAGCCCTTGGACTTGAAGTGGTTGGCCACCACCACCAGCACCGGCCCGCCCGTGGCCGGCACGAAGGCCTGCGCCAGCGGCGGACGGCTGCCATAGGCGAACGGGCCGTCGGTGAGCGCTGCCGGACCGCCATGCGTGCGCACGCGGTCGTCGCGGTAGAGCATGCCGACCCGGATGGCATCGCCGCCGGCGATCGCGGCGTTGGCGACAAAGCGCCACGCGCCACCCCCGGCATTGAGTGCGGACACCAGCGCGGCGACCGCGGAATGCGCGCCGTCGTCATCGTTCTCCAGTTCCATCAGCGCGACGATGTCGGCATCGAGCGCGTGGATGGTGGCGACGTGCCGCGCCAGTTGCACCTCGAATTCGGCCCGGGTGCGCGCGCCGCGCGGGGTGGGGAAGCCACCGCCGTCACCATCGCCGTTGAACAGGTTCTCGAGGTTGAGCGCGGCCAGGCGCAGGTCGCCGGCCACGCGCGGCGGCTGCGGGCGTGGTGCCGGGTCGAGCTGCAGCGGTGCGGTCAGCTGCAGCCGCGGCTCGCCCCAGCGCATGTCGACGATGCCCTCGGCGCCGGCGTGGATCCGGCTGCCGCTGCGCGGCGCCTGTGCCTGCGCGGGCAGGTACCACACGCTCGCCGGCCGTTCGGCGCTGGCATCGTCGAGCAGCAGGCCGCGGCGCGCGTTGTCGGCCGCCATCGCACGCGCGGCCTCGCCCGGCGCGACCACTTCCGTGGGCGTATACAGGCGGCCATCGAAGGCGGCCTGCAGCACACCGCGGCGCTCGAGGTCGTGGTGGCCGCTGACCGTCAGCGGCACCTCGATGTGTACACGCATGCCCTCGTACCGCGACCAGTCGGCTGGTGGTGCCTGCAGCCGCAACGCCGGCGGCAGCGGCGCTTCGCCCAGCAGTTCCACCGCGCGCGGGGCGAGTGCGGTGAGCGTCGGCCCGCCGTCGTCGCCGTGTTCCACCACCTCGCCATGGATGCGCACCCGTGTACCGGCGCGCAGGCCGTCCACGTCCGCGCCATCGAGCACGAACAGGCCATCGGCGGTACGCGGATCGCCGTCGCCCGTGTCCTGCACGAACCAGCCGCCGAGCCCGGCGGAGAACGCGCCGGTGACCACGCCCTCGACCGTCACCGCCGTGCCCTCCAGCGGGCTGCGTGCCGCGCTGCCCTGCACCTGGCCGATGGCGAGGGTGTCGGCGGACGACGGGGGCTGCGTCGTCACGCCGGCACAGGCGGACAGCGCAAGCGCCACTGCCGCCGGCACGGCATGGCGGAAGGGGGAGGAACGGTAGGGCATCCGGGTGGCTCCGACAGCGGACCAGAAACGCGAACGCCGCCTTGCGGCGGCGTCGGTCGTGCGCAGGGTGCGGCTTACTGCAGGTTTTCGATCATCCAGTCGACCGAGGCGATCACCTGCTCGTCGCTCAGCGCCGGGTTGCCGCCGCGCGCGGGCATCACGCCGGCCGCGCCGGTGAAGCCCTCGATCGCATGGCGGTGCAGGGTTTCGGTGCCCTGCGCCAGGCGCGCGGTCCACTGCGCCCGCGCCAGGGTCGGCGCGCCGCCGGCGCCGCTGGTGTGGCAGCCCGCGCAGAGGTTGTTGTAGATGACCGAGCCGTCGAGCGTGCCGCCGTAGGCGACCTGCGACGCCGCCTGCGCGGCTGCCGCGGACGCCGCCGCCGCCTGGGCGGCCGCACCGGTCGAGCCGGCATAGACGTCGCCGACCGGCGCGATGCGGTCGAGGCGCTGCAGCGTCACGGCTTGCGGTTCCTCGGGTGCGATGGTGCCGTGCAGCGACCAGGCCAGCCCGATCAGGCCGCCGGTGACCACGATCAGGAACAGGATCACCAGAGAGAATTTCTTCAGGAAATCGAGATCGTAATTGCGCACGCAGACATCCCTTGGCGCGTGGCCGCGGCCACAGCTAGCGGCGGAGTATAGGCCAAGCCCCGACGTGGCAGCCGCCCGCAGGCAACCCCGGTGATCACGGCGCACGGCCCCCATGGAACTGGCGCGCCTGGAGGGATTCGAACCCCCGACCAATGGCTTCGGAAGCCACTACTCTATCCGGCTGAGCTACAGGCGCGTCGTCGGTATTCTCCACGAGAATCATCATTCGTGCGAGCCCGATCGCGTTCGCGTGCCGCGGCGGCTCAGAACGCGGGACGGCAATGCCAGCGCCAGGCGCTGTCGATGATCTCCGCAAGATCGGCGTGCCGCGGTGACCAGCCCAGCACTTCGCGGGCGCGATCGCTGGCCGCCACCAGCACCGCCGGGTCGCCGGCACGGCGCGGCGCGATGTCGAACGCCACCGTGCGCCCGCTCGCCGCTTCCGCCGCGGCGATCACCTCGCGCACCGAGAAGCCGCGGCCATTGCCGAGGTTGAACGCATGCGCGCCGCCGTGGGCAGCCATATGGTCGAGCGCCAGCCAGTGCGCCTGGGCGAGGTCGTCGACGTGGATGTAGTCGCGCACGCAGGTGCCGTCGGGCGTGGGCCAGTCGTCGCCGAACACCTTGAGCCGGCTGCCGTCGCCGAGTGCCGCGCGCAGCACGTTGGGGATGAGGTGGGTCTCGGGCGTGTGCGCCTCGCCGATGTCGCCATCGGCACTGGCGCCGGCGGCATTGAAGTAGCGCAGCGTCACCGAGCGCAGCCCGTAGGCCTGCGCGGCATCGGCCAGCATGCGCTCGACCATCAGCTTGCTGGCGCCGTATGGGTTGATCGGCGTCTTCGGGTGGTCCTCGTCGATGGTCGCGGCCACCGGTTCGCCGAACACGGCTGCGGTCGACGAGAACACGATGCGGTCGACGCCATGGCGCCGCATGGCCTGCAGCAGGTTGAGCGTGCCGGCGACGTTGTTTTCGTAGTAGGCCAGCGGCTGCTGCACCGATTCGCTGACCAGCGAGCGCGCGCAGAAGTGCATCACCGCCTCGAACGGCCCGGCGGCGAACGCGGCGTCGAGCGACGCCGGATCCAGCAGGTCGGCCTCGACCAGCGGCCCGAAGCGCACCGCCTCGCGGTGGCCGGTGGACAGGTTGTCGAGCACCACCGGCTCCACGCCGTGCGCGGCCAGCCACTTCGCCATATGGCTGCCGATATAGCCGGCGCCGCCGCAGACCAGCACGCGGCGGGTCACGGCGCAGTGCTCCGGGTCAGGCGGGAGCTGGTCGCAAGGCCGGTCGACGGATGCGGCATCGAGGCATTCCTTGGCGCAGGTGCGGGGCGCCGGATTATGCCGCCGTGCTCCGGCGGGCGGGTGTGAGCGTGCGCTGCCGCCTCGTCCGGCGCTACGCGCCACCTGCAGTCGCGCCATCCATGGCGCTTGCCTCCGGACGCCTTCGCCGTGCAACACGGCAGGCCGTGTTGTCTCCCGCGCGCGGGAGACACGGTTGGTGACCGCCGACCCCGGAGCATCGCAAGACCCCTCTCCCGGCTGCGGGAAAGGGTGCCTCGAAGGGGCGGGTGAGGGCTGCCTTATGCCACGCGCTGACCCCAGCGTCCCACGTTCTCCCGACAGCGGGAGAAGGCCCGCCCGTCCAGCCCGGGCGAGGCTCCTTCCCTCTCCGGGCCACGCCCGGCGTAGTGGCCGATAATGCCGGCAATGCACGACCATGAACGCCACACCCCGCCCGTCGTCCCGCGCTGGCGCGAGCGGTTGGGCCAGTACCTGATCCTGATGCGCGCCGACCGCCCGATCGGCTGGCTGCTGCTGCTGTGGCCCACGTGGTGGGCGCTGTGGCTGGCGGCGGACGGGCTGCCGCCGCTGTGGATCCTGTTCGTGTTCACCGCCGGGGTGTGGCTGACCCGCGGCGCCGGCTGCGTGGTCAACGACTACGCCGACCGCTGGCTCGACCCGCATGTGAAGCGCACCCGCGAGCGGCCGCTGGCCACCGGCCGCGTCTCCGGCCGCGAGGCGAAGCTGCTGTTTGCCGGGCTGATGCTGGTGGCTTTCGCGCTGGTGCTCACGCTCAACGTCCTGACCATCGCGCTGAGCTTCATCGGCCTGCTGCTGGCGGCCACGTATCCGTACCTGAAGCGCCATACCCACCTGCCGCAGGTGTACCTGGGGCTGTCGTTCGGCTGGGGCATCCCGATGGCGTTCGCCGCGGTGCAGGGCACGGTGCCGGCGGTGGCGTGGGTGCTCTACGCCGCCAACATCCTGTGGACCACCGCCTACGACACCTGGTACGCGATGGTCGACCGCGACGACGACATCCGCGTCGGCTCGAAGTCCACCGCGATCCTGTTCGGCGAACTCGACCTGGTGATCCAGGGCGTGCTGTACACGCTGTTCTTCCTCGGCATGGTGCTGGTTGGCCGGCGGGCGGAACTGGGCATGTGGTACTGGGCCGGCCTCGGCGTGGCGGCGCTGCTGGTGATCTGGGAGTTCATGCTCGTGCGTCATCGTGACCGCGACGCCTGCTTCCGCGCCTTCCTGCACAACCACTGGGTGGGGACCGCGATCTTCGCCGGCATCGCGATCGACCTCGCCCTGCGCTGAGGACGTGGGGGCGAGGCCCCGGCGGAGACAGCGGCCACCGCCGCAGCCTTCGAGGGAAATATGCTGGCCCGCGGCGCCTCCTTACGGCACCCGCGCGCAGACCCAGGCATCGACCCGTGCCACGCCTGCTCCGTGCAACGCACGCGCCGCCGCGTGCAGGGTGGCGCCGGTGGTCATGACGTCGTCGACGAGCGCCACGTGTTCCGGCAATGGCCGGCGCGCATCCACCGCGAAGGCGCCGCGCAGGTTGCGCCTACGCGCCCCGGCATCGAGGCTGGATTGCGCCGCGGTGGCGCGCATCCGCACCAGGTCGGCCCGCAACGGAAGGTCCAGCGCGCGCGCCAGCGGCCGCGCCAGCTCCAGCGCCTGGTCGTAGCCGCGCTCGCGCAGGCGCGCGGCATGCAGCGGCACCGGCAGCAGCGCATGCGGGCGCGGGGCCGCGGCGCAGGCAGGCAGCATCCACTGCGACAGCAGTCGGCCACAGGCCAGGTCACGATGGAACTTGAAGCGCGGCAGCAGGCGGTCGAGCGGAAACCCGTAAAGGAAGCTCGCCTGCACGAACCGCAACGGCGGCGCGCGCTGCAGGCAGTGCCCGCATGCGCCATCAGCCAGCTGCATCTCCATCAGCGGCAGCGCGCAACGCTCGCAGGCTGCTCCCAGCCACGGCAGGCGCGCGGCACAGGCAGTGCACAACCCGGACGCCTCGTCCGCCACCTCCCGGCAGATCGGGCAGCGGGCGGGATACAGCAGGCGGCCGAGGCGGGCGCCCCAGCCGTCAACCTTCGGGGTGGCGATCCGGTTGACAGGCTCTGGCATGGTTTCCAGACTGCCCGGTCCGCCGCCGTGCGTCTGTCGGAAAACCTCCATGTCCGCTGTCAGTCCCGCCCGGCCGCAAGTCGGCCCGCAGCCCGTAGCCCTTCGCCACGACTGGTCGCGCCGCGAGGTGGAGGCGCTGTTCGCGCTGCCGTTCCCGGAACTGCTGCACCGGGCGGCCAGCGTGCATCGTGAGAATTTCGATCCGGCCGAGGTGCAGGTCAGCACGCTGCTGTCGGTGAAGACCGGCGGCTGTCCGGAGGATTGCGCCTACTGCCCGCAGGCGCAGCGCTACAACACGGGGGTGGATGCCACCAAGCTGATGTCCACCGAGGACGTGCTGGCGAAGGCGCGCCAGGCCCGTGCCGCCGGCGCCTCGCGTTTCTGCATGGGCGCGGCATGGCGCTCGCCGAAGGACCGCGACATCCCCAAGGTCGCGGAGATGATCCGCGAGGTGAAGGCCCTGGGCCTGGAGACCTGCGCGACCCTGGGCATGCTCAGCGGCAGCCAGGCGCAGGCGCTCAAGGCCGCCGGGCTCGACTACTACAACCACAACATCGATACCGATCCCGAGTACTACGACTCGATCATCCGCACCCGCGAGATCCAGGATCGCCTCGACACGCTGTCGCATGTACGCGACGCCGGCATGAAGACCTGCTGCGGCGGTATCGTCGGCATGGGCGAGTCGCGTGCGCAGCGTGCGGGCCTGCTGCATACGCTGGCCACGCTGCCGGCGCATCCGGATTCGGTGCCGATCAACCGCCTGGTGCAGGTGGCCGGCACCCCGCTGGCCGACCAGAACACCGTGGCCGAGCTGGATCCGTTCGAGTTCGTGCGCACGATTGCCGTGGCGCGGATCCTGATGCCGAAGTCGATGGTGCGGCTGTCGGCCGGCCGCGAACAGATGTCGGACGAGCTGCAGGCCCTGTGCTTCTGCGCCGGTGCCAACTCGATCTTCTACGGCGAGAAGCTCCTGACCACCGGCAACCCGGATACCGAACGCGACCTCGCGCTGTTCGAGCGCCTGGGCCTGCGGCCGATGCAGGTCACCCTGGATGCCGAGGGCCATGACCACGGCGGCACCGTGCACGCCGACATCGTCCACGACTGCAGGCAGGGCTGCGCGGCGTGATGCCCTGGGGCGCCTGGCTGTACCTGCTGCTGCTGGCGGCGGTCGGCGTCCTGCATCTCGTCATCGAGCTGCGCACGCGCGTCGACGTGGTGCGCGCGCTGCTGCGTTTCGCCGCGGTCGGCGTGATCGGCGCCGGCGTGGTGCTGTTCTATCGCGGCGGCGCCGGCGTGCTCTACATGCTCATGCTGTTCGCCGCCGCCCTGCTGATCTCGCGCAAGTCGGTGGCGGATGCGCAGGCCGCGCGGGCCGGTCGCGCCGATGGCACCACCGCACCGCCGCCATGGCTGGGCCTGACACGCCTGGTGGTGCTGCCGGGCATCGCCTGGGGCGCGCTGGCGGTGTGGGTGCAGCAACATGCCTGAGCGCGAAAGCCTGGTTGCGCGTGCGATCGCGCGCCGCGAGGAGGCGCGTGCACGGCAACGGCTGCGCAGCCGGCGCACGGTCACCCATCGCGATGGCGTGCATGTCGACGTGGACGGCCGCCGGCTGCTGAATTTCTGCGGTAACGACTACCTCGGCCTCGCCCAGCACTTCCAGGTGGCGGGCGCGCTGCAGGATGCGGCGGCCCGCGAAGGCGCCGGCGGCGTGGCCTCGCACCTGGTGTGCGGGCACCACGCCCACCACGATGCGCTCGAGCGCGAACTCGCCGACTGGCTGCAGGCGCCACGTGCACTGCTGTTCTCCAGTGGCTACATGGCCAATCTCGCGGTGCTGCAGGCGCTGCTGGGCGAAGGCGATGTCTGCGTGCAGGACCGCCTCAACCACGCAAGCCTGATCGATGCCGCGCGGCTGGCCGGCTGCAGACTGCGCCGCTACCCGCATGCCGATCCCGAAGGCGCCGTGCGCCAGCTGCGTGCATCGCCCGACGGTGCGGCGATGCTCGCCACCGACGGCGTCTTCAGCATGGACGGCGACGTCGCCCCGCTGCGTGCGCTCGCGCTGGCGGCGCATGCGCAGCGCGCGCTGCTGTACGTCGACGATGCCCATGGCATCGGCGTGCTCGGCCCAGACGGGCGTGGCAGCGTGGCCGCCGCGCGCATCGACCGGTCGGTGCAGCCACTGCAGCTGGTGACCCTGGGCAAGGCGCTCGGCAGCTACGGCGCGCTGGTGGTCGGCGATGCCGACCTGGTCGACCATCTCGCCGCGTTCGCGCGCCCCTACATCTACACCACTGCGCTGCCACCGGCGCTGGCCGCCGCGTCGCTGGCGGCGGTGAAGCTCGCGCGCCGCGAGCACTGGCGTCGCGAGCGCCTGCAGGAACTGGTGCGGCACCTGCGCGTGCGCGCACAGCGCCACGGCTTCGAACTGCTGCCGTCGGACACGCCGATCCAGCCGCTGATGTGCAGCGACGATGCCACCGCGCTGGCGTGGTCGGCGGCACTCGAACAGGCCGGCTTCCTGGTCGCGGCGATCCGTCCGCCGACGGTGCCCGAAGGTCGTGCGCGCCTGCGCATCACCCTCACCGCCGCGCATGACCCGGCGCAGGTGGACATGCTGCTGGATGCGCTGGCGAGGGTGCGCGACCGCTTCGGCGCCGTTGCCATCGGCCAGGATGACGGGCGCGCGGCATGAGTCCTCCGGTGACAGGTGCGCGCCTCGCCCTGACGGCGATGGCGCTGGCGCTGATGTCGGCACTGTTCTTCTCCATGACCTATGTGCTCAACCGTGCCAGCGCGGTCGATGGCGGGCACTGGGCGTGGACGGCCGCGCTGCGCTACCTGATCACCCTGCCGCTGATGCTGGTGCTGATGCCGTTCCAGGGTGGCGCAGGCCCGGTGCTGCGCGCGATCGCCGCGCAGCCCTGGCCATGGCTGCGCAGCGGGGCCGTGGGCTTCGTGCTGTTCTATTGCATGCTCAGCTTTGCCGCTTCCAGCGGGCCGTCCTGGCTGGTGGCCGGGACGTTCCAGTTCACCGTGATCGCCGGCATGCTGTGCGCGCCGCTGCTCTATCGCGATGCACGCCGGCGCATCCCGCCCGCGGGACTGGCGGTGGCGGCGGTGATCTTTGCCGGCGTGCTGCTGATGCAGTTCGGTTACGCCAGCGGTGCGCTGGACCGCGCCGGCTGGATCGCGCTGGTGTGCCTGCTGGTGGCGGCGTTCGCCTTCCCGCTCGGCAACCGCATGCTGCTGCTGCACCTGGAGCGCAGCGGCGAAGCCCTCAATGCCACCCAGCGGGTGTTCGGCATGACGCTTGCCAGCCAGCCCATATGGCTCGTGGTGGCGGTGTACGCCGGCAGCACCGCGGGTGCGCCGACGCTGGCGCAGGTGTGGCTGGCGGCAGGGGTGGCGCTGTCCGCGGGCGTGATCGCGATGATCCTGTTCTTCCAGGCCACCGGCATGGTGCGCGACCAGCCGCTGGCGCTGGGCGCCGCCGAAGCGATGCAGGGCGCGGAGGTTGTGTTCGCGGTGCTGCTGGGCATGCTGCTGCTCGGCGAGGCCGCGCCCAGCGGCACCTCGCTGGCGGGTGCCGCGGTGGTGCTTGCGGGCATCCTCGGCTTCGCCTGGGTGGTCGCGCGGCCGGCCGCCGGCGACACCCGCAGGACGCGCATCCTGCGTACCGACAGGGGCACCTGAGCGATGCCGCGCTATGCACCACCCGGTGGGAGCGACCTGTCCTGTGGGAGTGGCCTCGGCCGCGATCGCATCTCGCAGCGCAGCGCGCGCACACATCGCGCACAAGCGGGCGCGCCGGAACCGGCCGTCGCCGCCAGCCTTCAATGAATCCGGAACCGATGGACGACCTGTACATCCACACCACCGGCTCCGGCCCCGACCTCGTGCTGCTGCACGGCTGGGCCATGCACGGCGGCGTGTTCGCGCCACTGGTCGACGCGCTGCGCGCCGACTTCACCGTGCATGTCGTCGACCTGCCCGGCCATGGCCACAGCCGCGGCTCCACCCTCCCGCTGGCGCTGGAACCCGTCGCCGATGCACTGGCCGCCCGGCTGCCGCGTGCGGCGTGGCTGGGCTGGTCGCTGGGCGGGCTGTTCGCGCTCGAGGCCGCGCGTCGCCATCCGCAGCAGGTGCGCGCGCTGGTGATGCTCGCGTCCAGTCCGCGCTTCGTTCGCGGTGACGACTGGCCGCATGGCATGTCCGCGGAGATCTTCCAGGGCTTCGCCCACGGCCTGCGCCACGACTATCGCGCCACGCTGGACCGCTTCATCGCGCTGGAGGCATTCGGTTCCGACGATGCCCGCGGCGAGATCCGTGCATTGCGCGACGAAGTGTTCGCACGAGGCGAGCCGGCCGCGCAGGTGCTGGCCGACGGGCTCGGGCTGCTCGAGCGCAGCGACCTGCGCGATGCGCTGCCGATGCTGCGCATGCCCGGCCTGTGGCTGGCCGGCCGCCGCGACCGCCTGGTCAGCCCACGCGCGATGGAGGCCGCCGCGGCGCTGGCGCCGGATGCACGGGCGCAGGTGTTCGCCAGCGCCGGGCACGCGCCGTTCCTCACCCATCCCGACGCCGTCGCCGAAGCCGTACGCGCATTCGCTGCCGGCGCGGGCGCCCAGGACCTGCCATGAACGACCCCTTCGACCGCCGCCACGTCCGCCACGCCTTCGGCCGCGCCGCGCGCAGCTATGCCGATGCCTCCGCACTGCAGCGCGAGGTGGAAGGCTGGCTGCTGGAATCGCTGATGTATCTCGACGACAGGGTCCCCGATACCGTGCTCGACGTCGGCAGCGGGCTGGGCGGCGCGGCCCGCACGATGCGCGAACGCTGGCCGAAGGCGCGCATCGTCGCCCTGGACGCCGCGCTGCCGATGCTGCGCGCGCAGGCGCCGGCGCGTGGGCGCGGCCTGCTGGCAGGGCTGGGGCTGGGGCGCGATGTCGACCGCGTGTGTGCCGATGCCGCGGCATTGCCGCTCGCCGACGACAGCGTCGACGTGCTGTTCTCCAACCTCTGCCTGCAGTGGACCGGCGACCTCGCCGCGGTGTTCGCAGGCTTCCGCCGGGTGCTGCGACCGGGCGGGCTGCTGCTGGTGTCGACCTTCGGCCACGACACCCTGCACGAGCTGCGCCACGCGTTCGCGCAGGCCGATGACGAGCCGCACGTCAGTCCGTTCGTCACCATCGCCCAGTTCGGCGATGCGCTGATGCAGGCCGGCTTCCGCAACCCGGTGGTCGAGCGCGACCTGCTGCAGCAGCCGCATACCGATCTCGCCTCGCTGATGCGTTCGCTGCGCAACATGGGGGCGACCAATGCCCTGCAGCAGCGCCGGCGCACCCTCACCGGTCGCGGCCGCTTCGCACGCGCCGCCGAGGCCTACGACACCCTGCGCCCGGCACCGGATGCGCCGTTGCCGTCGAGCTGGGAAATCATCACCGCGATGGCCTGGGCGCCCGACCATGGCGCCCCGATCCGCGAAGGCGGCGAGGAGATCGCGCGCTTCCCGGCGCAGGCCATTCCAATCCGCCGCCGCTGACCCGCACGGCGCGCTTTCCGCGCGATGCCCTCCTGCGGGGGCTATCACTGTGGGAGCGTGCCCGCGCGCGATGGTTGTGCGAGATGCCAGGTGGCATCGGGGCCGCGGCCTCTCCCACGCGCCTGCACGATGCGCATGATTCAGCGCCTGCCGCCTAGACTCCAGCCGTCCACCCGGAGCACGCCGATGCCGAACCGATTGCAGCCCCTGTCGCGCCGATGGTTGCTTGCAGCCCTGCTTGCATTGCCGTTCGCCTCCGCCGCGCAGCAGACGACCGTGATCGACCTGTCGGCGTTCGATCCGTCACTGGTGATCCAGGGCGTTGATGACGTCGTGCTGCGCGCGCCCGATCGCGACATCGACCGCGTCTACCAGGCGGTGCACGCGGCGTCGCGCAACGAGCGCGAGGCGCAGGCGCTGTGCGCGCTGTTCGATGCCGATGCCGACCGCAGCCTGCCGGGGCTGTCGCGCGCGGCCAACGCGCTGGGCGTCGACAGCCGGCAGCGTTTCGTCGATGCGGTGCTGGCGCTGGCGCTGTCCGGCACCCAGGGCGCGCCGCAGCCCTACGACGCGGCGGCCGCGGAGCAGGTGCTGCGCCAGGCGGGGGTGACGGCGATGATGCTGCACGACGGCTTCATGGTCGGCATGGCCGCAACCGGCAACGACGCCGCAAGCCGCGCCGCGCGCTGCCGCTCGTTCCGCCAGCTGGTCGACGTGATGCAGGACTTTCCGCTCGAGCAGCGCGCGCTGGCGACGCGTCACCTGCTGCGTGAGGGCGTGACCCGCTACGGCGGCGAGCTGTAGCTGCGCACGGGTGGTCCGCGGCCTCAGCCACCCACCTGCGTGATCCAGTCCTGCAGGTTGTAGTGGTTGGTCACCCGGCTGATGCGGCCGTCGCGGATCGCGAAGAACGCCCCGCCCGGCAACACGTAGCGCTGGCCGCGGGCCTCCGGCAGGCCTTCATCGGTGACGCGGTATTCGCCATGCACCACGTACTCCGCGGCGGCGCGTTCGCCGTCGGGCGAGGCCATCACCACGATGTCGTGCAGCCGTTCCGAATAGTGCGCGTCCATCCGCACAAGGAACGCGGCGAACGCCTCGCGGCCCTGTTCGCGGCGCCCCTGGTTGAGGTCATGGACGACGTCATCGGTGAGCAGCGCCAGCATGCCGTCCCAGTCGCCGCGGTTGAATGCGGCGTAGTAGGCCAGCACCACTTCGGTGGCGCGGTCATGGCGGCGCGTGCCGTCGATCTTCATGGCGGCGATCCGTTGTGCGGGCGGCTCATGGTAGCGCGTGGCTTCCGGTCAGCCGGGTCCAGTGGTCGCGGTGGAAGAAGTAGACCTCGCGGGCCAGGAAGCGCCAGCTGGTCTGCCAGCTGCGGAACCGCGTGGTCGGCGTGGCCGAACCGTGCGCGCGGATGCCTTCGCGTCGCGCCAGCCGCAGCGCGCGTGCCATGTGCAGCGGGTCGCTGACCACGATCGCGGTGTGCAGGCCGTGGTCCTGCATCAGCCGCCGGGCCTGGCGCAGGTTGTCGTGGGTGGTGCGCGAGATGCTTTCGATCAGGATGACGTCCGCGGGCACGCCGTTGCGCACCGCGTAACGTCGCGCCACCTGCGATTCCGAGAAGCGCGCGCCGATGCCGCCGTAGCCGCCGGTGAAGATCAGCCGCGGCGCCAGCCCGCGTTCGTACAGGTCCAGGCCATGGCGGATGCGCTCCTCGAACACCGGCGACGGCCGCGCGTCATAGGCGGCGGCACCGAGCACGATGATCGCGTCGGCCGGGCCGGCGTCGTCGCGGCCACCGACATAGAGGATGTGTGCCGCGACCGCGCCGAGCCAAAGCACGGCGAGCAGCACCAGCCGCAGCAGCCAGCGCAGCGGGCCTGCGCGCCGACGACGCCTCACGCCCGACCCGCGCGCACGAGGGAGGCAAGGTCGGCGTTGCCGCCACTGAGGATCACGCCGACGCGTTGCCCGGCGAACCGCTGCGGCGAGGCCAGCACCGCCGCCAGCGCGACCGCGGCGGATGGCTCGATCAGCTGCTTCATCCGCTGCCACACCAGCCGCATCGCCGCCACTACGGCGTCGTCGCCGACGGTCACCACCTCGACGCCTGCAGCTTGCAGGATCCGGAAGTTCGGCCGGCCGATCCCCGCGCGCAGGCCGTCGCAGACGGTGTCCGGGACGACGTCGGTGACGCGCTGGCCCGTGGCCAGCGAGCGCGCGGCATCGTCGGCGCCGGCGGGTTCGGCCAGCACCAGCCGCGTGCCCGGCGCACGCCCGGCCAGGGCGATGGCGGTGCCCGCGGCCAGCCCGCCGCCGCCGACCGGCACCACCACGGTGTCGAGCGGACCGCTTGTGGCCAGCAGCTCGAGCACCGCGGTGCCCTGGCCGGCGATCACCCGGGCATCCTCGTAGGGATGCACCAGGGTGGCGCCGGTGTGCCGCTGCAGCGTGTCGCATGCCGCCTCACGCGCGGCCAGCGTGGCTTCGCAGCGGTGCAGCGCCGCGCCGTAGCCGGCGATCGCGGCGAGCTTTGCGGGCACCGCGTTCGCCGGCGTCACCACGTGGCAGGGAATGCCGCGCGACAGTGCCGCCAGCGCGAGCGCCGCACCGTGGTTGCCCGACGAATGGGTGACCACGCCGCGCGCGGCATCGGCGTCCTCCAGTGCCCAGACCGCATTGCAGGCGCCACGGAACTTGAACGCGCCCACGCGCTGCAGGTGCTCGGCCTTGAAGTGCAGGCTGCAGCCGGCGAGCGCATCGATCGAACGTGCGTGCAGGACCGGCGTGACGTGCGCGTGCGGCGCGATCCGCGCGGCGGCGTCGAGGACGTCGTCGAAGGTGGGCAGCTGCATCGGCGCAAGCCTACCGGACGGGGTGGGGTTCATCTATCGCAACGGCGCCGGCATGATGGCCGGAAGGGTTAAGCACGGATTCAATGCCCGGCGCCGAAGCTGGGGTCCGATCAGACAGGGGCGGTCACATGAAGCTGCGCGTTCTTGGACTTGCCACCGCGGCCCTCGCCGTGGCGCTGCTCAGTGGCTGCACCAGCTACGGCTATCGCGGCGGCAGCGGCGATTACTACTACGGTCGCGGCGCGGCCGTGCATCCCGGCTACCACGGTTACGGCGTGCCCTACGGCAGCATCGGTTACGGGCGTTACGGCGGTGGCTGGAGTGGCGGCGTGCGGTACGGCTCCCCGTATTACTACGGCCGCCCGGGCTATCTCTACCACCCGGGCTACTACTACCGCCCACCGGTGGTGGTCCATCCGCGTCCCGGCCATGGCCATCAGCCGCAGCGTCCGCCGCAGGAGAGCTCGGGCCGGCCGCCGTGGCGAGACCTCGGCAACACGGTTCGCCGCGTCGAGCACCGCGAACGGCCGCAGCGCGTCACTTCCCCGCCCAGGATGGGCGCTCCGCGTCCGGAAGGCGTGCGCGCACCGCAGGCGCGCCCTGGCGCAGCGCCGTGGCGAGGTGGCAACGAGCGTGGCAATGCCGCGCCGCGCCCGGCCGGCTCCAGCCGCCCGGTGCGTTCGCCGACCCGGCAGATGGCACCACGGGCGCCCGAACGCGTCATGAGAGCGTCGGATGGAGACGTGAGTCGCAATGTGGAGCGATAAACGGTCGTCCGGGGCCTTGCGCCGGGCGCCCACGCGACGCAAGCTAGCCACGCACTGACGGACAACGTCGCAAAGCGCCCTTCAGTGAAGGTTTCGTAAAGGTCCACCTCGACGGTTCAATGTCGACTCCCGGTGGGGGACTTCCGGATCCCCCCTGTTCCGCTCCCGCCGGGAGTCGGCGCCTCCGCAGTCCCGGGGCCATGCGCATCCCAGCGCGGCGCCGCGGACAAAAAAACGGGGCCGGATGTCCCCCGACATCCGGCCCCTTCGCTTCCCCGGTCCGCGCTTGGCTGACCCTGTTCCATCTCAGCCACGCCCCCCTTGGCGCTGCCTCGCCGGGTGCAGGAATACCGTTCGCACGAAGCGTGCCAACTGCGCTGCGGCGCGGATGCGACAATAGCCGGCCCTCCATTCCCGTCCCGATCGCGCCAGCTGCCGGCGCCCGCGACGGCTTTCCGACGCCTGCCGCATGAGCGACTCCTTCTACCGCTACGACGTGATCGTGATCGGCGGCGGCCATGCCGGCACCGAGGCCGCGCTGGCGGCCGCACGCGCCGGTGCGCGTTGCCTGCTGCTGACCCACAACATCGAGACCGTGGGCGCGATGAGCTGCAACCCCGCCATCGGCGGCATCGGCAAGGGCCACCTGGTGCGCGAGATCGACGCCCTGGGCGGGGCGATGGCGCGCGCGGCGGATGCCGCCGGCATCCAGTGGCGGCGGCTCAATGCGAGCAAGGGCCCGGCGGTGCGTGCCACCCGCTGCCAGGCCGACCGTGCGCTGTACCGCGCGTTCGTGCGCCGCGCTGTGGAATCGCAACCCGGGCTCACCGTGTTCCAGGCCGCGGTCGACGACCTCCTGATCGATGGCGATGCGGTGCGCGGCGTCCTCACCCAGACCGGGCTGCGTTTCGAGGCGCCCGCGGTGGTGCTGACCGCGGGGACCTTCCTCGCCGGCCGCGTGCACGTGGGCGAAACCCAGTACGACGCCGGTCGTGCCGGCGATCCCCCGGCCACCACGCTGGCCGCGCGCCTGCGCGAGCGCCCGTTCGCGGTCGGGCGATTGAAGACCGGCACCCCGCCGCGCATCGACGGCCGCAGCCTCGACTATTCGCTGATGCAGCCGCAGCCCGGCGACGACCCGCGCCCGGTGTTCTCGTTCATGGGCAGCCACGCCGACCATCCGCGCCAGGTGCCCTGCTGGATCACCCACACCACCGCGCGCACGCACGACATCATCCGCGGCGCGCTGCATCGCTCGCCGATGTACTCCGGGCAGATCGAGGGCACCGGCCCGCGTTACTGCCCGTCGATCGAGGACAAGGTGGTGCGCTTCGCCGAAAAGGACAGCCACCAGATCTTCGTCGAGCCCGAAGGCCTCGATGTCACCGAGATCTACCCCAACGGCATTTCCACCTCGCTGCCGTTCGACGTGCAGCTGGAACTGGTGCGCTCGATCACCGGTTTCGAACAGGCCCACATCACCCGCCCGGGCTACGCGATCGAATACGACTATTTCGACCCGCGCGGCCTGAAGCCCACGCTGGAGACCCGCCAGGTCGTGGGCCTGTACTTCGCCGGCCAGATCAACGGCACCACCGGCTACGAGGAGGCCGCCGCGCAGGGGCTGGTGGCGGGCCTCAACGCCGCGCGTGCGATGCGCGGACTCGACGGCTGGTCGCCGCGCCGCGACCAGGCCTATATCGGCGTGCTGATCGACGACCTGATCACCCACGGCACCACCGAGCCCTACCGGATGTTCACCAGCCGCGCCGAGTACCGGCTGCAGCTGCGCGAGGACAACGCCGACCTGCGCCTGACCCCGGTGGGCCGCGAATACGGGCTGGTGGACGACGCGCGCTGGTCGCGGTTCGAAGCCAAGCGCGCGGCGCTGGAGGGTGAAACCGCGCGGCTGCGCACGCTGTGGGCCTCGCCGAACAATGCCGCCGGGCGCGACGCGGTCGCCCACCTGGGCATCGAGCTGCGCCGCGAGACCAGTGCACTCGACCTGCTGCGCCGGCCCGAGCTCGACTACGCCGCGCTGGTCGCGGTGCCGGCGCTGGCGCCGCCGCAGCCGTTGCCGGCCGACGTCGCCGAGCAGGTGGAGATCGAAACCAAGTACGCCGGCTACCTCGAACGCCAGCGCGCCGAGATCGAACGCCAGCAGCGCCACGAGGACACGCCGGTGCCGGCCGGTTTCGACTACGCGCAGGTGCGTGGGCTGTCGGCGGAGGTGCGGCAGAAGCTGGAGACGGTGCGCCCGCTGTCGATCGGCCAGGCGCAGCGCATCCCCGGCATGACCCCGGCGGCGGTCTCGCTGTTGCTGGTGCATCTCGAGCGGGCACGCCGTGGTGCTGGCACCGCGCGCGACGCCTGCGCACAGGCGGCAGACATGCGGGCCTGAAGGCCGGTGCGGGAGTGGCTCGGCGGCGAGGTGCCCGCCCGAATATTGCGCGCGAGTGCACTTCCAGCGCGGGAGGTGCTGGCGCGCAATGCGCATGGCTCGTGGAAGCGGCCTCGGCCGCGACCCACCACCTTCACGACGGCACCGTGGTGCCGTGCAGCCGTCGCTACCGCGAGGAGCTGAAGGCGGCGGGCGCCTGACCGGTCAGCGCGGCGGCGCCGGCCGCCACGACCACAGCAGCAGCACCAGCCCGGTGATGATCAGCATCGCCGCGCCCGACAGCAGGAACGGGTCGACCACCCATGGCGTGGCGAGCTTGAACTCGCCCGCACTGAGCCGCCGCCAGCCGCCGAAGTGCTGGGTGGCCGCGACCACTGCACCCAGCACGCCGAGCGCGCTGGCCAGCCAGCGCACCGGCCAGGCGCGCGGGTCCGGCCACAGCATCACCAGGCCGAGCAGGCCGATCACGCTACGCTGCACGCGGCAGTACGGGCAGGTGTAGACCAGCCCGGTGAGGTCGAGCGTCCACGTCACGATGCTGATGACGATCCCGGCGAGCGCGATCCAGCGCAGGTGGCGGTGCAGTGTGGTCAGCGGAAGCATGGTGGATCTCCGTTGGGCCACGAATGATGGCACCGGGCCGTTGTCGTGGACGCCGCGCGCTCAGCGCCCGGAACGTGCGCGCAGCAGGGCTTCGGCCATCGCGTTGTTGGCGGGCGCGGCTGCCGGTTTCGGCGCGCCGGCGGCTCGTGCGCCACGCGCGCCGGGGCCCCGGCTGTCGCGGCTGCCGGCGTCGCGCCGCGGCTCGGCGCGCGCCTCGCGCGGCGCCGGGGTGTCGTCGAGGCGCCGGGTCAGCGCGATGCGCTTGCGCGCCACGTCGACCTCCAGCACCTTCACCTTGACGATGTCGCCGGCCTTGACCACCTCGCGCGGATCCTTGACGTAGCGGTCGGCCAGCGCGGAGATGTGGATCAGCCCGTCCTGGTGCACGCCGATGTCGACGAAGGCACCGAAGGCGGCAACGTTCGAGACCACGCCCTCCAGGATCATGCCTTCGCGCAGGTCCTTGATGTCCTCGACGCCGTCGGCGAACTGCGCGGCCTGGAAGCCCGGGCGTGGGTCGCGGCCCGGTTTCTCGAGCTCGGCGAGGATGTCGCGCACGGTCGGTTCGCCGAAGCGCTCGTCGGTGAACTCGCGGGCCTTGAGCGTGCGCACGAACGCGGCATCGCCGACCAGCGCGCGGATCGGCTTGCCGGTGGCGGCGACGATGCGCTCGACCACCGGATACGCCTCCGGGTGCACCGCGGACGCGTCCAGCGGCTCGTCGCCATCGGCGATGCGCAGGAAGCCGGCGCACTGCTCGAAGGTCTTGTCGCCAAGCCGCGCCACCTTCAGCAGGTCCTTGCGGCGCTTGAACGGACCGTTGGCATCGCGGTGGGCGACGATGTTCTCGGCCACCGTCGACGACAGCCCCGACACCCGTGCCAGCAGCGGCGCGGAGGCGGTGTTGACGTGCACGCCGACCGCGTTCACGCAGTCCTCGACGCGCGCATCGAGCGCGCGCGCCAGCTTGTACTGGTCGACGTCGTGCTGGTACTGGCCGACGCCGATCGCCTTGGGCTCGATCTTCACCAGTTCCGCCAGCGGGTCCTGCAGCCGGCGCGCGATCGACACCGCGCCGCGCAGCGAGACGTCGAGGCCGGGGAATTCCTTCGCCGCCAGTTCCGAGGCCGAGTACACCGACGCGCCGGCCTCGCTGACGACGATCTTCTGCATCTTCAGTTCCGGCGCCAGCTTCAGCACGTCGCCGGCCAGGCGGTCGGTCTCGCGCGAGGCGGTGCCGTTGCCGATCGCGATCAGCTGCACGCCATGCGCGGTGCAGAGCTTCTTCAGCGTGGCCAGCGACTGGTCCCACTGCCGGCGGGGCTCGTGCGGGTAGATGGTGTCGGTGGCGACCAGCTTGCCGGTGGCATCGACCACCGCGACCTTGACGCCGGTGCGCAGGCCCGGGTCGAGGCCCAGCACCGCCTTCGGCCCCGCGGGTGCCGCCAGCAGCAGGTCCTTGAGGTTGTCGCCGAACACCGCGATCGCCTCGGCCTCGGCCTTCTCGCGCGCCTGGTTGAACAGGTCGATCAGCAGGTGCAGGTGCAGCTTGGCGCGCCAGGTCAGCCGGCAGGCGTTGCGCAGCCAGGCATCGGCGGGGCGGCCGCGGTCGTGGATGCCGGCATGCAGGGCGATCCTCGATTCCGCCTGCGCATGGCCAGCCTCGGCATCGCTGCCGGGGTCGAGGTCGAGCTGCAGCACCTCCTCGCGGCGCCCGCGCAGCAGCGCCAGCATGCGGTGCGAGGGGATCTTCGCCAGCGCCTCGGCATGGTCGAAATAGTCGCGGAACTTCTCGCCGGCGGCCTCCTTGCCTTCGACGACGCGGGCGCGGATCACGCCGCAGTCCTCCAGCCAGCCGCGCAGGTCGCCGATCAGCCCCGCATCCTCGCTCCAGCGCTCCATCAGGATCGCGCGCGCGCCTTCCAGCGCGGCCTTCGCGTCGGCCACGCCGCGTTCGGCATCGACGAAGCCGGCGGCAAGCGTTTCGGGCACCTGCGAGGGATCGGCCAGCAGGCCATCGGCCAGCGGTTCCAGGCCGGCCTCGCGGGCGATCTGCGCGCGGGTGCGGCGCTTGGGCTTGTACGGCAGGTACAGGTCTTCGAGGCGCGCCTTGCTGTCGGCGCCCTCGATCTCGGCGCGCAGCCCGTCGCTGAGCTTGCCCTGCTCGTCGATGCTGGACAGGATCGCGGCGCGGCGGTCCTCGAGCTCGCGCAGATAGGTCAGGCGCACTTCCAGCGTGCGCAGCTGGGTGTCGTCCAGGCCCTCGGTCACTTCCTTGCGGTAGCGCGCGATGAACGGCACCGTCGCGCCCTCGTCGAGCAGGCCGACGGCGGCCTGCACCTGGGAGGGCTGGGCGCCGATTTCCCCGGCAATGGTCTGGGCGATCTTGCGCGCGAGCGCGGAGGAAGCGGACATCGGCTGGGTGGATCCGGCAGGCAGGGGCAACCGCCCCGGGACCGGGATTGTCGCCGTCGTGGCAGGTCGGCGGAACCCGTTGACAGGCGCCGCGCAGCGGTTGTCGATCGAGCTCCTGCGGGAGCGTCGCGCCGCGGCATGGCGTGGCGTGTCCGGGCGGGCTGCGGGGCGGGCCGGGCCGCGTTGGCTTCGGGCAGGATGCGTATCCGCCTGGCGCGTGCAAGCACGCTTCCATGGGCGC
This sequence comes from Luteimonas sp. YGD11-2, assembly GCF_004118975.1. Classification (NCBI taxonomy): domain Bacteria; kingdom Pseudomonadati; phylum Pseudomonadota; class Gammaproteobacteria; order Lysobacterales; family Lysobacteraceae; genus Luteimonas; species Luteimonas sp. YGD11-2. Next base: position 3,142,847 of record NZ_CP035376.1, on the reverse strand, counting down.
CGCCGCAGGCGCCGCTTCCACGGTGCCTAGAACTCGCGTCCCGCGCTGTCGTCGCGTCGGCGCCGCCAGGGCAGCGGGATGTTGAACAGCATCAGCACCAGCCACGCGATGCGTCCCGACAGGCTCTCGCGGTCGGGAACACGCAGCGGTCCTCCGTCGTCCGTGCCGTCGTCGAGTGCGAACGCGCCGGCCTCGATCGCCGCCAGCACCTCGCGCGCCTGCGCGGCCTGCGCCTCGGGCACCCGCAGCTTGGCGCCGCCGATCGCCAGCCGCCATTCCCAGTTGGCCAGCACGCTGTGGGCATCGTCGAGGCGTGCGTCGATGCCCTCCGCATGCAGCCGGCCCAGTGCGATCTGTGCTTCCAGCGGATCGGTGTAGCTGGCGAGGATGATGTCCATGCCGACAGCCTACGCCAGCCGGTGGCTCGGACCGGCGAAGGGCCAAGCATGCGGGACCTGCGGCGGCGGTCGTGCATCGTGCCGCCGACAACGCGTCCGTGCCGCATGTCGCCATCGTCCGAAGGCCGGGCAGGCGAAGCGCATCCGCGCCCGCGGTGCTGCCGGGTCGTGCCTCGCGATGCCAACCGGCGCCGTCCCGGATGCGGCCCTGGCCCTGTCCGGCGGAACGTGCAATGTGCGCATCCCGCCATGTCGGCGATACTGGCCGCGACACGTCGAACCGGTTGCCGCCATGCGCCTGCGTACCACCGTCCTGCTGCTGTCCTGTGCCCTGCTGGCCGCCTGCGGCGGCGAGACCCCACGCCTGCAGGCTGTCGATGCCGCGACGCTGGATGCACCGGTGCGCATCGAACCCTGGCTGCTGCCGGCCGCGGAAGGCACCTCGGCGCCGGATCTCGCGGTGGCCGCGGATGGCCGGGTGATGCTGTCGTGGATCGACTCGCAACCCGGGCGCCGGCACCTGTTCCGGTTCTCCAACTGGTGGCCGGGCGACGCGCGCTGGGATGTGGCGCCCAAGACCATCGCGCTGGGCAACCGCATGTTCGTCAACTGGGCCGATACCCCCCACATCCTCGCCACGCCCGATGGCGCGGTGTGGGCGCACTGGCTGCAGAAGAGTGGCGCGGAACCGTACGCCTACGACGTGGCGCTGGCGCGCTCGCGCGACGGCGGTGCCAGCTGGACGCCACCGGTGGTGGTGCACGACGACAACACCCGCACCGAGCACGGCTTCGTGTCGATGTGGCCGCAGGGTGATTCGCTGCTGGGCATCGCCTGGCTCGATGGCCGCGCCACCGCGGGTGCGGGCGACGCCCAGGCGCGCGATGCGCATGCCGGCCACCAGGGCGGGCACGCCGCCTCCGCGCCGGGCGACGGGGCGATGTCGCTGCGCGCGGCGCTGTTCGATGGCGCGATGCAGCCGGTGCTCGAATCCACCCTGGATACCCGCGTCTGCGACTGCTGCCAGACCGATGTCGCGGTGACTTCGAAGGGCCCGCTGCTGGTCTACCGCGGACGCAGCCCCGACGAGATCCGCGACGTGCTGGTGACCCGGCTGGAAGGCAACGTGTGGACCGCGCCGCGGCGCGTGCATGCCGATGACTGGCACATGCCGGCCTGCCCGGTGAACGGCCCGGCGATCGCCGCCGACGGCGAGCACGTGGTGGTGGCCTGGTACACCGCGCCGGGCGACGTGCCGCAGGTGCGGCTTGCCCGCAGCTCCGACAGCGGTGACAGCTTCGGCGACCCGCTGGTGCTCGACGAGGGCGACGCGGTGCAGGGGCGGGTGGCGGTGGCGCTGGACACGCAGCAGGTCCACGTCGCCTGGCTGCGCGAGGAAACCGGCGTACAGACCCTGCTGCTGGCGCGCTACACGCCGGACCTGTCACGCGAACTGGAGCGCACGATGGTGGCCACGCTGCAGGGTAACGGCCGCGGCACCGGCTTCCCGAAGCTCGCGGTCAGCAATGGCATCGCCCACCTGGTGTGGACCGAGGTCGTCGACGGCAGGCCGCAGCTGCGCGGCGCGCGGCTGGGTGCGGGCGGCTGAGCGAGCCACACCTGCCTGAAAGCGCCACATATCGGCATGGTCTGGAAGGTCACCCGATCCGCGACGACGCATGCAGGCTGTGGACAGAGCGCTCGGACCCTGGCGGCAGCCTGCCCGCGACACGGCCGGATCGGTTGCTCCTGTGGGCGGCACTAGCGGTGACGGCCTCGGACATGGTTGAGCGCTGACCGCGCGAAGGGCTCTCCATCCGGCGTCTTGAACGTGCCCTGCCATCGCGTCGACACGCCGGTCGCCATGCTCATGCGCTTCTCCCGACACGGAGCGCGATGATGGACCTGGGCATGATCGGATTGGGCCGGATGGGTGCCGGCATGGCCTTGCGGCTGCGCCGCGGTGGCCACCGGGTGGTCGGCTACGACCCGGATGTGGATGCCGCCGCTGCGGTCGCGGTCGAGGGCATCGAGACGGTGGAGTCGCTGGATGCCCTGGTCGCGGCGCTCGCGCCGCCACGCGCGCTATGGCTGATGGTGCCGGCCGGCGCCGCGGTGGAATCCACCCTCGAGGTGCTGCAGCCGCTGCTCGCGCCCGGTGACACCGTGATCGAGGGCGGCAACAGCCATTACGCCGACAGCCAGCGCCGCGCCGCGTGGCTGGCGGAGCACGACATCGGCTGGCTGGACGTCGGCACCAGCGGCGGCATCCGTGGCATCGATGCCGGCTACAGCATGACCATCGGTGGCGAGGCGGCACCGGTCGAACGCCTGCAGCCGCTGTTCGCCACGCTGGCACCGTCGCAAGGGCGTGGCTGGGGCCGGGTCGGTCCGGCCGGTGCCGGCCACTACGCCAAGATGGTCCACAACGGCATCGAGTACGGGCTGATGCAGGCGTTCGCCGAGGGCTTCGCGATCCTCCACCACAAGGAGGAATTCGGCTTCGACCTCGCCGCGCTGGCCGATATCTGGCGCCAGGGCAGCGTGATCCGCAGCTGGCTGCTCGATCTCTCCGCGGAATCGCTGCGCGGCAACCCGTCGCTTGCCGGCATTGCGCCGCAGGTCGCCGATTCCGGTGAAGGGCGCTGGACAGTGGCTGAGGCAATCGCGCTGGACGTGCCTGCGCCGGTGATCACCCATGCGCTGATTGCGCGCCTGCGTTCGCGCGACGACGATGCCTTTGCCGACCGCCTGCTGGCCTCGCTGCGCGGCGCGTTCGGTGGCCACGGCGTGCCGGAGCGCGGCGAGACCGATCCCTGAGCGGGCGCCGCGGTCAGCTCACTGCCATTCGAACATCACTCCCATTCGAACAGCCTGAAGTAGGTCACCGGCGGGTTGTCGCCCTCGCGGTTGTCGATGCTGCCGTCGCCGTCGCGGTCGTAGAGGTAGTACACCGGCCCGCGCGAGGGCTGCACGCGCACCGCGCGCAGCTGGCCGGCGATGCGGTATTCGGTGATGACGTCGCCATTGGCTTCGGTGCGGGTGGTTTCCATCGCGTCGGCGGGCAGCCCGTCGGGCCCGTTGGCGCCGGGCGTGCTGGCACAGGCCGCAAGCCCCAAGGCCAGCAGCAGGGACAGGGACCACAGGCCGGCGGTCGATCGGATGTTCATCGCGTGCTCCACGGGCGGATGGCCGTGAAGTATGCGCCGCGCGCCGACATGGCCCCGTGAGCCGGCGGGCCTTCAGGGCCGTCCACGGGCCGCACGGTAGAATCGCCCGATGCCTCGCCTGGTCCTCATCGACGGTTCGTCGTACCTCTATCGCGCCTTCCACGCGCTGCCGCCACTGACCAACGCCCAGGGCGAGCCCACCGGCGCGCTGTTCGGCGTGGTCAACATGCTGCGCGCCACGCTGAAGGAACAACCCGACTACATCGCCTTCGTGGTCGACGCGCCAGGAAAGACCTTCCGCGACGACCTCTATGCCGACTACAAGGCCAACCGGCCGCCGATGCCCGAGGACCTGCGCGCGCAGCTGCAACCGATGTGCGACATCGTCGAGGCGCTCGGGGTGCCGATCCTGCGCATCGACGGCGTCGAGGCCGACGACGTCATCGGCACGCTGGCAGTGGCCGCGGCGGCCGACGGTATCGACGTCACCATCTCCACCAGTGACAAGGATTTCGCCCAGCTGGTGCGGCCCGGCATCGCCCTGGTGAACACCATGAGCGGCAGCCGCATCGACAGCGACCAGGCGGTGGTCGACAAGTACGGCGTGCGCGCCGACCAGATCGTCGACCTGCTGGCGCTGATGGGCGACACGATCGACAACGTGCCTGGCGTCGACAAGTGCGGGCCGAAGACCGCGGCCAAGTGGCTGGGCGAATACGGCACGCTGGATGGGGTGATCGCCAATGCCGCCTCGATCAAGGGCAAGATCGGCGACAACCTGCGCGCCGCGCTCGACCGCCTGCCGCTCAACCGCGAACTGGTCAGCATCCGCACCGACGTCGAACTCGATCGCGGCCCGCGCGAACTGCCCCTGCGCGGGCGCGACGCCGACACCCTGCGCGTGCTCTACCAGCGCTATGGCTTCACCCAGGCGCTGCGCGACCTCGATGGCGGCGCAGCGCCGGCGGCGGGCGATGGCCCGGTGAGCCTGCGTGCGACCGAAGCCGGCTTCGCCCGCAGTGGCGCCGCCGCGGCACCGGCCGCACCGGTGGATCCGGCGCTGACCGGGCCCGGCGAGTACGAGACCATCACCGACGAGGCCGGCCTGGCCGCGTGGATCTGCAGGCTGGAAGCGGCGGAGGAATTCGCCTTCGACGTCGAGACCGATTCGCTCGATGCCCTGCGCGCCAACCTGGTCGGCATCAGCCTGAGCGTGGAACCCGGCCGCGCCTGCTATATCCCGCTGGCGCACGACTACCCCGGTGCGCCGCCGCAGCTCGAGCGCGCGCATGTGCTCGACGCACTGCGTCCGCTGCTGGCCGACCCCGCACGCCGCAAGCTGGGCCACCACGGCAAGTACGACATCCACGTCATGCGCCGGCACGGCATCGACGTGGCCGGCTACGCCGACGACACCATGCTCGAGAGCTTCGTCCACAACGCCACCGCCAGCCGCCACGACATGGACTCGCTGGCGCGTCGCTACCTCGGCATCGGCACGGTCGCCTACGACGACGTCACCGGCAAGGGTGCCAAGCGCATCGCGTTCGCGCAGGTCGCCCTCGACGACGCCACCCGCTACTCAGCCGAGGATGCCGACGTCACCCTGCGCCTGCACCGCGTGCTCGCCCCCCAGCTGGCCGCCGAGCCGGCGCTGGAACGCGTGTACCGCGAGATCGAGATCCCGCTGGTGCAGGTGCTGGCGCGCATCGAGGCCAACGGGGTGATGGTCGATGCCGACGAGCTCCGCCGGCAGAGTGCGGATCTCGGGCGGCGCATGCTGGCCGCGCAGCAGAAGGCCACCGAGCTTGCCGGGCGCAGCTTCAACCTCGATTCCACCAAGCAGCTGTGCGCGCTGCTCTACGACGAGCTGGCGCTGCCGACCCTGGTGAAGACGCCGAAGGGGCAACCCTCGGTCAACGAGGAGGCGCTGGAGGCGATCGCCGAGCTGCACGAGCTGCCGCGGGTGATCCTGGAATACCGCGGGCTGGCGAAGCTGCGCGGCACCTACACCGACAAGCTGCCGGAGATGATCAATCCCGAGACCGGCCGCCTGCACACCAGCTACCACCAGGCCGGTGCCGCCACCGGGCGCTTGGCGTCGAGCGATCCCAACCTGCAGAACATCCCGATCCGCACCGACGACGGCCGCCGCATCCGCACCGCCTTCGTGGCGCCGCCCGGGCGCAGGATCGTGGCCTGCGACTATTCGCAGATCGAACTGAGGATCATGGCCCACCTGTCGCAGGACCCGGGCCTGCTGCAGGCGTTCGCGTCGGGCGTCGACATCCACCGCGCGACCGCCGCGGAGGTGTTCGGCCGCCCGCTCGACGAGGTCACCTCGAACGAACGCCGCGCGGCCAAGGCGATCAACTTCGGCCTGATGTACGGCATGGGCGCCTTCGGCCTGGCGCGCAACCTCGGCGTGGGCCGTGGCGAGGCGCAGGACTACATCGCGCTGTACTTCTCGCGCTACCCGGGCGTGCGCGACTACATGGACCGCACCCGCCAGCAGGCGCACGAGCAGGGCTATGTGGAAACCGTGTTCGGCCGCCGGCTGTACCTGGAGAATATCAACGCGCGCAATGCCGGGCTGCGTGCCGGCGCCGAGCGCGCGGCGATCAACGCGCCGATGCAGGGCACCGCGGCCGACATCATCAAGCGCGCGATGCTGACCATCGATGCGTGGCTTGCCGATGCGATGCCGGACGCCAGGATGATCCTGCAGGTGCACGACGAACTGGTGTTCGAGGTGGCGGAGGGCGACGTCGATGCGCTCCTGGCCGGGGTCACCGCGCGGATGACCGCTGCGGCCTCGCTGGATGTGCCGCTGGTGGTGGATTGCGGCGTCGGCATGAACTGGGACGAGGCGCACTGAGAGTCGGCGCTGCGACCGGGCGCATGCAGAGGACCGTCCCCGCTTGGACCACCGCGACGGGCACTGGGGTCCCGGGCGATATCGAGCAGCCGCCGGGTGGACCCCGGGGTGAACGGGCTCGCGGAGAGCGGATGCGTACCCTGCCTGCGATCCATGACGCGGCTTGCTATCCGGGAGCGTAAACCCAGCCTGAATTATTTGCGGATTCCAAGCGGAATCTTCACGAACCATCCATGTATGGAGTGGTCATATAGGCCGCGACGGATGCAACGTCCGTCGCAGATCTCTCCCTTCCCCTGGAGTGATCCCGGAACGCACCAGGCTTCTCCCCGAGCCCGCGTTCCCCGAGCCCCGCCGGCCCCCCCTGCCTGCGGGGCTTTTTATTGGGCCCTCGCCCGACTCCGGGCGATGTCGTACGGCTGACGGTGCCTTAGGGCCACCGTGTTCCTGGTTCGTTGCGCGCCCGCTGTCCATCGTGCACGGGGGCGTTGTCCTCGCTTCTCCACGCGACGGGGCTCCTGCATTCGCCGGCTCGGCACGGGGAGCACAGCGTTACTCCCGATGTCGTCTCCAACCGGGCCACGCTCGTGCCTTCAGCGGTCACAGTCTCCCGTCCTTCATTCGTCAGGACCGGCGGAGGCAACGGCGGCAGCCGAAATCGTGACTGCCGCGAGGGCCCGACCTTCTTCGCTGTTGACCTTCTTCCCGAACGCGATGATGGCTCGGGGCCCGCCGCGGCCGCAGGCGGATGTCCAGAGCCGGCCATGGATGGCCGGCGGCCGGATGTGGGAGCAGGACGCGGAGATATCCGGCTGGGCATCCGCCTGTGGCCGCGGTGGACCACCCGCGCCCTCGCCGACGCGCACTCTCGTCCTCGCCCACCCGCGCGCGAGCCGCCGCAAGCGCCGTCGCCCGGCGACCAGGTGCTTCGGATGATGCCCGTCACCTCGCCACCGGCGGCGACTGGTCCGGCCTGTGCCCTCGCCCCACGCACGCCCTCGTCCGACCTGGCGCTGGTTCCAGCCGGCTCTGGCTCGGCTCCGGGCTTCCCGGTCCCGGGCACCCGGAGGGAACTCCCTGGGAGCGGGGAAGAGCCTTTTTGCTGGTCAGTCCCGCTCGCGTCGCCAGTTGAGCGAGCCGCGGCTTTCCAGGGTGCTGGACTCGATCTCGACGTCGAAGCCGCGGCCCAGCAGGTATTTCAGGGTCAGCACCTGGCCGGTGCCCAGCAGCGACACGCCGAAGCCGACGTACAGCCGCGGCGAGAGCTGCTTGCCGATCCCGAGCACGCTGCCGCCCAGCGCCCGCGACTGGCCCACGCCGGCGCTGTCGAGGCCGAGCCGGCTGCCCAGCTGCGAGGCGATGATGCCGCCGCCCGCCGACAGCGCGGCGCTGGCGGCGTCCAGCTGCTCGCCCTCGGCGCCGGTGACCGTGGTCAGTGACCGTCCGAGCGCCAGGTAGGCCAGCGCTTCCGACTGGTCGCGGCTGGGATCGGTCCACACCTCGACCGAAGGCGACGACACCCGGCCGGTCACGTCGATCCCCGCGGTCAGCTCCTCGGCCTCGATCCGGCGTTCGGCGCGCAGGTTGATCACCGGGTCGGCGATCGGGTCGTTGCTCCAGGTGAACGCGCCGCGGGTGATCTGCAGTTCCTGCCCGTAGGCCTCGTAGCGGCCGCTGGCATCGAGCGCGCCCAGACCGATGATTTCGCGGCCCGGCACCTGGCGGATGCGCAGGCGGCCGCCGAGCTCGCCGGTCAGGCCGAAGCCGTTGAGCTCGACGTCGTCGCCCAGCACCACCACCAGGTCGAGGCCGAGGCCGCTGGGCGGGCCCTGCTCGGGGTCGACGGGATCGAGCACCACCACGTCGGGCGAGGTCGACACGCCTTCGCTCAGGCGCTCCAGGTCAAGCCGCGCCTCGGGCACCGTGACCTCGCCGGTGACGCTGATCGGCTGCCCCGGGGCGATGCGCACCACCAGGTCGGGATCGGCGACCGCGCGCAGGTCGCGGGTGTCGGAGACCAGCACGTTGCTGCCGCGCAGGTTGAGCACGATCGGCGCCTGGCCGGTCAGGCCCAGGCTGCCGTCGATGCGCAGCGTGCCCTCGCCGGAGCGCAGGCTGCCGGCCAGGCGCGCGCTGCCGTCGGCGCCGGCATCCAGGCGCAGGTTGCCGTCGCTGGGGGCGATCGCCAGCGACGGGATCTCGGTGCTGAAGCCGGTGAGCTCCGCCTGGCCGCCGATCTGCGGGGCCGCACGGGTGCCGCCCAGAGTGACCCGGGCCACCAGCTGGCCCTGCGGCTCGACGATGTCGGGCGAGAACAGCTCCACCCAGGTGAGGTTGTCGATGTCCGCGTCCAGGCGTCCGGACAGCGGTGCATAGGCATCCCAGCCGGTGCGCAGCTCGGCGCGCACCCGGCCGGTGTCGTCGATGCCGGTGGCAAGCGTCGCCTCGAGGCTGTTGGCGTCGAAGGTCGCGTCGAGGGCGAGGTCGGAATACGAGACCACGTCGCGGCGCGCGCGCGGGCTGAAGCGCAGGCCGCCATCGGTGGAGGTCAGTGCCACGTTGCCAGCGAAACCGTTGCCCACCGGGCGCAGCCGCGCATCGATGGCGACCTGGCCACGCAGCGCCCATGGCGTGCCGTCCTCGCGCGGCGGCAGCCACGGCTCCACCAGCGCCAGCGGCAACTGCCGGCCGCTGGCGGTCAGCCCGTTGCGCGGCCAGTCGGCGGCCACGCACAGGGAACCGCCATCGGTGCCGAGAAAACACGACTCGTCGACCTGCCAGCGCCCACCGCCCAGCGCGAAACGTGCCGGCGACTGCAGGTTCCAGACGGCACCACGCGAGGGCGCCAGCCGCAGTGCATCGAGCGCGCCACGCCAGCCCGGGCCCGCACGCTGCAGGCTGCCGGTGAGGTCGAGCGCGCCGATGTCGCCGCGCGCGCGCGCGCTGGCCTCCAGCGCGTCGATGCGGCCGCGGGCCTCGATCCCGACGCTGTCGAGCAGCACCCCCGCCTGTACCGCCTGCGCGGCCAGCGTGAGCCGGCCGTTGCCGCGCCCGCCGGGCAGGTCACCCAGCAACCGCAGCGAACCGGCGGTGTACTCGCCCCAGCGCAGGTCACGGCCAGTGAGGTCGGCCTCGATGCCGGGCGCGGCGCGCGGGCCCGCCAGCTGCAGTGTTCCCTCGATGCGGCCACCGGCGCCGGGCAGCAGGTCGTCGAGCTGCAGCGGCGCCAGGCGCGCCTCGACGTCGATCCGTTCGGCCATTTCGCCGCGGGCCACGACATGGCTGTTGCCCAGGCGCAGGTCGATGTCGCCGGCGAAGTCGAAACCGGCATCCGGCGCGGCGGCCTGCGCCGGCCCGTGCAGCTCCACCTGCGCGCGTCCTGCCAGGCGGCGGCCGCGCAGGGTGCCGGCAAGACGTGGCGCGTCGACAAGGATGTCGAGACCGCCGTCCTCGCGGGTGTCGCCGGTGCTGGCGAGGGTGCCGTCGATACGGCCGTTCCAGTCCGGGAGGAAATAGCCGGGGTCGAAACCGGCCAGTTCGGCATCCAGTCGCCATTCGAGCGTCGGCGCCCAGGCCACGCTGCCGCGGCCGTCGAGCCGCCCCTCCGGCATGGTCGCGCGCAGCGTGCGCAGTTGCATGCCGTCGGCATTGCCGCGGCCGTCGAGTTCCACATCGGCCTGCTGCGCGCCGCGGGCGACGCGGGCGTTGCCGATCACCGCCCACGCGTCCAGCGCGCCGGCCAGGCCGAGGTCGGCATCGGCGATCACCGCCGGTGGCGCCTCGCCGGTGGCTTCGTCGGCGCTGCCGCGCCACTGCACGTCACGCGCCGACAGCGAGAACCGGCCCTGTGGCCGCCCGCGGTCGCTGAAGTCGGCGCGGCCACGCAGGCTGATGCGGCCATCCAGCGCATCCACGCGCAACGGGCGCAGTTCCAGCACCTGCTCCTCGAGCTGCACCACCGACGGGTGGATGACGGCTTCGATTTCGCCGAAGCCGATCCGGCCCTGCAGGTTGGCCTCGCCGCCCACGCCGTCGGCGGCCAGCAGCACCCGGAGCGGGGTGGCGCCGGGTTCGCCACCGGCCAGCAGGCCGGGGTCGAGCGATTCCGCATCCACGCCCAGGCGCCAGCCGGGGCGCTCGCCGCCACGCAGGGTGAGGTCGACGGCCACCGGTGCCGGCGCGTGGCCGCGCAGGGCGATCGTCAGGTCGTTGACGTCACCCCGGGCGACCAGCCCCAGCCGTGGCCGCGTGCGTCCGGCGGGCGCCGGCAGCAGCGCACTGGCGACCAGGTCCATGCGGTAGTCCTGGTCGGGCAGGTACTCGCCATGCACGCGGAAGGCACCACGGTCACTGTCGACCACCAGGTCGTCGACACGCAGCGCGCCGTTGCTGGCATCGAGCGCGCCGGTGGCGCGGTGCACATCGATGATCGGGCCCTCCGCGCCGACCACTTCGAAGTTGCGGATGGCGATCCGGTCGGCCTGCAGCGCCAGCGGCAGCGGGCCGATCTGTGGCAGCGAGTCCGGCCAGCGCGGCAGTTCGAAAGGCTCGTCGCTGCCGGGCGGCAGCAGCAGGCGGGCGTCGTCGACTTCCAGCGCGTCCAGCCGCAGGCGGCGACCGAACAGCGGGCGGATGTCCGGATCGAGCATCACCCGCGCGGCCTCGAACGACAGGGTCAGCGGCTCGTCGCAGTCGCCGAACGGCACCGGCTCCTCGTCGCGGTCGGGGCAGGCCTGGTAGACGAAGCGCACGTCGTGCAGGGTCAGCGGCCCGCTCGCCGGGCCTTCGGCCGCGCGCCATTCGAACACCGTGCCGGCCGGCAGCCGCGCCTGGATCTGCGCCAGAAGGAAGTCGCGCCCGCCCAGCGTGGTCAGCAGCCAGTACACCAGCCCGACCGCGAGCAGCCCGAGCACGCCGATGACGATGCCCGAACGCACCGCCAGCCAGCGCAGCCGCTTGCGTCGGCGCGCCCGCAGTTCGGCGATGCGCGCCTCGCGCGCGGCCGCGGCCTCGCCGTCGCGCTGGCTTTCGAAGACCGCCATCAGAACGAGGTCCCGATATCGAGGTGCAGGGTGAACGGGGAATCGGGATCGTCGAGGCCGCGGGCGATGTCGAAGCGCAGCGGCCCCACCGGCGAGGCCCAGCGCACGCCCACGCCGACGCCGGTGCGCCAGTCGGGGCGGTCGTCATAGGCGCTGCCGGAATCGGCGAACACCGCGAAGCCGAAGCTATTGGCGAAGTAATGCTCGAACTCCACGCTGGCGGTGGTGACGTGCTTGCCGCCGATCGCGAAGTCGCCGATGCGCGGGCCGACCTCGCGCCAGTCGTAGCCGCGGATGCTGCGGTCGCCGCCGGCATAGAAGCGCAGGCTGGGCGGCATGTCGGTGAGTGCGCCGGTGGACGTGGTGCCGAGCTCGCCGCGCACGATCAGCCGGTTGCGCTCGCCGATGCCGCGGTACCAGGTGGCGCGTGCGTGCAGCTGGGCGAAGCTCGCATCCGAACCCACGCCTTCGACGCCGCCGCGCAGCACCAGGCTGCCGCCGATGCCCTCGCGCGGGAACAGGCGGTCGTCGACGTCCACGTACTCCGCGCGCAGCGATGGATACAGGAAGGTGGCGTAGCGGTAATCGAGCGGCGGCTCCTCGGTGGCGTCGTCACCGTCGTCCACCACATAGCCCCAGCGCTCGCGCAACGCATGCAGCGAGGCCACCAGGTTGAGGGTGCGGCTGTACTGGCCGGTGCGGCTGCCGACCAGCTCGACCCGGCGGCTGTCGATGTAACGGGTCTGTTCGTCGGCACCCTGCAGGCTGATCGCATACCAGCCGTCGAGCCAGGCGAACGCGGGGATGCGGTACTGCAGCGTGGCGGTCTTGCGGCGCTGCGCCCAGTCCAGCTGCACCAGCGCCTTGTGGCCGCGGCGGTTGACGTAGCGGCGCTCCTCGCCCAGCCGGAAACCGGCGCCGCTGTCGGTGCCATAGGACAGGCCGGCGGTCTGCACCTTGCGCGGCGCCGGGGTCAGCGTGACCTGCACCGGCACCTGGCGGTCGACCGCCTCCTCGGGCTGCGGGTTGATGCTGATGGTGCTGAAGTAGTCGAGGCGCTGCAGCGAGGTGCGCAGGCGGTCCAGGCGGCCCTGGTGGTAGTACTCGCCCTGTTCCCAGTACACCAGCCGCTCCAGCAGGCCCGGGTCGATGATCTCGTCCGGCGTCTGCGTGAACGTGGTGGCGCCCATGTCGTAACGCTCGCCACTGGTCCACACCAGCTCGATGTCGGCGGCATGATCGGCGCGGGTGACCTCGACGCGGCGCGCGCTGAAGTCGGCATCGAAATAGCCGCGCTGGGCGAGCCGGCGGCTGATGCGGTTCTTGCTGGCCTCGTAGACCGGGTGGTCGAGGATCGCGCCGGGCGCCGGGGCGAAGGCGTCGAGTTCCTCGGCGAGATAACGGTCGCCCGCGCCCTCGCCGAGGATCGCGATGCTGGAATGGCGGATGCGCACCGGCTCGCCGGGATCGACGGTGATGGTCACCGTGACCGGGCCGCGCCGCGGGTCCCCGGTGCCGCCGCCATTGCCGTTGCCGGGCTCGCGTTCGACCGTGATCGTGGGCGAATAGAAGCCGAACGGCTCCAGCGCCTCGCGGGTCTCGTCCTCGGCCTCGCGCAGCATGTAGGCGAGGCGGCGGAACGAGACATCGCGCCCCTGTGCCTGCTCGAGCGACAGCGAGACACGCACGTTCTCGGCCATCTCCTCGTCGAGGCCGATGATCCTGACCTCACCGACCTCGATCGCCTGCGCCAGCGCCGGCGACAGCAGCGCGGCGAGGGCAACGGCACGGAGGATGGCGGGGCGCGGGCGGGGCGGGGTGACGCGTTGTGGGGCACGCATGCGCGGCAGCATACCGAAGCGGATGCGATGCCCGGTTGACGTCTCGAGGCGGCTGCGGGTTCAGCCCGACAGCTGCTCGATCGCGGCCACGCTGCCCAGCCGCCCGCCCAGCCGCTTCAGCAGCGCCAGCCGGTTGGCACGCACCGCCATGTCGTCGGCATTGACCATCACCGCGTCGAAAAATGCGTCCACCTGCGGGCGCAGCCGCGCCAGCCGCGCGAGTGCGTCGACGTAGTCGCCGTCCGCGAGCGCCTGCGTGGTCTCGCCATAGACGGCTTCCACCGCCTCGGCCAGCGCGCGCTCGGCGGGTTCGGTGAACAGCCCGGGGTCCACCTGCGCCGGTACCTCGATATCGGCCTTGCGCAGGATATTGCGGATGCGCTTGTCGGCCGCGGCCAGTGCCTCGGCTTCGGGCAGTGCGGCGAAGCTTCCGATGGCATCGATGCGGCGGTCGAAGTCGTACAGCGACGCGGGCTTGAGCGCGGCGACCGCGGCGAAGTGCTGCGGCGGCACGCCACGGTCCTCGTAGTAGCCGCGCAGGCGGTCGAGGATGAAGTCGTACAGTTCCTGGACCGTCTGTGGTATGGACTTTTCGAACCGGTCCTCGATGCCCTTCGGATCGCGCAGCTGGTTGCAGGCCATCGCGAAGCACGCAGGCAGCTCGAGCTCGAAACCGCTCTCAATGATCGTGCGCGCCAGCCCCAGCGCATTGCGGCGCAGTGCGAACGGATCCTTGTTTCCGGTCGGCTTCAGGCCCGCGGCGAAGCCACCGGCCAGCGTGTCGAGGCGCTCGGCAATCGCCAGCACCTTGCCCAGCGGCGACAGCGCGATGTCGTCACCGGCGCCGCGCGGCTTCCAGGCCTCGTCGATGGCGTTGGCCAGTGCGCTGCGGTCCTCGATGGCGAGGTCATCGAGCGACGGATCCTGCAGCGCGTAGTAGCGCCCGGCGATGCCCTGCAGTTCGGGGAATTCGTTGACCAGCCGCGACTGCAGGTCGGCCTTGGACAGCTCCGCGGCGCGGCGCGCGAGGGTGGCGTCCACGCCCACCCGCGGCGCGATCGCCTCGGCCAGCGCGGCCACCCGCGTCACCTTGTCGGCAAGCGTGCCGAGCTTCGCCTGGTAGGTGACCGTGGCCAGCCCTGCGTTCATCGACGGCAGGCCCTGGCGGATGTCCTCGGCGAAGAAGAACTGCGCGTCGGCAAAGCGCGGCCGGATGACGCGCTCGTAGCCCTTGCGCACTTCGGCCACGTCGGTGGATTCGACGTTGGCGATGCCGATGAAATGCTCCATCAGCCGGCCGTCGGCGCCCAGCACCGGGAAGAACTTCTGGTTGGCCTCCATGGTGGCGACCAGCGCCTCCTGCGGCACCGCGAGGAACTGCGGCTCGAACGAGCAGGCCACGGCCTTCGGCCACTCCACCAGGCACTCGACCTGGGCGAGGTTGTCGGCATCAATGCGCGCAGTGCCACCGGCAGCAGTGGCGGCGGCCGTCACCTCGTCGACGATGCGCGCACGGCGTTCGTCGGGATCCACCAGCACGCTTGCCGCGCGCAGGGCATCGACATAGTCGTCCGGGCGCGCGATCACGACCGCGCCGTCATGCATGAAGCGGTGGCCGCGGCTGTCGCGGCCGGCCGTGCAGCCGAACGCATCGGCCGCGATGACCTCGTCGCCCAGCAGCAGCACCAGCCAGTGCACCGGGCGTGCGAACGCCCACCCGTGTGCACCCCAGCGCATCGGCTTGGGCACCGGGATCGCGTCGATCGCCTCGGCCAGCACCGCCGGCAGCAGTGCCGCGGTGCGTGCGCCCGGGCTCACCGCGCGGTGCACGAAGCGCTCGCCTTTCTGGTCGCTGGTGCGCTCGAGCGCGGTCCACTCGACCCCGGCCTTCTGCGCGAAGCCCTGCAGCGCGCGCGTGGGCTGGCCCTCGGCATCCAGCGCGATGTTGAGGTACGGCCCCAGCACTTCCGAGCGCTGCTCGGGCTGGGTGGTGGCCACGCCCGGCAGCAGCACGGCAAGCCGCCGCGGCGTGTACAGCGGCTTCGCATCGCCACGCTCGACCGCGATGCCGCGCTTTTCCAGCGCGCCGACCACGCCATCGAAGAACGCCTGCGCCAGGCCGGGCAGCGCCTTGACCGGCAGTTCCTCGGTGCCGAGTTCGATAAGCAGGGGTCGCATGTCGGTCATGTATGGAGCCTTCGCATTCGTGTCTGGACCCTTCTCCCGCGGGAGGGAGAAGGTGGCGCGCAGCGCCGGATGAGGGCGCGGATGTGGCGTGCCGGTGTGCCGGCCTGGGCCGGGGGCTGCCCTCATCCGCCCTTCGGGCACCTTCTCCCGCAGGCGGGAGAAGGGTCAAGAATCGTCTAGGCTGCGGCCGCCCGCGGTTGCTTCAGCCCCGGAAACCCCAGCTTCTCGCGCTGGGCGAAGTAGGCCTGCGCCACCGCCTGCGACAGCCGGCGCACGCGCAGGATGTAGCGCTGGCGTTCGGTGACCGAGATCGCCCGGCGTGCGTCGAGCATGTTGAAGCTGTGGCTGGCCTTCATCACCTGCTCGTAGGCCGGCAGCGGCAGGTCGAGCTCCACCAGCTTCAGCGCCTCGGCCTCGCAGGCGTCGAAGCGGTGGAACAGCTCCGGCACGTCGGCGACCTCGAAGTTGTAGCGGCTCTGCTCGACCTCGTTCTGGTGGTAGACGTCGCCGTAGTGCACCGGCGCGCCGTCGGGGCCATGGGTCCACACCAGGTCGTAGACGTTGTCGCAGTTCTGCAGGTACATGCACAGCCGCTCGAGACCGTAGGTGATCTCGCCCAGCACCGGCTTGCACTCGAGGCCGCCGGCCTGCTGGAACCAGGTGAACTGGGTCACTTCCATGCCGTTGAGCCAGACCTCCCAGCCCAGGCCCCAGGCGCCGAGCGTCGGCGATTCCCAGTTGTCCTCGACCAGGCGCAGGTCGTGCACCTGCGGGTCGATGCCAAGGCTTTTGAGCGATTCGAAATACAGCTCGACGATGTTGTCGGGGCTGGGCTTCATCGCCACCTGGTACTGGTAGTAGCGCTGCAGGCGGTTGGGGTTCTCGCCGTAGCGGCCGTCGGTGGGGCGGCGGCAGGGCTGCACGTAGGCGGCGTTCCACGGCTCGGGCCCCAGCGAGCGCAGGAAGGTGGCCGGGTGGAAGGTGCCGGCGCCGACCTCGAGGTCCAGTGGCTGGATCAGCACGCAGCCCTGGTCCGCCCAGTAGGCGTTGAGGCGCCGGATCAGCTCCTGGAACGTGGGTGCGGACATCGTCGGCAGGCTCGCGAATGGGGCGCGCTAGTATACGGCGCACCCTCCGCACTCCCGGCAGCCGGTCCTTGAGCGAAGCACGCACCGAACGCCCCCAGGCCCCCGCGGCGCTGCCGCCCGGACGGCTGGCGATCGCGCCGCTGATCGATGCGCTTGCGGCGGATGGACTGATCGGCGCCGAGGAAGCCGCGCGCGCGCATGCCGGCAGCCGTCACCTGCGCGGCGTGGACACCGTGCATCCGCTGGTGCTGCTGGCCAATCTCAAGCTGGCCTCGGCCCGTCGTGCCGGCACCGAGCTGGGGCTGGAGGCACTGACCGAATGGCTGGCCGCGCGCACCGGGCTGAGCTACCGCCGCATCGACCCGACCCGGCTGGATGTCGCCGGCGTCACCGATCTGATCTCGCATGCGTACGCGCGGCGCCACCGCATCCTGCCGCTGGAAGTCGGCCCCGATCGCGCGCTGATCGCCACCAGCGAACCGCTGGCACTGGACTGGCTGCCGGACCTGCAGCGCCTGCTCCGCCGCGACATCACCCTCGAGGTCGCCAGCCCGCTCGACCTCAACCGCTACACGATGGAGTTCTTCGGCGTCACCCGCTCGCTGCGCGGCGCGCGCGAGCAGCGCGACGGCGCAGCTGGCGGTGGCGAGGCGCCGAGCTTCGAGCAGCTGGTGGAGCTGGGCAAGTCCGGCGACGTCAATGCCGACGACCACCACATCGTCCATATCGTCGACTGGCTGCTGCAGTACGCCTACGAACAGCGCGCCTCCGATATCCACCTCGAGCCACGGCGCGACCTCGGCCGCGTGCGTTTCCGCATCGACGGTGTGCTGCACAAGGTGTTCGAGATGCCGCCACCGGTGATGACCGCGGTGGTGTCACGGATCAAGGTGCTCGGCCGCATGGACCTGGCCGAGCGCCGGCGCCCGCAGGACGGCCGCATCAAGACCCGTTCGCCGGGTGGGCGCGAGGTGGAGATGCGGCTGTCCACCATGCCGACCGCATTCGGCGAGAAGTGCGTGATGCGCATCTTCGACCCGGACACCGCGTTCAAGCCGATCGGGCAGCTGGGCTTCGACGCCGGCGAGGCGACGGCGTGGGAGGAACTGGTGCAGCGCCCGCACGGTATCGTGCTGGTCACCGGGCCCACCGGTTCGGGCAAGACCACCACGCTGTATTCCACGCTGCGACGGCTGTCGACGCCGGACGTCAACGTCTGCACCGTCGAAGACCCGATCGAAATGGTTGCGCCCGAACTCAACCAGACCCAGGTGCATGCGGCGATCGACCTGACCTTCGCGCAGGGCGTGCGCACGCTGCTGCGGCAGGACCCGGACATCATCATGATCGGCGAGATCCGCGACCTCGATACCGCGCAGATGGCGGTGCAGGCCTCGCTGACCGGCCACCTGGTGCTGTCGACGTTGCACACCAACGACGCGCCCTCCGCGGTCACCCGCCTGCTCGACCTCGGCCTGCCGCATTACCTCATCGCTTCCACCCTCAATGGCGTGCTCGCGCAGCGGCTGGTGCGCACGCTGTGCGCGCACTGCAAACGCCCGGGCGAGGTGCCCGAAGGCGGCTGGATGGCGCTGCTCGATCCCGGCGAGCCGGTGCCGCCAGGCCAGCCACACGTGCCGGTGGGTTGCCTGGAGTGCCGCAACACCGGCTACCAGGGCCGGGTCGGCCTGTACGAGCTGATGCCGGTCACCCCGCAGCTGCGCGCGATGATCCGTCCCGACATGGAACTGGCCACGTTCGCCCGTACAGCGGTTGGCGGCGGGCTGCGAACGCTGCGCCGTGCCGGCGCGGAAAAGGTCGCGCAGGGGCTGACCACGGTCGAGGAAGTGCTGACGGTGCTGCCGCCGCGGGAATAGGCGCCGTACCCCTCTCCCGCGCGCGGGAGAGGTTGCGCCGCAGGCGGGTGAGGGGATGTCCGGGGCCTCCCGTTCGCGATCAGAGCCTGACGGTCCTTCCAAGCGCCTGCAGTGCGTGGTTCTTCGCCGATCGAGATGCGGCTCGTCGAGAGTCCCGGCTGCCCGCCGCGGCCACAGGGGGATGCCCAGCCGGATATCTCCGCGTCCAGCTCCCACATCCGGCCGCCGGCCATCCATGGCCGGCTCTGGACATCCCCCTGCGTCCGCGGCGGGCTCCAAGCTGTCGTCGCGTCGGGACGAAGAGCAACAGCGAAGAACGTCGTAGAACGTCAAAGAACGTCAGGTCGCCATGGCAACCGACGACTTCGGCTGAGCCGTTGTCCATCTCCATCCGCAATTGTTGGAGGCACGAGCACAGGCGGTCACAACCGGAACCGGCGGCTGGGCCGGCCGCCGCCCGTGCCACGGCCTCGTGAGCGGCACCGCTGCTGCCCTCCACACCGAAGCCGACGAGCGTCGGAGCCCGTCGCGTGCACCGCGGCGTGTGCTCCCAGCCGGCCATGGATGGCCGGCGGCCGGCCGTGGTAGCTGGACGCGGACTCCGGCCGGGGGAGCACACGCCGCGGTGCGCGAGACGGGCAGCGCGCAACATCAACGAAGCCCTCCACGAGCGCCCGGATAGTCCGGCTGTCCCCATCACGACTGGAGGTGGAGAGGAACCGGGTCTGACGCCGACGAACGCGGTCGGCCCGGGGAAATACCCGGCGGGGCGCCACCACGCGACTGCTCGCCTCCACCGATGCCACCGCCGGATGCATCAGCGCTTTCTTGAAGGTCATCAACGGCTACGTTCCGCAGACGCGATCGCAGCGTCCCCGCACACCATGCAATCGCATCATGGGGCGCCAGTATCATGCGGCGCACATGACCGCCTCCTTCCTGATCCTCGAGACCGGACGTCCGATCGCGTCCATGCGCCGCCATGGCGGCTTCGACCACTGGATCCGCGTGGCCGCCGGCCTGCGTGCCAGTGCGGTGGACACCGTGGATGCGCAATCCGGTGCCACCCTGCCCAATCCTGCCGATCGCATCGGCGTGATCGTCACCGGCTCCGGGGCGATGGTCAGCGACCGCGAACCGTGGAGCGAACGCGCCGCGCAGTGGTTGAAGGACGCAGTGGACTTGGGCGTCCCGGTGTTCGGCATCTGCTACGGCCACCAGCTGCTGGCGCATGCGCTGGGCGGCGAGGTCACCGACAACCCGGCAGGGCGCGGCATGGGCACGGTGCAGGTGAAAACCACCGGAGGCGCCGCCACGGACCCGCTGTTCGCCGGCCTGCCGTCGCCGTTCGCCGCGCAGGCGACCCACCTGCAGAGCGTGCGCCGCCTGCCCGAGGGTGCGCAGTGCCTGGCCACCGCTGCGCACGACCCGAACTACGCCTTCCGCTTCGGCGACCAGGCCTGGGGCGTGCAGTTCCATCCGGAATTCTCCGCCATGCACATGCGCGGCTACATCCGTGCGCGTGCCGATGCGTTGCGCGCGGAAGGTACCGATCCGGTTGTGCTGGCGCAGTCGGTGTCGGCCGCGCCGCATGCGCGCGATGTGCTGCGTCGGTTCGTGCGCCACGCGTACACTGTGCGCGGTCGTGCCGGCACGGTGCCAGGCGGACGATAGGGAGCAACAGGCGATGAGTGACGTGCGCAAGGTGTCCGCAGGGGCCGGCGCGGAATGGCTGCTGGGCGGTTTCGGGCTGCTGCGCAAGGCACCGGCCGGGCTGCTGGCAACCGGCGCCGTGCTCGGGCTGGTGACCGGGCTGCCGCTGCTGCTGGCGGAGGCCGCACCGGGCATGTTCCTGGGCCTGCAGGCGTTGATCATGCTGCTCACGCCGGTGCTGCTGGGCGGGTTCGTCTTCGCCATGCACCAGGTCGACCGCGATGGCGCCGCGTCGCCCGCGCACCTGCTGGAAGGTTTCCGCAACGGCCGCACCCTGCCGCTGATGGCGCAGCTGGTGCCGCAGATCGCATTCGGCATCGCCGCGGTGTTGCTGCTGGTGCTGATGGTCGGCATCGACCAGCTGCAGACGCTGGCGGCGGCAATGGAGGCCGCGCAGGGCCAGGCCAATCCCGACCCCGAGGTGTTCGCCGGCCTGCCGGCCGGGCGCCTGCTGCTGTGGATGCTGCTGGTGATCGCGCTGGTGATCGCGGTGTACTTCTACACCTTCGTCGCCTCGCCGCAGATCATGCTCGAGGGCCGCCCCGCGTTCGCGGCGATGGCGCGCAGCTTCCGCGCCTGCCTGCGCAACCTGCCGGCGATGCTGGTGTTCATCCTGCTGACGCTCGTGGTGGCGGTGCTGATGAGCGTGGCCGCGCAGGTCGTCGGCGCCCTGTTCGGGCTGGTCGGCGGCGTGCTGGTCGGCGCACTGATCGGGCAGATCGCGCTGATGGCGGTGCTGATGCCGGTGGTGATCGGCTCGATCTACACCGCCTGGTCGCAGATGCTGGCCCCGGGCGCCGGTGGCGCCATCGACCGCAGCACCGCGAGTTCCGGCATCGAACTCTGATTGCAGGTGGCGGCCGCAGTGCCGCCGTGCGTCAACCCAGCGCGCGGACCAGCGCCGCATCGACCCGCGCCTGAAGCGCGACGATCGACATGGCCAGTACGGCGCAGACGAGCGCCGCCTGCAGCCACAGCCATGCCTGTGCCCAGCGCGACAGCGCCGCATCCGTCTCTGTCACCACGCGCAGCCCGGCAATGCGGTCATGCATCGCCTGGTGGCGCGGCGGCAGCACCGCCATCAGGTGGCCGAGGTTGACGCTCAGCCACGACAGCAGGCCGGCGGCCTGTCGGAGTGCGTGGCGGCGGCAACGCACCGGACCGACGCGCTGCGCATCGACCACCCGCAATCGCAGTGCGCGCTTGCCGGGCGTCGCTGCATGCCGGCATTCGAAGGCGCTGGCGTAGAGCCAGAACAGCGGCACAAACGCGGCAAGCGGTAGCAGCAGCACGCTGCCAAGCGCCGAGGCGAGCTGGCTGACGGCGACGCGGATGGCGTCATCCGCCAGCAGCTGTGCCGGCGTCGGCAGGCCGGGCAGTGCGGCGAGCATCGGCTGCAGCATCGCGTCGAGCAGGACCGCGAGCGCCGTGTCCAGCACGCCTACGCGCGCAGCCAGCGGCGTGGCGACCAGCGCCAGTGAAACCGCCGCCACCAGCGACGCATCCAGCGACCATGCGGCCCAGCGATGCAGCAGCGGCGCCGGGTGAGCAGGAACGGCAGTGGCGGGTATCGGCGCGGGCATCGGTGGCCGCGCGGCGGTCACGATTCCTCGGCGGCGCGCCCGTCGGCCGGCACCAGCATGCGCGCGGCGATAAGCCCTGCCTCGTAGAGCAGGCACATCGGGATCGCCAGCATCAGCTGCGAGACCACGTCGGGCGGGGTGACCACGGCGGCGATCACGAACACGCCGACGATGGCGTAGCCGCGGGACTCGCGCAGCTGGTTGGGCGTGACCCAGCCCATCAGCACCAGGATCACCATCGCCACCGGCAGCTCGAAGCTGAGGCCGAAGGCGAGGAAGATCACGAGCACGAAATTCAGGTAGGCGTGGATGTCGGTCATCATCGCCACCCCGTCGGGGGTAACCGCGGTGAGGAAGCCGAACACCACCGGCAGCACCAGGAAGAACGCGAACGCGCAGCCGGCATAGAACAGCAGCAGTGCGGAGGCCAGCAGCGGCATCGCCAGGCGCTTCTCGCGCCGGTACAGCCCGGGCGCGACGAAGGCCCACAGCTGGTACAGCAGCCACGGCATGGTGGTGATCAGGGCGACGAAGAACGCGAGTTTCAACGGCGCGAAGAACGGTGATGCGACTTCCACCGCGATCAGGGTCGCGCCTTCCGGCAGCTTGTCGAGCAGCGGCTGCGCCAGCCAGGCATACAGCCGGTTGGCGAACGGCAGCAGGCAGACGAACACCAGCATCAGGCCGGCGATCGCGCGCAGCAGCCGCGAACGCAACTCGATCAGGTGGTCGAGCAGGCTGGCGTCGGCCGATGACTCAGCGTCGTTGGCCATCGGTCGCGGTCGTTTCGCTGGGGTGAGTGGACGGCTCGGCCACCGTGCCGCTGGCGCTGTCCACGGCCGTCGCGACCGTGGGTGATGCCACGTCGGGTGCCGTCGATGCGGTGCCGGCGTCGGAAGGCTTCGCTGCGGTCGTGGCCGTGCCCGGGGTCAGGCCGTCGCGCAGCTCCTGCGCTTCGCGGCGCACCGCGGCTTCGGCGCCGCGCATGTCGCGGTCGGCGTCGCGCATCGCGCTGCGTGCCTGGTCGAGGTTGCGCTTGAGCTCCTCGGCGGCCAGCTCGCGCTCGAACTCGGAACGCACCGACTGCCACTGGCCGCGCGCACGGCGCACCCACAGGCCGGTGAAACGCGCGGCGCGCGGCAGCCGCTCGGGCCCCAGTACCACCAGGGCGATGACGGCGATCACCAGGATTTCGGCGAAGCTGAGGTCGAACATGGGGCGGCGCGACGCGCGCGGTCAGCGAGCGGCGTCGTCCCGGTCGCGCTTGCGGTCGCCGTCGGCGACGGTCTCCGTGCGACGCTGTTCGATGCGGGCCGACGGTGTGTCGTCGTCGCTCATGCCCTGCTTGAAGCCCTTGATGGCTTCGCCGAGATCGCGCCCGGCGCCGCGCAGCTTCTTGGTGCCGAACACCAGCAGCACGACGAGGGCGACGATGATCCAGTGCCAGATGCTGAAACTACCCATGACGCGCCTGCCTGATACGTATTGGGCTGCAGGATAGCAGCCATCGCATGGCTGCGTTGCCGGTTGCGGGTGGCCGCGTTCAGTCGCGCGGCTACCAGGTGCCGTCGAGCGGTTCGGCGCGGATCTCGCTCTCGCCGACCGGCTCGAATGCGGACGGCGCGGGTTCCGTGCGGGCCGGATCCAGCGCCTGCGGCTGTGCCTGCGTCGCGGTGTCCTGCACGGGCGCCGGCGCGGGCGCGCGCGCGCGCTGCGAGGCGACCTGGCCTGCACCTTCGGTGCCACGGTTGGCGCGGGCGATGGCGGTGGCTTCCTCGAGGCGGTCGCGGAAGTCCACCACCGGGCCCGCGGCGCGGTTGGGGGTGCGGTTCTCGAAGATCATCCGCGGCGTGGTGCCGCCGCCGTAGACGGCCTGGTTGGCCTGGTCGTCGATGCTGAGCACGGCGCCATCCAGCGCCACACCGGCGAACAGCCCGCGCGCGCGCGACCACGACCAGATCTCGGCCTTGAGCTGGCCGTCGGTGGCGGTGGCGGCGTTGCGGCCCATCGGCCCGGCGGCGACGCCGGCATCGGCGCCCAGGGTGATCTTGCCGTTGACGATGCTGTCGAGGCTGCGGTCGTTGCGGAACACCAGCACCACGTCGGCGGACTGCACGCCGGCCTGGAAGCCGATGCTGCCGCCGGTCAGGGTGACGAAGGCCGGTTGCGACCAGGTGCCGTCGGGGGACTTCACCGCCATCACGCCATGGCCGCGGCGGCCGCCGATCACCAGCCCGGCCTTGATGGTGTCGGGCACCACGACGATCGCGCGGGCCTCGTCGAGCAGCTTGTCGGGAATCGCGTTTTCCGGGATCGCCTGCACTTCGGTCAGCACGCGCACCGCGTTGAGCGCGCGCTCGTCCTCCCGCGGGCCGGCATGGGCGGCCGTGGCCGCCAGCGACAGCGCGAGGGTGGCGGCAAGCAGCAGGCGGACGGGACGGCGGGACTGGGTCATCGGGAAGCTCCGGGTGCGTTGGCGGGCGGAACCGGGGTTCCGCGACACGTGAAGGTAGGATCGCAGAAATGAATCGGGTCTGAGGATTCCCGGGCTCCGCCGGAGCGGCGGATGCAACGTCCGCGGTATGGCCCTTCGATCGCTGTCCCGGGTGACCGCTGCGATCCGCGGCTGGAACGTCCGCCGTGGATGAAGCTGTCATCCTATGCGCATGTCGCAGCCAAGCTCCGCGTCCGCCACGACGCCACCGTCTTCCCGCGCCCACGACGCGGTCCTGCTGGTCAATCTCGGCACGCCGGAAGCGCCGACGCCCGATGCGGTGCGCCGCTACCTGCTCGAGTTCCTTTCGGACCGCCGGGTGGTGTCGCTGCCGCCGCTGCTGTGGCAGCCGATCCTGCGCGGTGCGGTGCTGCCCTTGCGCTGCAAGCGCGTGGCCGCGCTGTACGCCGATATCTGGATGGAGGGCGGCTCGCCGCTGCTGGTCCATACGCGCGGCCTGGCCGAACGCGTCGCCGAGCGCATGCCGGGCATCCGCGTGGCGCACGCGATGCGTTACGGCACGCCGTCGCTGGCCCGCGAGCTCGAGCGGCTGCAGGACGAGGGCGCGCGCCGGGTGCTGGTGCTGCCGCTGTATCCGCAGTACTCGACCACCACCACGGCTTCCGTCGACGACGTTGCACGACGTGCCGCGTTGCCGGTGCACGTCGTGCAGGACTACCACCTCGACCCGGGCTGGGTGGAAGCGGTGGCTGCTTCGATCCGCGCGGCCTGGCAGGTGCAGCCTCGCGGCGAGAAGCTGCTGTTCTCGTTCCACGGCATCCCGCAGCGGGTGGTGGATGCCGGCGATCCCTACGAGTTGCAGTGCCGCGCCAGCACCGTCGCCATCGCACGTGCGCTGGGGCTTGCCGACGACGGCATCATGCTGACCTTCCAGTCGCGTTTCGGCCGCGAGAAGTGGCTGCAGCCCTATACCGACGCCACCATGCGCGCGCTGGGCGACAGCGGGGTCAAGCGCATCGACGTGGTCTGCCCGGGCTTCGCCGTCGACTGCCTGGAAACGCTGGAGGAGATCGCGCTGCAGAACGCCGAGCTGTTCCGCGAACATGGCGGCGAGACGTTGCGCTATATCCCCTGCCTCAATGCCGATCCCGGCCATGCCGATGCGCTCGCCGCGCTGGTGGCGCGCGAGCTCGACGGCTGGACGATGGACGCGCGCTGACCATGCGGGAATTCGAACTGCAGATCGCCGCCGGCTGCATCCGCGGCCTGCGCAATGGCGGCAACGGCCCGAAGGTGCTGGCCCTGCATGGCTGGCTCGACAACGCGGCGAGCTTCGTGCCGCTGGCGCCGTACCTGGGCGACATCGACCTGGTCGCCGTGGACCTGCCCGGTCACGGACGCAGCGACCACCTGCCGCCGGGCGTCGAATACACCTTCCCTGGGGCACTGCACAACGTGCTCGACATCGCCGATGCGCTGGGCTGGGAGCGCTTCGCGCTGCTCGGCCATTCGATGGGGGCGGGCATCGCCAGCCTGGTGGCGGCGGCATGCCCGCAGCGGGTGGAGCGGCTGGTGGCGATCGAGGCACTCGGCGCATTGCCGGAGACGGCCGAACGCACCACCGCGCGCCTGCGCGAGTCGGTGTCGGCGACGCGCGCGCTGCGCGGCAAGGCACTGCGCGTGTTCGTCGACCCGCAGCCCGCGGTGCGTGCACGCATGCATGCCAATGCGCTGTCGGAGCCGGTCGCGCGGCTGCTGGTCGAGCGCGGGCTGGCCGATGTCGAGGGCGGCCACACCTGGAGCAGCGACCCGCGCCTCACGGTGCCGACGATGGTGCGCATGACCGATGCGCAGGTGGACGACCTCGTCGCCGGTATCGAATGCCCGACCCGGGTGATCTACGCCGATCCGCCGCAGCCCTATCTGCCCGAGCCCGACCGCAGCCGCCGCGCGCGCCTGCTGCCGCAGGCCGAGCTGGTGGTGCTGCCGGGTGGACATCACCTGCATATGGAAACGCCGCAGGCGGTGGCCGAAGCGATCGGGCGCTTCTTCCACGGCTGACGTACCCGAGGTGGGACGCGACTGGCCGACCGTCGGACCTGGCCGGTTACTACGGCAGGCCTACCGCGTCGCCACGCGCATGTCCTCGCGCAGCTGCAGTTGCAGCTGCACCGTGTCCGGCGACACCGGACGCAGCCACAGCACCGCCGCACGCGGGCCCTTCTCGAACGACAGCATCGCGCCGTCCGGGGCGCGTTGCAGCGCCAGCGTCTGCCGCCAGCCCAGGGCCTGCATGCCCGCGCGGGCATCGGCGAACAGCGTCGCCATGTCGCCGTCGAGCTGCATGCCGACCACGCGGGTGCCATCGACATCCATCATGCTGCGCAGCTCGTAGCCCGGCGGCAGGTAGAGATCGGCGGGGAAATCCTCGGGCAGCGTCAGCGGTTGCGGGGCCGGGACGGCCAGCGACGCCGCGACCGGTCCGGGTGCCGGTCCGGTGCCGTCGAGGCCACGCTGGCAGCCGGCAGCGGCCAGGCACAGGCAGATCGCAAGGATGCAGCTTCGACGCATGGCGGAGTCCGGAAGCACCTGCCTCCGAAAACGCCGTTGTCGGCCTCAGCCGGCCAGCAGCAGGTGCAGCGCGGTCTTGAGCCGGCGGCCCTCGGCGTGGAAATAGTCGCGCTCCTCGCGCCATGCCGGGAAGCGCGCTTCGACCTCGCGCCAGAACGCCTTGGAATGGTCGGCGTGGATCAGGTGGCAGAGCTCGTGCACCAGCACGTACTCGAATGCCGCTGGGCGACCGAGCACCAGGGCAAGGTCGAGCGCGAGCACGCCATTCGGCGCCAGTGAGCCCCACTGCGACGACATCGGGCGGATGCGGATGCGCGCCGGCGCGGACGGAAGGCCGGGCAGGTAGCGTGGCAGCCAGCGGCCGACATCGGCACGCGCCTCGGTCTCGTAGAAGTCGCGCAGCGCACGGCGCAGCGTGGCCGCGGTGGCGCGCGCCGGCACGCTGAAGCGCAGCACGTCGCCATCGTGTTCGATGCGCGCATAGCGGCCTTCGCCCCAGGCCAGCGCATGCATCGAGCCACGCAGCGGCAGCCGGGTGCTGGCATGCGCCACCAGCGGCTCGATGCCGTCGCCGCGCTGGGCGTCGAGCTGCGCCACCAGCCAAGCGCGGTGCTCATGGAGGAAGCGTTCGCCGGCGAGATCACTCGCGGCAGGCGGCAGGGTCAGGCGCGCGCCGCGTTCTGCCACCGACAGGCGCATGCGCTTGGCGCGCGGATCACGCACGCGCAGCACGTCGATCACCCGGCCGTCGTCGCAGGCGAGCGGGATCGTGTCGCGCTGCACCGGCGTGCACGCGAGGCGGGGTCCGAGCAGACGACGCAGGGACGGGGACATGGGTGCGTCCAGCAGGCGGCGCCGGCGAGGGTCTTCAGGCCTCGGCGCGACTGAACTTCAGCGCGGGCTCGAGCACGGCGAACAGCCGGCGGAACTCGCCGCTCATCAGCGCGAAGCGCGCATCGAGTTCGGCGGCGATGTCGTCGGCCTCGGTGTGCTCGAGCTGGTCGACGGCGCCGTCGAGCAACTTGAACTTGCGCACCACCAGGTCATCGCCGAGCACGAACGACACATGGTCGTCGAGCACCAGCGCGAGTTTCGTCACCTGCTTGCCGGATTCCAGGTGACGGGCGATCTCGTCGGAGCTGAGGTCCTGGCGCTGGCACTTCACGATCGCGCCATTGTCGGCCGGATCCTTGAGCTCGCATTCCTCGCCCAGCGACAGGCCGTCGGGCAGCGCCTCGCCGGCGATCCAGCCGGTCAGCACCGAACGCGGCGCGACCTCGGCGTTGAGCGGCAGTGCCGGGAAGCTGCCCAGCGCGCGGCGGATCTCCGAGACGACGTTCTCGCCGGTCTTGCGGCTGGAGGTGTCGACCGCGCACACACCGAGCTTGAGGTCCACCAGTGCATCGGTGCGCGATGGCTTCACGAACGCGCGCGGCAGCAGTTCATGGACCAGATCGTCCTTGAGCTGCTTGCGACGGCGGCCGCCCGGCTTGCGGCCTTCGCGCGCTTCGATCTCCTCGATCTTCTGCGCGAGCATGTCGTTGACCACGGCGCCCGGCAGCAGGCGGTCCTCGCCACCGACGGTGAGCCACAGTGCCTCGTCGACACGGTGCGACAGCGCCTCGGCCTCGCGGCCGAACGGCGGCACGAACCCGCGCGAGGACAGTTCGAGCGGGCCGACCGGCTTGAGCGCGGCTTCGGCCAGGCCCGCGTCGAGGGTGCCCATATCAAGCGAGACGGGGAAGCGGAACAGGGTGATATTGCGAAAGAACATCGGGAAGCATTACCGGAAGAAGAGGGGGGGCGTCACGCGCACGATGGCGGCGACGGGTCGTGCATCCGCGGACATGGACACGCCGGGCGGGCGGGCACCGCGCTCAGGCGCTGTCGCCGGCGTCGTCCATGGGTCCGGGGTCGGCCAGCCATGCGCGGGCATCGGTCGGCGCGGCGCGTCCTGCGCGTCCGAGTGAGAGGAAGTCGAACAGCGACGGGTCGGCCAGCTGCGACGGGCGGATGTCGCCCAGCGCACGGGCGATGGTTTCGATGCGGCCGGGGAACTCGTGTTCCCACTCGCGCATCATCTTCTGCACCTGCTTGCGCTGCAGGTTCTCCTGCGAGCCGCACAGGTTGCAGGGGATGATCGGGAACTCCTTTGCCTGCGCATAGGCGGCGATGTCGTCCTCGCGCACATAGGCCAATGGGCGGATCACGACGTGGTGGCCGTCGTCCGACAGCAGCTTCGGCGGCATGCCGCTGAGCTTTGCGTGGAAGAACATGTTGAGGAAGAACGTGGCCACCATGTCGTCGCGGTGGTGGCCGAGCGCGATCTTCGTGTAGCCGTGCTCGGCCGCGTAGGTGTACAGCGCGCCACGGCGCAGCCGCGAGCACAAGGAGCACATCGTCTTGCCCTCCGGCACCACGCGCGACACCACCGAATAGGTGTCCTGCTCGATGATGTGGAAGTCCACGCCGATCGAACGCAGGTATTCCGGTAGCACGTGCTCCGGGAAGCCGGGCTGCTTCTGGTCGAGGTTGACCGCGGTGAGCGAGAACGACACCGGCGCCTTCTTCTGCAGCTGCAGCAGGATGTTGAGCAGGGTGTAGCTGTCCTTGCCGCCCGACAGGCACACCATCACCCGGTCGCCGTCCTCGATCATCGCGAAGTCGGCGATCGCACGGCCGACCTGGTGGCGCAGGCGCTTGGCAAGCCGGTTGGCTTCATGGCGTTGCGCACGCGGATCGCGTTCGCGGCGGCGCAGGACCGGTTCGGGCAGGGGCAGGACGGTGCTCATCGGATCGCTAGTGTACCGGCAGCGTCGGGCGCATCCGTGTTGGATCGATGCAGCGTCGATGTGCCGACGTTCACCACATGTCGTGTGCGTCCGCACGTGGACGCGGTGCACGCGCTGGTCCGATCGGACGTTGTCACGATGCCGGAGCGGGCCGTTTCCGGCCGTCCGCGGGCGGATGTATGCTCCGCGCATGGAGCCGCTGGATCCCGATCTGCCCGGCCGCCTGGCCATGTTGCGGCAGGAACACCGCGACCTGGACGTTGCGATCGCGCGCCTGCAGGCCGACATCGCCATGGACGAACTGGCGGTCAAGCGGATGAAGAAGCGCAAGCTGCGACTCAAGGACTGCATCGCCCGGATGGAATCGGCGCTGATCCCCGACGAGCCGGCCTGACGCGTTTACCGCAAGTGGCGCGCGGACCTATGATCCGCGCCGGCATGCATGCCCCGGATCGTCCGCCGGCAGGTGCCATGGGGGATCCGCATGTCATATCCAATGATCGGGCCGCGCGGCGTGCGCGCGGGCCTCGCGCTCGCCTTGGCGTTCGCCGCCACGCCCGCGCTGGCGCAGGACTTCACGCTCGGGGCCGGTTTCACCCCCGACCCGCAGGTCGGCTCGGGCGTGACCGGGGGCGACGGCAACGCCGCGCGCTTCGGCAATGGCTGCACCGGCAGCATCGGCGCCAGGCCCGACCACCGCATCCGCGTCACCAGTCCGGTCAACCTGCGCCTCACCGTGACCAGCGACACCGATTCCACGCTGGCGGTGATCGGTCCGTCAGGCGTGTTCTGCGATGACGATGGCGGCGACCTGCTCGACGCGCGCGTCGATGCGCGTCTCGACCCGGGCGATTACCAGGTGTTCGTCGGCCACTACGAGCGCCAGGGCCGCTACCGGCTGGAGCTTTCCGAACTCGTCGGCGGTGCCGGTCGTGGTGCCGACAAGGGCCGTTACGGCGACTTCGTCCTCGGCGCCGGCTTCATGCCCGATCCGCAGACCGCCAGCGGCCAGACCGGTGGCAGCGTGCAGGCCACGCGCTACGGCGCGCACTGCAGCGGCGTCATCGACACCACGCCGGACCACACCCTGACGGTCACCTCGACGGTGTCGCTCGACATCCGCGTCGACAGCACCACCGATTCCTCGCTGGTGATCACCGGCCCGGGCAAGGTGCTGTGTGATGACGATGGCGGCGGCATGCTCGACGCCCGCGTCCGCGACACCTTCCGTCCCGGCGAGTACGGCATCTACATCGGCCACCTGGGCACCCAGGGCGAGTACACCGTCACCATCACCGAGGCGGACTGACCGCCGCGCACCACCTGCCGACGGCGTGCCGGCGGGTGGTGGGCCCTCAGGCAGCGGGCGGTTCGATGGCGGGCCGCACCGCTTCCGGGCTGATCTTCTCGATCGTATGCCGCAGTTCGCGGCCGAGGATGACCTTGGCGTCGCGCGCCCACACGTCCAGGCGCTGGTCGAACACCAGCTTGCTGTTCTGGTCGAGCTTCACCAGGTCCAGCTCGCGCAGCTTCTGGATGAAGCCGCGGAACAGTGAGCGGTCGAAGAACTCCGGCGCCGCCGGTGCGTACAGCAGGCTCAGCCGCTGCGCGGCCTGCTGGCAGAGGTTCTCCAGTTCCGCCGCGCCCAGGGTGCCGGGGCCGTTCTTGGCCAGCACCGAGATCGCGATGTAGTAGCGCTCGAACGCCTGCTGCAGCGGGTGGCCGAGCGCGCGCAGGCGGAACACCTCGTCGGTCTGCCCGGAGTTGCGCTGGTAGATGCCGCCCTCGTCCTCGCCGACGCGTTCGAGCAGCCCCTCGCGCACGAACACCTGGATGGTGAGCTCGAGGCGCTCCACGAAACCGTCGGCGTCCCAGGGCAGGAACAGCTCGGCCTGCAGGAACGGATACAGCGAACGGCCCAGCCGCAGCAGCGTGTTGCCGCTCATGCGCCGGTTGTTGTGGAAGCACGAGGCGATCCAGCCGGATGCGGTGAACAGGTGCACCACGTTGTTGCGGAAGTACGACAGCAGCACCGCGGTCTCGTCGTCGACCCGCAGTACGTCGCCCAGCGGGTGCGAGATGCGCTGCAGCACGCCGATCTCCTCGCCATGCGCGACGATCTCCGCCGGCGTGTGCGGCGTCACCGTGACCAGGTCGCTGTAGGGCACGTCGGTGAGCGTGGTCTTCGACAGCGCGATCTGTGCCAGCAGGTCGGATTCGCTCATCGCATGCTTGGGCGTGGACAACAGCGCCAGCGCGAGGAAGTTGATCGGGTTGACGTCGGCGGCGCGGTTGATGTGCACCTGGATGCGCTCGGCGGTGGCATCGACCATCCGCGACAGCCATTCCGGGCGTTCGTCGTCGGACAGCGGGCGGCCGTCCCAGTCGCTGGCGTGCTCGGCCAGCAGCCGCTGCAGCGGGATCGCCTCGCCGAAGTTCACCACCACCTGGCCGTAGTTCTGCCGCAGCACCTTCGGGATGCCCCACAGCAGCTGCCAGATCGATTCCTTCTGCTTGGGCTTGCCGGTCAGCTCGTCGAGGTAGCTGGTGCCCTCCATCAGCTTCTCGTAGCCGATGTAGACCGGCTGGAACAGCACCGGACGCGTCGGCTGGCGCAGGTAGGCGCGTATCGTCATCGACAGCATCCCGCCCTTCGGCTGCAGCAGCCGCCCGGTGCGCGAGCGCCCGCCCTCGATGAAGTACTCGATCGAATAGCCGCCGGCGACCAGCTGCGCCACGTACTCCGACAGCACCGCGGAATACAGCGCATTGCCGCGGATCGAGCGGCGGATGTAGAACGCGCCGCCCTTGCGCAGGATGGTGCCCACCACCGGCAGGTTGAGGTTGATGCCGGCGACGATGTGCGGCGGCACGATGCCCTTGTTGTAGAGCAGGTAGCTCAGCAGCAGGTAGTCCATGTGGCTGCGGTGGCTGGGCACGTAGACGATCTCGTGCCCGGGTGCCGCCGCCTTCAGCGCATCGAGGTGATGCACCAGCACGCCACGGTAGATGCGGTTCCACACCGAGGTCAGCAGGAAGCTCGCCGAGCGCACCACCGGGTGCGAATAGTCCGCGGCGATCTCGTAGGCATACATGTACGCCTTCTTCCACGCGTCCTCGTTGCTGGAGTTGTCGCGCCGCGCCTGGTCGGCGATGGCTTCCTGCACGGTCGCGGCGGACAGCACCTTGTCCACCAGCAGCCGGCGGGTCGAGAGGTCGGGGCCGACGACGGCTTCGCGGATGCGGTTGAAGTGCACCCGCAGCACGCGCGAGACCTTGCGCACGGTGCGCTCGGGGCTGAGGTCCTCGGCGATGATGCCGCGCACTTCCACCGGGCTTGCAAAGCGCACCAGGGTGTCGCGGCCGTTGAGCAGGATCGCCAGCAGGCGCCGGAAGCGGCCGACCAGCGCCCAGTTCTCCGAGAACAGCACCGAGAACCAGCCGCTGGCCTTGTCCGGGCTGCGGCCGACGAAGATCGACACCGGCAGCAACTGCACGTCGAGCGACGGGTCGGCGCGATGGGCTTCCAGCAGCCGTGCCAGGGTCTCGGAGTGGGTGCTCGGCTTCGGCGGGCGCTTGCCCTTGGCCAGTGCGTTCAGCGTGCCGGCGGCATTGCGCCGCGACAGCGCCACGTACGCACGCTTGCGGCCGACCGGGTCACCCGGCAGCGGCTGCAGTGGCGACGGCATCCCGGCTTCGCGGCAGGCGCGATCGAGGATCAGCGCGTTGGAGAGCCCGTAGTCCTCGAGCACGTAGCAGACCGGGCGGTCGTCGACCAGGCCGGCGGGCGCCTGCGGTTCGATCTTCAGCGCGATCCACGGCGCCAGGGTACGGCCGAGCAGCCGCGCCCACAGTGGCCGCCGCGGGTCGCGACGCGGCAGGCGCGGTGCGGCCAGCGCCGCGTCGGGATCCGCGTGCAGGCCGGCGGCCGGGTTGGCGGCATGGTCGTCGGCGCGGGGCTCCGCATGGCTCCCGGTGTCGGGGAACGGCAGCGGGTTCTGGTCGGGGGAATGGCGTGACATGTGCGCAGATTATCGCCCAGCCGGGTGCTGCGCCTCAGCGCGGGACGGCGGACGCGCCATCGCGGCCTGTAGCGGCCGTGGCGCGGCGCAGCCGATCGCTGCGATACCACTGCCGGCCGTGGCGCTCGATCTCCACCCGCACGTCGATGGCCTCGCCAGCCAGCGGGTAGCGCACCCGCAGCTGCGCGTGGTCGCCTGTCTGCCGTTCCAGCGTCACGTCCAGCGCTGCCAGGCTGGCGTCGAGGTCCAGCCCGTAGTCGGCCAGCACCGTGCGCACGGCAGCCAGGAAGCCCGACAGCCGGCGCAGGCTCTCGTCCATGCCGGCCTCTCCCATGGCCGCATCGGAATCCAGGCCGGTGGCGCGCGCGGCCGCGCACAGCGTTGCCAAAGCCGCCCGTGCGCGCTCGCGATCGGTCAGCGGTGCCTGCACCGCCCAGCGCGACAGCGCGACCAGCCGCTGGATTTCGCGATCACGCTGGATGTCGTCCAGATCGGGGTTGTTGGTCACGTATTGCACGCCGAACGCCGCCAGTGTTTCGATCGCCTTGCGCAGCTCGCCGTCGGCGCCGGTGAACTGCCTGTCGAACGCGGCCAGCAGCGTGGCTTCGGCGTCGGGCGCCGACAGGGCGGCGATCATGCGCGGCAGCTGCCCGTGCAGCGGCAGCTCCTCGAGCGGCCAGCGGCTGCGGCCTTCGCTCCACGCCTGCTGCAGCTGCGCGTGCAGCGGTGCCGGCACGCTGTCGCGCACGAAGGCGACGAGGTCGTCGTCGCGCAGGTGCCGGGCCGGCAGCAGCACCGCGTCGACCGGGCGCTGGGCACCGGCCGTCGCGGTGTC
Source organism: Luteimonas sp. YGD11-2 (assembly GCF_004118975.1). NCBI lineage: Bacteria > Pseudomonadati > Pseudomonadota > Gammaproteobacteria > Lysobacterales > Lysobacteraceae > Luteimonas > Luteimonas sp. YGD11-2. Next base: position 3,108,395 of record NZ_CP035376.1, on the reverse strand, counting down.
GCCGCCATCGCGGTCGCCACGGCATCCGGTCAGTCCGGCGATGCCACAGATCGCGGCCAGCAGCAGTGTCTGGATGCGCATCGGTTCCCCCTCCGTGCCCGGCCCGCATGCGGGCGCGGCGGCCATGGTGGCCGCGCGGCAGGGGCCCGGCAAGCCTTTCGGCGCCGGGCGTGGCCGGGTTCCGACGGCGCGGTGGCGGAGATGCGACGTGGGTCCGGTGCGGATCGGCCGGTGAGCCGGGATGCGGCGGACCCGGGTCAGAGGTCGCGCACGACCCAGCTGCCCGGGGCCTGCTCGGGTACCGCGTCGAGCGCGGCCTGGGCGACAGCTTCCGGCGGCTCACCCGCCTTCCAGGCCGCGGCGACGGCGGCGAGCCGTTCACGGGTGGCGCGGGTGTAGGCGCCTTCCAGCTCGTTTTCGGCATCCGCGGCGAGCTTCTGCGGATACAGCGTGCGCGCATCGTCGCTGTGGTTGAGCAGGTCGATCAATCCGGCCAGCGCGTCACGGAACACCTGCGCCCCCAGCGGCGTGCGCTGGGTGCGCTGCAGGTGCCAGACGGTGAGGTATTCCACCGGCCCCAGCAGCCGCCGCGGGGTGGCGCCGAAGAACTGCCCGGTCAGCGCGCTGGCGGCGAACGGGGTCACGGTGTCCGGCAGGCGGGTGGCGCCCCAGGAACTCAGCGCACCACCGGGCAGGTCCATCCGCCGCAGGGCGGTGGCCAGGGTGTCGGCCAGCAGGCGCTTGGCACGCACGTCATCACTTTCCGCGACCACGCCCAGAAGGCGCAGGAACACGGGGTACTGGTCCTCGCCCAGGCGCCGGGCCAGGCGCTTGAGCACCGTCAGGCGGTACTCGGGATCGGCATGTGCGGCCAGCGCCGACACCAGGCGGTCGGCGGCAGCGCGCAGCGCCGCCGGCGGCGGAACGGGCAGTGCATCGGACATCGGGATTCGACCGGGAAGTTCGGCGACAGGCTACACGCGCCTGTCCGGGATCGGTCAGCCCAGTGCGGCGAGGATCGCGCCGGTGGCCTGGTCGGCGGCCTCGGAGAGCGGGCTCGCGGACAGTGCGTGCTCGAACGCGCCGTCACCGGCGAGCATGCGTGCGCCCTGGTCGATACCCGCCCAAGCCGGTGCGGCAAGCATGCGTTCGCCATCATCGACCTGCGGGCCGGGCGCGGTTGCCGGCTCCAGGCCCGCTACATGGTCCAGCGGCGCGGCGTGGCCGGGCTGCTGGCGCAGATCGTCGAACGCGACCTGCCCGGCAAGCCGGTCGAGGCCGGCAAGGCCCAGGTGCGGATCGGAACCGATGCTGCTCATGGTGCGACGGATGACCTCTGCGGTGTGGGGATGGTCGCCGGTGCGGGACGCATGGCGACGGCCAGAATGTAACGAGACGGTCTTCGCACTGTCACCCCGGGTCGACCCTAGGTCGACGGCCGCGGCGGGGGCGCGGTTCAGCCCGGCGGCATGCGATGCGCGTGCGCGGACGCATGCTAGCCTGCGCGGCGACCGGGCAGGAGCACGCAATGGCCGACAAGGACCAGGGCGCCGACAAGACCGAACAGCCGACTCCGAAGAAGCTGCGCGACGCCCGCAAGGAAGGCAACGTCGCCAAGAGCAAGGAGCTCACCTCCACCGTGCTGGTGATGGGCTGGCTGTGCGCGGCCTGGATGCTGCTGGATTTCATCGGCGGTCGCGTCGTGCTGCTGTTCGACCAGAGCCTGCAGGCGGTGGGCCAGCCGTTCGCCGACAACCTGCCGCGGATGGCGATGCTGGCGGTCGACACGCTGCTGTGGATCCTGCTGCCGCTGTTCGGCATGGCGTTCGTGCTGGGGTTGCTGATCGAGTTCCTGCAGGCCGGGCCGGTGGCCTCGATGAAGAAGCTTGTTCCCAAGATGGACAAGATGAACCCGGTCGAGGGCATCAAGAAGATGTTCTCGATGGACAACCTGGTCGAGCTGGTCAAATCGGTGCTCAAGAGCGCGGCGCTGCTGGGCATCGGCTACCTGGTGCTGACGCGCATGCTGCCGGACCTGCTGCGCCTGCCCTACAGCCCGCCGCAGGCGATCGGCGCGGCGATCTGGCATGCGATCAAATGGATCCTGATCTGGACGATCGCGGTGTTCTTCTTCGTCTCCGCGCTCGATGTCTGGTACCAGAAGTTCTCCTACATCAAGAAGCTCAGGATGAGCCGGCGCGACATCAAGCAGGAGGTCAAGGAGAACGAGGGCGATCCCTACGTCAAGCAGCGGCGCCGGCAGTTGCACCAGGAGTGGGCGCAGCAGAACATGCTGGGGGCCGTGCGCAGTGCGAATGTCGTCGTGACCAACCCCACCCACATCGCCGTCGCCCTGCAGTACGAACACGGCGTGACCGACCTGCCGGTCGTCGTCGCCAAGGGCGAGGGCGCGTTCGCGGAGGAGATCAAGCGCGTGGCCGAGGAGGCCGGCGTGCCGATCCTGCAGAACGTGCCGCTGGCGCGTGGCCTGCACGAGAAGGCGGAGCTCGACGATTACATCGGCAACGAGTTCTTCGAGGCGGTGGCCGAAGTGCTGCACTGGGCCGAGACCGTGCGCCGCGACGGGCACGGCTGAGCCGTCGGTCGCGGGGCTGAAGCCAAAGCAAAAGCCGCCTGGGGCGCCTGCCGGCTATTCCGCCGAGTCCGCGCCCGATATCGCCCTGGTCGGCGAAACACCCGGCAGGCGCCTGCAGACGACGTCGCGATCGGAACGGAAAGCGGGTAGGCACGCGCCCGTTGGCGGCCGCCTGCGCTGGCTTTGCGTTCGTCTTCCGCGTTGCGTCCAGCGCGGGCCCGGTGCCGTCGCGCCAAGGCGGTACCGGGCGCCGACTTGCGGCGGCACCGGATTCGCGCCAAACCGACCAATCAACTGTTGCGTGTTTCAGTTGGATCGTGACGTCGCGGGGCGCCCGGCCTAGGCAAAGATCCGGTTGAGCAGTTCCACCAGCGCCCGGCTGTCGCCCAGCCGGCCAACCAGCACCTCGATGAACACCCCGAGCATCATCAGGATGATGCCGGTGGCCAGCCATGCCTTGATCGGCAGCGTGAGCGCGAACACGTTCAACTGCGGCGCGTAGCGGTTGACCAGGCCGAACGACATGTCGATCACCAGCAGGATCACGATCGCCGGCGCCGCCAGGACCAGCACCGTGGTCATGAAGAAGCTGAAGTGGCCGACGAACAGGTTGACGCCGGTCGCCGCAAGATTCGGGAAGAACGAAGTCGGCGGCCAGATCGCGTAGCTCGACATCAGCAGGTCGAGGAAGATCAGGAACGCGCCGCTGGCCATGAATACCCACGCTGCGAACTCCGACAGGAACTCGCCGTGCAGGGTGGTCTGGTGGCCCTGGATCGGATCGAAGATCTGCGCCATCGACATGCCCACCTGGCTGTCGATCACGCTGCCTGCGGCCGAGATCGCCCAGAACACGATGCCGAAGCAGAAGCCGATCGCAACGCCGACGAACAGTTCCTTCAACACCATCATCGGCCACTGCAGCGTGGCCGCGACCGCGCCCGGAGATGCCGTCATCGCCACCGGCAGCGCCACGATCGCAAGGCTCACCAGGAAGCTGTTGCGCACCATCGGCGGCATGTTCGATTGCGTGATCAGTGGCAGCATCACGAACGCCCCGATGATGCGCGGCAGGGTCAGCCCCAGCGCGAGCATCGCATCGCCGAGGGTTGCGAACGGCATCATCCGCGCCTCGACAGGCCCGGGAATGCGGAGAAGATGTAGTCGGCGTAGGCGAACAGCGAGCCGCCGATCAGCGCGCCGGTGACGAACAGCGCCAGCACGATGGCGACGAACTTCAGCGCGTAGGCGAAGGTCTGCTCCTGCAGCTGGGTGGCCGCCTGCAGGAACGCCACCACCAGGCCGACGATCGCCGCCGCGGCGATCGGCGGCCCCGACAGCACCAGCACCAGCACCAGGGCCTGGCGGGTGAGTTCCAGCGCCTCGTTCATGGCTGCGTCCTCATCCGGCGTAGGTCAGGACCAGGCCGTGCACCAGCTTGGCCCAGCCGTCGACCAGCACGAACAGCAGCAGCTTGAACGGCAGCGACACCGTGGTGGGCGACATCATCATCATGCCCAGCGCCAGCAGGATGTTGGCCACCACCAGGTCGATCACCAGGAACGGCAGGAAGATCAGGAAGCCGATCTGGAACGCGGCGGTGAGCTCGCTCACGGTGAATGCCGGGATCACCACCAGGAAGTGGTCGACGCTGACGTCGCCGCGCCGCTCGGGCGGCAGCAGGCGCTGTGCACTGCGCAGGAAGAACGCGCGCTCGGCGTCGTTGGAATGGCGGATCAGGAAGGTACGCAGCGGTTCCTTGCCCGCCTCGACCATGCCAAGAATGCGTGACAGGTCGCTGCCTTCCGGCACCAGCGGTGCGGGCGCGGGCGGCGGCGTGGCGCTGACCCATGCGCCGTCGGTGGGCACGCCGGCCATGTTCGGGTCGGGCGCGCCGATGATGTCGCCGGTCACGCTGCCGAACAGCGCGCCGCGCTCGGGCGTCGGTGCGGCCTGCGGAGCTGCGCCTGCGCTGCGGGCATCGGTTTCCGCCTGCAGGGCGTCTGCGGCAGCGGGGCTTGCGGCCATCGGTTCGCCGGTCGTGGGCGCAGGCTGCGCTCCCGGCTGCGCGGTCGCGGCGCCGGGCTGGCGTGCGGCACGGCGTGCGCGTTCGGCCTCGGCGCGCGCGTCGATGTCCGCCTGCACCGCCGCCGGCATCGGTTGCCCGGCCAGGCGCGCGCTGATCGCCGCGTTGGTGTCGAGGATCACCGGGTACATCACGTAGATCGACAGCACGATCGCCAGCCCGTTGATGACCACGTTCGGCGGCACCTGCTGCAGCCCGAGTGCGTTGCGCAGCAGGCTCAGCACCACCACGATCTTGGTGAACGAAGTCACCATCACCGCGACGAACGGCGCCAGCGCCAGCGACACCACGATCAGCAGGACCAGCGCGGGGGAGTAGTTGTTGAAATCCATCGCGGCGCGGGCTCAGGTCCAGGCGATCAGGCGGACACCGAGGGTGTCGCCGACGGCGACCAGTTCGCCCTGGCCGACCGCCTCGCCGTTGGCACGCAGCACCACGTTCGCGCCTTCCAGATGCGCCGGCAGCGCGAACACGTAGCCCGGCTGGAGTTCGGCCAGCTCGCCGACCCGCAGGTCGAGGGCGCCGACCTCGAAGCTCAGCCGCACCGGCAGCGGGCGCATGCCTGCATCGGGATCCTCGGGGGCGGTGGCGGCAGTCTCGTGTTCGCTCATGGGTCCGGTCTCCTCGACGCGGGAAAGGGGTGATGGCAGGGGTTGGGCGGCGCCCTCGACGCGCCAGCCCTGGGCGGTGGCGGCCAGCGGCCAGGCACGGCCGGCGCCGCGCGCCTGCAGTTGCAGGGGGGCGGCGCGCGGGCCGATCACCAGCACGTCGCCGGGGCGCAGCGCGGACCAGTCGTCGGCGGGCAGCGGCGGCACGTCCAGCAGCAGGCGCAGCCGCACCGGCAGTTCGCGCCAGCGGCCGAGCGGGGTGGGCGGCTCGTCGGCGTAGGGTGGCGCCGCCTGTGCGAGCAGGCGCGGCAGCCACTGCGCCGGCGCCCGCAGGCTGCCCTGCAGCAGGGCCGCGCCGGGGGTCTTCGCCTCGGGGTCGTCGTCCTCGACCAGGAAGTCCAGCCATACCTCCGGCGGGGCATCCGGGAGCGGGCCGTCGAGCAGCGGGGTGAGCGCCACCCCGAAGGCCTCGCTCAGCCGCATCAGCCAGCGTTCGTGGGCAAGGCTCCAGGCCAGCACGCGTGCGCGGCCGCGGTAGTCGCTCCAGTGCGGCATGTCGCCAGCGGGCGGCGGCGCCTGCAGCCGCAGGCCCAGCCGGCTGCCGTCGGCGTCGAGCTCGAACACCTCGTCGGCGGCCACCGGGTGCCCGGGCGCGAAGCGCAGCGTGCCGTTGTCGGGCAGCAGCCAGTGCTGGTGGCGCTGGAAAAACTCGCGCAGCGGCTGCAACTGCGCCGCCTCGATCGCCGGGATGCGCCCGCGCAGGGGACCTGCCGCGGTACGGTTGCCGTCAGCCATGTCCAAGGGCCACCTTCATCAGTTCGGGGAGCGACCGCACGCCCAGCTTCGCCATCATGTTGGCGCGATGCAGTTCGACGGTCTTGATGCTGATGCCGAGGATGTCGGCAATCACCTTGTTCGGCTTGCTGGCCACCACGAGATCGAGCACCTGGCGCTCGCGCGGGCTGAGCTTCGCCAGCACCTCGCTGTCGACCGCGCCGTCGCCGCGCGCACGCGCGCTGGCCACCGCATTGCGGATGGAGTCGAGCAGGGCATCGTCGCTGAAGGGCTTCTCGAGGAAGTTCGACGCGCCCTTGCGCATCGCCTCTACCGCCAGCGGCACGTCGCCGTGCGCGGTGACGAAGACCAGCGGCACGTTGCAGCCCTGTCGGCGCAGCGTGTCCTGCAGCTGGAGGCCGCTCATTTCCGGCATGCGGATGTCGGACACCACGCACTCGGCGCCATCGCCGCGGCGCCGCGACGGCCATTCGGCCAGGAATGCGGGGCCCGATGGATAGGCATGCACCTCGAAGCCCGCCGTCTCCAGCAGCCAGGCGGTGGAATCCCGGAACGGGGTGTTGTCGTCCACCAGGTGGACGCGCACGTCAGTCGCCATCAGGGTCTCCCGTCGGCAGGCGGCAGGGTGAAGCCGAACACGCTGCCGCCATCCTGGCGCGGTTCGAAGAACAGCCGCCCTTCGTGGTACTCGATGATCGAGCGGCAGATCGCCAGGCCGATGCCGAGGCCGTCGCTCTTGGTGGTGAAGAACGGCGAGAACAGCTGCTCGCTTTCCGCCGGCGACAGGCCCTTGCCACGGTCGAGCACGCGCAGCTCCACCGCGCCGTCGAGGTCGACCCGGCCCTCGACGCGCAGGTCGCGGCGCGCGGCCGGTACCTCGCGCATCGCCTCGATCGCGTTCTTGACCAGGTTCAGCAGCACCTGCTCGACCATCACCCGGTCGGCATACGCCGCCGGCATGCCCGGCTGCAGGGCGATGTCGATGCGCAGCTGCTGACGTTCGGCCTCCAGGCGCAGCAGTTCCACGACCGTCTGCACGATCAGCGCCACGTCCTGGGCATCGCGGCGCGGCTCGCGGGCACGCACGAACTCGCGCACCCGGGCGATCACCGCGCTGGCATGTTCGGCCTGGGTGCGCGCGGCCAGCAGCGCACGTTCCACCTGCACCGGTCCGCCGGCCTGGCCGACCAGGCGCAGGCTGCCGTTGAGGTAGTTCACGATCGCCGCCAGCGGCTGGTTGAGCTCGTGGGCCAGCGTGGCGGCCATCTCGCCCACCGACATCAGTCGCGAGGTGAACAGCAGCTTGTCCTGGCGGCTCTTGTGCGAATCGAGGATCTCGATGCGCTCGGAGATGTCGACCGCGGTCAGCAGCAGCGCCGGTGGCTGCGTGGCCGCCTCGCGCCAGTACAGCGCGTACCAGCGGTCGTTGTGGGGCGCGCGGACCTCGCTGCCGGGATCGACATCGACGCCACTGCCATGCAGCGCGGCCAGCAACCCGTCACGGCGGTCGTGGCCGTCGAGGCGCCCGAACTCCTCGCGGAATGCGACGTTGGCCGCGAGCAGGCGGCCGTCGTCGCGTGCATAGGCGGCACAGGCGAACGGCACCGCGGCCAGCACGTCGTCCAGCCGCGTCCCGTGAGCCATGTCGGCCGCCGCCGCGACCCGCCGTGCCGGCGTCATTGCGCGCGCGCCCTGCGATGGCGGGTGCCACCACCGGCCTGGGTTACCCTGCGCTGCGCGATTGCCGCCTCCCCCCCGCTCCGCTTCAAGCCCGACCTCCCATGCGCACTTCGTTCCGTTCCCCCGCCCGTCTCGCCGCTGCCAGCCTCGTTGCCGTGACCGGTGCTGCGGCGGCGACCCCTGCGGAGCTGACCGCGGCGCCGACCTTCTGGGGCGAGCTGCTCGCGATCCTGCTGCCGCTCGCTTTTATCATCGTTGCCCTTCTGGTGGCGTTACGGCATATCCGCCGGAAATTCGGCCTGACCGGCCAGGACGCGCCGCTGTCGGTGGTGCAGATCCTGCCGGTGGGGCCGCGTGAGCGCGTCGTCCTGGTGCGCTCGCGTGCCGGGCGGGTGCTGGCGGTGGGGGTGAGCGGGCATTCGGTGAACCTGATCACCGAACTCGATGCCGCAGACATCGCCCCGGTGGAGGACGCGCCGGTGGTCGAGACCGCCCCCGGCAAGCGGACCTTCCTCGACCTCATGCGTCGGCCGCAAGGGCCTACCGCCCGATAACGTGAACGCGGTCACGTAACGTGACGGACTTCCGCCGCCTGTCGCCCTGCAACAGGATTTTTACCTTACGGTCACGTGTCCCGGATATCGTTCGGGGCACAAAGTGACGCATGAGGGCAGGGGTCGTGCAGCAGCCGGAAGTCGGCAAGCGGACAGGGGCGGGACATGAGTCGGATTCCGGGCGGCATGCCAGCGACATGAGCGCCGGATCCGTGGATCGTGCCCGGGTGTGCGCATGCGCGCGCTGATCGCCAACCTGCTGGCACCGCCGGCCGGCAACGTCTCGCGCCGCGCCTTCAGCTACAGCGACATCCTGCTGGCCTTCGCCGCGGTCACGATCATCACCGTGATGATCCTGCCGCTGCCGTTGTGGCTGATCGACAGCCTGGTCGCGGTGAACATCTCGATCGGCTTCGGGCTGCTGCTGCTGGGCATCTACATCCCCACCCCGGTGGCGTTCTCCAGTTTCCCCAGCGTGCTGCTGCTGACCACGCTGTTCCGGCTGGCGATCTCGATCGCGATCACCCGTTCGATCCTGCTCAATGCCGAGGGCGGCCACATCGTCGAGACCTTCGGCAACCTGGTGGCCGGCGGCAACCTCGTGGTCGGGCTGGTGGTGTTCCTCATCATCACGGTGGTGCAGTTCATCGTCATCGCCAAGGGCGCCGAGCGCGTCGCCGAAGTCGCGGCGCGCTTCACCCTGGATGCGATGCCCGGCAAGCAGCTGTCGATCGATTCCGACCTGCGCGCAGGCCTCATCGACAAGGACGAGGCGCGTCGCAAGCGCCGCCTGCTGGAAACCGAGAGCCAGCTGCATGGTTCGCTCGACGGTGCGATGAAGTTCGTCAAGGGCGACGCCATCGCCGGCATCGTCATCATCCTGATCAACCTGCTCGGCGGTCTGGCCATCGGCGTCCTGCAGCGTGGCATGCCGCTGGGCGAAGCGACGCGGGTGTACTCGATCCTCACCATCGGCGACGGCCTGGTCTCGCAGATCCCGGCGATCCTCGGCACCATCGCCGCGGGCCTCGTGGTCACACGCACCACCGGCGAGGTGGAGGACCGCCACCTCGGCGACGCCATCACCCGCCAGATCAACGGGCAGCCGCGCGTGCTGCTGATCACCGGCTGCCTGGCGCTGCTGATGATGCTGGTGCCGGGCTTCCCGTGGCCGGTGTTCCTGGTGCTGGGGGCGATCCTGCTGGGGATCAGCGCGTGGCGCTACCGGCATGACTTCGAGCACCTCCGCCGGCTGTTCCGCGTGACCGACGAGGAAGTCGTGGCCAGCCAGGCGCGCGAGGAGCAGAGCGAGGAGCTGGCACCGCCGCCGCAGCTGGCGCTGGAGATCGCGCCGTCGCTGGCCGAGCGCTACGGCCAGGAGGCGCTGCGCAGCCGCATCGCCGACATCGCCCAGCAGCAGCGCGACGAATACGGCGTGCCGGTGCCGTCGCCGAAACTCCGCATCAACCATGCGCTGGGCGAAGGCGAGTACCGCCTGTCCGCCTACGGCGCGCGGCTGGCGTCGGGGCGCGTGCAGCTCGATGCCCGGCTCAGGCCCGCGGCGCCCGGTGCCGATGCATCGGCACGGCTGGCGGGGTTCTTCCCGGCGCTGTCGGGCACCTGGACCAGCGACCCCGGCGAGGATGCGCGCGACCCGCTCGACGTCATCGCCGAGCACGCCCGCGCCGCGCTGCAGCGCCGCCTCGGTGGCTTCCTCGGGATCCAGGAAACGTCCAACCTGTTCGGGCGCATGCAGCGGGACTATCCGGACCTGGTCAAGGAAATGCTGCGCGTGGTCGCGCCGCAGCGCGTGGCCGAGGTGCTGCGCCGGCTGGCCGAGGAGGGCGTGCCGATCCGCAACCTGCGCGATGCGTTCGAGGCGATCACCGATGTCGGTGGCCGCGAGAAGGACGTGGTGCTGCTGACCGAATACGTGCGCGTGGCGCTCAAGCGCGAGATCGCCGACCGTTACGCCGATGCCGACCGCACCCTGCATGTCCTGCTGATCCATCCCGAACTCGAGGACAAGCTGCGGCAGTCGGTGCGCGTGGCCGGCGGCGCCAGCCAGCTGGCGATCTCGCCCGAGCTCGCCGCGCGGCTGGGCAACGAGGTGCGTGCGCATCTGGCGCGGCAGGCGCCGGGCGTGCAGCCGGTGCTGCTGTGCTCGCTGGATGTGCGCCGCCACCTGCGCAAGCTGATGGAAATCGACTTCTTCGAACTCCCGGTGCTGTCCTACCAGGAGCTCGCGCCCGACCTGCGCATCGTCCAGGCCGGGCAGATCAACGCCTGACGCCTCACGCGATACGGAGTGCACCCACCATGACCGATGCCACCACGACCGACCAGGCGCCCACCGCCACGGGCAAGGTGCTGCGGATCGTGGCCGGCCTGCACGCCGGGGCCAGCCGCGAGCTCGCCGAGCGCGAGATGATCCTCGTCGGCAGCGGCGACGACTGCGACATCGTGCTCGCCGACCGCGGCGTGGCGATCCGCCACGCGCTGATCAGCGTGATCGACGGCGCCGTGCAGCTGCGCGCGCTCGACGCGCCACTGAAGCTCGAAGGCCGCCTGCTGCATCCGGGTGATCCGGAGGAACTGCCGTCGGTGCAGCGTGTCGGCCTCGGCGAGGCAGCACTGGCCTTCGGCGATATCGACGACCCGGCGTGGATTGCGCTGGCGCCGGAGGGCGTCGAGTTCGACTCGCCGTCGCCGCGGCCGGGCCAGGCGATCACCCGCCGGTTGCCGATGATTGCCGCGGTGTCGGTGCTGTCGCTGGCGCTGCTGGCGATCTTCGTGGCCGTCGTGCCCGCCAAGGAACAGCCGGTCGACATCGAGACCCGGCTGCGTGCGCTGGCTGCCGAACACCATGTCGCCAATGCGCGCATCGAACGTGGCCACGGCGACAGCTGGGTGCTCAGCGGCACCATCGGCGACCGCACCACCCGCGATGCGCTGCGCCAGCAGGTGGAAACCGAAGGCCTGCCGGCGCGGGTCGACCTGCGCAGCGGCGAGGACCTCGCGTATTCGGTGTCGGAGATCCTGCGCGGCGGCGGTTTCCGCATCGAGCGCGTGCGTTACCTGGGCAACGACGACGTCGAGGTCAGCGGCTATTTCACCGACGAGGACGCCTTCCGCCAGTTCGCGCAATCGCGCGCGGTGGTCGAGACCGGGGTGAACCGGGTGGTGCCGATCAACCTGGCCACTCCGCCGCCGTCCAGTACCGGCATTCCGGCAGACGAGCAGGATCCGATCCACATCGTGTCGATCGTGCGCGGCGAGAACGCCCACGTCATCGCGCTGGACGGGACCCGCTACGAAGTCGGCGCGCAGCTGCCGGGCTGGGGGCAGCTGGTCGCGGTCGGCGAACACGCGCAGGTGGTCGACAGCAACGGCAACCTGCAACGGCTGACCCCGCGTCCGCCCCCGGCAGCGGTGGAGACGCCCGCCGAGGGCGATGCGGCCGAAGTCGCCTCGGCCATGCCGGCCACCCCCGCCGCCCGGCCGCTGGCTGCCGACCCGCGGGTTCGTGCCGCCGGAGCGCGCCAGTGAGCAGCACGCCGGTCAGGAGGTTTCCCGCGACCCCTCGGGCGTACCCGAGGTCACGCATTCATCGCCATCGACTCCAGTAGAGTCCCGCAGTCCAACCGCAGCAGTCGCCGTCTTCGGCACCCACAGGAAGGAGCACGACATGACCATGATCGACACTTCGCAGTTGAACAACTTCATCGGCACCGCCGCCATGCAGAACGGGCCGACCCGCGGCGGCGCCTCCGCCGGCAGCAGCTCGAGCTGGTACGAGGCGATGTCGCGCGCGTGGGGCAACACCCTCGACGGCCAGGCCTCGCGCATCACCCAGATGTCGGACCAGATCTCCGCCGGCGGTGACCAGCCGTCGAACATGGTGCAGCTGACCGCCGCCAGCCTGAAGATGCAGTTCATGTCCAACAACGCCGCCACCTCGCAGAACAGCGTGGGCCAGGCGCTCGAGACGCTGGGCAAGCGCCAGTAACCGCGGTCGCCGGGGCATCGGGCGCCGCCGCCACCGCGGCGGCCGCGCCACGATGCACCGGGACACCCGCAAGCAGATGCACGGCTGAAGGACCACGGGTCCGGGAGTCACCAATGATCGAAGCCATCCAGGTCGCGGCGATGGACGTCGCCACACACGCCGCCGGCGGCGGAGCCGCGATGGCCCCGCAGCAGGCGGGCGCCATCAATGTCGGCGAATTCGCGCAGGCCCTGCAGCGCACCGGCAGCACCGGTTCGGCACCTGCAACCGCCGAGCCACAGGCGGTGCAGAACGCCGCCGAGGCCGCCCCGTCCGAAGGCACGCGGATGATGATTTCCGCCTTCGACAACCTCAACAGCGGCGCCAAGAACATCGAGGCACTGTCGCAGGCGATGAGCGGAAGCACCCAGGACCTCACCCCCGGGCAGATGCTCGAGATGACGATGAAGTGCCATGAGTTCCTGTTCCAGTCGCAGCTCACCTCCAACGTGGCCAACCGCACTTCGGATGGCGTGCAGCAACTGTTCCGCCAGCAGTCCTGATCGGCGGGAGGCAGTCATGAAGCGATGGAAACCCCTGCTGGTGCTGCTGATGTGCGTGCTGCTCGCGGCATGCACGCGCACCACGCTGTACGCCGACCTCGACGAGCGCCAGGCCAACGAGGTGCTGGCCGCGCTGCTGTCCACCGGCATCGGTGCCGAAAAGCGTACCTCCGCCAGCAAGACCGGCTGGGAGATCCGCGTCGACCAGTCCGACTTCCCCCAGGCCATGCAGGTGCTGCACGCGCGCGGGCTGCCCGGCCAGCGCTACCAGGCGCTGGGCGACATCTTCCGCAAGGACGGGTTCTCGACCTCCGCGCAGACCGAGCGCTCGATGCTGCAGCACGGCCTGCAGCAGGAGCTCTCGCGCACGCTGTCGCGCTATCCGGGCGTGGCCGAGGCGCACGTGCACATCAACCTGCCCGAGCGCGATCCGCTCGGCGGCACCGCCACCGATGCGTCCGCCTCGGTGGTGATCTTCGGCCAGCCCGGTGCCAACGTGCGCGACTACGAGACCGAGATGAAGATGGTCATCAAGGACGGCGTGCCGGGCATGAGCGACATCAACAAGGTCACAGTGAAGTTCCAGACCTTTGCCGGCCCGCTCGGCACCCCGGCGCCCAGCCAGAATCCGATCGCGATGTCCTCGCTGAACCCGGTGGCGATCGCCATCGCGGTGCTGGTGGTGGCGTTGCTGGGTGGGCTGTTCGCCTTCGGCAGCCGCCTGCGCCAGCGCCTGGCCCGCAAGGCCGAGCCGCCGCCGCGGGTCTGGAACGGCTGAGGCGACCGCGGTGACGCTGCAGGCGCTACTGGCGGAAGTGGAACCGGACTGGTTCCGCGATGGAGGCGAACCGCTGCCTGCCGACCTGCTGCGTCGCGCCCGTGGCAGCCGGCTCGGGCGCCGGCTGCTGGCGCGCGGGCTGATCACCGATGGCCTGGTCGACGCACTGCTGGCGCCACGCCCCGGCCATGACCCCGCCACCCTCGCCATGCGCTGGCCGAAGGCGCGCATCGCGCGCCTGACGCGCGATCTGGGAGTCCTGGCGCATGCGCCGGCAATCCGTGGCGAGGTGCGTCGCGAGCCGGTGCGCCGGCTCAAGCGTGCACTCGGCAACAGCTACCTGCTGGCGCTCGACCCGTCGGTCTGGGATGCGCGGTTGCCGGCGGCCGCGGTGCGGGAGCTCGCCACCGGCATGGAGCAGGCGCTGGCGGGCGGCCAGGGCGACGACGACACCCCGGTGCTGGACCTGTTCGCCTGCCAGGGCCGCCAGGAACTGCGTGCCTGGGCCGCGCATCGCGACCCCGCGCTGGGCGAATGGGTGGCCCTGCTGCACCCGCGCGAGCCCGCCACGCCCACGTATCTGCCCGAGCGGCCGGTTCTGCTGCTGTGTACCCATCACGAGACCCGCGCCGCGAGGGCCTGAGACCGTTGCCACGATGACTACCCCCACGCCCCAGCCCGCCATCGCCGTCCACGACCAGCGTGTGTTCGCGCGCGCCGTGGGGGCCCGGGTGGTGCCGGCGCAGGCCTGGGCACGGCTGGAGGAGATCGACCGGCTGCTCGACCAGGTCAACGCGCTGTACGCGGAGGCCACCGCCGATATCGAACGCGCGCGCGAACAGGGCCAGGCCGCGGGCTTCGCCGAGGGCCTGGCGCGCGCCCAGCAGCAGATGACCGAGAAGCTTGCCAGCCTCAACGAGCAGCGCGCGCGCGTGCTCGGCGACGCGGCTGCGCGCATCAGCGAACTGGCCTGCGCGATCGTGGCGCGCATCGCCCCCGGCTTCGATGCCGCCCGCGTGGTGCCGCCGCTGGTGATGCAGGCGGTCGAGGCCGCGCAGGCCGAACAGTTCCTGCTGATCCGCGTGCATCCCAGCGTGCGCGAGAGCGTGGCCGCGGGCCTGGGCGCGGTGCGCCAGGCGCATCCGGCGGTGGGCGTGATCGAGCTGGTCGACGACGAGAGCCTGGACCCGCTGAGCTGCGTGGTGGTCTCGGAAGCCGGCGAAGTGCGCGCCGGTGTCGCCCAGCAGATCGAGGCGATCCGTACCGCGCTGGCCGGCGCGACCACGCGGGACGCCGGGACATGAGCCGGGTCGATCCGCTCGCAGCCGCGCTGGCCGCGGCCGGCAACGACCCGCTGCTGAGCGCGCTGTCGTCGGTCAAGAACGTGCAGCGCGTGGGCAAGGTGGCCGACGCCTACGGCACCCTGATCCGCGCCACCGGCCTCAAGGCCGCGATCGGCGAACTGTGTCACCTGCGCAACCCGCCGGGCGAAGGAGATCCTTCCTTCTCGCTTGCCGCGGAAGTCGTCGGAGTGTCGCGCCAGCACACCCTGCTGACGCCGTTGGGCGCGCTGGACGGCATCGCCGCCACCACCGAGGTCTACGCGAGCGGGCGGCAGGCGGCGTTGCGCGCTGGCCCGGGCCTGCTGGGGCGCGTGCTCGATGCGCATGGCGAACCGATCGACGGTAAAGGCCCGGTCGCCGGCCCGACGGTCGAGGCGCCGATCTACGCCGCCTCACCCAACCCGCTCACCCGCAACCTGATCGAGCGCCCGTTCTCCACCGGCGTGCGTGCGATCGACACCGTGATGACCGCCGGCGAAGGCCAGCGCATCGGCATCTTCGCGGTGGCCGGCGGCGGCAAGAGCACGCTGCTGGGCATGCTCGCGCGCGGTGGCGATGCCGACGTCAACGTGATCGTGCTGGTCGGCGAGCGCGGCCGCGAGGTCAGCGAGTTCATCCACGACAACCTAGGCGAGGCGGGCATGCGCCGCTCGGTGATCGTGGTCGCCACCTCCGACCGCCCGGCGCTCGAGCGCAGCCGTGCGGCGTGGGCGGGCACCGCGATTGCCGAACACTTCCGCGACCAGGGCAAGCGCGTGCTGCTGCTGGTCGACTCCGTCACCCGTTTCGCGCGCGCGTTGCGCGATGTCGGCCTCGCGATCGGCGAGCCGCCGGCACGCCGTGGCTTCCCGCCTTCGGTGTTCAGTGCGCTGCCGCGGTTGTTCGAGCGCGCCGGCAACAACGACCGGGGCTCGATCACCGCGTTCTACACCGTGCTGGCCGAGGACGAGGACGGTGGCGATCCCATCGTCGAGGAAGTGCGTTCGATCCTCGACGGCCACATCGTGCTGTCGCGCAAGCTGGCCGCCGCGTACCACTACCCGGCCATCGACGTGCTGACCAGCCTCAGCCGCACCATGCCGCGGGTGGTCGACCAGCCGCACCTGCGCGCCGCCGGCCAGTTGCGCAAGTACCTCGCCAAGTACCAGGACATCGAGCTGCTGCTGCAACTGGGCGAGTACAAGCGCGGCAGTGATCCGGAAGCCGATATCGCGATCGAGAAGATCGCCCCGATCCGCAACCTGCTGCAGCAGTCGTCGGCGGAGCTGGTGCCGTTCGAGCAGTCCGCGCAGGCGCTCAGGAAGCTGTTCGGATGAAGCGCTATCCGCTGCAGACGCTGCTCAGGCTGCGCGCGCACCGCACCGAGGCCGCGCGCATGGTGGTGCTCGATCGGCAGCGCGCAGTGGCCGCCTGCCGCGAGGAATGCCGTCGCATCGGCGACGAGATCACCTCGCTCGAGGACGATCGCCGCGCCCAGCGCGCACGCCTGCTTGATCCACCGACGCCGGGCATGGCCTGGCCGGTGGTGCTGGAGGCGCGCGAGGCGCACGTCGAGCTGCTCGCCCAGCACATCGTTGCCGCGCAGCAGCGCCTGCAGGCCGCGCAGGGCCGCCTGCGCGATGCCGAGCGCGCGCTGGAGGAAGCGAAGCAGGCCTACTTCCGTGCCCGTGCACGCGAGGACGCCCTGGAGAAACGCAAGCACCTGTGGCGCGACGAGCAGTTCGCGCTGGAGGCCCGCCAGGAGGAGGACGCCGCCGCCGATCTGTTCATGGCGCGCTACGTCACCCCGGGAACATCGTGAGGTCGCCATGAGCGTGGAACGCAGCCAGTCCGCCGAGAACGCCGCCAACGCGCGGCTGCAGGACAGCCTGAAGTCGCAGGATGCCGAGCGCGCGCCACCGCCGCGCGAGAATGTCGACCGCTTCCGCGAGGTGCTGCGACAGGCGGGTCACGCCGGCCAGGATGCACGCCGGGAATTCGCCCAGGCGCGGCAGGAAGGCGCGTCGGAATTGCCCCGCGAACAACGCGCCACCCTCAAGGCCGAAGCCCAGGCCGCTGCCCGCGAAGCCGGCCAGGACACCGCGCGCGTGGAGGCCGTGCAGGCGCGCAGCGACGAGGCCGGCGACAGCGGCCGGCAGACGCTGGAGGCATCCGAGATCATGGCGATGATGCAGGCACAGTCGGCGTTGCGCGAAGGCGCCGCACCGCCGCCAGCCGCGGCGCCGGCATCGAGCGCAGGCACATTCGCCGACCTGCTCGAACGCCACGTGCGCCAGCTCGCGGTGGGTGGCGGTACCGCCGCCAACGCCGGCGATGGCCAGGTGCTACTGCGGATGTCGGATGCATCCTTGCCGGGCACCGACCTGCTGCTCAGCCGTACCGAGACCGGCTGGCTGTTGCGCGCCGACACCCGCTCGCGCGGCAGCTACGACGCGATCCGCGAGGCCGGGCCGGAACTGGCGCGGCGGTTCGCCGACCGCGCGCTCGGCACCCTGGAAATCGACCCTCACTGGCATGCGTGAGCCTAGGGCGCGCCCCAGCTTGTGGCTGTTGGCCGCCTGCCTAGACTCGATACCGACGCTGACGCACGCCCGGAACCGCAGGACACACACAGCATGGCCCTGACTCGCCGCCCGCCGCCCCGCCGCAAGCCCGACCAGGCGCTGCCGCATGTGGGTGTGGACATGGGGGCGATCGTCGGGACCAGTGCGCCCGTCCAGGAACGCACCGCGTCCAGTGACCTCGAGCAGAAGCTCGCCGAATTCGAGGCGATGCTGCAGGCGCAGCCGGGCATGACCGAAGAGGGCCTCGAGCTGGTGCTGCAGGGTTGCCGCGATGCGCTCGACAACGTGTCGCTGCAGCCTGAACTTGGCGTGCCGCAACGCAACGAGTGGATCGCCTCCATCGATGCGCTGATCCAGCAGGGGGCGCTCGACCAGGCCAGCGGCGATGCGCTGGTACGGCAGATCGATGCCGCGGTCGCCCCTCTGGAATCCCCCGATGTGCAACGCGCTCTTGAGCTGGCCGAACGCATCCAGCGTGACGGGCAGGCCCAGGCACGCGAATGGCTGGAAACACAGTCCGACCAGGAAGCCGGCGAGGCCCTTGCGCAGGTGCGCTCGAACGAGGCCGCCGTGGACAGTCATCCGATGCGGGAGTCGATCACGCGTTCCCGCTCACGGCGGCTGCGCGGTCCGCCGCTTCGCTGAGCCCGGCCACGGAACGGCCCGCAGGATCCACTTCCAGATACGACACATCCCAACATCTCCGGAGTATTCCCATGAGCAACAACATCGGTAGCAGCGAACTCATTGCCAGCCTCTCCAAGATCACCATGGGCGGCGACGGCGCGTCCAACGGCGAGACCAGCTGGCTGCACGCCATTGCCAAGGCGCTTGGCGAGAAGGTCGGCGAGCTTGCCGAGAGCATGGTCAAGAATGCCGACAAGGTCGGCAGCAAGAACGAGAAGGAAGCCACCGCAGCCTCGGCGCAGCTGACCGCGGACAGCCAGCTCTTCTCCATGTACATGAACGCGCTGAGCACCGTGCTGAAGTCGATCGGTGAAGGCAACGTCGCGATGGCCCGCAAGCAGTAAGCCAACGCGGCACGGAAACGAAGAGCCCCTCGCTTGCGGGGGGCTTTTTCGTTGGTGCCGTTTCATCGTGCCACCGGGACTCGGGACTGCGGATCGACCCAGGCAGGCGGACGCAAAGGCTGAAGTGCCCGCCGACTTGCCGCCTCTGCCTGACAACGAGCCAAGCTCCCATGGTCGAGTTGTCGGCGTCGGCCGCTCTGCATCAGGCAACTGGGACACGGCCAGTTGTTAGCAACAGCAGAAACGTGATTGGCGACGTGCCTGTCCTTACCAACGGGGCGGAGTCGTCAGGAAACGTATGGCGGACACCGGTTCGCGCCCTTCGGACATCGCCAGGGCGACCACGGACTGCGTCGCACCGGCGACGTCAGCGGCCGGCGTCGGTGGGGGTCTTTCCCGACGCCACTGTGCGGGCCATCACCCATGCACCCACTGCGGACCCCAGACCGAGTGCGACGAGTACGCCGATGGACGCCGGCTCACGCACGCCCCGGCTGACCAGGGCAATGCCTTCGCCCCACGGCAGCAGCGCGACCAGCAGGATGCCGAGGCTGGAGAACGCGACGATGGTGAGTACCCAGTACAGCCACTGATAGGCGAGTTCCGCCTTCTGGATTTCGGCGAGTTCGCGACGTGCGGCCTCGGAGCCCGCTCCGACCGCGGCCAGCAGGGTGCCGAGGCGGTCGCGCCGGTCGCGGCGCCCGTCGCCGGATGATGCCACGGTATGGCCATGGGCCACCGTGGCGCCCGTTGGCTGGGTGACGCCGCGTTCGGCGCCTGCGAGCAGTGGATTGCCACGCACGTCGGCGGGTGACTGCGACGGTGGTACCACGGCGGGCATCGTCGGCATCGCGGGGACCGGTGGCGCCGTGGCCAGGGCGACGGTGGCACCGGCAGCCGCTGCGGTACCGCCGGGCGCCTGCGCGAGCATGGCGCTCGACGGCATCGCCCCTGCGCGTTCCGCGACCAGTGCTGCATCCGCGCGCAACACGCCGGGAAGCGCGAGTTCACCACGGACCGCGACGTGGGCCTGGTTTGCGCCCGCAAGGTGCGCCGCCTGCGCCTGCGCGGCCAGGGTGGTCGGCGACGCGTTCGATGCGTTCGACGCGATGGCGGCCGCAGCGCTCCCGGCCGGCGTTCCCGGCTGGGCCATCGGCGCCGTCGGCGTCACCCCAGGTGGCGCGGCGGCCGTTACGGGGACGCCGCGGGAAACCATGGTTGCGGCCGCTGCCAGTATTCCGGGCGCGCCTTGCAGCGCCGCCGGCACGGCCTGACCGCCTGTCGCGTTAGCGGCGGCCATCCCGGCCATGGTCGGCGCGGCACTGGTTGACGCCATCACCCCGGGCGGCATGCCCCCGGGTGCCGCTTGACGCGGCAGCGCGGTGGTGACGGACGTATCCCCGAGCGGGCGCGCAACTGCGGCACTCGCCGCGGCCGTGATGGCGGTGACCACCGCAGCGAGGGGTGTCGTGGGGCCGGCACCGCCGGCAGTCGCCATCATCGATGGCATGGCTGCCGCTGTGGTCGTGGTGGTGGACACCCCCGCCGCGGTCGCTGGCATTCCCGCTGCCGGGTTTCCCACCCCCTGCCCACGCGCGAACGCAGCCTGGGCAAGGCCCGGCGGCGCCGGCGGCGCCGATGCCGGCAGCGAAGGTTGCAGGCCGTTTCCACGCACCGTCTCCGCCACATGCGAGCGGGCGCCCTGTGTCCATGCATCCGCGCGCCCCTCCCCCAGCCCCATGCTGCGGGCCAGCGGGCTGGTCAGGCTGTGCAGTACGCCGATCAACGAACGCCCGCCGCCGGGACCGGCGAAAGGCGAGGGGGGAGCGAGATTGGAAAGGGGACCGACCATGGGCCTTTGCGCGGTTGCCGGGTGCCGGCTCCCCCAACGCCGGTTGCCTGCACGCTAGCCTGCACGCGTCGGCTGCGCACCCCCGGGAGAACCCGAGGGTGCGCGCACGTGGTACGCGGATACGACGCCCGTGCGTCGTCGTGCTACTGCGCCAGCCGCAGCGCCTCGCGCTTCAGCACGCGGCGCTGTTCGCGCGGCTGCTCCCAGGCGTTGTTGAACAGCGCCGGCTCCCAGCCACCGTAGGTGGGATTGGGCAGCATCCACCAGCGCTCGCCGAACCAGTCGCCGTATTCCTCGAGCAGGCCATTCCGCGCTTCGTCGGTATTGGCGATGACCTGCACGAAATCGCCGAGCTGGTCGCCGAACTGCATGATCACCCGGTAATCGCGGCCGGCCAGTCGGCGCCGGCAGAGCTTTTCGCTGCCGTGCTGTTCGCAGCCGTCGACATGGGTGCCGAGGCCGAGGAACACGCTGTCGTCCTTCACCGGAAGGCCCACCGCGCGCAGGTTGGCGAGCGTGGCCTCGTTGAGATGCTGGGCGCGATTGGACAGGTAGAGGATGGTCACGCCCTTGTCGCTGGCGGCGCGTGCGAAATCGACGACCCCGGGCACCGGCTCCGCCTTCTTCTCCGCCACCCAGGCGGCCCACGTCGCCTCGTCGTACTCGGCGCCGTCGCGCACCAGGCGTGCCTGGTAGGGCGAGTTGTCGAGCACGGTCTCGTCGATGTCCATGATCACCGCCGGCGGCAGCTCCGCCCACGCGTCGGGGTTGTCGCGCTCGTCCGGCACCAGCGCGTCCCAGTTCTTCTCGGCGATCGCCGCGTCGAGGTGGTCGGCCGCGGCGCGGAACAGCGACAGCGCCGTGGCCCGGTATTCGACGGAGCGCTGCACCCACAGCACCGCGTTGAGGTTGTCGTCGGCGTCGGTCGCGGCCGGACGCGTGGCCTGCTGGGTGGGAGTGGCCTGCGGCACCTGCGCAGTGGTGGTCTCGGGTGCCGGCCGGCAGGCCGTCAGGCCCACCGCGAGCAGGGACAGGGTCAGCAGCAGGGGACGCATCGCGATCTCCGCGGATCTTGCAGGGCGTGCGAGTTTAGCCGAGGCGCATGACAGCCCGCCGCGCGCGCTCGCGCCTGCGGTGAGGCGGCACATCGCCGCAGCCCCGGCAACGGCGGCGCCGGCTCAGGCGTCGAGCAGCGCCCTGATCGCGGCGAATCCCGCCCCCGCGCGTTCTCGCTTGTGCTCGGCATCGGCCACCGGGTCGGCGCCGTCGCGCTGCAGCTCCTCGGGGGGAAGCTCGTCGAGGAAGCGGCTGGGCTTGAGCTTCATCCGGCTGCCCCACTTGGTCGCCTCGCGGGCATGCGACAGCCACAAGCGCTCCTTGGCGCGGGTGATGCCGACGTACAGCAGGCGCCGCTCCTCGTCGATGCGCCCCTCGTCGATGCTGGCCTCGTGCGGCAGCACGCCGTCCTCGACGCCGACGATGAATACGTAGCGGAACTCCAGTCCCTTGGCCGCGTGCATGCTCATCATGCGCACCTGGTTGCCGGGGTCGTCGCGATCGGCATGGGTGAGCAGCGCCAGCTGCGCGGCGAGGTCACCGGGGCCTGCCCCACGCGCGCCGCCCTCGAACCAGCCGGCAAGCTCCTCGAGGTTGCCTCGGCGCATCGCGAACTGCTGTTCGGTCCTGCACTGCGCGCGCACCGCGGCAAGCATCCCCGAACGCTCGACCAGGTTGCGCACGAGTTCCGCCGGCGGCAGGCGGTTCGCGTCCTGGCGCAGGCCGCGCAGGATGTCGGCGAAGGTGCCGAGGGCGTTCGCCGCGCGTGGCGGCAACTGCTTCAGCAGCCCGATCGATTCGATCGCCCGCGACATCGGCATCTGCGCCTGCTGCGCGAGTTCCGACAGCCGCGCCAGCGTGGTCGCGCCCACTTCGCGCTTGGGCGACTGCACCGCACGCAGGAATGCGCTGTCGTCCTCCGGGTTGGCGACCAGCCGCAGCCACGACAGCGCGTCCTTGACCTCGGCGCGCTCCAGGAACGCGGTGCCGCCGGACAGGTGATACGGCACGCGCATCAGTTGCAGCGCCTTTTCCAGCGCGCGCGACTGGAAATTGCTGCGGAACAGGATGCAGCACTCGTTCCACTGCATGCCGCCCGAGGCATGCAGGAACTGCAGCTCGGCGGCCACGCGCTCGGCCTCGTGGGCGTGGTCGCGGCATTCCCAGATGCGGATGCGCTCGCCATCGGCCTGCGCGCTCCACAGCGTCTTCAGGTGTTCGTGCGGGTTGTTGGCGATCAGCGCGTTGGCCGCGCGCAGCACGCGGTTGGAACAGCGGTAGTTCTGCTCGAGCTTGATGATCTCGAGGTCCGGATAATCGGTGCCCAGCGAGGTCAGGTTCTCGGGGTTCGCACCGCGCCAGGCGTAGATCGACTGGTCGTCGTCGCCCACGCAGGTGAAGTTGCCCTTGGGCCCGGCGATCGCCTTGAGCAGGCGGTACTGGGCATCGTTGGTGTCCTGGCATTCGTCGACCAGCAGGTAGCCGATACGTTCGCGCCAGCCCAGCCGCAGGTCCTCGTGGGCTTCCAGCAACTGCACCGGCAGGCGGATCAGATCGTCGAAGTCGACCGCGTTGAAGCTCGTCAGTCGCGCCTGGTAGCGGCTGTAGAGCTCGGCCGCCTCGAGCTCGCGGGTGCTGCGTGCGAGCGCAGCGGCTTCCTCCGGCGACAGGCCGGCGTTCTTGGCCCGCGACACCAGACCCTGCAGCGCCTGGATCGCGTCGGGTTTCATGCCGCTGCACAGGTCCTTGAATTGCGCCGCGCAGTCGTCGGCATCGAACACCGAGAAGCCGCGGCGCAGGCCGGCGCGTTCGTGTTCGATCTGCAGCAGCTTCAGGCCCAGCGCGTGGAAGGTGGAGATGGTCAGGCCTTCGGCCGCGTCGCCGCGGATGCGCTTGGCGACGCGTTCGCGCATCTCCTTGGCCGACTTGTTGGTGAAGGTGATCGCGGCGATGCGACGCGCGGGGTAATGCCCGGCGGCGATCAGGTGGGCGATCTTCTCGACGATCACGCGGGTCTTGCCGCTGCCGGCGCCGGCGAGCACCAGCAGCGGCCCTTCGCAGTGGAGCACCGCGGCACGCTGGGGGGGATTGAGACCTTGCATCGGCAATCGGCAACGGCGGGCCGGCCATTGTCGCCGAAGCGGCCTGGTGCGCTGCACGTTGCAGCTGCCGGTGACGTGGTGTAAGGAAAGCAATCCACAGGGAGGGCGGGCGATGAACAGGCTGTCGTATGGACTGCTGGCGGGTGCGATCGGGCTGGCGATGGCGGGCGGAACCCCGGTCCTGCCGGCACGCGCAGCGGATTCGCCCTCCTGGACCGACCGGACTCCCGATTACTGGAACGCGCATCCCGACCAGAAGCACCGGATGCTCGGGATTGCCGCGTTGCAGGAAGGGCGCGCGGAGGAAGCACGCGGGCACTTCGAGCGCGCCGCGCGCCATGCCGACAAGGCGTCACAGGCGCTGATGGCGCAGTTGCTCTGGGAAGGCCGCGGCGTGCCCAGGGACCGCGCGCTGGCCTATGCGTGGATGGATCTCGCCGCCGAGCGTGGCGATCCGCGGCTGGCGGCGCAGCGCGAGGTCTACTGGGCGGAGCTGGACGCGGCGTCGCGCGAGCGCGCGATCGAGGAAGGCAAGGCGGTCTATGACCAGTACGCGGACGATGTCGCCCAGCCACGCCTGGAACGCGAGCGCCGACGCTGGACCATGGTGGCCGCCGGCAGCCGCCTTGGCTCACCGGGCGCGGCGCGCGTGTGCACCGAACAGACCATGCCGCGCGGCAAGGGTGCGATCACCGGGCTCGGGATGTGCGGGTCCGGGGCCGACTCGGCCGTGCATTACGCGGACGCGAAACTGAGTCCTGCCGAGTACTGGCGCCAGCGCGACCTCGAGGCCGCACGCCTGTTCGGCGCGGACTTGAGCCAGGTCGACGCGCCGCGTCGTTGACCCCACAGCGCGGACGGACCGCGGCATGAACAGCGCGGCTCGTGCTGCGCAGTGACGGCTCCAGACAGGAAACACAGGCATGCGACAGGACGTTGCCCTCATCATCGCCGCGTTCGCGGCGTTCACCGTTGCCGGCGCGGAGTGCAGCGCCCAGGAGGCCCCCCAGGGCGTTGCGGCGACGATGACCGTCGATACCGGGCCGGGGCGCTTCATCCCCGAGCTCGATCCCGCGGTGATCACCTCGGGGATGCTGGAAGCCCACCCCGACCTTGCCGGCCGGCAGCGGGGCATGGACGCGCTGCTGGATGGCCGCGCGGAGGACGCGTTGCGGCACTTCCGCCGTGGCGCGTACTACGGCGACAAGCCGTCTCAGGCCATGCTCGGCGAACTGCACTGGTCGGGCAGGGGCGCCCCCGCGGACCGCGTGGACGGCTATCTGTGGATGTTCCTCGCCGCCGAGCGCGGCTATCACCAGTTCCAGGTCTGGGCGCAGCTCTACTGGGAGCAGCTCGACGCCGCGGAACGCGCGCGCGTGGCCGAACGCGGCCCGGCGCTGCGCGCGGAATACGGCGATGCAGCCACCGGGCCACGGCTGGCCACCGTGCTGCGTCGCGAGCGCCGACGTGGCACCGGCAGCATGCTCGATGCGTCCGGCCAGGGGGCGACGATCACCGCCTACGACGGTACCCGCCCCATCGCGATCGATGGCCGCAGGTTCTACGCCAAGGAGAACTTCGACCCGACGGCCTATCGGGAGGTGCAGGACCGGGTGTGGACGGCCCCGGTGCGTGGCCGGGTCGACGTCGGCGAAGCGGAAAAGGTGGACAAGCCGAAGGAGCCGACGCCGTAGAATCCACGGCATGGCCAAGCTGTATTTCTACTACTCGGCGATGAATGCCGGGAAGACCACGACCCTGCTGCAGTCCGCGCACAACTATCGCGAACGCGGGATGCGCGTGCTGATCCTGACGCCGGCGCTGGACGATCGCGCCGGGCGCGGCCGGGTCGCCTCGCGGATCGGACTGGAGTCGCCTGCCGAGGCGTTCACCACCGAGGACGACCTGCTGGCCCGGGTGGAACGCGACGTGGCCGACCACAACGGGCGGCTGCACTGCGTGCTGGTGGACGAGGCGCAGTTCCTGCGCAAGCCGCAGGTGTGGCAGCTCACCGAAGTGGTCGACCGGCTGCGCATCCCGGTGCTGTGCTACGGGCTGCGCACCGACTTCCGTGGCGAGCTGTTCGAGGGCAGCCAGTACCTGCTGGCCTGGGCGGACGAGATGCACGAGATCAAGACCATCTGCCATAGCGGCTCCAAGGCCACGATGACCGTGCGCGTGGACGACAGCGGGCATGCCGTGCAGGCGGGGCCACAGGTGGAGATCGGCGGCAACGAGCGCTACCTGTCGGTGAGCCGCGCCGAGTTCAAGCGCATCGCCCGCGGCGAGGGTGGCGTGGAGCCGGCGCAGGCGTCGCTGCCGTTGCAGTAGGCGATTGCCCGGACCGGCGGACCGTGAGGCGAGCGCCGGCCACCTTTCCGTCGCTGGCTTCAACGACGCCCCGTGGCCGCTCACGCCGGCACGATTGCGGGACGTCAGCGGCCGGCCGTGCGCACTCCGACGTGCGTGACGTCTTCGATCGGTCGGTCGCATGCGGCCAGCAGTGCGGTGGCCTGGCGGCGCACGCTGCCGCCTTCGGGAAAGGCGGCGCGCAGTTCGCCCGTGATCCGGGTGGCGTCGAGCCGGCCGCGGCCGCTGTCGTTGCCGGCGCAGCGCAGCGCGGCGGCATCGGCAGCCGCCAGCCAGGCGGCCTTGCGGGCTTCGAGGTCCGCCGATGCCGCGGTGGCCAGCGGATCCAGGCGGCGCAGGAGCCGCGTGGGGTCGCCTGCGGATTCGGCCAGTGCAAGCGCGTGCCGGGCACGCCGGGCCTGCGGGTGGTCGGTGCCGTAGCCGGTGCCGGTCAGGCGGGCGGCGTCGCGCAGCGCGGCGAGCGCCGCGTCGCCGCGACCAAGGCGCAGCAGCAGCTCACCGCGCAACCGCCGGGCCACGCCCACCTGGGGATGCTCGCGGCCCAGCAGCTGCACACGCAGCGCCAGCGCCTCGTCCAGCGGCGGCAGCGCGGCCTGCGCATCGCCGACGTCGGCGCGCACCAGTGCGAGGTTGAACAGCGCGTCGGCCAGCGCATGGCCGGGGCCGCGCGCGGCCAGCATCGCGGTGGCGGCACGCAGGTCGCGCAATGCCGCATCGGTGTCGCCACGTTCCCAGGCCACGATGGCGAGGCTGTTGAGGTTGCGCGCGACGTCGGCGTGGTCCGGCCCCAGGCGTGCGAGCAGCCAGGCATGCGCTTCGCGGAACTCGGTCTCGGCCTCGGTCAGCCGGCCCTGGTCGACATGCAGCGCGGCCAGCAGGCGGCGTGCGTCGATGGTGTCGGGATGGTGGCTGCCATGCAGCGCCTGGGCGAGCGCGAGCGCTTCGCGGCAGTGGCGTTCGGCCTGGGTCACGTGGCCGCCGTCGCGTTCCACGGCGCACAGCGCGCGCAGCATGTCGACGGCGAGCGGGTGGCGTCCGCCGACACCGCGGCGCAGTTCCTCCAGCGCCGCCTGGTAGCCGCGTCGTGCCGCCGCGGTCTGCCCGCGTGCGGCATGCAGCGATGCGAGGTCGGCGAGGTTCTCGGAAACGCCGGGCCCGTTGGCGACCCGTGCGCGGCGCAATGCCAGCGCGTGGCGGAACAGGGTTTCCGCCGCGGCCATCTCGCCGGTCTGGCGGCGGCAGCGGCCGAGCTGGGCGTAGTACTCGGCTGCCTGCGCCGGCAGCCGCCCTTCCGCGGCATGCGCGACATTGCGTGCCGGATCCATCCGCGCCACACAGTCCGCGGGCCGGCCGAGCAGGCGCAATGCACGGCCACGGTCGGCGCTCGCTTCCAGGCGCAGGCTGGCCGGCACGTCGCCGGCGCCGTCGATCAGCGACGCCTGCCGGTCGAGCAGATCGAGTGCGCGCGCGTAATCGCCCAGGCCCAATCGCAGGCGTGCCAGCACCCCTAGCAGTTCGGCATGCAGCCCCGGTTGGCCGGCAAGCTCCACCGCGCCGCGGGACTGGCCGGCGTCGAGCAGCTCGCGTACGTCCAGCGGACGCGAGGCACGCGCGCTGCCGGCATGTTCGAACAGCCCCACCACCAGGGCCTGCATGGCCCGCGCGCGGTCGGCTTCGCGCTGCCCCTGCGCGCGCTGCCAGCCGAGGATCGCCAGTGCCAGTGCCAGCACCATGGTGATGGCCGCAGTGGTGGCGAGCGGCCAACGGTGCCTGCGCACGTATTTGCGCGCCCGGTACAGCAGGCCTTGTGGGCGGGCCAGCACCGGCCGGCCGTCGAGATAGCGCTGCAGGTCGAGCGCGAACGCCTCCACCGATGGATAGCGCTGCTCCGGGCGCTTGGCCAGCGCCTTGAGCACGATGTTGTCGAGGTCGCCGGCACTGCGCCGCGCGCGCCGTCGCAAAGTCGGGGCATCCGCCGACGAAGCTTCATCCGCGCGCCGCTGCAGCACCACGGAAGGGCGCGGCGGGTCCACCCCGAGGATCGCTTCCTCCCATTGCGCATCGCTGGGGCGCTTGAGCGCATATGGCTTGGCGCCGGCGATCAGCTCGTAGAGCACCATGCCCAGCGAATACACGTCGGTCATCGTGGTGACCGGCTCGCCGCGGATCTGCTCGGGCGCAGCGTAGTGCAGGGTGAAGGCGCGCAGCCCGGTGCGCGTGCGCTCCAGCGCCGGCTCCGGTGCATCGAGCAGCTTGGCGATGCCGAAGTCCAGCAGCCGCACCTCGTCGAGCGGGGTGACCAGGATGTTCGACGGCTTGAGGTCGCGGTGCACGACCAGGTTGGCGTGCGCGTGGCTGACCGCATCGCAGACCTGCAGGAACAGGTGCAGGCATGCCTCGATGCCGGCCTCACGGCGCGTGCACCAGTCGGTGATCGGTTCGCCGTCGACGTAATCCAGCGCCAGGTACGGTTGCTGGTCGGCGCTGATGCCGGCGTCGAGCAGGCGCGCGATATGCGCGTGCTCGAGCCGCGCGAGGATCTGCCGCTCACGGGTGAAGCGCAGGCGCAGGCCGGGGTCGGCGAGCCCCGGGCGCAGCAGCTTCAGGGCGACCCGGCGCTGGTAGAGCCCATCGTCGCGGCGCGCCAGCCACACCTGGCCCATGCCGCCCTCGCCCAGCAGGTGCTCGAGGCGATAGGGTCCGACAGCGAGGCCGGGTCGCGCACCGGGCAGCGGCGCGACCAGCGGCGTGTCGAGCGGGCTTTCGGTGTGCTCGAGGGCGAGCAGCCGCTCGAGCTCGGCGGCCAGTGGCGGGTCGTCCGCACGGATGCGCGCCAGCACCGTGCTGCGCGCCGGGATCTCCAGATCGAGCAGCGCATCCAGCTGCGTGGAAACCTGCTGCCAGCGCGCGGCGTCCATGGACGTTACGCAGTCGCGCGCAGCGCGACGATCATTTCCCGTGTCCCGCCCGTGGGAGCGGGCACGGGGTGAGGGCGGCCGGGGCAACCGCGCAGCGCGACAGTCATCTGTTCCTCTCCTGCCTGCGGAAGAGGGCCGGAGGTGGGGGCCGTGGCCCCGCTGCGATCAGCTCGCCGTTCCATCCTGCAGCGACGCCAGCAGGTACATCCGCGCCTTCTGCCAGTCGCGGCGCACGCTGCGCTCGGAGCGCTCCAGCAGCGCTGCGATCTCGAGTTCCGACAGGCCCGCGAAATAGCGCAGTTCGACCACCCGTGCGAGTCGTTCGTCGACCCGGCCCAATGCGGTCAGCGCGGCATCCAGTGCCAGCGTGTCCTCGTCCAGGCGCACGCCGCCGGCGAGGTCCTCGGGCAGGTCGGTGACGCGGTGCAGGTCGCCGCCGCGCTTGCGGGCCAGCCGCTGGCGCGCGTAATCGACCACCACGCTGCGCATCGCCGAAGCCGCATAGGCGAAGAAATGCGCGCGATCGTCGAAGCGTGCGGCCTGTCCGCCGATGAGTTTCAGATAGGCCTCGTGCACCAGCGCGGTGGCATCGAGGGTCTGGCCGTGCTGCCCGGCAAGCTGGCGCCGCGCCATCGCGTGCAGCTCCTGGTAGAGCGTCGCCAGCACCTGGTCCATCGCGGCACGATCACCGCCGCGCGCGGCATCCAGCCAGAGGGTGATTTCCGCCGTGCCCGACATTGCCATCCCCGAATGCCGCCCGCGCCGACTATAGCGCGCAGCGGTGCGCCGCGTGGGGCTTCAGCGCTGGCAGCCGGGACACCACGCGCTGGTGCGCTGGCCGATCAGCGCCTGCCGCAACAGGCGCCCGCAGCGTCGGCAGGGCAGGCCCCCGCGGCCGTAGACAGCGAGCTCCTGCTCGAAATAGCCCGGGGCACCATCGGGACTGATGAAGTCGCGCAGGGTGGTGCCGCCACGCTCGATGGCATGGCCGAGCACCGCCTTCACCGCCTCGGCCAGCAGAACGTAGCGATCGCGCGACACCTTGCCGGCCGCGCGCAGCGGCGACACCCCGGCCATGAACAGCGCCTCGGCGGCATAGATGTTGCCCACGCCCACCACCACCGCCTGGTCCATCAGGAAGGTCTTGACCGGCGCCCTGCGGCCGCGCGAGAGCCGGTGCAGCCAGGCGCCGTCGAATGCGTCGGACAACGGCTCCGGGCCCAGCCCGGTCAGCAGCGGATGCACCTCGCCGGCCGGCTGCCACAGCAGGCAGCCGAAGCGGCGCGGGTCGTTGAAGCGCAGCACGCGGCCGTCGTCGAGCCCGATGTCGACATGGTCGTGGGCACGCAGCGGCGTGTCGGCCGGCAGCACGCGCAGGCTGCCGGACATGCCCAGGTGCAGCAGCGCGCTGCCGGGCGCGGTGTCGAGCAGCAGGTATTTGGCACGGCGGCGCACGTCCTCCACGCGCTGGCCGGCGAGCCACTGCGACAGCTCGGGCGGGATCGGCCAGCGCAGGTCGGCGCGGCGCAGGGTGACCGCGGTGATGGTGCGGCCGGCCACGTGCGGCAGCAGGCCGCGACGCGTGGTTTCGACTTCGGGCAGTTCGGGCATGGGCAGGGCCGGCAGGTTCACCCACAGATGGGAGCGCCGGTCGCCTGCGTCAAGGCCTGCACGACGGTGTACCGGCCGCAACGTACGCGCGCGCAGGGATGGCATCGGCCCCGGACCCGGCCCAAGATGGCCCGGTCCCTCCGATCCGGTGCATGCCCGTGCTCGACTTCCTCGCCGGTGGCCTCGTCCAGGCCGGCTTCTGGCCGCTGCTGGCGGTGTTCCTGGTCACCACCCAGCTCACCATCTTCTCGGTCACCCTGTACCTGCACCGCAGCCAGGCACATCGGGGCGTGGACTTCCACCCGGCGGTGGCGCACGTGTTCCGCGCCTGGACCTGGCTGTCGACCGGGATGGTGACCCGCGAATGGGTGGCCATCCATCGCAAGCACCATGCGAAGTGCGAGACCGAGGAGGATCCGCACAGCCCGATGCACAAGGGCATCGGCACGGTGTTCTGGCGCGGCGTGGAGCTGTACCGCGAGGCGAGCGCGCTGCGCGGTGACATCGAGCAGTACGGCCGTGGCTGCCCCGACGACTGGATCGAGCGCCGCGTCTATGCCCCGCACTCGGCACTGGGTCCGACGGTGCTGCTGCTGGTGCTGTTCGTGCTGTTCGGTTTTGCCGGCGTGGCGATGTGGGCGCTGCAGATGGCGTGGATCCCGTTCTGGGCGGCCGGCGTGGTCAATGGCCTGGGCCACTGGTGGGGCTACCGCAACTTCGAGACCACCGACACCGCCACCAACCTGAGCCCGTGGGGCGTGTGGATCGGCGGCGAGGAACTGCACAACAACCACCACGCGTTCCCGAGCTCGGCGAAGTTCGCGCTGCGCCGCTTTGAACTCGACATCGGCTGGGTGGTGATCCGCGCGCTGCAGTCGGTAGGCCTGGCGAAGGTGCTGCGCGTGGCGCCTGCACTCGACGTGCGGCCGAACATCGACGTGCCCGATGCCGATACCGTCCGCGCGCTGCTGGCGCACCGCTTCCAGGCGATGACCGACTACCACCGCAACGTGATCAGGCCGGCCCTGCGCGAAGAGGCCCGCGCGGCCGGTGCGCGGATGCGTGCGCTGCTGCCGCGCCGCCTGCGCAGGGCACTGGCCGACGATGGCCGCTGGCTGCAGCCGGACGCACGCGAACAGCTGCAGCAGTGGGTCGAGCAGCGACCGCGCATCCGCACCCTGGTCGAATACCGGGCGAAGCTTGCCGACGTGCTCGAGGCGCGCAGCCACGATGCGGGTGAGCGGTTGCGCCAGCTGCAGGCCTGGTGCCAGGAGGCCGAAGCCTCCGGCATCCGCGCGCTGCAGGACTATTCCGCGCGCCTGAAGGGCTATGCCCTGCAGCCGGCGCGCGGCTGAGGTGCGGGTGCGGGTGCGACGTCGACCCGGGCCGCGCGCGGGCCTGTGCCTGGCAGCGTGCCTGCTGACAGCAGGCATGGCGAACGGGCAGGTCACCGCCACCGGTGACTATCTGTCGCGGATGGACGGCGATGGCGACGGCCGGGTGTCACTGGCCGAATACCAGGCGTGGATGCTGTACGCCTTCGAGCGCATGGATGCCAACGGCGATGGCCGGCTCGAGCCATCGGAACAGCCCGGCGGCCGCGCGCCGCTGCTGACCCGCGAAGCCTACCTCGCGCGGTTGGCCGGGCGCTTCAACCGCCAGGACGCCAACCGCGACGGCTACCTCGACGCACGCGAACTGGCCGCGCCGCCGCAGTAGCCGGCGGCACGCATCCCTACATGCGTTCCCAGCTCAGCAGGAACAGATGGTCGGCATGCCCACGCAGGGCGGCGGGCCGCTGCACGCGACCGACAAAGGTGTAGCGCTCGCCCACGGCCGGCAGCCCGGCGGGCATCAGTGGCGCGGTGCGCGGTTCAAGGTAGACGATGGCGTCGTAGCCGTCATCCGACGTCACGTGCACCGCGCGCTTGCCCTGCCGCACGATGGCGCCATTGGCGAGGATCTCCTCCGCCACGCCAACCACGCCCACCGGGGTGTCGAGGGTCTGCACAGTGCCCTCGAAGCGCACCAGCTGGCGGAAGATCGGGTCGTCCGACGCCCGGTACTCCCCGCCCTGTTCCAGCCGTTGCCGGGAATAGCCCTCGGACGCGGCGCGGAACCCGGCCAGTCCGCGGTGGCGGATGTTCCAGTCGAGTCCGGCGGTCTGCCGCATCATCAGTTCCGGCATCATGAACAGGTTCTGCGTCCAGCCGCGGCACCCGCCCGGCTGCTGGCAGATCGGCCAGGCCTGCTCGATCCAGCCCTGCAGCCGGCTCGCACCCTCGAAGCCTTCCATCGCCAGGGCCACGCCGGGGCCCATCGCCACGCCGGCGTCGTTCTGCTCCGGAGCGACCACCAGCACCGCGCCATTGCCGACATCCAGCTTGCCGATGCGCATCTGCCGCAGCATCGCCCAGGCGAAATCCTCCGCCGACAGGCCCTGCAGGTCGCGCACCAGCAGCAGCGCGATCTCCACGCCATGGTCGCGTGCGTGCTCGAACAGCTGCTGTTCCAGGCGCACGCGTTCGTCGGCACCGAGCAGCCCGCTTTCGTCGACGACGAAGCGGCCCTGCTTGGCCGGCAGGTTGCCGGGATCGGCGCTGGGCAGCCGTTCCGGCACGCCTGCGCGCGCCACCGTCGGCGTGGCGGTGGACGCGGGTGCCGCGGCGCCGGCGGGTTGCGTGGCCGGGAGGGTGGTCGCGGTGGCCAGCGTCTCGCAGTCGGCGCGCCCCTGCTGACGGCAGGCATCCATCCAGCCTTCGCGGATCGCCGCCATGCGGCGGTCGCGGCCCGGGTGGGTGGCGCTGTCGTCCGGACCGACCAGGGTCTCGATCGCGCGGGACGCTTCCAGCAGCGGTGCACCCATGCGGTAGAGGATGAAGCCGGAGAACTTGTCGGCTTCCAGTTCGATCGGCGGCTGGCTTCCGGTGCCGGTGATGGTGTGGCCGGACAGGTGGTGGCCGATCTCGTGCGCCATGATGCTCATCGGCGCCCACGTGGTGCTGTTGGTGGCGCGGCCGACGGCGTCGATGAAGCGCGGATTGAAGGCGATCACCCGCTGCGGAACCTTGCGGTCGTCGAGCAGGATCGTCGCCACCGCGTTCGGCACCTGCGCCTCGCCGACCACGAAGTTCGGCGGCAGGCCGGTGAAGCGCATGATGTGGTCGACCATCTGCGCGCAGTCCTGCGGCGCGCGGCTGCCGAGCACATCGCTTCCGACCTGCACCGGCGCGCCATCGTAGGAACACGCGGCACCGGCTGCAGCGGCGATGGCGGCCGAAGCCGGCAGCGGCGACTCCGTGGCCGCCGTGGTCGATGCCGCGGCGATGTCATCCGGGTGTCCGGCCGGTGCGGCACCGTCGCACGCGGCCAGCGCCGCGCACAGCGCGCCGGCGAGCAGCGCGGGCAGGTAAGGTCGTACGGCGCAGTGTCCGTTGCTCATCGTTGTTCCAATGGTATTCCCCGCGCACAGGGTAGCCGATGCCCATTGCGTGTCGGCACGCATGGCGCTGTCCGACCACCGCGCAAGCCCCGGTGGTTGCGGTGGGCGCGACGCCGGCTCCGGATGCGTCGCTCAGCGCGGCGGCGGACGGCTCCCGTGCAGCGATGGCGCCCGGCCCCCGCGCAACGCCAGCCAGCACAGCGCGACGGTGGTGGCATCACCCAGCGCGCTGTGGCGGGCAAGCACCGGCACGCCGAGTGCATCGGCGATGGTCCGGAAGGCAAGATCCGCGGGCGCCCCGGGGTGTGCCCGCAGCGCGCGGGTGGCGAAGGCATCGGCCAGCTCCACCCGTGGATTGGGCAGCGGGAAACCGGTGAGCGCGCGCACGTGGGGGGCGAGCATCGCGAGGTCGAAGCGCAGGTGATAGCCCAGCAGCCTGCGGCTGCCCAGCCACTGCAGGAGTTCGCGCACCGCGGGGGTCACCGACATCCCGGTACCGGCCTCGCCCGGGGTGATCCGGTGGTGGCGGATCGATTCGATGTCGAAGTCGCGATCGGGGCGGATGCGGCGTTCGAACCGTTCCGACAGCCACACCCGCCCGTCGCGCACCGGCACCGCGGCGAGGCTGAGGATATGGTCCCGTGCGGGGTCGAGCCCGGTGGTCTCGAGGTCGAGGCTGACCCATTCGTCGTCGGGCGGGCGCTGCAGCAGCCCCGCCCACGGTCCGTCGCCATGCCGACGCCGCAGCCACCAGCGATGCAGCGGATCCATCGCCGCTAGTCCTGCAGGTGGAACGCGCGGCGCACGTGGTCGCGGAACTCCTTGACCACATGCAGGGCGTCACGCAGCAGTTCGCGGTCGAGCCTGCGCAGGCCGCCGGTGTCGACGTGGTTGTCGGGTATCCGGCCATGGTCGAGGGTGGCCAGCTGCGCCTCCAGCCGCATGCGCTGGAACACGTTGAGCACCTGCGGCAGGTCGCGTCCGAGACCGTGCGGCAGGTGGCCCGCGGCGACCAGCGCTTCGCAGCGCTCGATGCTGCCGGTGGCGCGGATGCCATGGCGCAGCGCCAGGCAGCGCAGCCCGTGCACGACCGGGAAGATGCCGCCCTTCTTGAGGTCGATGCCCTGTGCGTCGCCGCGCACGCGGCCGAAGAAGGTCAGCGGCGTGTCGAAGCGCAGCGTCGCGCCGGCGAGGTGGTGCATCAGGATCCCGTCGCTGCCGAGCGCCATCAGCGCATCCTTCACCGGGGCGAACAGCGTGGCATTGCCGGCCACAGGCCTCGCATCGAGCGCGATCGACAGGTCGAGTGCGGTCCCGCCGCCATGGTCGTGGCGCCAGTGGGCGATGCGCGTGCGCCACTGCGACGCGGTCAGCCGCCAGTGCGGGTTGTCCACCATCACCCGGCCCGGGCAGGGCGGGTAGCCGGCCTGTGCGAGCGCCTGGCTGAAGCGCGACATCGCCGCGGCCAGTTCCGGCCAGTCGAGATCGTCGGCCACCACCAGCGCGTTGTCCTGGTCGGTCTTGAGCAGCTGCTCGCGCCGCCCTTCGCTGCCCATCACCAGCAGGCACACGCGCTCGCGCACTTCCGGCGGGGTGACGAGCTCGAAGATCTGCGCCATGACGCGGCCGTTGAGCGCGCTGACCAGCTGCATCAGGTCGGGCATCCGCACGCCCTGGCGCGACAGCCCGCGGATCAGCGCGGTCATGCCGCCGGCGGCGCGGGTGATCTCGTCGAGCGTGCGCGCCCGCGCCAGGCGCAGGCCGATGAGATGCGAGTGGCTGGCGAAGTGCGACAGCACCTCGGCGATTCCCAGCGTGCCGCCGATGCCCTCGCCACGCCGCACCACCACGCGCTCGACCCGGTGCTCGGTCATCGCCGCCATCGCCTGGAACAGCGCGTCGCCGGGATCCACGCACAGCAGCGGACGGTTGGCCAGCGGCCCGACCGGTGCCTCCAGCGGCAGGCGGTCGAGCGCCAGCGCCTCGAGCAGGTCGGTGCGGGTGACGATGCCCGGGCCGTCATGCGCCGGGTCGTCCACCAGCAGGCAGTCGACGCCGCGCTCGCGCAGGCGCCGGGTGGCCGCGGCCACCGACAGCGTCGAGGCCACGCGCTCGGCGGGCGCCAGGTCGGCATCGCCCACGCGGGTGGCCAGTTCGGGCGTCCAGCGCCGCCCGGCCGAGAACGCCAGCTGGCCCTTGGTCGCCAGGCCCTCATGGAACCAGGCGGCGAAACGCGGGTTGTCGTCGACCAGCCGGCGGAACACCTCGGCGGGAATCAGGAAGGCCAGGCATTCGCCATCGGTGCGATAGGTCAGCCGCGCACGCCCGGCCATCACCGCCCAGGCACCGAAGACATCGCCGGGGCCGTAATCGGCGAAGTGCGTTTCACCACCGCCGGCCTGCGGCTGGTAGGCGTGCACGCGTCCCTTCAGCAGCACATAGGCATGCGGCGAGGCGCGGCCGGCCTCGATCAGGGTGGTGCCGTCGCCATGGAAACCGAGGTCGACGCCTGCCTGCAGCCGCGCGCGCCCGGCGTCGTCGAGCAGGTCGAACGGTGGCTGGTCGAGGTCGAGGCCGGGCACCGGATCCATCGGGCTATCCGCGCGGTCCCGGGCATGCACAGACGCAGGCGGCGCCGTGGCCGCTGCTCATCGCGCGCATGCCGTACGCAACACGCGGTCATCGGCCTCCAGCTGGATCCAGCGCGCATTGGGCAGGGTGCCGTCCGCGGCGAACTCCACGCCATCGAGCAGGTCGGCGCGCCGGTGTGCATTGCAGTCGTAGACCACGCCGAACTGCCGCGTCGGCTCCCAGCGCCCGGCGAGGAGTACGCGCGTCAGCACCTGGCCCGGCGCGTCGGCATGGCGGCGATCGAAGCGGCGATCGACGGCGATCAGGCGGTTGGTCAGCGGCACCACATAGGTCCACGGGCGGTACCAGGAACGCGCCTGGTGGGTGGAGGCGATCTCCACACCGTCCGGGAACGTCGAGGCGGTGCGCTCGAACCACGAGTACTCCAGCCAGATCGCCATCAGCAGCATGCCGGCGCCGGCCGCGGCCGGCACGATCCACGGTGGAAGCCGCCTGCGCAGCGCGATGTTGAGCGTGAGCGCGATGCCGGCCAGGCCGAAGCCGGCGGCGATGATGGCGATGAACTCCAGCAGCATGGACGCTCCCCGTGCGTTGGCGGTTGGAATGAAGCCCGATTGTAGTCAGCGGCCGGCGCACGCAACCGGGCATGGAAGACGAGCAGCCGCGGAAGAAGAGCGGCCCGCCTCCGTCGCCGGAAGCGGGCCGCGATGTCAGCACAGCGTGCCGGGTACCGCGTGGATCAGTGGTGCCCGGTCGCCGCGCCCGCGCCACGCGGCACGCGGATGTCCTCGACCAGATGCTGGATGTGCTCCGGCACCGGTGCGGTCAGCTTCATCGTGATGTAGGCGGCGAGGAAGTTGATCACCGCGCCCACCGCGCCGAAGCCCAGCGGCGAGATGCCGAACAGCCAGTTCTCCGGGGTATCGGCGAGCATGTTGGTGCCCGGGATGAAGAACCAGCCCTTGTAGGTGAACAGGTACACGCTGGTGGAGATCAGGCCCGCGAGCATGCCCACCACCGCGCCGGCGGAGTTCATGCGGGTGGAGAAGATGCCCATCATGATCGCCGGGAACAGCGAGCTTGCCGCCAGCCCGAATGCGAACGCCACCGTCTGCGCGGCGAACCCCGGTGGATTCATGCCCAGCCAGGTGGCCACCACGATCGCCGCCGCCATCGACACGCGCGCGGCCAGCAGTTCCCCCTTGTCGCTGATATCGGGTTTGAACGTGCGTTTGATCAGGTCGTGGCTGACCGCCGACGAGATCGCCAGCAACAGGCCTGCGGCAGTGGACAGCGCCGCCGCCAGGCCGCCTGCCGCGATCAGCGCGATCACCCAGCCGGGCAGTCCCGCGATCTCCGGATTGGCCAGCACCAGGATGTCCTGGTTGAAGGTGACCATCTCGTTGCCCTGCCAGCCACGCTCGGCGGCCACCGTGGCGAACTCCGGGCTGGCCTCGTTGTAGGACTGGATCATGCCGTCGCCGTTCTTGTCCTCGAACGCCAGCAGGCCGGTCTGTTCCCAGGTCCGCATCCAGTCCGGGCGCGCCTCGTAGCTCAGCGATTCCGCCGCGCGGGTGCCTTCCGGATAGATCGTGGTCAGGATGTTCAGCCGCGCCATCGCACCCACCGCCGGTGCCACCGTGTACAGCAGGGCGATGAACACCAGCGCCCAGCCGGCCGACCTGCGGGCATCGGACACCTTGGGCACGGTGAAGAAGCGGATGATCACGTGCGGCAGGCCCGCGGTACCGACCATCAGCGACAGCGTGAACAGCGTCATGTTCAACGTGGAATCGTGCAGCCCGGTGTAGTCGTTGAAGCCCAGGTCCACCAGGATCTGGTCGAGGCGCGCCAGCAGCGGCATGCCCGATTCGGTGTGGGTGGAGAACAGGCCCAGCTGCGGGACCGGGTTGCCGGTGAGCTGCAGCGAGATGAACACCGCCGGGATGGTGTAGGCGATGATCAGCACGACGTACTGCGCGACCTGGGTGTAGGTGATGCCCTTCATGCCGCCGAGCACCGCGTACACGAACACCACGGCGGACGCGATCAGCAGGCCGGTGTTGGTGTCGACCTCGAGGAAGCGCGAGAACGCGACGCCTGCGCCGGTCATCTGCCCGATCACGTAGGTGATCGAGATCATCAACAGCGACGCCACCGCCACCAGGCGCGCGGTGCGGCTGTAGTAGCGGTCACCGATGAAGTCGGGCACGGTGAAGCGGCCGAACTTGCGCAGGTACGGCGCCAGCAGCATCGCCAGCAGCACGTAGCCGCCGGTCCAGCCCATGAGATACGCCGAGTTGCCGTAGCCGACGAAGGCGATCAGGCCGGCCATCGAGATGAACGATGCCGCCGACATCCAGTCCGCGGCGGTCGCCATGCCGTTCATCACCGGGTTGACGCTGCGCCCGGCGGCGTAGAACTCCGACGTCGAGGCCGCGCGTGCCCAGATCGCAATCGCGATATAGACCAGGAACGAGCCGCCGACGAAGATGAGGTTGAGAGTGAACTGATCCATGGCGGCCCCTTATTGCTCGTCCACGTCGTACTCGCGATCGAGCCGGTTCATGTACCAGGTGTAGAAAAAGATCAGCGCGATGAAGGTCAGGATCGAACCCTGCTGCGCGAACCAGAAGCCGAGATCGGTGCCGCCGATGCGGATGCCCGACAGCAGCGGGCGCAGGATGATGCCGAAGCCGTAGGACACCAGCGCCCAGATCGACATGCAGATCCAGATGATCTTCAGATTGGCCTTCCAGTAACTGGCGGCGGTCTTGTCGAGTGTCATGTGGCGTCCCCCTGTTGCAGGTGTGGCCGGTGCCGGCCGGGCTGTGGATGCCGCCACCGGTGCGGTGGCGGGGTGCAGGTTGATTGCATCCTCTGGTTCTCCGTGACCTGGAAGGGCGGCGCGTGCCGGGGCACGCGCATGCGGATCAGAACGTGTAGCGCGCCATCGTGTGCAGGCGGATCAGTTCGCCATCGACGCCGGATTCCAGCGTGCGCTCGCCCCAGATCGCCTCGACGCCGAGGTCGAGCTTCGGATACGGCGTCCAGATCAGGTTGGCGTGCCAGGACTGCACCTTGCGGGTGACGCCCAGGCCGGTCCACGCGGTCTCGTTGTCCCATTGCGAACGAGCGTGGTAGAGGTTGCCGCGCACGCGTCCGTTGAACACGTGGCGCAGGCCCACATACCCCGCCCAGCCACCGAGCGCGTCGATATCGCCATCGGCATCGAGCATCGCGTCCTGCTGGATCGTGGCCAGGCCGATGTAGCGGCCGATGCCGTCGCCGCCGGTGAGCTGGTAGCGCAGGTCGGTGGTGTCGCCCATCTTCACCAGGCCGCTCAACGTGGCGCCGTAGCCGGTATCGGTGCTGTCGGCGCCGGCGACGGGTTCGTACTTCAGCTGGCGGGCCATGCCGGCCACGCTGAAGTGGCCCCAGTCGGCCTTGTGGGTGTAACGGGCGATGACGTCGGGCATCGCGCTGTTGTCGCCGCCGATTGCGCGCGCGCCGCCGCCGAACGGTTGCACCGTCGTTTCCGGACTTTCCAGAGACACCGTCCACGGGCCACTGGTGTAGCGCAGCTGCGGCTGGCGCACGAACACCACAGCATCGGTGGGGCCGACGAAGTCGACCGCATCGATGAGCGCCGCGGTATCCATGAAGTTCGACCAGGTCTGGCCGGCCAGCCAGTTGTTCCAGGTCACGTAGGCGTGGCGCAGGGTGGCGCCGTAGGTGTTGGTGGCCGCGGTGTTGCCGAGCGAGCCGCCGAAGAAATCGAGTTCCAGCCGCGCGCCC
The DNA here is from genome assembly GCF_004118975.1 of Luteimonas sp. YGD11-2. NCBI lineage: Bacteria > Pseudomonadati > Pseudomonadota > Gammaproteobacteria > Lysobacterales > Lysobacteraceae > Luteimonas > Luteimonas sp. YGD11-2. The sequence goes on along the minus strand of NZ_CP035376.1, from coordinate 3,068,068 downwards.
AGCCTGTCGCCGGTGTCGAGCGTGGTGCTGGCATCCAGCCACAGGCGCGAGAACTTCATGTGCGCGTCGGAGTACGTCTCCGGGCCGTCGCCGCCCACCGGGATCGCGCCGGGTACGTAGAAGTCGCGGCCCGCGGTGCCCTTGGCGATGTCGCCGTCGGTCGTCTTCGTGGCCATCGCGTCCATGCGGATCATCCCGCCCACGGTGAACGTGGTGCCCGGGTTGGCCTGCGGTGTGATGGTGGTGGCCTGGATCGGCGGCGTACCCGCCGGCGTGGCCGGGCGTGCCGGTTGCGCCGCCTGCGCGGTGCGCACTTCCTGCACCTGGGTTGCAGTCTGCTGCTGCTGCGACAGCAGCGCCTGTACCTGCGATTCGAGCTGGGCGATACGTGCCTCCAGCTCGCGTTCCTTGGCCGTCTGCGCCGATGCCATGCCGGGTGCGGCAAGCGCGGCGACCATGGCGACGGCCAGCAGGCGCGGTCGCAACTTGCGGTGGACTGGTTGCATGTCCCCTCCCCGATGCGGATCCGGACCTGCACGCGGACCGGTCGCAGCGAGCCTGCATGCCACCCCCCGGCGCGCCAATACACCATTGGTCGTAGTGGTCCGGACCTAGACCAACGTCTAAGCCGGTGCGCGGTTGGATGCGGCACACTCTGGGGTCAGGTCATTTGCGGAGCGCGCCATGTCCACGACTCCTTCCGTCTATCCCGTGCCCGAGGCACTGGCTGCCGAGGCCGCGATCGGCCGCGAGGATTACGAACGCCTCTACGCCGAATCGGTGCGCGACCCCGATGCGTTCTGGGCGCGTGCCGCCGAGCGCCTGAAGTGGATGACGCCGCCGACGCGGATCCGCGACGTCAACTTCGCGCTGGATGACTTCCGGATCCGCTGGTATGACGACGGCGAACTCAATGCGAGCGTCAACTGCCTCGACCGACATCTGGACACGCGCGGCGACAAGACCGCGATCCTGTGGGAAGGCGACGACCCGGCGACGCCGCCGCGGCATGTGAGCTACCGCGAGCTGCATGCGCGCGTGTGCAGGCTGGCCAATGCCATGCGCAGCCTCGGCGTGCGCAAGGGCGACCGCGTCACCATCTACCTGCCGATGATCGTGGAAGCGGCGGTCGCCATGCTGGCCTGCGCGCGCATCGGCGCGGTGCACACCGTGGTGTTCGGCGGCTTCTCGCCGGCATCGATCGCCGATCGCGTGGCCGACTGCGGTTCCAGGCTCATCATCACCGCCGACGAAGGCCTGCGGGGTGGCCGCCGCATCCCGCTCAAGGCGAACGTCGATGCGGCGCTGAAGCTGCCGGGTACCAACAGCGTGGAAACGGTGCTGGTGGTGCGCCACACCGGTGGCGCGGTCGGCATGCAGATGCCGCGCGACCGCTGGTACGACGCGGTGGTCGACGAGCAGCCCGACACCTGCGAACCCGAGCGCATGAACGCCGAGGATCCGCTGTTCATCCTCTACACCTCCGGCTCCACCGGAAAGCCCAAGGGCGTGCTGCACACCACCGGCGGCTACCTGGTGTTCGCCAGCTACACCCACGAGGTGGTGTTTGACCTGCGCGAGGACGACATCTACTGGTGCACCGCGGACGTCGGCTGGGTCACCGGTCACAGCTACATCGTCTATGGCCCGCTCGCCAACGGCGCGACCTCGCTGATGTTCGAGGGCGTACCGAACTATCCGGACGTGTCGCGTTTCTGGAACGTGGTCGACCGCCACAGGGTCACCATCTTCTACACCGCGCCCACCGCGATCCGCGCGCTGATGCGCGAGGGCGAGGCACCGGTGAAGGCGACCTCGCGCGCATCGCTGCGCATCCTCGGCACCGTCGGCGAGCCGATCAATCCCGAAGCCTGGCGCTGGTACCACGAGGTGGTCGGCGACGGCCGCTGCCCGGTGGTCGACACCTGGTGGCAGACCGAGACCGGCGGCATCCTGATCGCCCCGCTGCCGGGTGCCATCGACGCCAAGCCCGGTTCCGCGACAAGGCCGTTCTTCGGCGTCCAGCCGGCGATCGTCGATGCCCAGGGCGCCGTGCTCGATGGCGAGGCCGAGGGCAACCTGGTGATCCTCGATTCGTGGCCGGGGCAGATGCGTACGGTGTACGGCGACCACCAGCGTTTCATCGACACCTATTTCAGCGCCTATCCCGGCAGCTACTTCACCGGTGACGGCTGCCGGCGCGATGCCGACGGGTACTACTGGATCACCGGTCGCGTCGACGACGTCATCAACGTGTCCGGTCATCGCATCGGCACCGCCGAGGTCGAAAGCGCACTGGTCTCGCACCCGAAGGTGGCGGAGGCCGCGGTAGTCGGTTTCCCGCACGACATCAAGGGCCAGGGGATCTACGCCTACATCACCCTGGTGGCCGGCGAGGAAGGCACCGATGCGCTGATGAAGGAACTGGTGGCCCATGTGCGCGGCGAGATCGGACCGATCGCCACGCCCGACCACCTGCAGTGGGCACCGGGCCTGCCGAAGACGCGTTCGGGCAAGATCATGCGCCGCATCCTGCGCAAGATCGCCGAGAACGCACCCGACCAGCTCGGTGACACCACCACCCTGGCCGACCCGTCGGTGGTGGAGTCGCTGGTGCGCCAACGCCGTGGTGCCGGCGGCTGACGGCCGCCGCACCCCGAAGGCCCCGCAGCATGTCCCGGACCATCCTCGTCGCCGACGACCATCCGCTGTTTCGCGAAGCGTTGCGCGGGGCGGTCGCGCGTACGCTGCCCGATGCACGCCTGTGCGAGGCCAGCGACACCCACAGCCTCTACGGGCTGGTGGATGCGGAACCCGATGCCGACCTGCTGCTGCTCGACCTCAACATGCCGGGCGCGCAGGGCTTCAGCGCGCTGGTGCACCTGCGCGCGCAGCATCCGCAGCTGCCGATCGTGATCGTGTCCGCGCGCGAGGAACCCACGGTGATGCGACGCGCGCTCGACCATGGCGCGATGGGCTTCATCCCCAAGTCGGCCGATACCCAGGTACTGGGCGAGGCGCTGCAGCGGGTGCTCGATGGCGATCGCTGGGTGCCGGCCGCAGCCGGCGCCGCGCCGGCGGCAAGCGCCGACGAGCACGATGTCGCCGCGCGCATCAGCGACCTCACCCCGCAGCAGTTCCGCGTGCTGCAGATGCTGGGCGAGGGCATGCTCAACAAGCAGATCGGCTACGAGCTGGGCGTGTCCGAAGCCACGGTCAAGGCGCACATGAGCGCGATCCTGCGCAAGCTCGGCGCCAGCAACCGCACCCAGGCAGTGCTGATCGCCGGCCGCCTGGCGGTGGACCCGGCGGCGGTTACCGCACCGCCCGACGAGATCGACTGACGGTTGATGGCGCGAGCGCGAAGCCGCACGCGTCGCGAAGGACTTTATCCACGACGGGAGCGGGACTCGTGCGCGAGCGCGCTCCCACGGATCAGTTGCCGCCGACCATCCGCCACAGCGCATGCAGCGCATAGCCGCCGCCGCCGATCAGCACCGCGAAATAGATGACGGTGCCGATGGTGGCGAGATGGCCGAGCAGAATCGCGCCGCCATCGCGCTGGATCATGCCGATCGCATAGAACAGCAGCGCGACCGCCGGGAAGGTGTTGCTGAAGGGCACGAAGCCGAACGGCGCCATCAGCAGCAGCGCGGCGAAGATGAAGGCGAGGCTGTTGAAGATGTCGATGGCGCGGCCTTCGGCCAGCGCGGCCAGGCGGCCCGGCCGGCTGACGCGCTCGAGCCGCCGCACCCAGGACAGCCCGCGGCGCAGGCCGTTGCGCAGCTTCTCCGCCGGCAGCCGGCGCTCGCGCAGGCGCGTGGGCAGCCACAGCGGGCGCCCGGTCAGCCGGCTGACGCCGATCAGCAGCAGCGCCGCGCCGAATACCGTGCTCACGCCGGGGATCGAGACCGGGATCAGGAACACCACCGTCAGCAGCATCGACAGCAGCAACAGCCCTTCGCTGCCGATCCGCTCGACGATGCTGCCCAGGCTGAGGTGCTCGCCGTCGAGGTCGGCAATGATCTGTTCGAGGCGGTCGCCCAGTGCGTCGCGGCGGGTACGGGAGTCGATCATCCGACGGCAGGGCCTTGCAGGGCGGGGCAGTGTAGCAAGCACGTGCGCGCGGCCCGCCGTGCCGGCTGCTAGCGGTCGTGGACGCGTGGCGGCCGCCGCTGCGCGGCCAGGAAGGCACGCAGCGACGCCGGCTTGAGCGGCTTGGTCAGCACCCGGTAGCCACGCCTGCGTGCGGCCTGCTTGAGCGCATCGCTGCCGTCGGCGGTCAGCAGCACGCCGGGCGTTCCGGGCGCGATTGCCCGCAATGCATCGAGTGTGTCGAGGCCGTCGAGGCGGTCATGCAGGTGGTAGTCGACCACCAGCACATCGGGCGCATCGTCCATGCGGGCCAGCGCGGCATCCACGGTGGTCGCGGTCAGCACCAGCACCTGCCAGCGCTGCAGCAGTGCCTGCATGCCGGCGAGGATGTCGGGATCGTTGTCCACGCACAGCACGCGCATGCCGGCCAGCGACTCGCCGAGTTCCATCGCCGCCCGTGCAGGCACCGGCACGGCGTGTTCGGCGCGCGGGACCATGATCGAGAACACGCTGCCGTATCCCACGCGCGAACGTGCGTCGAGGCGGTGGCCCAGCAGCCGGGAGATGCGCTGGCAGATCGACAGCCCCAGGCCCAGCCCGCGCTCATCCCAGTCGAACGGCTGCTGGTAGCGATGGAACTCGTCGTAGATCTGCCGCATGTGGTGCTCGGGAATGCCCGGGCCGGTGTCCCACACCTGCAGCGCGACGCTGTCGCCGCGCGGGCGCGCCGCCAGCACGATGCGGCCCTCGCGGGTATAGCGCAGCGCGTTGGCGAGGAAGTTCTGCAGCACGCGGCGCAGCAGGCGGCGGTCGCTGTGCACAGGCAGCGCGCGCACGCTCAGGCGCACCTCGATGCCGCGCGCCGCCGCCATCGGTGCGTACTGCGCGGCAAGTTCGCGCATCAGTTCGGCGGCGTCGAAGTCCGACCATTCCGGGCGCAACGCACCGGCATCCAGCCGCGAGACGTCGAGCAGGCCGTCGAGCAGTTCCTCGGCCGCGCGCAGCGAGGTGTCCACGCGCTCGGCGAGGCGGCGCTGCTCGTCGGCCTCGTCGCTTTCGCGCAGCGCCGAGGTGAACAGCCGCGCGGCATTGAGCGGTTGCAGCACGTCATGGCTGAGCGCGGCGAGGAAACGCGTGCGCGACTGCTGCGCGGCCTCCGCTTCGCGGGTGCGCACGGTGACGCGCTGCTCGAGCGTCTCGTTGACCTCGCGCAGCGCGCGTTCCACGCGCTTGTATTCGGTGACGTCGCTGTAGCTGGTGACGTAGCCACCACCCGGCAGCGGCTGGCCGCGCACCTCGATCACCAGCCCGCTGCCGAGCACGCGTTCGGAGACATGCGGCGAACCGCCGCGCATATAGGCGATGCGCTTGGCGGTCTCGGTGTCCACGGCCGCGTCGTTGAGCTCGCCGAGTTCGCCGCGCTCGGCGTTGTAGCGGATCAGGTCGGCGACCGGGCGGCCGACGTAGAGCATGCCGTCGGGATAGTCGAACAGCTGCTGGTAACGGCGGTTCCATGCCACCAGGCGCATCTCGCGATCGACCACGCTCACGCCCTGGTCGATGTTTTCCAGCGTGGTGGACAGGATCTCGCGGTTGAAGCGCAGTTCCTGACCGGCCTCGTCGAGCACCGCGACCACTTCGCCCAGGTCCATGCCGGTGCCGCGCAGCGAGCTGGTCAGCACCAGTCGCGCCGAGGCCGCGCCGATGGCCGACGCCAGCAGGCGTTCGGTGAACTGCACCCAGATGCGGTCGGCCGGTGCCGCGGGCTGCAGCGGCTGGACCAGCGACTGCGCCTGCTCGATGAAGGCGCGCTGCGCATGGCGTGCGCCGACGATGCGGCGCGCAAGCGTCAGCAGGTCGCGCACCTGTAGCCCGCTGCGCCATTCGCTGGTACCGGGCGTGCGCCGCTCGGCATACGGATTGAGGTAGGGCACCGCCGCCAGATGCTCCTCCAGGCCCGGGCGCCAGCGTTGCGAGACCAGCAGCAGCGTGCCGATATTGAACAGCAGCGCCCAGAACGTGCCGTGGGTGAGCGGATCCCAGCCCTGCATGCCGAACAGCCCGCGCGGCTGCAGCCAGCCGATGCCGAACGGGCCGTCCTCGAGCCAGGCGCCGTCGAACCAGCCGGCATCGGTGAGCGTGGGCAGCAGCAGCGTGTAGATCCACACCGCGAAGCCGATCAGCAGGCCGGCCTCGGCGCCCTCGCGGCTGGCGCCGCGCCAGTAGAGGCCGCCGATCAGCGCCGGCGCGAACTGCGCCACCGCGGCGAACGCCATCAACCCGTAGGAGGCCAGCGTGGTGTCCGAGCCGCTGGCGCGGTAATAGCCGTAGGCCAGCCCGGCGAAGCACAGGATCGTCACCCGTCGCACCCACAGCACGGTGCCGGCGAGATCGCCGCCATGGCGCTGGGCCCAGCCGGGGCGGCGCAGCAGCAGCGGCATCACCAGGTCGTTGGAGACCATGATGGCCAGCGCCACGCTCGCCACGATGACCATGCCGGTGGCCGCGGAGAAGCCGCCGACATAGGCGAACAGCGCCAGCGCCTCGCGCTGTTCGGCCAGCGGCAGTGCGAGCACGTAGGTGTCGGCGATCGCGGCGCCATCGTCGAACAGGGCGATGCCGGCGGCGGCGATGGGCACCACCATCAGGCTCACGATCACCAGGTAGCCACCGAACAGCCAGCGCGCCCGGCGGATCTCCGAGACGTCGCCGCATTCGACGATCGCCACGTGGAACTGGCGGGGCAGGCAGAAGATCGCCGCGAACGCCAGCAGCGTCTGCGCCACGAAGCCATCGGGCGCGGCGTTGGAGAACAGCGCGGTGCTGGCCTCGGCGAAGCGCGGGGCGCTGCCGAACCAGAACAGCGCGAACACGCCCACCGCCACCAGCGCGACCAGTTTGACCAGCGATTCCAGCGCGATCGCCAGCATCATGCCGGGGCGGTGTTCGGTGGCATCGACCTGGCGGGTGCCGAACAGGATCGCGAACAGCGCCATCAGCAGCGCCACGTACAGCGCCGGATCGCCGAAGCTGCTCTGCGCCATCTCCGGCCCGCCCAGCACCTGCAGCGACAGCGCCACCGCCTTGTACTGCAAGGCCAGGTACGGCACCGCGGCCACCAGCGCGATGACCGCCACCATCGCCGCCAGCCGCTGCGAGCGGCCGTAGCGCGCGGCGATGAAGTCGGCGATCGACACCGTGCTCTGCGACTGCGCCACCAGCGCCATCCGTTCCAGGATGCGCCAGCCGAACACCAGCAGCAGCAATGGGCCGAGGTAGATCGGCAGGTAACCCAGGCCATGCCGCGCGGCGCTGCCGACCGCGCCGTAGAAGGTCCACGACGAGCAGTACACCGCCAGCGCCAGGCTGTAGACCACCGGGCGCAATGCCGGGCGCTGCACGTGGGTGGGGTTGCGGTCGCCCCACCACGCCACCGCGAACAGCAGCGCGGCGTAGCCCACCGACACCAGCAGCAGCATCCAGCCTGGAAGCATCAGCCCTCCCCGGCCGACCTCGAGTCCGCCCGGAGTGTACGCCCACACACACGAAACCCGCCTTGCGGCGGGTTCCGGTGAGCCCGCATGGTGCGGGCCGTGATCGTACGCCTGCAGCGCAGGCGGTCACATCACTTGATCTTGCCTTCCTTGTACGGCACGTGCTTGCGCACGACGGGATCGTACTTCTTGATCTCCATCTTGCCGGGGGTGTTCTTCTTGTTCTTGTCGGTGGTGTAGAAGTGGCCGGTACCGGCCGACGAAATCAGGCGGATCTTGTCGCGCTTGGAAGCCATGGTTCAGATCCTCCTCAGATCTTTTCGCCGCGCTTGCGCAGCTCGGCGATCACGGAATCGATGCCGTTCTTGTCGATGGTACGCAGCGCCTTGGCGGACACGCGCAGCTTGATCCAGCGGTTCTCCGACGCGACCCAGAAACGGCGCTCGTGGAGATTCGGCATGAAACGGCGGCGGGTCTTGTTCATCGCGTGCGAGACGTTGTTGCCGGTCGTCGTACGCTTGCCGGTGACTTGGCAGACTCGGGACATGGTGCACCTCTGGTGGGTCGCGGAGATTCCGCATGGATGCCCCCCTTGGCCAGGGAGGCGACGGCCCCGCCGACCACGCGGTGAAGCGGGCGGCGCGCGATACGGGCAGGCCACCATGAAGGCGGCGGCGGTGCCGGGTGGGCCGGAATCGCGCTTCCGGAAACGTCCACCCTGTCTGCCGGAACGGCCAGGCGGGCACAGCGAGCCGGGCATTATGCCGGCCTGGCCCGCCGCAGGCAAGTTATCCACAGCAGCCGCCGCGCGACGGGGTCCGCCCGGGCGCGCGTGGCTGGTGCTTGGGTTCAGGGCGCCGCGGCGGCCTGCGTCGCGGCGGCCGGCGCCGCCTTCGCCTCACGGATGAATGCCCGGATCTGCGATTCCAGCACCGGCAACGGCACCGAGCCTTCGCGCAGCACCGCGTTGTGGAAGGCGCGGATGTCGAAGCGCTCTCCGAGTTCGGCTTCCGCCTCGCCACGCAGGCGCACGATCGCGATCTCGCCCAGCTTGTAGGACAGCGCCTGCGCCGGCCAGGAAATGTAGCGGTCGACCTCGGTGGTGACCTCGTGCTCGGACAGCGCGGTGTTGTCGCGCAGGAACGCCAGCGCCTGGTCGCGGCTCCAGCCCTTGTGGTGCACGCCGGTGTCGATGACCAGCCGCGCCGCGCGCCACATCTCGTAGGTCAGCCGGCCGAAGTGCTCGTAGGGCGTCTCGTAGATGCCCATTTCCTCGCCCAGCTTCTCCACGTACAGGCCCCAGCCTTCGCCGTAGGCGGAGATGTAGCTGTCGCGGCGGAACGCCGGCTGCTCGCCCTGTTCGCGCGCCAGTGCCGCCTGGAAGGCGTGACCGGGATCGGATTCATGCAGGGTCAGCGCCGGCAGGTTGTACATCGGCCGCGACGGCAGGTCGTAGGTGTTGAGCCAGTAGGTGCCCATGCCACCGCGGCCGGCGGTCCAGAACGGCGCGATGTCGTCGGGCACCGGCACGATGGTGAAGCGCCCGCGCGGCAGCGGGTCGAAGTACTGGCCGATCACCCCGTCCACGCGCTTGGAGATCCACGCCGCACGGTGCAGCAGCTCCTCCGGGGTCTTCGCGTAGAACCGTGGATCGGTGCGCAGGAAGGTCAGGAACGCGTCGAAATCGCCGTCGAAATCCAGCCCGTCGATGATCTCCTGCATCTGCGCGCGGATCCGCGCCACCTCGGCGAGGCCGATGTCGTGGATCTCCTGCGGCGACAGCTCGAGCGTGGTGTATTCGCGGATCTGCTGGCGGTAGAACGCCTCGCCGCCGGGCATGGCCTCGGCGGCCAGGGTGGTGCGCGCCTGTGGCACGTACTCGCTGCGGAAGAAGGTCAGCAGGTTGGCGAACGCGGGGATCACCGCCGATTCGATCGCCGCGCGGCCCTGCGCGCGCAGGCGTTCCTGTTCGGCTGCCGGCATGCCGGCCGGCATGCGCTCGAACGGCGACCAGAACGTCGCGTTTTCGGCATCGTCGAGTTCCGCCACCGCCGCGATCGACACGTCGCGGCCGTCGAGAACCGCGCGCGGCACGCTGAAACCGCGTGCCAGCCCGGCGCGCATGTTGCCGATCTGCTGCTCGAAGTAGCGCGGCACGTCGGCCAGCCGCGCGATGTAGGCCTCGTAGTCGGCGGCGGTGCGGAACGGCCGGCGGGTCATGAACGACAGGCTGGCCCAGAACGAGCTGTCGGAATTGAACGGCATCTCGTAGCTGCGCAGGCGCACGTTGTCGGCGAGGTTCTCCACCTGCGACCGGTAGATCGCCAGGTTGATGCGGTTCTCCGCCGACAGCGCATCGGCGTCGATGCCGTCGAGCCCGGCCAGCACCTGCTCCCAGCGCGCCAGCCGCGCCGCCTGCGCGTCGGGGCCGACATCGGGCAGCCCGCGCCGTGTTTCGCTGCCGGCCTCCTCCTCGCCACGACCGAACTCCGCCTGCCGCCATGCCCACTCCGCGGTGTAGATCGCCTCGAAACGGGCATCCGCCTCGCTGCGGAGCGTGCTGGCGGCGGCCGGCGCGTCCGACGCGGTTGCCTGCGGCGGCGCCGCGTACGCGGCCGGGACGGCGAGGGCGGTGGCGATGAGGGCAGGCAGCAACAACGACTTCATGGCGTGATCCGGCAATGCGACGACCGCCGATCATGGCATCCGCGCGCAGGCCACGCAGGGGTCGGAAGTCGTGGTGGGATGTCTGCCCCGTCCCTGCGACGCGTCGGGCGTTCGGATTACTGGACGGAGCGGGTTCGCATCCGGTGGCGACTCAGCGAAAGACGGTGCCACGGTTCGACGGTCGGCTTTGGCGTGAATCCGGTGCCGCCGCAAGTCGGCGCCCGATATTTGCCCTGGTTGCGACGGCACCAGACCCGCGCTGGAGGCGGCGCATGGCTGGAAAGGGAGCAACGGCGACCGTCTCGCCGGCGCGCGTCGGCCTTTCCGCTCCGATCGGCGAACTCTCCTCAGGCGCCTGCCGGGTGTTTCGCCGACCAAGGCGATATCGGGCGCCGACTCGGCGGAATGCCCGGCAGGCGCCCTTGCGGAGTTTTCGTCCGATTCCTCCGGAGTCCTATCGGGAGTCCAGTCCGCCCACCGCGGCCACAGGGGGATGCCCAGCCGGATATCTCCGCGTCCTGCTCCCACATCCGGCCGCCGGCCATCCATGGCCGGCTCTGGACATCCCCTGCGTCCGCGGCGGGCTCCGACCTGTCGTCGTGTCGGGACGAAGATCAACCGCGAATAGCGCCGGGCGGGCAGGGCTTGATCGGCTGCAACTGCTATCGATCCCCATACCGAAGTGCCCAACGCACGGGCGTGGGCGTTGCAGGCGCTCGGCGGGGACCGCCCATGCTCTTCGTGCTTTTCGTGCCGAACCTGCGGACGTCGGAGCCCGGTGCGCGCCACGGGCGGCGCGGAGTTAGAGCAACTCTTGCGTGCACGAGCAGTCCAGCCAGTCCCTATCGCGGCTGGTGTGTCCTACCGTCGCAGCCGCTCCAGCAGCCCGTCGAGCGTGTCGAGGTCGGTGTAGTGGATCACCAGCCGGCCCTTGTTGCCGCGGCCGTGGGCGATGGCGACCTTCGCGCCCAGGGTGGCCGACAGCTCGTTCTCCAGCGCCACGATGTCCGCCTGCTGCGGCCGCGCCTTCGTGCCCGGCTTGGCCTTGCGCGAGGGAATGCGGCCCTCGGCGAACTGCTGCGCGCGATGCTCGACCTCGCGCACCGACCAGCCATTGGCCACCGCCTCGGACGCAAGCCTGCTCGCCAGCTCCGGCGACAGCGTCAGCAGCGCGCGGGCATGGCCCATTTCCAGCTGCTTCGATTCCACCAGGATGCGGATCGCCTGCGGCAGTTCCAGCAGCCGCAGCAGGTTGGACACCGCCGCGCGCGAGCGCCCCACCGCGGCCGCGGCCTGTGCGTGGGTCAGCATGAACTCGTCGATCAGCCGCTGCAGCGCCTGCGCTTCCTCCAGCGGGTTGAGATCCTCGCGCTGGATGTTCTCGATCAGCGCCATCGCGATGACGGTGCGGTCGTCGACCTCGCGCACCACCACCGGCACTTCGGTGAGCCCTGCGCGCTGCGAGGCACGCCAGCGACGCTCGCCGGCGATGATCTCGAACTTCCGCCCGCCCAGATCGCGCACCACGATCGGCTGGATCACCCCCTGCGCCCTGATCGACTCCGCGAGCTCGTCGAGCTTGTCCTCGCTCATCGTCCGCCGCGGCTGGTACTTGCCTGGCGACAACGCATCGATCGGCAGGTTCTGCAGGGTGTCGGCCGGGGTCGCCTCGAGTGCCGGCGTGGCGGCGCCCTGCGGCCCGAGCAGCGCGTTCAGCCCGCGGCCCAGCGTGCCCTTCTTCGTAGCGGTTCGGTTCTTCGTTGCGGTCATGCCGCTCCCCCTGTGCGGACATGGCGGGCGCCGCATGCGACGCAGGCGGCGTGGATGCGGGCGGCGTGCGCGGGCAGGTGGTTATGCATGCTCAGCCCGCCTGCACCAGTTCCGCCGGCGCGCCCAGCGGCGCCGCCGCGGGCTGCTCGCGCTCGCGCTGGTGGCGCAGGATCTCGCCGGCGAGCCCGAGGTAGGCGATCGCGCCGCGCGAATTGCGGTCGTAGCCGATGATGCTCTGGCCGTGGCTGGGTGCTTCGGCCAGGCGCACGTTGCGCGGCACCACGGTGCGGAACATCTTGTCGCCGAAATGCTGGTCGAGTTCGTTGGAGACCGCATTGGTGAGGTTGTTGCGCACGTCGTACATCGTGCGCAGCACGCCCTCGATCTCCAGCGCCGGGTTCAATCGCGCCTTCAGCGCATCGATGGTTTCCAGCAGCGAACTGATGCCTTCCAGCGCGTAGTACTCGCACTGCATCGGCACCAGCACCGAGTCGGCCGCGGTCAGTGCATTGAGCGTGAGCAGCGACAGTGCCGGCGGGCAGTCGATCAGGATGAAGTCGTAGCGCGGCTTCAGCGGCTCGAGCGCGCGTTTCAGGCGCTGCTCGCGGCCTTCCTCGTCCATCAGCTCGATCTCGGCCGCGGTGAGGTCGGTATTGGACGGCAGCAGGTCGAAGTGCTCCGCCGTCTCCATCAGCGCGTCCTCGGCCAGCAGCCCGCCCAGCAACACGTCGTAGGTGGAGGCGTGCAGGTCGCGCTTGTCGATGCCGCTGCCCATGGTCGCGTTGCCCTGCGCATCGAGATCGACCAGCAGGACGCGCTTGGGCGTGGCGGCAAGCGCGGCCGCCAGGTTGACCGACGTCGTGGTCTTTCCGACGCCGCCCTTCTGGTTGGCGATGGCGATGATCCGGGCCATTGCAGCGGGTCTCGAAGCACAGGGAACGGCACGCGCGGAAAAAGCGGGCCGGCCGGGGATTATGCCGGACCCGGGCCACGGGGGCAGGACCGGGGCTCAGGCCGCGTCGGCGGCGCGTCCGACCCGCACCAGATGGCGCGCGGCGCCGAGCCCGGGTACCGACAGTGGTTCCACCGACAGCAGCCGCCAGCCCGCCGGCAGCGCGGCGATCTCCTCGTCCGGGCGCGTGCCCTTCATCGCCAGCAGCTGGCCATCAGGGGCGAGCAGATGCCCGCCGACCGCGAGGATGTCGGGCAGGGTGGCGAGCGCGCGTGCGGTGATCGCGTCGAAGCCACCCGGCTCGGCCACCGCCTCGGCGCGCGATTCCAGCACCCGGGCATTGCCCAGGCCGAGCGTGCGCACCGCCTCGCGCAGGAAGCGTGCCTTCTTGCCGTTGGATTCGACCAGCGCCACCTGCAGCTGCGGATGGGTGATCGCCAGCGGGATGCCGGGCAGCCCGGGTCCGGTGCCGAGGTCGGCCAGCGTGCGCAGCCCTGCCACGTGCGTGGCCATCGCCAGCGAGTCGAGCAGGTGCAGCACCACCATCGCGTCCGGGTCGCGGATCGCGGTGAGGTTGTAGGTGCGGTTCCAGCGCTGCAGCAGGTCGAGATAGGCCAGCAGCGGGGTGGCCAGGGCCGGGTCGAGGGCGAGTGCGTCGAGGCCGTGGAGCAGGCGCTGCTGCTGCGGATGGGCGGAGGTGGGCATCGGCCTATTGTAGGTGGGTGCGTGCCGTCGGCAGCGGCGACCACGCCAGCGTGGCGAGGTAGCCGGGCGCCGGCTCGAACGCGTGCAGCGACCAGTCCTGTGGCTGCCCGAGGGCGGCATCGCAGTCGACCAGCGCCAGCGCGTCGCCGCGCTCGGCGAATTCCAGCCGGTGCAGGCCGAAGGCGATGCCGCGGCCATGCGCCTTCAGCACTGCTTCCTTGGCGCACCACAGGCGCACGAACACCCGCTCGCGCAATAAGGCGGGCAGCGCTTCGAGCCACGCCGCCTCGCGCGGATGGAAGAAGCGCTGCGCCAGCTCCAGCGAATGCAGCCGGGGTCGCATCCACTCGAGGTCGCAGCCCACGCGCAGGCCGTGCGCCAGCGCCATCAGCAAGCCGCCGCCGCTGTGGCTCCAGCTGACCTCGGCGCCCACGGCCTCGGGCCAGCGCGGGCGGCCGTGGGCGTCGCGTTGGAGCGCGGGCACGCCATCGGGCAGCAGGCCGGCGAGCCAGGCACGCACGTGTGGCTCGGCGCGCTCGCCCCGGGCATACGGGCGCCACGCACAGTCGATCGCACCCAGCCGCAGGGCTCCGGCGGCCAGCGGTGCGTCGGGTTGGCGGGCGGCGGGTGCTGTGGCCATCAGGCGCGCAGCGTAAGCTATCGACGCCCGCGCGCCCGGTCGTGCCGGCGCAGTCCGCACACGAGGAACGGCGTCCACGCCACGCATGTCCGCCATCATCGACAGCCCCGCCTGCGCCGACCGGCGCGATCTGCCACTTGCCACCGGCGATGCCGGGCGCACCATCGCCGTCGTCGCCGGGGAGCGCATCAGCCTCGGGCGTTTCCTTGCCGAAGTGCGCGGCCTGGCCGCACGCCTGCCGGACCGGCGCCACGCGGTGAACCTGTGCGAGGACCGCTACCGCTTCCTGGTCGCCTTCTGCGCGGTGGCCGCGCGCGGGCAGACCACCCTGCTGCCGCCGTCGCGCACCCGCGCCGCGATCGACGACGTGCGCGCCCAGCATCCCGACAGCTACTGCCTCGGTGATGTCGACCCCTGCGGTTGCGATGCGCTGGCGCCGTTGCCGCATTTCGTGCCGATCCCGGCACAGCTTCCGCAGGCGCCCGGTGGGGTGCCACGGGTCGACAGCGGGCATGTGGTCGCGATCGGCTACACCTCCGGCAGCACCGGCGCGCCGAAGGCCAATCCCAAGCGCTGGCGTGACTTCGCCGATGGCGTGCAGCAGAACCTCGCCGCGCTCGCCGGGCTGTACAACGAAGACGCACCGTCGATCGTGGCCACGGTGCCACCGCAGCACATGTACGGCGTGGAGATGTCGGTGCTGCTGCCGCTGCTGGGCAATGCCGCGGTGCACAGCGGCCGGCCGTTCTTCCCCGACGACATCGCCGCCGCGCTCCGCGCCATCGACGCGCCGAGGCTGCTGGTGACCACGCCGGTGCACCTGCGCGCGCTGGTGGAATCGGGTGTGGAACTGCCGCGTCTGGCCGGCATCGTCAGCGCCACCGCGCCACTGCCGCAGGCGCTGGCTGCCGCGGCCGAACAGCGCTTCGGCGGGGAAGTGCGCGAACTGTTCGGCTCCACCGAGACCTGCATCATCGCGCGCCGCCGCACCGCCATCGACGATGCCTGGACGCCGCTGCCGGGTGTGCGCCTGCAGCCGCAGCCCGACGGCACCGCGGTGGAGGCCGCGCACCTGCCGGCACCGGTGGTGCTGGCCGACCTCGTGCAGTTGCTGCCCGACGGACGGTTCCTGTTGCGCGGCCGCCAGGCCGACCTGCTGGAGATCGCCGGCAAGCGCGCATCGCTGGGCGACCTGACCGCGCGCCTGCTCGCCGTGCCGGGCGTGGTGGACGGCGCGATGGTGCAGCTCGACGATGCCGATGCCGGTGGGGTGCGCCGGATCGCCGCGCTGGTGGTGGCGCCAACGCTGGACGAAGCGGCGATCCACGCCGCGCTGCGTGCAAGCATCGATCCCGTGTTCCTTCCGCGGCGGCTGCGGCGGGTGGATGCGCTGCCCCGCAACGAGACCGGCAAGCTGCCGCGCGACATCGTGCTGGCGCTGCTGCGCTGAGCGCAGCCGCAGTCAGCTTCGCTTACATCGCCGTCACGGCCGTCCATCGCAGACTCCGGACCCGAGGGGCAACCGCCCGCACAACGGAGGAGCAAACACCATGGGAATCATCATCTGGTTGATCGTCGGCGGCATCGTGGGTTGGCTCGCCAGCCTGGTCATGCGCACCGATGGCCAGCAGGGAATCATCCTCAACATCGTCGTCGGCATCATCGGCGCTTTCATCGGCGGTCTGCTGATCGGCCCGATGCTGGGCGCGCCGTCGATCAACAGCGGCGAGCTGAGCGTCATGAGCTTCGTCGTCTCGCTGATCGGCGCGATCATCCTGCTGGCGATCGTGAACCTGTTCCGCCGCGGCCGCGTGCGCTGATACGCGCGCTGCTGTGATGTTCTGCAGGGGCGGCCAGTGGCCGCCCCTGCTGTTTTCCGGGGTGCTGTTTCTGTGCTGTGTCCGGGTGCACCGCCCGGCGAAGGTCGCCCGCAGGCAACGTGCCGATCCGCTAGTACAGCACCCGCGTGCGCAGGGTGCCGGGGATCGCCGCCAGCGCGCTGCGCAGTTCGGCCGCCTGCGACTCGCTGGCGGTCACGTCGATCACCACGTAGCCGACCAGACTGTCGGTGCGCAGGTACTGGCCGTCGATGTTGATGCCGCGTTCGCGGAAGACATCGTTGGCCTGCGACAGCACCCCGGGCATGTTGCGGTGGATATGCAGCAGCCGTCGCGAGCCCTCGTGGCCTGGCAGCGCGACCTCCGGGAAATTCACCGCCGACAGCGTGGAGCCGTTGTCGCTGTAGCGGATCAGCTTGGCGGCAACCTCCAGGCCGATATTGTCCTGAGCCTCCAGCGTGCTGCCGCCGACGTGCGGGGTCAGGATCACGTTGTCGATGCCGCGCAGCGGCGACTCGAACGGTTCCGTCGCGCCCTTGGGTTCCACCGGGAACACGTCCACCGCAGCGCCGCCGGTATGCCCGGTGCGCAATGCATCCGCCAGCGCATCGATATCGACCACGGTGCCACGCGAGGCATTGACCAGATGCGCGCCTGGCTTCATCGCCGCCAGCTGCGCGCTACCGATCATGCGCTGGGTGCTGGGGGTTTCCGGCACATGCAGGGTCACCACGTCGCTGCGCGCCAGCAGGTCATGCAGATCCAGCGCCGCCCGTGCATTGCCCAGTGCGAGTTTGGTTTCGATGTCGTGGAACAGCACCCGCATCCCGAGGCCTTCGGCAAGCACGCCGACCTGGGTACCGATATGCCCGTAGCCGACGATGCCGAGGGTCTTGCCACGCGCCTCGTGGCTGCCGGCGGCGGTCTTCGACCAGCCGCCGCGATGGCATTCGGCGTTGCGGCGCGGGATGCCGCGCAACAGCAGGATGGTCTCGGCGATCACCAGCTCGGCGACGCTGCGGGTATTGGAATACGGTGCGTTGAACACCGGCACGCCGGCGAGTTCCGCGGCTTCGAGGTCGACCTGGTTGGTGCCGATGCAGAAGCAGCCGACCGCGATCAGCCGGCGCGCGTGCGCAAGCACGTCGGCATCGAGCTGCGTGCGCGAGCGGATGCCGACCACGTGGGCGTCGGCGATCGCGCGTTTCAGCGCGTCACCGGCCAGCGAGGTGTCGTGCTGCTCGATGTGGGTGTAGCCCGCTGCGCGGAAGGCGTCCACCGCGGTCGGGCTGATGCCTTCCAGCAGCAGTACGCGGATGTCCTGGCGCGGGAACGAGGTCTTGCGGTCGTCTGCCATCTGCAACGTGCGGCGCGGGCGGAGACCCACGGTACGCGCGGCCCGTGGGCGTCGCAACACGATGGACGCATCGCACCGGCGCTGGCAGCCTGAGTGCCCCAGCGCACGACTGCCGCCATGACCGACCCGCGACTCGAGACCCTGCGCCAGGCGCTGCCCGCGTTGCGCCTGTCGGTGGAGCCGTCCGACCTCGAACACTACGGGCGCGACTGGACCCGGCGCTGGACGCCGGCGCCGCTGGCGATCGCCTGGCCGGCGGACATCGCCGAAGTCCAGGCGCTGCTGCGCTGGGCACACGACCAGCGGGTGGCGATCGTGCCGTCGGGCGGACGCACCGGCCTGTCCGGCGGTGCGGTGGCGGCCAACGGCGAACTGGTGGTGAGCCTGGAACGGATGAACCGCGTGCTCGGCTTCGATCCGGTCGACCGCACGCTCACCGTGCAGCCCGGCATCGCGCTGCAGGCGGTGCACGAGGCGGCCGCGGCGCACGGGCTGCAGTACCCGGTGGATTTCGGTGCACGCGGCTCGTGCACGATCGGCGGCAATATCGCCACCAACGCCGGCGGCATCCGTGTCATCCGCTACGGCAACACCCGCGAGTGGATCGCCGGGCTGACGCTGGTCACCGGCACCGGTGCGCTCATCGACCTCAACCGCGGGCTGGTCAAGAACTCCAGCGGCTACGACCTGCGGCATCTCGCGATCGGTGCGGAAGGCACGCTCGGCATCGTGGTGGAGGCCACGCTCAGGCTCACCGATCCGGCGCCGCCGGCACAGACGCTGCTGCTGGCGTTGCCCTCGTTCGAGGTACTGATGCAGGTGTTCGCCGCGTTCCGTGCGCGCGTGCGGCTGCAGGCATTCGAGTTCTTCACCGCCAACGGGCTGGCGCACGTGGTCCACCAGGGTGGCGTCGACCCGTTCGATGCCCGGCATCCGTACTACGTGGTCGCCGAATTCGATGCCGCCGATGATGTGCAGCAGGCGGCCGGCCTGGCCGCGTTCGAGGCCTGCGCGGAGGCCGGCTGGGTGCTCGACGGCGTCATCGCGCAATCGCAGGCGCAGGCGCAGCAGCTGTGGCGCCTGCGCGAAGGCATCACCGAGGCGGTGGCGCGCTACCGGCCCTACAAGAACGATGTCTCGGTGCGTGTCGGCGCGATGGCCGCCTTCCTGGCACGCGCGCAGGCGCTGCTGGGCGAGGCGTATCCGGATTTCGAGGTCGTCTGGTTCGGCCATATCGGCGACGGCAACCTGCACATCAACGTGTTGCAGCCCGATGGCAGCGACGATGCCGACTTCCTGCGCCAGTGCGGCCAGGTGACCGAACTGCTGGCCGCGCTGCTGGAGGAGCACGGCGGCAGCATCTCCGCCGAGCACGGCATCGGCCTGGTCAAGAAGCCATGGCTCGACAGCACCCGCAGCGCCGACGAGATCGCGCTGATGCGCGGCATCCGCGCGGTGTTCGACCCGGCAGGCATCCTCAACCCCGGCAAGCTGTTCGACTGAGCGCAGGGGCGGCCCGCGCTCGACGTGGCGTGCGGCTGCGCCGGCGCTCCATTACCCGCGTGGAGCCATCGCGGGCGTCAGTTGCACCCACACTGGCGCGTGGTCGCTCGGGCGCTCCCAGGTGCGCGGTTCGCGATCGATGCCGGAGGCGACTGCCGACGCGCGCAGGCCGTCGGACACCAGGGTGAGGTCGATGCGCAGGCCCATGCCACGGCGGAACGCCGCCTGGCGGTAGTCCCACCAGCTGAAGATGCCGGCCTCGTCATGGTGCAGGCGGAAGGCATCGTGCAGGCCGAGGGCAAGCAGACGCTGCAGCGCGGCGCGTTCGGCGGCCGAAGTGAGGATGTGGGCGTCATGCCAGACCTCCGGGTCGTGCACGTCGCGCGCGTCGGGGGCGATGTTGAAGTCGCCCATCACCACCAGCCGCGGATGCGCACGCATCTCCCCGGCGATCCAGTCGCGTACCGCGTCCAGCCAGCGCAGCTTGTAGAGGTACTTCTCGCTGCCCACAGACTGGCCGTTGACCACGTAGAGGTTGATCACCCGCACGTCGCCGATGGTGGCGGCGATCACCCGCCGCTGGTCGTCCTCGAAGCCGGGGATGCCCATCTGCACCTGGCCGATCGCAGCGTTACGGCTCAGCAGCGCAACGCCGTTGTAGGTCTTCTGCCCGTGGAACACGCTGGCATAGCCCAGCGCCTGCAGCTCGTCGAGCGGAAAGCGCGGATCCTCGAGCTTGGTTTCCTGCAGGCCGACGACATCGGGCCGCGCATCCTCCAGCCAGCGCACCAGGTGCGGCATGCGCACGTTGAGCGAATTGACGTTCCAGCTGGCGATCTTCACGGATGATGTTCCTCGGCAGGTCACCGCACATTGTAGGAGCGATGCGTCTGCTGCCCG
Organism: Luteimonas sp. YGD11-2; assembly: GCF_004118975.1. Lineage (NCBI taxonomy): Bacteria > Pseudomonadati > Pseudomonadota > Gammaproteobacteria > Lysobacterales > Lysobacteraceae > Luteimonas > Luteimonas sp. YGD11-2. The sequence continues at coordinate 3,048,147 of NZ_CP035376.1, read as the reverse complement.
GTGCGTCGCTGTCGGGTCGTACGCCTGATGCCCCGCGCGACGCTCGCGCGTGCGGGAAGTTCACGACGGAAATAAAGGCGCACGTCCCCTTGGGCACACGGATCCATGCACCCCGCCGCGCCGGCCGTCATGGCGTCGCACGGTATCCTCCCCAGCCCCGACCATCGGAACCGGCACCGCCATGCATCTGCGTCCCTACCGCGACCGCCATCCACGCCTCGGTGCGCGCGTATACGTCGATCCCGCCGCCACCGTCATCGGCGATGTCGAGCTCGGCGACGACGTCTCGGTGTGGCCGGGCACGGTGATCCGCGGCGACGTCAACTTCGTGCGCATCGGCGCGCGCACCAGCGTGCAGGACGGCAGCGTCATCCACGTCAGCCACGACGGTCCGCACGCGAAGCTTGGCGGTTTCGCGACCGTGATCGGAGAGGACGTCACCATCGGCCACAAGGCGATCATCCATGCCTGCACGATCGGCAATGCCTCGCTGATCGGCATGGGCGCGATCCTGCTCGACGGCGTGCGCGTGGGCGACCACGCGATGATCGGCGCCGGCGCGCTGGTGCCGCCCGGCAAGGTGGTGGGTGATGGCGAGCTCTGGGTCGGCAACCCCGCGCGCCCGGTGCGCACGCTCACCGACGCGCAGATCGAAGGCCTGCGCTACAGCGCCGCGCACTATGTGCGGCTGAAGGACGAGTACCTGCAGGCCGCGGCTCGCTGAAAGTGCGCGGCCGCGTCGTGGCCCCGGGGCGCGCCGCGCTCCCGGTGGCCGCGAACGCGGGAATGGGAACTCGCCGCAATGGCGGCCCAGGCAGGCGCCGCCTAGGGTGCGGTCGCCACTTCCAGTTCGCGCAGCATTTCCAGCGCCTGCATGCGGCCGCCGCCGCACATCGAATCGCTTGGCCGTAGCGAGCCGCACACTGCCGGTCGGCGCGGGTCGCCGAACAGCCGGCAGCGCAGCTGTTCGTCGAGCTGGATGCAGGCGACGCCTGCGGGCTTGCCGTGCGGCATGCCGGGAATCGGCGAGCTGATCGACGGGGCGATGCAGCAGGCGCCGCAGTGGTCGCGACAGTGCATGGAGATCAGTCCGCGGTGACCAGCAGCGCGTTGCGCGAGCGCAGCTGTCGGTAGACCTCGTCGGTCTCCGGGCGCACGCCATGCCACAGCGCGAAGCCCTCGGCAGCCTGTTCCACCAGCATGCCCAACCCGTCGACCACGTCGTGCGCACCGGCGGCACGCGCCCATGACAGGAATGGCACCGCGACCTCGCCGTAGTTGAGGTCAACCGCCACCGCGCGGTTGGCGAGCACGCTGCGCGGCAGCACCGGCAGGCCACTGCCGCGGCCGGCGGAGGTGGCATTGATGACGAGCTCGAATTCGCCGAGCCCGCCGGCATCGTCGAGATAGCGCGGATGCACGCGGCCGGGCTGGCCCAGCGCATCGGCCAGCGCATCGGCGCGGCTGCCGGTGCGGTTGACGACATAGAGGTCGCCGATGCCCGCATCCAGCAGTGCCGGCGCGACGCCGCGTGCCGCGCCGCCGGCGCCGATCAGCAGGGTGCGACGCGCGCGCAGGTCGAGCCCGGCGCGGTCGGTGAGGTCGCGCACCAGGCCGCGACCGTCGGTGTTCTCGCCATGCCAGCCTTCCGGCGTTCGCACCAGCGTGTTGACCGCGCCGGCGCGCCGGGCGCTTTCGCCGAGGCTTGCGCACAGCGTGGCGGCGCGTTCCTTCAGCGGCAGGGTGACGTTGCCGCCGCGGCCACCGGCGGCGGCGAACGCTGCCAGGGTGTCGGCGAATGCGTCGGGCGCGGCCTCGATGGCCTCGTAGCGCAGCGGGATCGACAGCGCGCGGCCGAAGGCGGCGTGGATGGTGGGCGACAGCGAGTGGGCGACCGGCTGGCCGAACACGGCATAGCGCGGGCCGGGATAGGCGTCTGCGTCGGCGGGGCTCATGGGTTCCTCGTCACGTTGGAGAGTCACCGGCTGCTGCGGGGCAGCGCACGGCGCGAGTCTACTCCCGGAGAACGGAATCCGCCGGGGAAGGCCGGCAATGCGCGCGCGGAGCGCTCATGTGCTGCGCCGGAGCACCGCGCAGTGACCCGCGATCCCGTCATGGGATGGGGGCACGAGCAGGGCGTCCTCATCCGCCCTTCGGGCACCTCGCTCCGCGCCCCGGCCCTCGCGTTGCCGCTCGGGCGTTCACCGGCACGCGAGCCTACGGCTCGCAGACGCACCGCTTCACCCCGTACACGGGCGAAGGGTGTTGTCCGATATCGGACCGGACAGGCGCCGCGCGATCAGCCCTCGCGCAGCCAGCGCGCGGCCTGGGGGGCGTAGTAGGTCAGCACGCCATCGGCGCCGGCACGCTTGAAGGCGAGCAGGGCTTCCAGCGCGCAGGCGCGTTCGTCGAGCCAGCCGTGGCCGGCGGCGGCCTTGAGCATCGCGTACTCGCCGCTGACCTGGTAGGCGAAGGTCGGCACGCCGAAGGCGTCCTTCACCCGCCGCACCACGTCGAGATAGGGCAGGCCCGGCTTGACCATGACCATGTCGGCGCCCTCGTCGAGATCGTGCTGCACCTCGCGCAGGGCCTCGTCGCCGTTGGCCGGATCCATCTGGTAGGTGGTCTTGTCGGCCTTGCCGAGCGCGGTGGCGGAACCCACCGCATCGCGGAACGGGCCGTAGAACGCCGAGGCGTACTTCGCCGCATACGCGAGGATGCGGGTGTGGATGAGGCCGGCATCCTCCAGCGCATCGCGGATCGCACCGATGCGCCCGTCCATCATGTCGCTGGGCGCGACCACGTCGGCGCCGGCCTCGGCATGCGACAGCGCCTGCCTCACCAGCACCTCGACGGTGGCGTCGTTCAGCACGTAGCCGCGGTCGTCGAGCAGGCCGTCCTGTCCGTGCGCGGTATACGGATCGAGGGCGACGTCGGTGATGACCCCCAGTTCCGGAAAACGCGCCTTCAGCGCACGCACCGCGCGTTGCACCAGGCCATCGGGATCGAACGCCGCCGCGGCATCGAGCGACTTCGCCTCCGGTGCGGTCACCGGAAACAGCGCCAGCGCCGGGATGCGCAGTTCGCAGGCCTCTTCGGCCAGGCGCAGCAGTTCGTCGATCGACACCCGCTCGACGCCGGGCATCGAGGGCACCTCGACGCGGCCGGCGGGTTCATGGACGAACACCGGCCAGATCAGGTCATTGGCGGTGAGCACGTGCTCGCGCATCAGCCGGCGCGAGAAATCGTCGCGGCGCATGCGCCGCGGGCGGTGGGGAAGGCGATTCATGGGCGGATTCTAGCGTGCGGGTGCTGAAGCGCCGCGGCACCGACGCGCGTGCGTTGGGGCCGCGTATGGCGCGCGAAGCGCCCTCTACCCGCGCCGTCGGGCGTCCTGGCACAGGCAGGAGAGCGGCATGGATGGACCCGGGCGGCGGAGTCGGCACTCCGCGTGTGGATCAGCCGTGCACGCCGTCGATTTCCACCGCCAGCTCGCGCCGGCACACCGCCGCATGCAGGATCACCCGCGGCACGCGGTCGCCGAAGCGCTGCTGCAGGGCGTCGGCCACCAGCGGCAGGTCGGCACGGTCGCGCACGTACACCTTGAGCCGGGTGCCGGGCCCGAATGCCGCCGGCAGCCCGGGCCGGTGCCGGCGGGCGTTGTCGAGCAGGGCGTCGAAGTTGGCGAATGTTTCCTCGATCTGCGCCAGCAGCTCGCCATCGTGCTGCGAGGCATGCCCCACCACCGCCGCGGTGCCCGACAGCAGCAGTGGCATCACATGGCCGTCGGCCGGCAGCATCGCGCGCGCAAAACTCGGCGGCTGCGGCCCGTACTGGCGCGGGTAGCGGTAGGCGCTGACCTGGCGCGGGTTCTCCACCGGGATCCCCGGCTCGCGCGCGCTCAGCCAGTAGACCTGCAGCACGCGCTCGCCATCGCAGCGGCCGATCGCGGTGGCGGCCGGCAGGCGTCCGAGGTCGAACGCACCGAGGCCTTCGGCGCGGCCCACGCAGAAGCGCCGGTAGCGCTCGGCATCGCCTTCGCCCAGGGTGATCGCGTCGAAGTAGTTCCAGATCCGCAGCAGGTGCGGCATCGCGCTGGCGCCGACATGCGCGACCATCGCCGCATACGCGCGCCGCGCCGCGGCCTCGATGCCGTCGTCGCCTTCGGCGACCTCGATCACCCCGAAGGCGAGGTGCTCGTCGGCCGCCCAGCGGATCCCGCCGTCATCGCCGTGCCGCACCGGGCCGGCCACGCGCCAGACCTCGGCCGGGCTGTCGCCGAACGGCGCCAGTGGCACCCGCAGCACGCGCGGGTCGGTGCCGGCCGGGGTCCGGTGGCCGAACACGAATGCCGCCAGCACGTCGTCATCGAGGCGCTCGAGACCGGCCTCGGCGTAGTCGACGCGCAGCCGCGCGACGTCGTCGGGCGTAGCCGGCAGTGGATGGGTCACGGGTTGCCCTCCTGCAGGGTGTCGCCGGTGAACACCTCGCCGCGACGGCGGCGCTGGCGCCAGCCGCGCAGCGCCTGCGGCGCGATCGCCAGCGCATTGGCGAGATACAGCAGCCGGAACAGGTACAGGCGCAGGCGCACCGGGCGGTTGTCGAACACGTCGCCGGCCAGCATCGAGATCACCGCCTGTTCGATCTGGAAATCATTGCGCGGGGTGGCGAACAGCCGTTGCATCACCGGCGTGGTGAAGCGGTGGATGAACCACGAGAAATGCCGCAGTCCGCGATCGGTACGGCGCGCCATCGCCTTCTGCAGCGCCGCCTCGCGCGTCGGCTCACGCAGCGCGCCGTCGACCACTTCGGCGCCACGCTCGCCGGCGTCCATCGCCAGGAACACGCCGGAGGAGAAGATCGGGTCGATGAACGCGTAGGCGTCGCCGAGCATCAGCCAGCCGGGCCCGTGCATGCGCGTGCAGCAGTAGGAATAGTTGCCGGTGGCGTGAACCGGCGCCACGCGTTCGGCACCGCGCATGCGCGCCATCACCGACGGGCGCAGTGCCAGCGTCTGCATCAGGAAACCGGCGTTGTCGCCACGGCGCTGCTTGAGATACGCCGGCGAGCACACCGCACCCACGCTCATGACGTCGTCGCGCAGCGGGATCAACCAGTACCAACCGTGTTCGAACCGGTCGATGGTGATGTTGCCGGCATCCTCGCCCGGGCGCCGCTCGACGCCGCGGAAGTGGCTGAACAGTGCCGCCGACTGGTGCCTGCGGTTGCGTTGCTTGAGCTTGAGCCGGTTGCCGAGGAAGGTGTCGCGGCCGCTGGCATCGACGAGGTAGCGGAAACCGATGCGCAGCGTGTTGCCGGCGGCATCGCGTGCCAGCGCATGCGTTGGCCGCCCGCTCGCGTCGTGTTCCAGCGCGTCCACCTTCACCTGCTCGCGCGCGTCGACGCCGTTGGAACGCGCGTGCTCGAACAGCAGCTGGTCGAATTCCGAGCGGGTGACCTGGAAGGCGTAGTCGGCCTTGGGTTCGAGCGCGCGGGTGAAGCGGAACATGTTGATGCGCTTCGGATCACCACCAACCGGGAAATCCGCACCGGTCTTGAGCACGCCGATCGCGCGCACCTGTTCGAGCACGCCGAGGCGCTCGAGGATCGGGATGTTCATCGGCAGCAGCGACTCGCCGATGTGGAAGCGCGGGTGGGCGTCCTTTTCCAGCATCGTCACCCGCCAGCCGCGGCGCGCGAGCAGGGTCGACACGGTACTGCCGGCAGGTCCGCCGCCGATCACCAGCACATCGGTCTCCAGCAGTGCCGGTGCCGCGGTTTCGTTCCTGTTGGGGTCTGTCATCTCGCGGCGGGTGCCGGCCCATGCCATCATTCCGGGCGCGCATCATAGCGCGGCGCGGCAAACGCTCCGCCGCCTCCAGTCCAGTCACGGGAATCCGCATGTCCAGCCAGACCTCCGCCACCCAGACCCCCGCAGAGCAGGAGCTCGCCGAACTCCTGGTCGAGGCGCTCAACCTCGAGGACGTGGCCGCGGCCGACATCGATCCCGAGGCGCCGCTGTTCAATGCAGGCCTCGGCCTGGATTCGATCGATGCCCTGGAACTCGCGCTCGCCATCAGCAAGCGCTACGGCTTCCAGCTGCGTTCCGACAACGATGACAACCGTCGCATCTTCGCTTCGCTGCGCGCGCTGTCGGCGCATATCGAAGCCAATCGCGCCGCCTGACGCCGGATTCCTTCCGGCTGCCGGCGCGGCTTGCGCCGCCATCGGGCCTATGAAGCCATGCACGAGCGCAACGCGCCCATGACGCCGCACGGCGCCGCTGCCGCATGCTGCTGATCGTCGAGATCGCGCTGGCGCTGGCCTACGGCCTGCTGGCGCACCTGGCCGCGGCATGGCGCAACGACGTGCTGTCGCTGGCCGCGCTGCTGGCGCTGGTGGCGATGCTGCTGGCCGCGCCGATCGCCGCACGCCGTGCATGGGCATGGCTGGCACTGCCGGTGCTGGTGGCCGCGGCGTGGTGGCTGTATGCGGCCGGGCATGCCGGCGTGCCGCTGCTGCTGGTGCCGGTCGCCTTCATCCTGTTGATCGCCTGGGTGTTCGGCCGCACGCTCCGGCGTGGCCGCACGCCATTGATCAGCCGCATCGTGCTGGCGCTGGAAGGCGGGCCGGATGCGCCGCTGGCGCCAGAACTCATCGCCTACACCCGCGCGCTGACCGCGTTCTGGGCAGCCCTGCTGGTGACGCTGGCGCTGGTGAACCTGGTACTTGCCGCCATCGCCACGCCCGACGGCCTGCTCGCTTCGCTGGGCATCACGCCGCCGGTGTCGATCACCCGCACGCAGTGGTCGTGGTTCGCCAACCTGTTCAATTACGGCATCGTCGGTGGCGCGTTCATCGGTGAATACGCCTGGCGCAAGCGGCGCTTCCCGAACCGCTATGCAAGCTTCGCGGATTTCCTGCGGCGGATGGGCGGCCTCGGGCCGGCATTCTGGCGCGACCTGCTGCGCTGACGGCGCCGCGCGGCGACGATGCCACCCACCCACGGTATGCTGCGCGCGTGAATCAGCGAATGGACTCCATCGAATTCGGGCCCGCACGCATGCAGCGCCTGGCGTGGGCGGCGGCGAACGCGGTGCAGTTCGGTTTCACCCTGGCGTGGACGGCGGGGCTGATCACGATCGCGCTGCTGCTGTGGGCGGTCACCGGCGGTCGCCGCCGGCTGCCGCTGCGCATGGCGTCCCGGTGCTGGGCGCCCGGGCTGTTCTGGGGCGCCGGCGCGCGCTGCGAGGTCGAGGGCGTCGACGGCGTGGACTGGTCGCGTCCCTATGTACTCGTGGCCAACCACCAGTCGGTGATCGACATCTGCGCGCTGTTCCGCGCGGTTCCGGTGCCGCTGCATTTCCTGCTCAAGCAGGAGATGACCCGCGTGCCCTTCGTGGGCTGGTATGCACGCGCGATGGGCATGGTGTTCATCCCCCGCGACAACCGCCGTGCCGCCACCGCCAGCCTGCGTCGCTCGGCGGACCTGGTCCGCAGCGGCGCGATCCTGTGCATCTTTCCCGAAGGCACCCGCAGCCACGACCGTACGGTTGCCGAGTTCAAGCCGGGCGCCTTCCAAGCGGCGCTTGCCGCCGGTGCCGACGTGCTGCCGGTAGCGCTGGAGGGCACCGGCGCGGTGCTGCCGCCAGGCGGCTTTTTCCGCGTGCGCCCCGGCACCATCCGCGTGCGCATCGGTACCCCGATCGCGGTCGCGGGGCGCGACCGCCAGGCGCTGGCGCAGGAAGCGCGCGCGCAGGTGCTGGCGTTGCTGCAGCATCGCAGCTGAACAGCGCCGCGGTCGCCCGTTACCGATCCGGTATCCTCTGGCCGCTTTTCACCAGTCGCGCCAGGGGGGCGCGCCGGAACGCCATGCAGTTCGAGATCGCGCACGACCATCCCAGCCTTCCCGGCCACTTCCCCGGCAACCCCGTGGTGCCGGGCGTGCTGCTGCTCGAACGGGTGCTCGACGCCGTCGAGGCGGCCGGCGGTCGCGCCGGTGCGCTGCGCCTGCCGCAGGTGAAATTCCTGCAGCCCTTGCTGTCGGGGCAATGCGCGGAAGTCTCCCTCGAGACCCCCGCGCCCGGCCGCTGGCGCTTCCGGGTGACCCGTGACGCGACGCTGCTGGCCTCCGGCGAAGTCGTCGACGACGCGGCGGCCCCGGCGTGAGCGCGCAGTGGAAGTGGCGCCGCGAGGCCGGCGCCGGCTGGGCGATCGCCGCGATCTGCGCGATCGGCCGCTGCGGCGGGCGGGCGCTGGCGCGCGCGGTGCTCTACCCGTCGACCCTGTACTTCATGTGGCGGCGACCCGAAGAACGTCGTGACTCGCGCGATTACCTGTCGCGCGTGCACGGCCGCCCTGCCACCGCCGGCGAGGTGTTCCGGCACATCCACACCTTTTCGCAGACGGTCCTGGACCGCCTGTTCCTGCTCAGCGAGGACATGCGCCGCTTCGACGTGCGCACCCATGGCCTCGACGAACTGCACCGGCACCTCGAGGGCGGCCGCGGGGTGCTGCTGTTCGGCTCCCACCTGGGCAGCTTCGAGGTGCTGCGCGTGCTGTCGCGGCAGCGTCCCGACGTGCCGATCCGGGTGGTGCTCGACCGCGCCCACAGCGCCAGCGTCACTGCGCTGCTGGAACAGATCAATCCGGAGATCGCCGCCACCGTGATCGATGCCGGCCAGGACGGCCCGGCGATCATGCTGGCGATCCAGGAGGCGGCAGCGCAGGGCGCGATGATCGCGCTGCTGGTCGATCGCACCCAGCCCGGCGAGCCGTCGGTGAGCGTGCCCTTCCTCGGTGCGCCGGCGCGCTTCCCGGTGGCACCGTGGCTGATCGCCTCGGTGCTGAAGATCCCGGTGGTGCTGGCGTTCGGTCTGTACCGCGGCGGCAACCGCTACGATCTGCTGTTCGAGCCCTTCAGCGACGGCATCCAGGTGGCGCGTCGCGAGCGCGCGGCCGCGCTGCCGGCGCTCATCGCGCGTTATGCGGCGCGGCTGGAAGATCGCGTGCGCGATGCGCCCTACAACTGGTTCAACTTCTACGATTTCTGGGAGCGTGGTGATGATGGCGTCGATCCTTCCGCCAACGAAGCGGGCACCGTGCGCGCCGTCGATCCGCCGCAGGCCGGCGTGGGCGGCGATCGCGCTGTGCGCGCTGCTGCCGTGCTCGGTCCTGGCACAGCCGGCGACTGAACGCCCGACGATCGAGGCCGGCTGGATCCTCGAACGCATTGCCCGGCCCGCACCGGTGAGCACCTCGTTCCTGGAAGTGCGCGATTCACCGATGCTCAAGGCGCCGCTGCGCGTGAGCGGCGAGTACCAGCGCCCCGACGACGCCACGCTCGTGCGCGAGGTGCAGTCGCCGTACCGCGAGACCACCACGATCCGCGGCGACCAGGCCACCATTGCCCGCGAGGGCCGCTCGCCACGCCGTTTCAAGCTGACCCGTGCGCCCGAACTCGCGGCACTGCAGGCGAGCTTCGGCGCGCTGCTGGGCGGCGACCGTGCCGCCCTCGAGCGCCACTACACCGTGCGCAGCCAGGGCGTGCGCGAGCGCTGGATCCTGACGATGACGCCGCGTGATGCCGCGCTTGCCGCCCGTGTGCGCGAGGTCGCGCTGTATGGTCGCGGCGCCGAGCTGCGCTGCATCGAAACGCGTCCCGTCGATGGCGAGATCCAGCGCACCCTGCTGGCCACCGCCGCGCGCGCAGCGACGCCGGCACATGACGGCGCGGCCCTGGTCGCGCTGTGCCATGGCGATGCGACGGCTGCCACGGGCAGCCCGGGTGGCGGCCGCAGCGGATGAAGCCGCTGACGCAGTGGATGCTGGCGCTGCTGTGGGCGGCGCTGCTGGTGGCGCTTGGCCTGTGGTCGGCGCAGCGGCTGGAAATTTCCGGTGATCTGCGCGCCTTCCTGCCGGCGCCGGAGACCGCGGCCGAACGCATGCTGATCGATGAGCTCGGTGACGGCCCCGGCTCGCGGCTGCTGCTGGTCGGGCTGTCGGGCGCCGATGCCGAAGAGCTTGCCGCGCAGTCGGAATCGCTGCGCGAGTCGCTGGCCACGGAGCCGCTGATCGAGTTCGTCGCCAATGGTGCCGAGTCCGACCTGGGCATGATCCCGCCACAGCTGTTGCCCTACCGCTACCTGCTCAGCGAGCGCTTCGACGACGTCCCGCTCGCTGCCGACACGTTGCGCGAGGCGCTGGAGGCGCGCCTGCAGGATCTGGGCTCGCCGGCCGGTGCACTGGTGGAGCCGTTGCTGCCATCCGACCCGACGCTGGAGATCCTGCACCTGGCCGAACGCTGGGAGCCGGCCACCGCGCCGCAGCGCCTGCACGGTGTGTGGTTCGATGCCGACGGCGCCGAGGCGCTGCTGGTGGTGCGCACCCATGCCGCAGGGTTCGACCCCACGGCACAGGCACAGATCATCGCCACGATCGAAGCGGCGTTTGCCGATGCCACCGGCGACAGCGGCAGCCGGCTGACCCTCACCGGCCCGGGCGCGTTCTCGGTGGAGATCGGCAACCGCACCGCCAAGGAGGCGGCAACGATCGGCGCGATCGGCACCCTGGGCCTGGTGCTGCTGTTCGTGTTCGCCTACCGCAGCGCGCGCCTGCTGCTGCTGGGCGTGCTGCCGCTCGCCACCGCCGGTCTCGCCGGCTTCGCCGCGGTGGCCACGCTGTTCGACGGCATCCACGGCATCACCCTGGCGTTCGGCTTCACCCTGATCGGGGTGGCGCAGGACTACCCGGTGCATCTCTTCAGCCACCTCTACGGGCGGCATGCGCCTGCCACCAGCGCGCGGGCGCTGTGGCCGACGCTGCTGACCGGCGTGGTGTCGACCTGCATCGCCTATCTCACCTTCTTCGTGGCGGGCGTGGACGGCCTGCGCCAGCTCGCGGTGTTCACCATCGTCGGGCTGCTGGCGGCCGCGCTGGCCACGCGTTTCCTGTTGCCGCCGCTGCTGGCACCGCGCGCGGACGACGTCGGCCAGGCGCGCTGGGTGGGGGCCTGCGCACGCGCCTTCGATCGCCTGCCGCGGCCGCGCCCGGTGATGCTGTCGGTCGTCGCGGTGCTTGCACTTGCGGTCGTGGGGCTGGCACCGGCGCCGTTCTGGGAAAACGACCTGTCGAAGCTGACGCCGGTGCCCGAGCAGGGCATGCGCGACGACATGCGCCTGCGCGAGGCGCTCGGCGCACCCGACGTGCGTTACCTGATGGTGACCCACGGTGCCGACGAGCAGGCGGTGCTGGCGGCGTCGGCCGGGCTGCTGCCGGCACTGGACGCGCTGGTCGACGAAGGTGCGCTCGGCAGCTACGAACTCGCCGCGCGCTACCTGCCGACGGTGGAAGTGCAGCGCGCCCGCCAGGCCGGCCTGCCGACACCCGACGCGCTGCGCGCCGCACTGGATGCCGCCCTCGTCGACAGCCCGTTCCGCGCCGATGTGTTCGCGCCGTTCCTGGCGGACGTGGAGACTGCGCGCACGGCCGCACCGTTGACCGCGGCGGATCTCGCCGGCACGCCGCTGGATGCGGCGGTCTCGGGCCTGCTGCTGTCGGGCGGCGACGGTGCCACCGCGCTGGTCTCGCTGGGCGGCCTTGCCGATCCGCAGCGCGTGGCCGAGGTGGCACGCGCGCAGGGCGCGGAGCTGCTCGACCTGAAGACGACCTCCGAATCGCTGGTCTCGGCCTGGCGTGGCGGCGTGCTGCTGTCGCTTGCCCTGGCCGCGCTGCTGCTGGCGGCAACGGTATGGCTGTCGCTGCGCAGCCCGCGGCGGGTGTCGCGGGTGCTGCTGCCGATGGGCCTGACCCTGCTGCTGACGCTGGCCGTGCTGCGTGCGGCCGGGATCGAGCTCACCCTGTTCCACCTGGTGTCGCTGGTGCTGGCGGCGGGGCTGGGGCTCGACTACGCGCTGTTCTTCGAGCGTGCATCCGGCGACCGCGATGAGCACCTGCGCACGCTGCACGCCATCATCGTGTGTTCGTCGATGACCGTGCTGGTGTTCGGCCTGCTGGCGCTGTCGTCGATCCCGGTGCTGCGCGCGATCGGAATGACGGTGACGCTGGGCGTGGTCGGCAACTTCGTGTTCGCGGTGCTGCTGGCCGGTCACGCGGGGCCGGCGCGGACGGAGGCTTCCGCATGATCGGTCGCGACACGCTGCTGGGCCTGGTGCCGCACCAGGGTGCGATGTGCCTGTGGGACCGCGTGCTCGACTGGGACGACACCCGCATCCGGCTCGCCACCGCCACGCATCGTGATCCTTCCCATCCGCTGCGCGGCGCGCAGGGCCTGCGCGCGGTGCACCTGTGCGAATACGGGGCGCAGGCGATGGCGGTACACGGTGGTCTGCGTGGACGCGCGGCGGGCCTGCCGGTGCGTCCCGGGATGCTGGTGGCGTTGCGCGGGACCAGGCTGCACGTGGCGTATGTGGACGCGCTCGAGGGCGACCTCATCGGCGAAGCCGAAGCGGTGGCCGAAGGTACCGACAGCCAGCAGTACGCGTTCCGCATCCTCCACGGCGGGCAGCTCCTGGCCGAAGGGCGCGCGGCGGTGATGCTGGGTTGAATCCCGGGCGTGGGTAGGAGCGTCACGGCCGCGCTGGCGTTTGCGGTGAGCGCGCGACGGTTCTGTCATGGCCCTGGTCGCGCTGGCGAGCGGGGCGACATTTCGCTTACGGCTTCGGGGGCCCGGACAGGTAGAGGGTCAAGGGCGCGGGTCGCACGGGCGTCACCCCGGGAGGAAGATCGCGGTCGCTTCTTCTGGTTCCTTCCCCACTCCGGGGGACGTCGTAGGGCTGAAGTGACTCCGTGCGCGCCGCCCGTCCTGCACACGGGGGCGTTGTTCCCGCTCATCTCCATGGGACGGCTGTGGCGCAACGCCGGAGTCCTGGAGCGCCGGGCGGCGGTTAGGGGCTTCCTTTGGCGTCGCGCTGCCCGTCGCGCGCACCGGGGGGTGCGCTCCCCCGGCCGGAGTCCGCGTCCGGCTACCACGGCCGGCCGCCGGCCATCCATGGCCGGCTGGGAGCACACCCCCCGGTGAACGCGACGGGCCCGGGCATCCGCCGGCTCCGGCACGGAAATCAACAGCGGTGGTGCACGCGTCGCCTTGCGCTGACATGCCCGCCTCATGGGTTCGGCAGTTCCGCTTGGAGGTCAGCAGGCGCGACACGGCCTCAACGCCGGCAGTGGCGCCATGGCGGCAGCGACGGCAGAGGCGCCAGGCCGGGAGCCCCGGCACGACGGTCTGACGTTCTTCGCCGTTGATCTCTTCCGGAAACGCGACGACAGCTCGGGGCCCGCCGTGGACGCAGGGGGATGTCCAGAGCCGGCCATGGACGGCCGGCGGCCGGATGTGGGAGCAGGACGCGGAGATATCCGGCTGGGCATCCCCCTGTGGCCGCGGCGGGCGGCCCGCGGCCCCAACCAGCCTGTGCGATGGCTCTGGCTCCAAGCTTCCGGCTTCCGGCTTCCGGCTTCCGGCTTCCGGGCTTCCGGGCTTCCGGGCGCGCGGCTCCGCGCTGGGATGGACACCCTCAATCGGGACAAGAACCTTTCTTGCTTCGGCGACTCGCCTTCGCATTGCGACGCATCGGTCCAGGGGCCGGCGCGCCGGGACCGTCGCCCGTGCCGCCACGGATTACGCACATTGCCGCGAAGCATCGGCACAGCCATGGATAATGCGCCCATGACGAACGCGACTCCCAGGAACAACAGCCCGCGACGGGCGCTGGTGACCGGCGGCAGCGGCGATATCGGTGGCGCGATCTGCCGGCGCCTGGCCGCTGATGGCCTGCACGTGATCGTGCATGCCAACGCCAACATCGGCCGCGCCGAAGCCGTGGTGGCGACCATCGCCGGGGCTGGTGGCAGCGCGCAGGCGATCGCCTTCGACGTCGCCGATGGCGATGCCACCCGCGCTGCCCTCGAACCACTGCTGGAAGATGGCCCAATCCAGGTGGTGGTCAACAACGCCGGCATCCACGACGACGCGCCGATGGCGGGGATGACCGATGCGCAGTGGAAGCGGGTGGTCGACGTGTCCCTGCACGGCTTCTTCCACGTCACCCAGCCTCTGCTGCTGCCGATGGCGCGCACCCGCTGGGGGCGCGTGGTCAGTGTCTCCAGCGTGGCCGCGGTGCTCGGTAATCGCGGGCAGGCCAACTACGCCGCGGCCAAGGCCGGCCTGCATGGCGCCACCCGCTCGCTGGCGCGCGAGATGGCCAGCCGCGGCATCACCGTCAACGTGGTCGCGCCGGGGGTGATCGCCGGGGCGATGGCCGAAGACAGCTTCGACCCCGCGACGATCCGCCAGCTGGTCCCTGCCGCACGCGCCGGCCAGCCGGATGAGGTTGCAGCGCTGGTGGCCTTCCTGTGCCGCGACGAAGCGGGCTACATCAACGGCCAGGTGATCGGCATCAATGGCGGCATGGGCTGACCGGCGGCGCGACCTCCACGCGGAATTCAGCAGCTGCGGCGCATGCTCGCCGCAACCCAACGAGGACTGCCGCCATGCGTGCGATGCGTACCCTCCTGCTGCTTGCCGCGGTGTCGCTGCTCGCGGCCTGTGCGTCTTCCCACATCCTCACCGGCACCCCGCGCGCGCCGATCGACCCGGCGCAGGTGCGCATCTACCACGGCCCGCCACCGGGCGCCTACGAGGAGATCGCGGTCCTGCGCACGCAGTCGGGTGCGTTCACCTATGGCGCGCAGAACAAGACCGATTCGGTGCTGCGCAGGCTGCGCGAGGAAGCGGCGAAACTCGGCGCCAACGGCGTGCTGCTGCAGGGTGTCGCCGATGAGGGCCCCGGCGGTGGTGGCGTCAGTGTCGGTGCCGGTGGAGGCCGCTTCGGCGGCAGCAGCTTCAGCAGCGCCGGCGTCGGCGTGAACATCAGCCCCAGCCAGCAGTACGGCAGCGGCATCGCGATCTGGGTCGCCAATCCGCCGGCGGCACAGGGCAACTGACGCACGGCGGCGATAGGACGGGCCCGCGCGATCTCCGCGCGGGTCGTCAGGCGTCGGCGGTCGCAGCCGCGCCGTACCAGTGCGGCGCCAGCAGTGCCGGGCCACCGGCACCGGCCACCAGGGCTCCCAGTTCGCCGGCATCGATGTCCGCATGCGTCTCGCGTGCGCGGCCGAGGATTTCGGCGGCCAACACGCGCATGCGTTCGACATTGGCTTCCATGGTCGCCACGAACGCATCGTCGTCGAGCGTGGACGACTCGCCGAGCGCCCCATTCAATGCGTGGAACCAGTCGATCCGCGCCTGGTCGAGCAGCCGCGACGGCGGTTCGTCCATGGCCGCATTGCATTCGCCCCACGCACGCAGCAGTGGCTGCATCGCCAGGTTCAGCGCCGAGGCACGGGTGAACACCGGCCGCAGGCGGCCGATCGTGCGCATGTCGGTCAGGCGCCCGGCGAAGAACAGCGGCGCCAGCAGCGACCAGTAATAGGTGTAGTCCCAGATCACCTTGACCGGCATTACCTGCGGATCGCCGAACAGCGCGTACTGGTCCTGGTAGAGGGTCAGCGTGTTGGCGTAGAACGAGAAATACATCTGCTGGTAGATCTCGGCGTACGCCGCGAACGGCTCGCCGCGGAGGTCCCGGGCGACCAGGTCGCAGATGTAGGTATTGGCGATCGCGATGAAGTCGCTGCCGGGGGAATAGAACGGATCCAGGAACAGCCCGGCCTCGCCGGTGATCGCCCAGCGGTCGGCGCTGAAGACCTGGGTGCAGTCGTAGGAGAAGTGCCGCAGGAACAGGAAGTCCTGCAGCGTGTGCTGCTCGCGTTCGAGCGACGCCGCCACGCGCGGCTGGTGCTCGCGCAGCCAGTCCATCGCCTTCGCATGCGTGTTCATGGTCTCGAGCGGGTGCATGTCGGCGTCGCAGACGATGCCCAGCGAATGCGCGCCCGAGGCCAGCGGGATCAGCCAGAACCAGTAGCCCGGCCCGCACATATGGTTGGTCGAGCGCCAGCGGTCGGGCGGCGTGCAGCGTGCCAGCCAGGCCGGGTCGTCGGACCAGTCGTTGGGGTCGACCACGCCATCCACGCGCCACCACACCGCATTGGCGTTATGCGCATTCGCACGCGCGAGGCCGAACCTGCGCTTGAGCAACCCGGCGCGGCCGCTGGCATCCACCACCCAGCGCGCATCGAAGCAGCGGGTGGTTCCGGCATGGTCGACGGTGATCGCATGGCGTGCGCCGTCCGTGCCCATGTCGAGTGCGCGTACGACCGCGCCGTCGAGGAAGTCGATGCCCGCTGCCCGCGCGCGTTCGCCGAGGAAATTCTCGAAGCGGCCGCGGTCGATCTGCCACGACGGCGTCGGCAGCAGCTGGCTGACGCCCAGTTCGGTGCAGCGGTCGATGTCGCTGCGGCCGTCGGAAAAGAAGAAGCGGAAACCGAACTTGCGGATCTGCGCCTCGTCGAGATGGTCGCGCAGGCCCAGCACGTCGGCGAGAAAGTGCGCGCCGATCTCCACCGTCGATTCGCCGACCTTGTGTGCGGCCTCGCGCAGCGGGTGCGCGCGCCGTTCGACCACGGTGATGGCGAGGTCGGGGTGCTGCTGCCGCAGCTGCAGTGCAACGGTGAGCCCGGCAAGGCCGCCTCCGAGCACCAGCACATCGGTGGAGGCGGTCACGTCCATGCTCATCCGGTATGGGTGGGCTGCCCTGCGGCCAGCGGCGCGGCGTCGGGCAGCGTGTCGGAATCGTCGATCAGCGGCGGGTTGGCGCGCGTGGTGCGGTAGCGGCGCAGCAGCTGGCCCTGGCGGAGCACCTGCACGACCACGTGCGAGGTGATCGAGTAGAGATCACGCCACAGCCGGAAATGGCTCTTGCGGAACACCACGCCCGAGCCGGCCACGGCATAGCGGGTTTCCACCGGCAGGGCGACCACGCGCATGCCCAGTTCCTGCGCGGCGGAGATCAGCATCTGCGCCTCGAACACGAAGCCCTCGCCGGGCACGTCGCGCAACGCGCAGACCGCGGCCGGGTACAGGCGCTGGCCGCTCTGCGAATCGACCAGCCGGTAGCCGCAGCCGATGGCGATGCCCCAGTCGCCGAAGTCGTTGCCCAGGCGGCGATACCAGGGCTGGCAGCTGCGCTTGCGCAGGCGCGCACCGACGACGATGGCGTCCGGATGGCGGTTGGCGGAGGCGATCATGCGCGGGATGTCGGCAGCCGAATGCTGGCCGTCGCCATCCATGGTCAACACCGCGCGCGCGCCCTGGCGCAGCGCCTCGGCGAAACCATCGCGCAGGCTGGCACCCTTGCCGCGCCGCTGCGGATGGCGCAGCACGGTGACCGGCAGGTCGGCGATGAGGTCGGCGGTGCCGTCGTCGGAGCCGTCGTCGACGACGATCACCCGCTCGCACTCGGCCAGTGCGCCGGTGACCACTTCGCGGATGCGCAGTGCCTCGTTGAGCGCCGGGATCACCACCGCGACGTTGCCGCGGTGCAGGCGCGCCGGATCAGACATGCATCCCCTCCAATTCAACCTCCAGGGCCTGTGCCGCGCCGGCATCGAGCATCACCCGTCCGGCGCCGGCGCCGGCGGCGAGTGCATCGAACAGGGGCAGCATCGGCGCCATCGCGTTGCCGTGCAAGCGCCGCGCGAGCGGGCCGGGTGCCTCCGGCGTGGTGTCGCCGGTGCGCAGCGCGGCACGCAACAGCGGGCCCTGGCCTTCGCCTGCAGCCGTCAGCACCAGCGCACCGCCAAGCAGTTGTTCGCTCGGCGTGAGCGCGCCCAGCAGGCCAGTGGATTCGACGTCGTAGGCCACCAGCAGCACCGCCGGGGTGCCCGTCGCCAGCTGCGAGAGTGCCTCCAGCAGGCCCTGCGCGAAGGTGGCTGGACCGGCACTGATCGCGGTGGTGGTGGCGGTGCAGCCGGCACCGATCGTCCAGTAGCCCGCGGCGGCGTTGTGCACCGAGTTGTGGAAGCGGATCGGCGAGATCGACCGCGGGTCGTCGGCGAGCGTCTCGCACATGTAGCCGGTGATGCCGAAATCGCCATGGCCGGAGGCGAAGATCGATGCGAGCGTCGCCGGATCCCGGCCGGATGCACGGGTGGCCGCGAGCGCGACCTCCAGCGCCACCGCCACCGATTCCGGTGCGCGACGGCGTTCGTTGGCGGCCAGCAGTTCCGGCGATGGCCGGCGGGGCGCGTTGTCCGGCAGGCGGCCGTCGGCAACGAAGGCCTGCGCGGCATCCCACGAGGGCAGGCCGCTGGCCCAGAAACCGACCCCGGCAATGCGGGCGACAAGCGGATTCATCGCGCGCACCGGGCGGCGATGACGAATACCGAGGCGATCAAACCGGAGACATCCTTCATGCGCGGCCGAACACCAGCGAGCAGTTGTTGCCGCCGAAGCCGAACGAGTTGTTCATTGCGTAGTCGATGCGACGCTGGGCGTTGTCGAAACGCAGCTGCGGCCCGCAGGCGGCATCCGGCGACGTGCTGTTGAGGGTGCCTGGCAGCAGGCCGTCCTCGAGCGCGATCAGCGCGAACACCGACTCGACGATGCCGGCGGCGCCCAGGGTGTGGCCGGTCCAGCCCTTGGTGGAGCCCGCATGCAGGCCCTCGCCGAACAGCGCCGCGATCGCGCGCGCTTCGACCGCATCGTTGGCCGGCGTCGCGGTGCCGTGCAGGTTGAGATAGCCGACCGCGTCGGGGGCGATCGCGGCGCGTGCCAGTGCATCGCCCATCGCCAGCCGTGCGCCGAGGCCCTCCGGGTGCGGCGCGGACATGTGGTGGGCATCGCTGGATTCGCCATAGCCGCACAGGCGCAGCGCGGCATCGCCGTCATCGCGCTCGAGCACCGCGAAGCCGCCGGCCTCGCCCAGCGACAGGCCGTCGCGGTCGCGATCGAACGGGCGCGCCGGCTGCGTCGACACCAGCCCCAGCGAGTTGAAGCCGAACAGCACGCTGCCGCACAGCGTGTCGACGCCACCGACCAGCGCCGCATCGGCGATACCGGCGTGGATCAGCCGTGCCGCCTGCGCGAACACCTTGGCGCTCGACGAACACGCGGTGGCCACGGTGATGCAGGGGCCGGCCAGCCCGGTCGCCGCCTGCACGAAGCCGCCCAGCGAATGCGGCTGGTGCACGGCGGGGCGCTGCAGGTCCGCCGGCACCTGGCCATCCTGCGCACGTGCATACGCTTCCTCGGTGGCGCCGATGCTGGAGGTCGAGGTGCCGATGACGATGGCCACGCGGCCGGCGCCGTGGCGCGTGCGGATCGCATCGACCGCGTCCATCAGCCCGTCCTGCTGCAGGGCCAGCCAGGCGAGGCGGTTGTTGCGGCATTCCCATGCCGCCAGTGCCTGCGGCAGCGCGGCGTCCTCAAGGCCATCGACGCGGCCGATCCAGGTGTCGAGCGGGTCGGTGCCGAAGTCGTTGCGGCGCAGCCCGCCGCGGCGCGCGGACAGCGCATCGGCCTGGGCCTGGCGGCCGCGGCCGAGTGCGGTGGTGGCGGTATACGCGCGGATGGCGAGCGCCTCGATCGGCGCCGGAGCGGTGGACAACGGCATCTGCGCGGCAGGGCCCATGGCTGGATTCGACGGGAGGCGGAGTATACGGAGCGGTTCGCAAGCGTTCCGTTCACGACCGCGCGGTTCAGGCGTGGCGTTCAGGGCGCCAGGCAGCGCCCCAGGAAGGCCTCGCCAATGCGGTAGCGGTGCAGCGCGTCGGCGCCGCGCAGGCCATGCTTGGCACCCGGGTAGGTCATCAGCTCGAAGGGGATGCCGGCCTGCTGCAACTGGCCCATCAGCTGGGTGGAATTGGAGAACAGCACGTTGTCGTCGGCCATGCCGTGCACCAGCAGCAGCGCGCCGGGGCGGATGTTGCCGGCATGGGTGAACACGCTGGCCTCGCGGTAGCCCGCGGGATTGGCGCTGGGCAGGTGCATGTAGCGCTCGGTGTAGTGGGTGTCGTACAGCGCCCAGTCCGCCACCGGTGCGCCGGCGATGCCGCAGGCATAGGCGTCGGGGGCCTTCGCCAGCAGCATCAGCGTCATGTAGCCACCGTTCGACCAGCCGTGCACGGCGATGCGTTCGGCATCCACCCAGGACTGCTCGCGCAGCCACGCGACGCCGGCCAGCTGGTCCTCGATCTCCACGGTGCCCTGGCGGCGGTACAGCGAGCCGCCGAACGCCTTGCCGCGGCGCGGGGTGCCGCGGTTGTCGAGCGAGAACACCACATAGCCCTGCTGGGCGAGGTACTGGTTGAAGAACGCATCGGCGCGGCCGGGCCAGCTCTCAAGCACGGTCTGCGCGGCAGGGCCGCCGTAGACGAACACCACCACCGGATACTGCTTCGACGCATCGAAGTCCGCCGGGCGGATCAGGCTGTAATGCAGTTCGGTCGCGCCGTCGGCGGCGGTCAGCGTGCCGAATTCGGTCGGCAGGTGGGCGTCGCGATAGGGCGCGTACGGGTGCTGCGGGTCGGCAAGGTCGTTGTCGACCAGGGTGGCGATATGGCGGCCGTCGGCATGCAGCAGGTCGATCTGCGGCGGCGTGGTGGTATTGGACCAGCTGTCGACGAACACGCTGGCATTGCGCGCGAAACTCGCGTTGTGCATGCCCGGCTGGCGGGTGAGCCGGGTCGGCTCGCCACCGGCCAGTGGCACCGAATAGACATGGCGCTGGGTGGCACCGTCGCGGGTGCCGGCGAACCACGCCAGGCCGCGGTCCTCGTCGACCGCCAGCAGGCCGTCGACCACCCATTCGCCGGAGGTCAGCGGCGCCAAGGTACGCCCGTCCTCGGAGGCGAGGTAGAGATGCTCGTAGCCGCTGCGCTCGGAACCCCAGACGAAGCGGCCGTCGCGCAGGAAGTGCAGGTTGTCGTGCAGCGGCACCCAGGTATCGGAAGTCTCGGTGAGGAGCGTGCGCTGGCGGCCATCGGCCAGCACCACCTCGATCAGGTCCAGCGTCTGCTGGTCGCGCGACTGGCGCTGGAAGGTCAGCCGCTGCGGATCGCGCCACTGCACGCGGGCAAGGTAGATGTCTTGCTCGGGGCCGAGATCGATTTCGCGTGGAGCCGGCGTGTCAGCGCCGGGCGCGATCACGAACAGCTGCACGCGCACGTTGTCGTCGCCGGCCGCCGGATAGCGCTGCTCGACGATCTCGGTGCGGTCGGCATAGACCTCGGGGCGCTTCTGCACCGGCACCGGCGATTCGTCGATGCGTGCGTAGGCGATGGTGGAATCATCGGGCGCCCACCAGTAGCCGGTGTGGCGACCCATCTCCTCGTCGGCGACGAATTCGGCCACGCCATTGCCGATGGTCTCGCTGCCGTCGAAGGTCAGCTGGCGCTCGGCGCCCGAGGCGAGGTCGATCACCCACAGGTTGCGGGCGCGCACGAAGCTCACGTAGCCGCCGCGCGGGGAGAGTTTCGGGTCGGTGGCGAAACCGCCGCCATGGGTGAGTTGGCGCACTGCGTCCGCGCCCTGCTTCGACAGGTCGTACAGGTACAGCTCGCCGCCGAGCGGGAACAGCAGGCTCGCCGCATCCGGCGACCACTGGTAGTCGACGATGCCCGACAGTCCGGCGATGCGCTGGCGCTCGCGGCGTGCCTTCTCCTCGTCGCTGAGGGTCTCCTCGCCCGGCAGCACCACCGCCGAATCCACCAGCATGCGGGTCTCGCCACTGTCGACGTGGTACTCCCAGAGGTCCAGGCGGTTGCGGTCCGCATCCTTGCCGCGCAGGAAGGTCACCCGCGAGCCGTCGGGCGCGACCTGCGGCTTCATGAGCGTCGGCCCAGACAGCGGCGCGTCGCCGGTGATCGCTTCGAGGGTGAGCCTGCGCTCGGCGGCAGGCGAGGTGGCGGCGATGGCGAACATCAGGGCGGCGGCGGCGAACATCGAGCGCATGGCGGGTCCGGTGGAGCAGGGACCCCAGTGTATCGGCTGGGGTCGGGGCTGCGGCCGCACCGGCCGGCTCAGCGCCTGCCGAACAGCACCTTCTTCTCGTCCTCGCTCATCGGCTGGCCCGCATTCGGGTTGACCTGCTTCGCCAGCGCGTACGCGCGCTGCGTGGCGGGGCGCTCCGCGATCGAGGCATGCCAGCGCCGAACCTCGGCGAATGGCGACAGGTCGATCGGCGCCTTGTCGTAGACGTTGATCCACGGGTACGCCGCCATGTCGGCGATGGTGTAGTCGTCGCCGGCGATGAACGCGCGGCCGTCGAGGCGGCGGTCGAGCACGCCCAGCAGGCGTTCGACCTCGCGCGTGTAGCGCTCGATCGCGTAGTCGATCCTCTCCGGCGCATAGACGTTGAAGTGTCCGTACTGGCCGGTCATCGGGCCCAGCCCGGCCATCTGCCAGGTCAGCCATTCGATCGTGGCGATGCGCTGGCGCAGGTCGGTGGGCAGGAAGCGGCCGGTCTTTTCGGCCAGGTACTGCAGGATCGCGCCGGATTCGAACACGGTGATCCGGTCGCCACCGTCGGCCGGGGCGCGGTCGATGATCGCCGGCATCTTGTTGTTGGGCGAGATCGCCAGGAAGGCGTCCTCGAACTGCGCGCCGCGGCCGATATCGACCGGATGCAACGTGTAATCGAGGCCGGTCTCCTCCAGGAACAGGGTGATCTTGTGGCCGTTGGGCGTGGGCCAGTAGAAGAGGTCGATCATGTCCGCACTCGCTGTGGCAAAGAGGACCGCGAGTCTAGGACGGCGCCCGCGGCGGTGGTGTGGTGCCGCGTGGTGACGCGCGGTTGACGCGTGCGCGACGAGGATGGCCCGATGGACGAGGGAATGCCCGGGACCCGGGCAGGAACAGGAGCGCGGATGGACGGCCGCAGGCCCTTGCACGACACCGGGAGCCGCCGCGCGCGTGCGCTGCGGCTGGGGGGCGCCCTGCTGGTCGCGGTCGCGCTGGTCGCCTGCGCGGTGGCATGGAACGACTACCGGGTCCGTCGCGATGCCGGCGAACGCTATGTGCTCACCCTCGCCGACAGCCATGCCCGCGAACTGCGCCACGCGTTCGCCAGCCTGGCCCGCGGCATGACCGGCATGGGCACCGACCTGCGCCTGTACGAGCGCATCGCGCCGCAGCAGGCGCCGGCGCTGTTGCGCGACGCGCTGCTCACCTTCGATGACCGCCATCCCGACGTGCACGGCCTGGAGGTGCGCGAGGCCGGCCTCCCGCCCCCGTTCGCCGATGGCGCGGCGGCGCCGTGGACGTTGCACGTCGGGCCGCCCGAACGTGCAGCATCGGGTGCCTGGCAGATGGGGCTGGCGATGCGGATCCTGCCCGGCCCCGGCAGTGCCGACCGTTGGCTTGTGGGCGCGCTGGATCTGCGGTTCTTCGACGAGGTGCTGTCCGAGCACGAGGTCGGCGAGCACGGCATCGCCACCGTGCTCACCCGCGACGCGGTGCTGGTGGCGCGGTCGGACAGCGGGACCCGGCATACCGGGATGTCGGCCACGCATTCGCCGGTCTTCGCCCGGATCGATACGACGCCGCGCGGCATCGTCGACGCCCGCAGCCGGCTCGACGGGCGCCAGCGCGTGGTGGCCTACCGCACCGTGGACGGCCTGCCGCTGGTGGCCACCGTCGGGATGACACCCAGGGCCCTGTACGGGGGCTGGTGGGCGTTCGTGGCGGCGCTGGCCGCCGGTGTCGCCGGCCTGGCGCTGGCGTGGCTTGCCGGCCTGCGCTTCCTGGGTGTCGCCGCGCGCCGCGAACAGAGCATGCGCCGCAGCATCGAGGCCTCCGAGCACACCGTGGGGCACCTGCGCGAGCGGGTGCGCGACGTCGAGGCGCAGTACCGCTTCCTCTACGAGCAGCATCCGCTGCCGGCCTGCGTGTTCGACCGCGAGACGCTGGCGATCCTCGAGGTCAACGGGGCGGCCGTGCACAAGTACGGCTACAGCCACGACGAGTTCCTCGCCCTCAACGCCGCCGAGCTGCTGGCCGAGGGCCGGCTCGAGGATGTGCGCGAGGAGATCCAGACGCATCCGCGCGCCTATGGCCATCGTGTCTGGCTGCACCGCAAGCGCGATGGCAGCGTCTTCCACGCCCTCATCTTCGCCAGCGACCTGCTGTCGTTCCGGGACAGGCCTGCGCGGCTGGTGATCGCCCTGGACGTGAGCGACCGGGTTCGCGCGGAGGCCGACCTGCGCCTGCTGCGCCGCGCGGTGGCCGCCAGCGAGGAGGGGTTGTTCGTCCTTGATGTCGCGGCCGATCGACTGGTGTACGCGAACGCGGCCTTCAACCGCCTGACCGGCACCGGCGTGACGGGCGAGGGGCTGGAGAGCGACGCCAGTGCACCGGAGGTCGTCGACGCCCGCGCCACCGCGGCATTGCGCGAGGCGATACGGCGGGGCGAGGAAGCCGCGGCCGAGGTCCACGATCAACGCGATCCCGACGACCCGCGCTGGCTGGAGGTGCGCATGGGCCCGGTGCCGGACGCCGGCGGCGTGGTCACCCATTACGTCGGCCTGGTGACCGATATCACCGCGCGTCGTCGCGACGCCGAGGAGCGCGCATTCCGCGCCAGCCACGACGCGCTGACCGGCCTGTCCAACCGCGACCACCTCATCCGGGCGATCGATGCGGCCATCGCCGGGCGTAACGGGCTGGTGGCCGCGTGCTTCCTCGACCTCGACCGCTTCCAGCTGGTCAACGACAGCCTCGGCCACGTGGTCGGCGACGAGCTGCTGGTGGCGGTCGCGCAGCGCCTCGAGGCCGCGGCCGGCGATGGCAGCCTGGTCGCGCGCCTGGGCGGCGACGAGTTCGGCGTGCTGCTGTGCTGCAGTGACGATGCCGAGCTGTCGCGGCAGGTGGAATCGCTGCGCGCGGCGGTGGCGGAGGCGCGCACCGTGCGTGGTGTCTCGCTGCACGTGACACCGAGCATCGGCTACAGCCGCCACCCCTTCGATGGCGACGACGGCCAGACCCTGCTGCGCACCGCCAGCCAGGCGGGTGCGCAGGCCAAGCGGCTGGGACGCAACCGCAGCGTCGCCTACCGGCCCGCCTTCGATCCGCGTGCCGGACAGCGGCTGGAGCTGATCCAGGACCTGCACCGTGCGCTGCGACACGACGAGTTCGAACTTGCCTTCCAGCTGCAGTTCGACAGTGGGCGCCGCCCCTGCGGCATGGAGGCGCTGGTGCGCTGGCGGCATCCGGAGCGCGGCCTGCTCGGACCTGGCGAGTTCATGGCGGCCTGCGAGGAATCCGGGCTGGTGCTGGCACTGGGGCGCTGGGTGCTGGGCGAGGCCGCGCGCCGCTGGTGCCAGCTCGACGAGCGCGGCTGGGGCCGCCTGCGGATGGGCGTGAACGTCTCCGCTCTGCAGTTCCAGGAAGGCCTGGTCGCCGATGTCGCGTCGGCCGTCAGCGACTACGGCCTGCCGCCGGGGCGGCTGGAACTCGAACTCACCGAGAGCGTGCTGCTGGACAGCCCCGCCGACGCCCGCACCGTGATGCAGGACCTGAGCGCGCTGGGCGCGTCGCTTGCGATCGATGATTTCGGCACCGGCTATTCCAGCCTCGCCTACCTGAAGGCCCTGCCGCTGCAGCGCCTCAAGCTCGACCAGTCGTTCGTGCGCGACCTGGGCAGTGATCCCGGCAACGAGGCGATCAGCGAGGCGATCCTGGGCATGGCGCGCAGCCTCGGGCTGGAGGTCACCGCCGAGGGGGTGGAGACCGAGGCCCAGTTCAGCTGGCTGCACACGCGCGGCTGCGGCGAGTTCCAGGGTTTTCTGCTGGCGCGCCCCGCACCCTTCGACGAGGTGCTCGCGCGGCTGGGCGCGTCGGCGTGAATCCCGGGCCCTGCGACGCACTCGCGTAAACTGCGCGCATGGATGTTTCGTACCTGCTCGACGGCCTCAACGCGGCCCAGCGCGAGGCCGTGTCGGCGCCGCCGGGGCATTACCTCGTGCTCGCCGGCGCAGGCTCCGGCAAGACCCGCGTGCTCACCCACCGCATCGCCTGGCTCAATGCCGTGCACGGGGTGCCCGCGCACGGCATCTTCGCGGTCACCTTCACCAACAAGGCCGCGGCGGAGATGCGCCACCGCGCCGAGCCGCTGCTGCCCAACGGCGCGCGCGGCCTGTGGATCGGTACCTTCCACGGCCTCGCCCACCGCCTGCTGCGCCTGCACTGGCAGGACGCGAAGCTGCCCGAAGGCTTCCAGATCCTCGATTCCGAGGACCAGCTGCGCCTGGTCAAGCGCGTGGTGCAGCAGCTCGAACTCGACGAAGCACGTTTTCCGCCGCGCCAGATCGCCTGGTGGATCAACGCGCAGAAGGACGAGGGCCGCCGCGCGCAGCACCTGCAGGACGAGCCCGGCGACGAATGGGGCAGCGCCATGCGCCGCGCGTACGCGCTGTACCAGGAGCGCTGCGACCGTGCCGGGCTGGTGGACTTCGCCGAACTGCTGCTGCGCGCGCACGAACTGCTGCGCGACAACGCCGCGATCCTCGCCCATTACCGGCGCCGCTTCACCCATCTGCTGGTCGACGAGTTCCAGGACACCAATGCCATCCAGTACGCGTTCGTGCGCGTGCTGGCCGGCGACAGCGGGCAGGTGTTCGTGGTCGGCGACGACGACCAGGCGATCTACGGCTGGCGCGGCGCCAAAGTCGAGAACGTGCAGCGTTTCCTGCGCGACTTTGGCGGTGCCGACGGCGACAGCGCGCGGACCATCCGCCTGGAACAGAACTACCGGTCGACCGCCAATATCCTCGACGCCGCCAACGCGGTGATCGCGCACAACCCCGACCGCCTCGGCAAGCAGCTGTGGACCGAGAGCGGGCAAGGCGATCCGATCGACCTGTATGCCGCCTACAACGAGATCGACGAGGCGCGCTACATCGTCGAGCGTGCCCGCCAGTGGGTGCGCGACGGTGGCAGCTATGGCGATTGCGCGGTGCTCTACCGCAGCAATGCGCAGTCGCGCGCGATCGAGGAACAGCTGATCGCCGAACAGATCCCCTACCGCGTCTATGGCGGCGTGCGCTTCTTCGAGCGTGCCGAGATCAAGGACGCGCTGGCCTATATGCGCCTGTTCGCCAACCGTGCCGACGACGCCGCGTTCGAGCGTGCGGTCAACACGCCGGCGCGCGGCATCGGCGGGCGCACGCTCGACGAGGTGCGCATGCGCGCACGCGCCGATGGCCTGTCGCTGTGGGATGCATCGCTGCGCACGCAGCACGACAGCGTGCTGGCCGCGCGCGCGCGCAATGCGCTGGCGGCGTTCCATGCGCTGATCGATGCGCTGGCGGGCGAGGTGGACGACCTGCCGCTGCCGGAGAAGATCGACCACATGCTGGCGCGCTCCGGGCTGCGCGAGCACTGGGCCAAGGAAAGCCGCGGCGGCCTGGATTCGGAATCGCGCATCGACAACCTCGACGAGCTGGTGTCGGTGGCGTCGCGCTTCGTGCCGGGCGACGACGAGGAACCCGCGGCGCTCACCGAGCTGGTGGCGTTCCTTGCCTATGCCGCGCTGGAAGCCGGCGAGGGCCAGGCGCAGGCCGGCGAGGATGGCGTGCAGCTGATGACGCTGCACAGTGCCAAGGGGCTGGAATTCCCGCTGGTGTTCCTGGCCGGCGTCGAGGAAGGCCTGTTCCCGAACCAGCGTTCGATCGACGAGAGCGGCCGCCTCGAGGAAGAGCGCAGGCTGGCCTACGTCGGCATCACCCGTGCGCGGCAGAAGCTGGTGCTCAGCTACGCCGAGTCACGCCGGCTGCATGGCCAGGACATGCTTGGCCTGCCGTCGCGCTTCCTGCGCGAGATCCCGTCGCAGCTGTTGAACGAGGTGCGCCCGCGCACGCCCGCACCACGGCCGTCGTACGCGATGCCGCGGCGGGCCGGCCATGCCATCGTCGACGACGCCGCGCCGGGTTTCCGGCTCGGGCAGAACGTCGCCCATGCCAAGTTCGGCAGCGGCGTGGTGACCGACATCGAGGGCAACGGCGCGCACGCGCGGGTGCAGGTGAACTTCGACGAGGCCGGCAGCAAGTGGCTGGTGCTGGCCTACGCCAACCTGCAGCCGGGCTGAGCCCCGGCTCAGGCGGCCGGGTCCTTCTGCCGCGTGCGCGACACCGCGGTGACCATGCCGATGCCCAGCAGCACCACGGCGCCGACCACGATCCACTGCATCGCGACACCGGCGAAATAGGCGCCGGCCGCCAGGCCGATGATCAGGACCAGCATTCCCGCGAGATAGATGGCGAACGAGGACATGTGCGACTCCATGCCCGGGATGGGCGCGAGGGTGGCGCGCATGCTGAATGCAGGTGCGTGGAGCCGGCGTGGACGAAGGGTGGCCCCGGATGCCGCTTCCCGTCATGGCAGCATGGTGGCCCGCCCGGCTGGAGCGCATGCCCATGTACACCCACATCCTCGCCACCACTGACGGCTCGGAACTCGCCCTGCGTGGAGTGGCGCATGCCGCCGCCCTCGCCGCCGCACTGGACGCACGGCTGACAGTGCTGACGGTGTCGGAACCCTGGAACACGGCGCTGGCCGACCCCACCGGGTTCGGTGCCGCC
Organism: Luteimonas sp. YGD11-2; assembly: GCF_004118975.1. NCBI lineage: Bacteria > Pseudomonadati > Pseudomonadota > Gammaproteobacteria > Lysobacterales > Lysobacteraceae > Luteimonas > Luteimonas sp. YGD11-2. The sequence continues at coordinate 3,019,656 of NZ_CP035376.1, read as the reverse complement.
GGCGAGCTGGTCAACGAATACCGCGCCGGTGCACGCGAACAGGCCGATGCCTGCCTCGCCGCGGCAGCCGCGCTCGCCGGCCGTCACGGGGTGACGGCGCAGGTGCTGCACGTGGAGGACCGCGCACCCGCGGAGGCGATCATCGACACCGCACGCGAGCACGGCTGCGACCTGGTGGTGATGGCATCGCACGGGCGCAGCGGCCTCGGCCGGCTGCTGCTGGGCAGCCAGACCCAGGCCGTGGTCGGACGCAGCAGCGTGCCGGTGCTGGTGGTGCGCTGACGCGCGCTACAGCACGTAACCGCCGTCGACGACCAGTTCGGTGCCGGTGACGAACGACGCGCCGTCGCCGGCCAGATAGGCCACCGCGGCGGCGATGTCGTCCGGCTGCCCGACCCGCTTCAACGGCGTCGCGGCGATGCCGGCCGCGTTCGCCTCGTCGGAGTTGCCGGCCAGCATCGGCGTGTCGATGAACCCCGGGTGCACCGAGTTGACGCGGATGCGATGTCGGGCGAACTCCAAGGCCACGGTCTTGGTCATCCCGCGCACCGCCCACTTGGTGCCGACATAGGCGCAGGCGCCGGGGAAGCCCACCATGCCGGCAATCGAGGAGATGTTGACGATGCTGCCCCCGCCGGCGGCCTTCATCGGCTCCAGCGCGTGCTTCATGCCGAGGAAGGTGCCGGTCTGGTTGACCCGGACCATCCACTCGAAGGTGGCAGTGCTGGTGTCCTCGACCGCGCCGGGCTGGTACACGCCGGCGTTGTTGACCAGCACGTGCAGGGCGCCGAAGCGCTCCACCGCGGCGGCGACCGCCGCCTGCCAGCCGGCCTCGTCGGCGACATCGTGATGGACGAACAGGGCCCGCTGGCCGAGTCCTGCCGCCAGCGCTTCACCTTCGGCGTCGAGGAGGTCGGTGATCACCACGTTGGCGCCCTCGGCGTGCAGCCGACGCACGATCGCTGCGCCGATGCCGCGTGCGCCGCCAGTCACCAGGGCGGTACGGCCGTCAAGCGTGTGGATGGTCATTGCCTGCTCCGGTCCGGATGGATCGACAGGATGGCACCGCCGCGGTGGTCGCCGCATTGATCGCGCGCAAACGCGTTGTTCAGTCGCGCAGCTTGAAGCCCGGGTTCTCGTTGATCGAGCCGTCGGGTTCCAGGGTGACCCAACGCGAACCCTCGCGGTCGAACAGGATCGGCACCGGATCCTGGAACAGCGGGCGACGCACGAACCGCAGTTTCCAGCCGAACCGTTCCAGCAGCGGTAGCGCCGCACGCTGCGCAGGCGTCAACGCGGCGCGCAGCGCGTCGTGATCGGCATCGGTGGTTTTCCGGCGTTCGCGGCCGTACATGGGTCGGCGAGATGGCGAAAGACCGCGCTATTGTCGCCGATGGCCGCCCCCTGTCGGTGAACCGCGTCCCAGCATGGGCGGTCCAGCCGCCGATTCCGCTACGATCCGGCCTTCCGGTTCCGCCGCACAAGGCCGCTTCGATGAAACACCTGCTTGCCCTGGCCGTCGCCAGTCTGGTCTCCGCTTCCGCGTCCGCCGCCGAGGGCATGTGGACGCTCGACAACCTGCCCACCCGCGCGCTGCAGTCCGCCTACGACTTCAGCCCGGGCGAAGACTGGGTGCGCAACGCGATGCGCTCCTCGGTGCGCCTGGCCGGCGGCTGCTCGGGCTCGTTCGTGTCCGGGGAGGGCCTGGTGCTGACCAACGCGCACTGCATCGTCGGCTGCGTGCAGGGCCTGTCGTCGGCGGAGAACGACCGCCTCAACGACGGTTTCGTGGCCGGTTCGCGCGGCGAGGAACTGCAGTGCCCGGCCGAGGAACTCAATGTGCTGCAGGAGATCACCGACGTCACCGGGCGCATCGCGAAGGTGACCGCGGGCAAGTCCGGGCGCGAGTACATCGATGCGCGCAACGCCGAGGTCTCGCGCATCGAGGACGAGTGCGTCGCCGGCGATGCATCGGGCAGGCGCTGCGACGTGGTGTCGCTGTACGCAGGCGGCCAGCACCACCTGTACGCCTACAAGCGCTACCAGGACGTGCGGCTGGTGTTCTCGCCGGAGTATTCGGTGGGCTTCTTCGGCGGCGACCCGGACAATTTCAATTTCCCGCGCTACAACCTCGACATGGGCCTGCTGCGTGCCTACGAGAATGGGCAGCCGGCAAAGGTCGAGCACCACTTCCGCATCAACCCGGCCGGCGCGCAGCCGGGCGAGCTGACCATGGTCACCGGCCACCCCGGCCGCACCCAGCGCCAGCTCACCGTCGCCCAGCTCGAGCGCGTACGCGACGTCGACCTCATCAACAACCTGCTGCTGCTGGCCGAGCGCCGCGCGATGCTGGCGCAGTACAGCCGCGGTGGCGAGGAAGCCGCGCGCCAGGCGCAGTCGGACCTCACCTTCACCGAGAACAGCTACAAGGTCTTCCGCGGCCAGCTGCAGGCGCTGCTCGATCCGCAGGTGTTCGCGGCCAAGCGCCGCGAGGAAGCGGAACTGCGCACTGCCGCCGAGTCGTCCACGCCATGGGACGAGATCGCGCAGGCGCAGCAGGTGCGGCGCACGCTGTATTACCCGCACATGCTGATCGGCCAGCAGCGTGCGTTCGACAGCCGCTACTTCCAGTTCGCATCCATCCTGCTGCGCGGCGGCGACGAGCGCCCGAAGCCCAATGCCGAGCGCCTGCCCGAGTTCCAGGATGCGGGCCTTGCGCGGCTGGAGCAGACACTGTTCTCGAAGTCGCCGGTGTACCCGGGGTTCGAGACGGTCAAGCTGACCCATTCGCTGAGCAAGTTCCGCGAACTGCTGGGCACCGACCACCCGACCGTGCGCCAGGTGTTCGCCGGCAGGTCGCCGGAAGCGCTGGCCGCGGAACTCGTCGGCGGCACGACGCTGGGTGATGCCGCCGAGCGCGAGCGCCTGTGGCGCGGAGGCAAGGCCGCGGTCGATGCCTCCGAGGATCCGTTCATCCGCCTCGCGCGTGCGCTGGATGCGGAATCGCGCGCGCTCCGCAGCCGCTTCGAATCCGAGGTCGATGCGGTGGAAGCGCGCAATGCCGAGTCGATCGCCCGCACCCGTTTCGCGAAGTACGGCACCAACGTCTATCCCGATGCCACCTTCACCCTGCGCCTGTCGTACGGCGAGGTGCGCGGCTGGAACGAGAACGGCAACGAGATCGCGCCGTACACGCAGATCGGTGGGGTGTTCGAGCGTGCCACCGGCTTCGCCCCGTACGCGCTTCCCGAGCGCTGGATGGAGGCGAAGGACGAGCTCGATCTCGATGCACGCTTCAACTTCGTCAGCACCAACGACATCATCGGCGGCAATTCAGGCAGCCCGGTGATCAACCGTGATGCCGAGGTGGTGGGCCTGGCCTTCGACGGCAACATCCATTCGCTGGGCGGCAGCTTCTGGTACGACGAGACGCTCAACCGCACGGTGTCGGTGCACAGCGCGGCGATGATCGAGGCGCTGGATACGGTGTATGACGCCGGCCACCTGGTCGAGGAAATGAACCCGGTCGACGCGCGCTGAGGGCTGCCCTCACCCGCCCTCCGGGCACCCTCTCCCGCGCGCGGGAGAGGGGAAGGGGTGAGGGCCGCGGGCCCATTCCGACCCGGCAATTGCGCAGGCGTCGCGTCTCCCTCAGCCCAGCTCGGACAGCCAGTCGCGGGGGCGCAGGTAGTCGGCCAGGCGTGCTTCCGCGCTGCCCGGCTCCGGCACATGGCCGTATTCCCAGCGCGCCAGCGGCGGCAGGCTCATCAGGATCGATTCGGTGCGCCCGCCGGACTGCAGCCCGAACAGCGTGCCGCGGTCCCACACCAGGTTGAATTCGACATAGCGGCCGCGCCGGTAGAGCTGGAAGTCGCGCTCGCGGTCGCCGTACGGGGTGTCGCGACGCCGCTCCACGATCGGCAGCCACGCGTCGAGAAAACCGTCGCCGACCGCGCGCATGTAGGCGAAGTCGCGCTCGAAATCCTCGCCGAGGTCGTCGAAGAACAGCCCGCCGACGCCACGGGTCTCGCCGCGGTGCTTCAGGAAGAAATACTCGTCGCACCACTTCTTGTGTGCGTCGTAGCGCGACTGGCCGCCGAACGGTTCGCACAGCGCGCGGGCGGTGCGGTGCCAGTGCAGCACGTCCTCGTCGACCGGATAGAACGGCGTGAGGTCGAAACCGCCGCCGAACCACCACGCCACCGTTTCGCCATCGCGTTCGGCGCGGAAGTGGCGCACGTTGGCATGGGTGGTGGGCACATGCGGATTGCGCGGGTGGAACACCAGCGACACCCCCGTCGCGCGCCACGATGCACCGGCGAGTTCCGGCCGCGCCGCGGTCGCCGAGGGCGGCAGGCGCTCGCCGAACACGTCGGAAAAGCCGATGCCCGCCTGTTCGAACACCGCGCCCTCGCGCATGACGCGGGTGCGTCCGCCTCCGCCGAGCGCGGTGCTGCCGGGCGTGGGTTCACGCGTCCACGCATCCTCGTGGAAGCGCGCGGTGCCATCGGCTGCCTCCATCGCCGCGCAGATGCGGTCCTGGAGGCCGGTGAGGTAGTCGCGTACGGTGTCGATGTCATCCATGCCGGGATTGTATCGGCAGCGCTCCGATGCTTCCCTCGGCGGTGGTACCTGTCGCAGCGAGCGCGCGAGGCGTGCCCTCTCCCGCGGCGGCGGGAAAGGGTGCCAAGCGGCGACGGGTACAGGCGCGTCAGCGGAGCCCGGAGATCAGTTCCGGTCTTCCGTCGTCTTCAGCGCCCGCTCGAACAGCTCGTGGATGCGCCGGTACTGGTCGTACCAGGATGCCGCGTGCTGGTAGGCATGGCGCTCCATCGGGTAGCTCGCCAGCTCCCACTTGTCCTTGCGCAGCTCGATGAGCCGCTGCGCCATCATCACCGAGTCCCGGTAGAACACGTTGTCGTCGATCATGCCGTGCGCGATCAGCAGGTGGTCCTGCAGGCGGTCGGCGTACTCCATCGGCGAGGACACCCTGTAGGCCTCGGGATCGATCGCCGGGGTGTTGAGGATGTTGGCGGTGTAGGCGTGGTTGTACTGGGTCCAGTCGGTGACCGGGCGGAGCGCGGCACCCGCCTTGAACACGCCCGGCTCGCGCATCAGCGCCATGAAGGCCATGAAGCCGCCGTAGCTGCCGCCGTAGATGCCGACGCGGTCGCGGTCGCCCTGGCGGGTGTCGACCAGCCAGTCGATGCCGTCCAGATAGTCCTCGAGTTCCGGGTGGCCCATCTGCCGGTAGATCGCCGTGCGCCAGTCGCGGCCGTAACCCTCCGATGCGCGGAAATCGAGGTCCAGCACGATGTAGCCCTGCTGCACCAGCATGTTGTGGAACATCTGCTCGCGGAAGTAGTTCGGATAGCGGTCGCTGACGTTCTGCAGGTAGCCGGCGCCGTGCACGAACAGCACGATCGGATACTCGCGGCCCGGCTCCATCGTCGCCGGCCCGTAGTACTTGCCCCAGATCGTGCCGGCACCGTGCTTCGACGGCACCTGCACGGTTTCCGGCTCCAGCCAGTCGAAGCCGCGGAATTCGGCGGTGCGGGTATCGGTGAGCTGGCGGTAGCCGGCGCCGTCGACGCCGATCACCGCCAGCTGCGGCGGCACGTAGCTCGAGGAATGGCGCACCAGCAGGCGGCGGCCGTCCGGCGATTCGCGGAAATCCTCGACGCCGTCGAGCGCGGTCACTTCGCGCACCTCGCCGCCGGTGGCCGGGACCTGGCAGACCTCGTAGTCGCCCGGCCGGGCGCGGTTGCACACGAACAGGAAGGTGCTGCCGTCGGCGGCCAGCACCGGCGCCGAGGCCTCCCAGCGCCCGGAGGTCAGCGCGCGGGTGGTGCCGCCATCGCTGGTGTAGAGGTGCGAGTACCCGCTGTGCTCGGACAGGTACCACAGGGTGCGGTTGTCCGGCATCCAGCCGAACTCGTTGAAGCTCCAGTTGATCCATGCCTCGTCGGTGAGGCGGTGACGCAGTCGTGGCGACGTGGCGCCTGCGTCCACGGTGACCAGCCAGCGGTCCTTGTTGTCGACCGAATGCAGCATCAGCGCGGCCTGGCGGCTGTCGCCCGCCCAGCGCAGCACGTCGGGGCCCTGGCCTTCCAGCCGCACCGCGCGCACGCCGTTCAGCGGCTCCTGGCCGGCGCTGCGGCGCAGGTCCGCAAGCGGATCGCGGTCGATCCCGGGCAGCGCGTCGAGCGCGAGCTTCTGCGCCTGTCCGGTGGCGACCTCGACCATCCACAGCGTCTGCGCGACCGGGTCGTTGCGGCCGACGCGGGTGCGCACGTCCTCGAATTCCTCGTAACCCGATTCGGTCACGTACTTCGGCATGCGCCCGCCCTGGCCCTTGTCGGCGGACTTGGGTTCGGTGGCGACCAGCACGTAGCGACCATCGGGCGACAGCGCACTGGCGGCGATGGTGACGTCGCGGCCAAGATGGATCGGCGCAGGCGCGCGGGTGGGGTCGGCACGGCGCCAGTCGGCATCCTGCTCGCGCTGGGCATCGCGGCGCTCGCGCTCCACGCGCAGGGTGTCGACCAGACGCAGCTGCAGCTCGCGCAGGCCGTCCTCCTTCGGCGCCGCAGCCGGATCCTCCTCGGTGCGCAGCACGATCGCGGTGGTGACATCCTCGCGCGGATCCCAGCGGAACCAGCGGTCGTTGCCGACGCGCCATACCAGCGCGCCGTCGTCGCCCCACATCGGTGAGGCCGCGCGCTCGTCACCGCGGCCGAGCTGGGTCAGCGCGCCGTTGCGCAGGTCGCGCACGAACACGTCGCCATTGCGCACGTAGGCCATGCGCGTGCGGCCGCGGTCGTAGGCGGCCTGCATGCCATCGATATCCGCCCGCGCCGGGCCGTCGACGCGTTCGCCGCCCTCGCCACCGTCCACCGGCACCACCCAGGTGTCGCGCACGATGCTGTCCGGGCGCTTGAGCGTGTAGAAGGCGCGCCGGCCGTCCCACGACCACCATGCCTGTTCGACCGGCGGGCCGATCCAGTCCGGATCGGCCATCACCTGGTGCAGGGTCAGCGGCTGGGCGGGCTGGGCGAGGGCAGGCGCGAAGGCGCCCAGGAAAAGGACGAGCGGAAGCAGGCGGATCATGCGGAGTCCGGAAGGGCAAAAACCGCCGCAGGGTACCAGCCGGGGTGCGGCGGACGGGCGGGCCACAGGTCACGGGTGGCAGTGCCGGGGCCGGAAAAAGGACGGGGACGCTTTCGCGTCCCCGTCTGCACGTCCCTGTTCGCCGGAAGCATCCGGATCATCCTGTGCGTGCACCGTACGTGAATCGATGCTGAAAGTATGCGAACTCCGTCACAGTCGATGACGCAGCAGGTCGCGTTCTGCCGAGGTTCCCAAGTCAGGACACGTAGACTGACGTGGTGCGTCACATCGTGGCGCCGGTTTTCCGACCCCGCTGGTCGGCCTACGCCGGCCTCACATGCTCCGCCCTAGTCTGCAGCACCGTTCAGCTTCGAGGTGACGGTGGACGCACTGCTGCTTTCGCGGATCCAGTTCGGGTTCGTGATCTCGTTCCACGTGCTGTTCCCGGCGTTCACGGTCGGCCTGTCGTCCTGGCTTGCGTTCCTGCAATGGCGCTGGCTGCGCACGCGCGACACGATCTGGCGCGACATGTACTTCTTCTGGATGAAGATCTTCGCGATCTCGTTCGGCATGGGCGTGGTGTCGGGCATCGTCATGAGCTTCCAGTTCGGCACCAACTGGTCGGTGCTGTCGGAACGCGCCGGCCACATCCTCGGGCCGCTGCTCGCCTACGAAGTGCTGACGGCGTTCTTCCTGGAAGCGTCGTTCCTGGGCGTGATGCTGTTCGGCTGGCGCAAGGTGCCGGAGAAGCTGCATTTCTTCTCCACCTGCATGGTCGCGCTGGGCACGCTGATCTCGACCTTCTGGATCCTCTCGGCCAACAGCTGGCTGCACACGCCCGCCGGTTTCGAGATGGTCGGCGACATGTTCCACCCGGTCAGCTGGTGGCAGATCATCTTCAATCCCTCGTTCCCGTTCAGGCTGGCGCACATGGTGCTCGCCGCCTTCATCACCACGTGCTTCGTCATCGGTGGTGCGGGTGCGTGGTACCTGCGGCGCGGCGACCACATCGAAGCCGGGCGGCGGATGCTCAGGCTGGCGGTCGCGTTCGCCGCGATCACCGTGCCCCTGCAGATCGTGGTCGGCGATTTCCATGGCCTGGCCACCTCCGAGTACCAGCCGACCAAGCTCGCCGCCATGGAAGGCCACTGGCACCACGGTGAGCCCGGGGCCGGCGTGCCGCTGGTCGTCTTCGGCGTGCCCGACGAGGCGAACGAGCGCAACAATTTCGAAGTGGCGATCCCGCGCCTGGGCAGCGTGATCCTCACCCACAGCCTGGATGGCGAGATCGAGCCGCTGACGGCGGTGCCGGCGGAGGATCGCCCGCCGGTGGCGCCGGTGTTCTTCGCGTTCCGGGTGATGGTGGGCATCGGGCTGCTCATGCTGGCGCTGAGCGTGCTTTCGCTGTGGGCCTGGCGGCGCGGGCGCCTGTACGACACGCCGTGGCTGTTGAACGGCTGGCGGCTGATGGCACCGAGCGGCTTCATCGCCGTGCTTGCCGGCTGGTTCGTGGTCGAGATCGGCCGCCAGCCGTGGGTGGTGCAGGGCCTGCTGCGGACCGAGGACGCGGTCAGCGACCTGGAGGTGTCGAGCGTGGTGATCTCGCTGAGCGCGTTCGTGCTGGCCTACGCGATCGTGTTCGGCGCGGGCGGCGGCTACATCTACAAGCTGCTGCGTCGCGGCCCGATGCCCTTCGAGCCGGCGCCCGAGACCGAAGACGGGGACCGCACGCCGAGGCGTCCGCTGTCGGCCGCCGACGGTGCCGACGAGGGCGATGTGTCGCCCCCCGAACCGGGCGGGAGGGCGAGCTGATGGACATGGAAACCGTGCTGCCGGTGATCTGGTTCGGAGTGATCGGCTTCGGCGTACTGATGTACGTGCTGCTCGACGGCTTCGTGCTCGGCCTGGGCATCCTCGCGCCGTTCGCCGATGACGGCCACCAGCTCGATCAGATGATGAACACCGCCGCGCCGATCTGGGATGGCAACGAGACCTGGCTGGTGCTGGGCGGCGTGGCCCTGCTGGCCGCCTTCCCCGCGGCGTATGCGCTGGTGTTGTCGGCCCTCTACCTGCCGGTGCTGCTGATGCTCATCGCGCTGATCTTCCGCGGCGTCGCCTTCGAGTTCCGCTTCAAGGCCAGGCGGGCGCGTCGCTTCTGGGGCGGGGCCTTCGCGGTGGGCTCGCTGTTGGCGACGTTCGCGCAGGGGGTGATCCTCGGTGCGCTGGTCGAAGGCATGCCGTTGCAGGAAGGCCGCTACGTCGGCGGCGCACTCGGCTGGTTCAGCCCGTTCTCGATGCTGACGGGCATGGCGGTGGTGTTCGGCTATGCACTGCTGGGCAGCACCTGGCTGATCCTCAAGACCGAGGGCCGGCTGCAGCAGATCGCGCGCACGCTGACCCGGCCACTGGTGCTGGTGGTGGCGGCGTTCATGGGGCTGGTGAGCGCGTGGCTGCCGTTCCTGGAGTCGCAGGTCATGGAGCGCTGGTTCGAAGGCAACAACTTCCTGTGGCTGTCGCCGGTGCCGTTGCTGGTGCTGGCGAATGCGGTGCTGCTGTGGCGCGCGGCGATGCGCGAGGGCCGTGACGCGACGCCGTTCCTGCTGACCCTGTGCTTCTTCTTCCTCGGTTTCGTGGGGCTGGTGCTGGGCATGTGGCCCAACATCGTGCCGCCGACGCTGTCGATCTGGGAGGCGTCGTCGCCCACCTCGTCGCAGGGCTTCCTGCTGGTCGGGCTGGTGGTGCTGCTGCCGCTGATCCTCGGCTACACCGGGTGGTCGTACTACGTGTTCCGCGGCAAGATCGGCTCGGATTCCGGCTACCACTGACGCCTCCGGCGCAGGATGGATCCGCTTCGCACGGAGGTGCGACGACGGTCGCCGCCGCTACGGTGATGCCGTGCGCGCGGTTCGCGCCGCGGTTCCTTGTACAGCCCGTTTCCCGCACAATCGCGTGCATCAAGCCGTATTCCGGGCCATGCACGCCTACGTCTACAAGAGCCAGCGCAAGGACGACACCTATGTCTACCTTGCCGTGCGCGACGACTTCTCCGTACTGCCCGCGGTCCTGCTGGACCGGCTCGGGCCGTTCCGCTTCGTGCTCGACGTGGAGCTCACCGCGGAGCGCCGGCTGGCACGCGAGGACATCGCGACCGTGCGTGCCAACCTCGCCGCGCACCGCTTCCACCTGCAGATGCCGCCGTCGGCTGCCGCCGATCCGTTGACCGCGGACTGGGGCACCGATGCCTGAGCCGGGCCCCGCCGCCGGGCGCGATCGCATTGCGCTGTATGCGCTGGGTGCCGGGCTGGTATTGCTGGCCGGCATTGCGCCGTGGCTGGCGGCGCTCGGGCTGTGGCTGGCGCAGCCGGTGTTCGCGCTGGCCGCACGCGGCGCCCGCCTGGACCGTGCATTGCCGGCCCAGTCCATGCCGCTGCTGCTGGCATGGGGCGGCCTGCTGGTGACCACCGCGGTGCTGGTGGCGTGGCCGCTGTCGGCGCTGCGGCAGAGCGGCTCGCTGGGCGCCGCGCTGGGCCTGAGCGCCAGTGGTGGTCTGCTGCTGATCGCGCTGTGGCGGACGTGGCCGTTCTGGCATGCGCTCGAACGCCAAGGTGGCAGCATGTCCGCGCACTGGCAGGCGTTGTCGGAACAGGATGCCGGCGCGCTGCGCGGCCTGTGGCTGGCGCTGGGCGCGGGGGGCATCGCCGCGCTGGCGGTGGTGCTGGCATGGCCGGGCCTGGTCGATGGCGGTGCGCGCTGGGGGCTGGCCGCGCTCGCCGCCGTGTGGAGCGGGCTTGCGCATCGCGGCCTGCAGGCGCTGGCACCGGCCGCCCGCCTGCCGCTGCCCGTCGTCGATATCGAAATGCCGAAGGTGGTCGAGCCTGTCGTCGAAGGTGACCCCGATGCCGCGCTGTATGCCGCCGCGCGCGCCGGTCGTGTCGACCGCGCGCTGGAACTGCTCGAACACGGCGCGGATCCGATGGCGCCGCCGCCCGCCGGTGGGCGCGACCAGCGGGCGCTGGTGGTGCTGGCCGCGGTGCTGCCGGACCTGCGACTGCTGCGCGCGTTGATCGCCCGCGGCGTGGACCTCAACGACGCCACCGCCGGCATGACGCCGCTGCTGGCCGCCACCCGCGACAGCTGGCACGGGCGACCGGAAGCGGTAATGACGCTGCTGGCCAACGGCGCCGATCCGCGTGCGCGCGACCACGAGGGCAACACCCCGCTGCACCATGCCGCGCGCAGCACCGATCCCGGCGTCGCCGCCTTGCTGCGTGATGCCGCCGCGGAACTGGATGCGCGCAACGACGAAGGCCTGACCCCGCTCGGCATCGCCTGCGCCGCCGGCAACTGGCGTCTGGCGAAGTTCCTGCTCGAGCGCGGCGCCGCCACCCATCCTGCCGATGCCACCCCGGCGCTCCTGGCCGCGGCCGGTGGCGACGAGGACGATGCCGCCGGCGTGCAGCTGCTGCTGCGCCACAAGGCCAGGGTGGATGCGCGCGACGCGCGCGGACGCACCGCGCTGCACGAGGCCGCGTTCGCCGGCCATGTCGACGTCGTCGCCGCACTGCTCGATGCCGGTGCCGCGGCGGATCCGGCCGACTCCAGTTCGCGCACGCCGCTGCTCGAGGCCGCGCGTGGCGGGCGGCTTGCCACTTTCGAGGCACTGCTGGCTGCCGGCGCAAGCGTCGGCGCGGTCGATGCGCAGGGGCAGGGCGCGCTGGCATTGGCCGCGCTTGCCGATCCGCCCTCGGCCAGCCTGGTGCGCCGCCTGGTCGAACTCGGGCTCGATCCGCACCAGGCGGACGCCGGCGGCCGCACGCCGCTCGATCACGCCGCGGCCGCGGGCCGCTGGTCGCTGGTGGCGCTGCTGGACCCCGGCTATGCGCTGCCTGCCAGCGTGCTTCCGGACGGCGCCGATGCGGAGGTGCCCGACCGCGCGCCGCTGGCCTTGCTGCGTGACGCGCTGCGCGAAGCGCGCACCGATCGCCTCGACGCACTGCTGGGGCTGGTGGACGCCCGCGAACTCGGCAGCCTGCTCGAGGACGACGAGGTGCCGGTGACGCCTGCCCGCATCGACTGGCTGATGGCCCACGGCGCAGATCCGGACGTACGCACGGGCGATGCCGACAGCGCGATCTTCCGCCTGCTCGCGCAGGGCCCGGAAGCCCTGGAAGCCCTCCAGGCGATGCTGCGCCACAACGTGTCGCCGGCGGGCGCCGGCGGGCTGGCGCGCTTCCTTGCCGCCTGCGCCCACGGCGACCATGCCGCGCGCGCGCTGGAGCACCTCGCGCTGGAACTGCTGGAGCGCGGTGCCGATCCGTTCGCGGCCTCGCCCGAAGGTGATCCGCCGCTGTCACTGGCGGTGCGGCTGGGCTGGCACCAACTGCTCGAACGTCTGGTCGCGATCGGCGTCGACCTCGATGCCCGCGATGGCCGTGGCATGACCGCGCTGCACCTGGCCGCGGCCCTCGGCCGCGAGGCGGCGCTGAAGGCGCTGGTGCGGGCGGGTGCGAGCCCAGGCATGCGCGCAGCCGACGGGCAGACGCCGCTGGGCGTGGCGCTGGCCGGCGGCCGCCGCGACCTCGCCGACTGGCTCGACTGGCGTGGCTGGGCACTGCCCCGCCGCGCACTGCAGCCGGCGGACCTGCCCGGTGCGGCGATGGCCGGCGATGCCGATGCGGTGCGCCGCCTGCTCGACCTCGGCTTCGCTGTGGACACCATCGATGCGCAGGGCTGCAGCGCGCTGCTGCGTGCCAGCGGCGGCGGCCATCGCGCGGTCGTCGACCTGCTGCTTGCGCGCGGTGCCGATCCGGCGCTGGCTGCACACAGCGGTGCGACGCCGCTGTCGGCCGCGGTCAGCATGCGCGAGCTCGACATCGTCGATCGTCTGCTCGAAGCCGGTGCCGGTCACCAGCAGCGCCTGCCCGGCGAGGTGACCGTACTGATGCTCGCCGCCGCGCTCGGGCTGCCGGACCTGTGCGGGCGCCTGATCAAGGCCGGTGCCGACATCCACGCCACCGACGCCCAGGGCCTGACCGCGTTGCATTGCGCAGCCCTCTACGGTTTCACCGCGCGCGACCGCCCGCGCCTGGTCGCGCTGTTCGACACCCTGCTGTACGGCGGCGCCGAGATCGACGCCGTGGCCGCCGGCGGGGTCACGCCGCTGCTGCTGCTGCTGGGCGCACGTGCCGAGCCCGGCACCGCCTGCGACGAGAACGTGGTTGCCGCGGTGCTCGACCACCTGCTCGACGAGGGCGCTTCGCTGGACGCGCAGGACCCGCGCGGCTTCGGCCCGCTGCATCTCACCGCGCTGCACGGCCTGCTGCAGCTGGCACGCCGCCTGCTGCGGGCCGGTGCCGACCCCGGCCTGCGCGACGCGCTCAACCGGGTGCCGCGCGACGTCGCGATCATGCGCGGCTTCGTCGACGTCGCCGCCGAGCTTGCGCCGAGCCACCAGGCCGGCGGCGACGTGTCGATGGCGAGGTTCCTGCGCGACCAGGGCTGATCGGCGCCGGAACCCGCAGCACCTGCCCAGGGCTCGTGCCGTGCGGTCAGGATGCGGAGACGCACCCCGCGCCCGGCACCTGCCAGCGGTTGCGACATCGGCACCGGCGTTGCATCCTCGCTGTCCCGGACCGCGCAGGAAGCCATCATGTTCCGAATCGTCGCCGCCGCTTTGCTTGCGGCATCGTTGCTGGCGCTGCCCACCCGCGCCGAATCGCAGACCGCACGCGAGGCCCGCCAGGAAGTCGAGGCCAGCATGGTGGTCACCGGCACCGTCGACATCGACGCGCAGGGCGAGGTCACCTCGCACATCGTGGACCAGCCGGACAAACTCCCCGACTACGTGCTCGAGCTGGTCGATCGCGCGGTCCCCGCGTTCCGCTTCGAGCCGCTGCTGGTGGACGGATCACCCGCATCGGGACAGGCGAAGATGAGCCTGCGCCTGGTCGCAACGCAGGCCGGCGATGGCAGCATGAACGTCGCCATCCGCAGCGCGCATTTCGGCGAAACGTATTCGGACACTGATGCGAGCAGCGTGCGCAGAAAGAACATGCGTCCGCCGCAGTATCCCTCCAACGTGCTGGTTGCCGGCGGCACGGGCACGGTCTACCTGCTGGTCAAGGTCGGCCGCGACGGCCGCGTCGAGGACGTCGCGGCCGAACAGGTGAACCTGACGGTGGTCGGCACCGCGCGTGCCATGGAATCCATCCGCGAGGCCCTGGCCCGCGCCTCGATCAGTGGCGCGCGCAGGTGGACCTTCATCCCGCCGTCGGAAGGGCCGGAGGCGGCGCACGATCACTGGGTGGTGCGGGTGCCGGTTGATTTCCGCATCGGCAACAACCGCCGGCCCCGGTACGGCGAATGGGCGTCCTACCATCCCGGTCCCCGCACGCGTCCCGACTGGGCCAGGCCAACGCCGCCGGCCTTCAGCCCCGATCTGCTGCTGGCCGACAGCCTGACACCGGAAATGTCACGTTTCCGCCTGCTCACGCCGCTGGATGGCTGAGCCACGCCCAGCGACTGTTCCAGGAGGAACACCCATGAAGACGATGCTTGCGCTGGCCTGTTGCGCCACGCTGGTGGCCGCTACACCCGCACTTGCACAGCAGGCCGACACACCGGTGGCCTTCACCACGATGGTCAAGGTCGCGGTCGACGACGCCGGCAGGCCCGCTGTCGTCGAGGCGGTGTCGGCGTTGCCGGACGCGGTGCGTGACTTCGTCGAGGCGCGCACGCGCGAACTCGAATTCCAGCCAGCGATGATCGATGGCCGGGCGCACGGTGGCGTCACCTACGTGGTGATGGGCGTGTGCGCGGTGCCGGATGGCGATGCCATGGTCATGGCAGCCGAATACCGCGGCAATGGCCCGGGCCAGACGGACGGGACGCCGTATCCGGCGCCACCACGCTACCCGATCGAAGCCGCCAGGCGTGACCTGGGCGCGGAGATGACGATCCACTACACCGCGAGGCCCGATGGGTCGGCGGCACTGGACCGGGTGGAGTTCAATGACAAGGCCCAGCGCGGCAAGGGAATGTTCGAGCGCATGGCACGCGACTGGGTGCGCGACATGCGCCTGCTTCCCGAGCAGGTGGACGGCCGGCCGATCAGCACGCCGGTGAGCACGCCGGTCGAACTGGTCGTGGCAAGGGCAGGTACGCCGCGCGCCCGCGAGATGCTGGAGGCGGCCCGGCGGTCCTGGGTGGACCGGCCGGAGTGCCTTGCGGCCGAGCGCCCTTCGGGCCAGGCCGTCGCCGCGCAATCGCCGTTCGTGGTGCGCGAGGACGCCGGATAACAGCACCACGGATCGGCGCCACGACGGACAGAACGGAAAAGCCCCGCGGATGCGGGGCTTTTCGTTTAGCGCCTCCGTTGCCGGATCAGCGCTTCATCGAGGAGAAGAACTCGTCGTTGGACTTGGTGGTCTTCATCTTGTCCAGGAGGAACTCCATCGCCGCGATCTCGTCCATCGGGTGCAGCAGCTTGCGCAGGATCCAGATCTTCTGCAGCAGCTCCGGCTCGATCAGGTAGTCCTCGCGGCGGGTGCCCGACTGGTTGACGTTGATCGCCGGGTACACGCGCTTCTCGGTGATGCGGCGGTCGAGGTGGATCTCGGAGTTGCCGGTGCCCTTGAACTCTTCGTAGATCACCTTGTCCATCGCGCTGCCGGTGTCGACCAGCGCGGTGGCGATGATCGTCAGCGAGCCGCCTTCCTCGACGTTGCGCGCGGCACCGAAGAAACGCTTCGGCCGGTGCAGGGCATTGGCGTCGACGCCACCGGTGAGCACCTTGCCCGACGACGGCACGACGTTGTTGTAGGCACGCGCCAGACGGGTGATCGAGTCGAGCAGGATCACCACGTCGCGCTTGTGCTCGACCAGGCGCTTGGCGCGCTCGATCACCATCTCGGCGACCTGCACGTGGCGCGCGGCCGGCTCGTCGAACGTCGAGGAGACCACTTCGCCGCGCACGGTGCGCTGCATCTCGGTCACTTCTTCCGGACGCTCGTCCACCAGCAGCACGATCATGTGCACTTCGGGATGGTTGGTGGTGATGGCGGTGGCGATCTGCTGCATCATCATCGTCTTGCCCGCCTTCGGCGGCGAGACGATCAGCGCGCGCTGGCCCTTGCCCTGCGGGGCCATCAGGTCGAGGATGCGGCCGGTGATGTCCTCGGTGGAACCGTCGCCACGCTCGAGCTTGAAGCGCTTGCGCGGGAACAGCGGGGTCAGGTTCTCGAACAGCACCTTGCCCTTGCTGGCTTCCGGCGGCTCGCCGTTGATGGTGTCCACCACGTTGAGCGCGAAGTAGCGTTCGCCGTCCTTGGGCCAGCGGATGCGGCCACTCAGGTGGTCACCGGTGCGCAGGTTGAAGCGGCGGATCTGGCTGGGCGAGATGTAGGTGTCGTCCGGGCCGGCCAGGTAGCTCGCCTCGGCGCCGCGCAGGAACCCGAAGCCGTCCGGGAGGATCTCCAGCACGCCGTCGGCCTGCACGCCTTCGCCGGTACGCGTCAGCACCTTCAGCAGGGCGAAGATGACGTCCTGCTTGCGGGCGCGGGCGACGCCTTCGTGGATGTTGAGCTGTTCGGCGATGTCGAGCAGCTTGTGCGCGGGCATCCGCTTGAGATCGCCCAGCGAGTACTGCGGGAAGCCTTCCGGGATGTTCGGCGGCGGCAGGCGGTGGGCCTGCTGCTGTTCGTTGCCGCTTTCCTGCGGCAGCCCGTCGTCGCGGAAGCGGTCGCGCTGGCGGTCGCGGCGGTTGCGGAAGCGATCGCGGCGGTTGTTGCCCTGGCCCTGGTTCTGGCCTTGGTTCTGGCCTTGGCCCTGCTGCCCGTGGCCGCGATTGTCCTGGCCGTCGTGGTCACGCCCGCCACCGTCGCCGCCATTCCCGCCATTCCCACCATTGCCGTCGTTGGACTGGGCAGCGTGCGCGGGCGCGGAGGATTCGGAAGGCGTCGCCGCGGGCGCAGCCGGAGCCGAAGGCGCGGGTGCGGATGGCGCGGGTGCGTCCACCGGCAGCGCCTGCTGCACGGGGGTGTCGGCATCGGCCTTGGCGGCACGGGGTGCACGCGGGGCACGCGGCTTGCGCACGCGCTTTTCGGCGGTGTCGCCTGATTCGCCGGTCTGGCCGGCGTCGGGGGTGTTATCGGACAAGTGCGAATTCCTCGCTGCTGCGAGCGCCCGCTTGGATGCGGGCGAGGGATGGAAGGGGAACCTTCAGAAGGGTGCGGCGCGGTACTCCACGCCGGATCGGTCAAAACTAGCACCGCCATCGTTCGGCGGCAAGCGGCCGCGCGGGCCGCGGCAATGGCGCCCGGCGGGCGCCATGCGGTGGATCAGAGTGCCTTGTCGATCATCTGCGCGAGCTGGGCCTTGCCCACCGCGCCGATCTGGGTGGCCTGCACCTGGCCATCCTTGAACAGCAGCAGCATCGGGATCGAGCGCACGTGGTACTTCAGCGCGGTCGCCTGGTGCTGGTCGATGTCGACCTTCACCACCTTGGCGCGGCCGGCATACGTCTCGGCCAGCTCGTCGAGCGCCGGGGCGATCATCCGGCACGGACCGCACCACGGCGCCCAGAAGTCGACCAGCACAGGCGCGTCGGACTGCAGCACGGTGGTTTCGAAATCGGCATCGCCGGCATGGATGACCTTGTCGCTCACTGGATTCTCCTGAAAGGATGGGGGGCAGGCGGCGCGGCCGCGCAACCCGCATGGATGCTAGACTTGGGCGCTTCCGGCCAAAAACCAAGGCCGGCTGTCAAGGCCTGATCGAGGCCCGACCGTCCAGGGCCCACAACGGCGCCCTTCCTCCGGCCGGCAGTCTGCGACGCGGGTCTCCCCCGCGCAAGCGCAATCCCGCCGCAAGCCACCGGCGAGCCCGGCCATATCGAGCACTCCCAACGCATGAGCGACAAGCCTCTAACCGACATCACCTTTTCGGAATTCGACCTGCATCCGCAGCTCCTGGCCGGCCTTGAGGCCGCCGGATTCCTCCGCTGCACCCCGATCCAGGCGCTGACCCTGCCGCTCGCGCTCAACGGCCGCGATGTCGCCGGCCAGGCGCAGACCGGCACCGGCAAGACGCTGGCCTTCCTGGTCGCGGTGATCGACCGCCTGCTCAAGCGCCCGGCGCTGGCCGACCGCAAGCCCGAGGATCCGCGTGCGCTGATCCTGGCGCCGACCCGCGAACTCGCCATCCAGATCCACAAGGATGCGATGAAGCTCGACCTGGGCCTGAAGTTCGCCCTGGTCTATGGCGGCGTGGACTACGACAAGCAGCGCCAGCAGCTGCAGGACGGCGCCGACGTCATCATCGCCACGCCGGGCCGCCTGATCGACTACGTCAAGCAGCACAAGGTTGTCAGCCTGCATGCCTGCGAGATGTGCGTGCTCGACGAGGCCGACCGCATGTTCGACCTCGGCTTCATCAAGGACATCCGTTTCCTGCTCAGGCGCATGCCGATCCGCACCGAACGGCAGACGCTGCTGTTCTCGGCGACGCTGTCGCACCGCGTGCTCGAGCTCGCCTACGAACACATGAACGAGCCCGAGAAGATCGTCGTCGAAAGCGAGTTCATCACCGCGGCGAAGGTGCGCCAGAAGGTGTACTACCCGTCGGACGAGGAAAAGATCCCGCTGCTGCTGGGCCTGCTGTCGCGCAGCGAGGGCGCGCGCACGATGGTGTTCGTCAACACCAAGGCCTTCGTCGAGCGCGTGGCCCGTTCGCTGGAGAAGGCCGGCTACCGCGTCGGCGTGCTCTCGGGTGACGTGCCGCAGAAGAAGCGCGAGTCGCTGCTGAAGAAGTTCCAGGCCGGCCAGCTCGAGATCCTGGTGGCCACCGACGTCGCCGCGCGCGGCCTGCACATCGATGGCGTCAGCCACGTCTACAACTACGACCTGCCGTTCGATGCCGAGGACTACGTGCACCGCATCGGCCGCACCGCGCGCCTGGGTGCCGAAGGTGACGCCATCAGCTTCGCCTGCGAGCGCTATGCGATGTCGCTGCCCGACATCGAGGCCTATATCGAACAGAAGCTGCCGCTGGAGCCGGTCACCACCGAGCTGCTGACCGCGCTGCCGCGCAAGCCGCGCGAAGGCGTCGAGCTGCAGGCGGAAGAAGGCGAAAGCATCGGCGAGATCTTCCGCGAAGCACGCGAGCAGCGTGCGGCGGACGACGCCCGCCGCGGTGGCCCGCGCAAGGGTGGTGCGGGTGGCCCGGGTGCCGGCCGTCGCAGCGGTGGTCGCGCGTCGTCGGGCGAAGGCGGGCCGGGCGAGCGCCGCCGGCCGCGCAGCAGCGAGGACGCCAGCATCGCGGCTGCTCCAGACGCCGCTTCGGCAGCTGGCAGCAACGGCGCCGTGAGCACCCCGGTTGCCGCCGCACCGGGGGCCGAGGGCGCACCGGCGAATGGCGGTGATGCCGCGTCGCCGGCGCGCAAGCGTCGTCGCCGTCGTGGCCCGCGCAAGGACGGTGATGCCGCCGGCGCGCCGCCGCAGGCAGCGGGTGCCGCATCGGGCGAGGCCGGAACGGCCGCGCCGCGCGCTCCGCGGCCACCGCGCCAGGGTGGTCCGGAGGGCGGGAGTGCGCGTGGGCCGCGCGCACCGCGTGACAGCGCAGCGTCGTCCGCCACCCCGCGTGCACCCCGCGACAACACGGCAGCGCCCGCGGCTCCGCGTCCGGCAGCTGCTACCGCCGCCCAGCAGCCGGCGCCGTCCCTGCTGTCGCGGATCGGCCGCGGCCTCAAGCGCCTGGTCGGCGGTTCCGCCGACGCGCGCTGAGCGACTCCACGCACGGCACGACGGCCCGGCATGTCCGGGCCGTCTTCGTTTGCGGCCCGGTGCCCGGGCACCACGGACGTGCACAGGTGTTGCAGGCATAATCGATCGCTATGGGCGTCCTTCGATTCGACAACGTCAGCAAGCAGTATTCGGGCGGGCACGTCGCACTGGCGGACGTCAGCTTCGATGTCGGCGAGGGCGAGATGCTGTTCGTCACCGGGCATTCCGGTGCCGGCAAGAGCACGCTGCTGAAACTCGTACACCTGGCCGAGCGGCCCAGCCGCGGCGCGGTGCTGTTCGGCGAGCGCAACCTGTTGCGCGTGCGTGGCCGCAAGGTGGCGATGCACCGTCGCGATGTCGGCGTGGTGTTCCAGGACCATCGCCTGCTGGCCGACCGTACCGTTGCCGAGAACGTGGCATTGCCGCTGATCCTGCGCGGCCTGCGGCGGCCGGATATCGCCAGGCGCGTGCGCAGCGCACTGGAGCGACTGGGCCTGGGCGAGCGCGAGCGCGCGCTGCCCACGCAACTGTCGGCGGGCGAGCAGCAGCGCGTCGGCATCGCCCGCGCGATCGTCGGCGAGCCGCGACTGCTGGTGGCCGACGAACCCACCGGCAATCTCGATCCCACCCTGTCGGCGGAGATCATGACGCTGTTCGAGACCCTGCCCGCGCGGGGCACCAGCGTGCTGGTGGCAAGCCACGACCTCGCACTGGTGCGGCGCATGCGCAAGCGCGTGCTGGTGCTCGACCAGGGGCGGCTGGTGGATGACATCAAGCCCGAGGAACTCGCCGATGAGTGAGCCGGCGGCGAAGCCGGTGCAGTCGCAATCCGGCTTCGGCACCTGGATCGACCACCATGCCTACAGCGTGGTGTCGGGCCTCGGACGCCTGCTGCGCAGGCCCTGGGCGACCGCGCTGACCATCGGCGTGATGGCGGTGGCGCTGGCGCTGCCGCTGGGGCTGCTGCTGGTGCTCGACAACGTCGGGCGGCTGTCGGGCAGCGTGCAGCAGTCGCAGGAAATCAGTGTGTTCCTGGCGATGGACACCAGCACCGAACGCACGCAGGCACTCGAGCGCGAGATCGCCGCACGTGCCGACGTCGCCACAGTGGAACTGCGCACGCCCGAGCAGGGCCTGGAGGAACTGCGCAGCCGTGGCGGCCTTGGCGATGCCATCGATGGCCTGGGCGGCCTCGACGCGAATCCGCTGCCGGCGGTGCTGGTGGTGGTACCGGCACGCGACGATGCAGCGCTTGCCGCAGCGCTGGGTGCCTTGCCCGAAGCGGAGCTGGTGGTGCACGACGCCGCCTGGCGCCAGCGGCTGGATGCGTGGATGCGCTTCGCCGCGCGCGTGGCCTGGGTGCTGGCGGCGCTGTTGGGCATCGGCGCGCTGCTGGTAGTGGGCAATACCGTGCGTCTGGACATCCAGTCGCGGCGCGACGAGATCGGCGTGCTGCAGCTGCTGGGTGCCACCGACGGTTTCATCCGTCGGCCGTTCCTGTACCAGGGCGCGTGGTACGGCCTGGCGGCCGGCGCGCTGGCGCTCGGCCTGCTGGCCCTGGCCGGCCTCGCGCTGCAGGCGCCGCTGGCGGAACTCGTGGCCGGTTACGGCAGCGGCTTCGCCCTGCGGGGTTTCGGCATCGCGCAGTCGCTGGCGGTGGTCGCGGGTGCCGCGCTGCTGGGCTGGCTCGGTGCCGGCGTGGTGACCGGCCACTATCTGCGACAGACCCGACCCACGGATGCCTGAGATGAGCCATCCCGCTGCCCCCGACCTGCGTCATCTGGTGAGCGACACCCCGCGAATCATGGTGGTCGACGGCTCGAAGCTGGTGCGGCGGCTGATCGGCGACGTGCTGCGGCAGGAGGTGCCCAACGTCGAGGTGGTTGCCTGCGCCGGCCTGTCCGAGGCGCGCGAGGCGCTGGCCGCGGCGCCGGTGGACCTCGTCACCACCTCGCTGGTGCTGCCCGATGGCGATGGCCAGCAACTGGCACGCGCGGTGCGCGAGACCGCCGGGCAGAAATACGTGCCGGTGATCGTGGTCTCGGCCGAGGCGCAGGCGCACCTGGAGCGCCGCCGCTTCACCGAGGACGTCACCGACTACTTCGACAAGGGCGAAGGCCACCAGGCGCTGGCGACGTTCGTGCGCGGCTACGTGATGCCGCAGGCGATCCCCGGGGCCCGCGTGCTCTATGTCGAGGACAGCCGCACCGTCGCGCTGGCGACCCGGCGCATGCTGCAGTCGCACGGCATGGAGGTGATCCACCTGATCAGCGCCGAGGAAGCCATCGAGTGGTTGCGTGAGCGCCGCGACAGCGCCGATGCGCCCGGCGCCGACCTGCTGCTGACCGACGTCTACCTGAAGGGCGAACTCAGCGGCCGCGACCTGCTGCAGGCCGTGCGCGGCGAGCTCGGCTACGGCAAGCGGCGGCTGCCGGTGCTGGTGATGACCGGTGACGACAACCGGGTCAACCAGATGGCGCTGCTTCGCGACGGCGCCAACGACCTGGTGCTCAAGCCGATCGAGGAACGGCTGCTGGTCACCAAGGCGCTGTTTCAGCTGCGGCTGGCCCGGCTGGGCGGGGCAGGGCCGCAGGGACGCGGGGCGCCGGCGCCCACCGCGGGCTGAGGCGGTGACACGCAACGCATCGGTGGACGACCTCCCGACGCAGGCCGCGGGGGCGCCCCACAGTGACGCGGATTCGCGGATCCGTCTGCACCCGTCCTGGAAAGCCCGCATCGGCGACTACCTGCTGCGCGAGGACATGCAGGCGCTGTCGGCGTTCCTGCGCGAACGCAGGGCGGCGGGCGCGGCAATCTACCCGCCCGGCCCGCGGATCTTCGCCGCCTTCGAGGCCACGCCCTTCGATGACGTCAAGGTGGTGGTCCTCGGCCAGGATCCCTACCACGGCCCCGGGCAGTCCCATGGGTTGGCGTTCTCGGTGCCGCCCGGGGTGCCGGTGCCGCCGTCGCTGCTCAACATGTTCAAGGAACTCGAGCGCGACCTCGGCCTGCCACGCCCCGACCATGGCTATCTGCTGCCCTGGGCGCAGCGTGGGGTGCTGCTGCTCAACGCGGTGCTGACGGTCGAGCATGGCAAGGCCGGCGCACACCAGGGACGCGGCTGGGAAGGCTTCACCGACCACGTGGTGGAAACCCTCAACCGCGAGCGCGACGGCCTGGTGTTCATGCTGTGGGGCAGCTACGCCCAGGCCAAGGGGCGGGTGATCGACCCGCGCAGGCACAAGGTGCTGCGCAGCACCCACCCCTCGCCGCTGTCGGCCCACCGCGGGTTCAACGGCTGCGGGCATTTCTCCGCCGCCAACGACTACCTGCGCCGCCGCGGGCTGGGCGCGATCGACTGGCGCCTGCCGCCGCGGGCCCAGCTGGATGCCGTCGTCCCCGGCTGACTGCCGCCTGCACGGTTGCGGGCGGGATTGCCCGCTGTCCACGTCCTGTTGAAGGTGGATCCGTTACCGTCCTGTGCTTCCGGAACACCCTTTGTTGGCTCGATAACGCCGTTCCACCGGCGGAACAGAGGAACTTTTCCTGTACCCGGCAGTCCAATAGCCCGACTGCTAACATGAGGTCCATGAGCCAGACGATGACTGCCAACGCCTTGGTTGCCAACAATCTCCCCGTCCCCAGTGCGCTCGGTTCGCTGGACGCCTACGTCAATGCCGTACACCAGATCCCGGTGCTGTCGGTCGAGGACGAGCAGGCGCTGGCACGCCGTTACCGCGAGAACGAGGATCTCGACGCCGCCCGCGAGCTGGTGCATTCGCACCTGCGTTTCGTGGTGCACGTGGCGCGTGGCTACAACGGCTACGGGCTGCCGCTGGGCGACCTGATCCAGGAAGGCAACATCGGCCTGATGAAGGCGGTGAAGCGTTTCGACCCCGCGGTCGGCGTGCGCCTGGTGTCGTTCGCGGTGCACTGGATCCGTGCCGAGATGCACGAGTACATCCTCAAGAACTGGCGCATCGTCAAGGTCGCCACCACCAAGGCGCAGCGCAAGCTGTTCTTCAACCTGCGCCGGAGCAAGAAGCGCCTGGGCTGGTTGAACGCGGCCGAAGTGAGCGCGGTTGCCAAGGACCTCAACGTCTCCGAGCGCGAGGTGCTGGAGATGGAGTCGCGGCTGTCCGGGCGCGATATCGGCTTCGATGCCAGCGCCGACGAGGATGACGAGCGCGCGCCGCCGGCACCGGCCGGGTATCTGATGGCGCACGACGCCGATCCCGCGCAGGCCTACGAGCGCGCCGACAGCGAGGACAACCAGCTCGCCCTGCTGCGCGAGGGCCTGGCCGGGCTGGATGCGCGTTCGCGCGACATCATCAGGCGCCGCTGGCTGGATCCGGATGCCAGGATCACCCTGCAGGAGCTGGCCGACGAGTACGGCGTGTCGGCCGAGCGGATCCGCCAGGTGGAAGCCAACGCGCTGAAGAAGATGAAGGCGCTGTTCGCGGCCTGAGCCGCGCGGTGGCTGCCAGAAGGCCCGGAGCGATCCGGGCCTTTTTCGTTGGTGCCGGTCGCGTGGGTTAAGGGGACGTGCCCCACTTGAACAGCACCAGGCTCAGTGCCAGCGCCGACATGCCCGCCACCAGCCCGTACACGGTCTCGTGGCCCTTGGCGTAGCGCTTGGCGGCGGGGAGCAGTTCGTCGAGCGCGAGGAACACCATGATGCCGGCGATCACCCCGAACACGCCGCCGAACACCGCCTCCGACATCACCGGCGCCAGCAGCACGTAGCCCAGGATCGCGCCGATCGGCTCCGCCATGCCCGACAGCAGCGAGGCGAGGAACGCCAGCGACTTGTTGTTGGTGGCGTAGTACACCGGCACCGCGATGGCGATGCCCTCGGGGATGTTGTGGATCGCGATCGCCAGCGCCAGCGGCAGGCCGACGGCCGGATCGCCGACGGTGGCGAAGAAGGTGGCCAGGCCCTCCGGGAAGTTGTGCGCGGTGATCGCGATCGCGGTCAGCAGGCCGACGCGCTTGATGTATTCGCGGTTGTGTTCGCGGAAGAACGGGTCGTCGGCTTCCAGGCTCTCGTGCGGGTTGGGCACCAGGTGGTCGATCCCGACGATGAGCAGCAGGCCGGCCAGGAACGCGAGGATCGCGCAGGTGAAGCCGAGGTTGTCGCCATAGGCGAGCGAGAACGACTGGATCGACTTGTTCAGGATTTCCGACAGCGACACGAACACCATCGCGCCGCCGGCGAAGGCGAGCCCGAAGGCCAGCAGCCGTGCGTTCGGCGCCCTGGTCGTGAACACCAGCAGGCCGCCGATGCCGGTGGCGAGGCCGGCGCCGGTGGTGACCGCGAGCGCGATCAGGATGTTGGACAGCTGGATGTCGAGCATGCGCTGCGCGTTCCCGTGTCAGCGGGCGCGGGAGTGCGCACGACTGCGCTGCAATCGTAGTCAGCGGCCGGCTGCTTGGCGACAGGCGCAGCCAGCCTTGCGGCATGTCCGTGCCGGCGGATCCGGCTGACGCCGCCCCCTCGCCACGCAGCTTCGAGCCGGCGCCCGGGCGGCGCCACCACGGTGGGGCGGAGGTGGCGGGCTTCGCGGGGCGTTGTCGGCCGTCGGGGATGCGCCCACTCCAGGACCCCCGCCACAGCACGTGATGCCCTCACCACCATCCGCGCACGCCCGCGACCACGTGGGTGTCGCGGGCCGGCTCCCCGGCCGTGCGCGCAAGGTCCGCGGTGCCGCCGAACAGGCGCTCATGCGCGATGCCGACATAGGGCGCGAACCGTGGAGTGATCTCGTAGCGCAGGCGCAACCCGGCCTCGATGCCGTTGAGGCCGCTGCCGGTGCCGTGGTCGGGCTCGTCCTCGAGCGAGGCGGTGGCCTCCAGCAGCGGCTGCAGGATCAGCCGGTCGCTGAAGCGCAGGTCGTACCCCGCCTCCAGCTTGAGTTGCAGCTGGCCGCCGCTGCCGACGTAGGCCATCGCGGTGACGTCGATCATCCCCGGTGCGGTGCCTTCGACGCCGAGCGCCGCCCAGCTGCGCGACCCGGGCCGGGTCTCGTGGCACACCCCGGCCAGCACATCCCACCATGGCGTCACGGCGCGGCCATACAGCAGTTCGAGCTCGGCGCTGTCGGTCCGCCCGCCGCTGCGGCTGCCCTCGCTCTTCAGCAACAGGCCGTGCACATCACCGCCGACCGACGCCTCGGCCTCCCACAGCTGGCCGGTGCCCGGATCGGCATCCCGGGCCTACAGGCGATCGATCTCGAGCTGCCACGTCACCGGCGACGGGTGCTCCATCGAATGGTGAGCAAGGACGGGAAACGCGGCCGCGCGATCGGCATCGGTCGGCTCCGGCACGGGCGTGCGTGGCGCACGGGTGGACAGCGTGCAGTGGCCCATCGCCGCGTGTTCCGGAGTGCACGAGGGGCCCTGGTGGTGCGCGTCGTGGGCCGCCTGGTGCTGGCCATGGCCTGTCCCGGTGCTGCCGCCGTCATTCCGGTGCCCGTGGTCCTGCCCGTGCTGCTGTGCATGGTCGCCGTGCTGTGCGTGCGCCGTCGCGCCGCAGCTGATGGCGGCCAGCGCGGCGATCGCGATTGCGTGGCGCCTGCTCATGCGGTCTCCTCGATGCGGACCTCGCGCATCATCCCGGCCTCCATGTGATAGAGCAGATGGCAGTGGAACGCCCATCGGCCGAGTGCGTCGGCACGTACGCGGAAAGCGCGGCGCGTGCCGGGCGGCATGTCCACGGTGTGCTTGCGCACCATGAAGTCGCCGTCGGCGTCCTCGAGATCACTCCACACGCCGTGCATGGGGATGGGGTGGGTCATCATCGTGTCGTTGACCAGCACGATGCGCACCCGCTCGCCGTAGTTGAGCCGCAGCGGCTCGGCGCCCGCGAACGGGATGCCGTCGAATGACCAGGAGAACTTCTCCATGTGGCCGGTGAGGTGCAGCTCCACCTCGCGCCCGGGGTCGCGGCCGTCCTCGTCGCCGGCAATGCTGGCGAGGTCCGCATAGGCCAGCACGCGACGGCCGTTGTCGCGCAGGCCGATGCCGGGGTCGTCGAGGCGTGGCGTCGGCGACATCGTCTGCATGTCGACCAGCGGGTTGCCTGCCTCGCTGGCAGGATGCGCCTGCATGCCGCCGTGTCCGGCGTGCGCATGGGCGTCGCGGCCGGGGTGGGCGGAGGCCTCTGGCTCGTGCCCGGCATGCGCAGCGTGCCCGGCGACAGGCGCATGACCACTGCCATGTCCTGTCTGCGCAGGAGGCGCGCCGTGTGCCGCCGGGCCTGCGTGGGCATCGCCGTGCCCGGCATGCGTGCCGTGTGCGGCGTTGGCCGGCGCCGCCCCGTGCATGGCGTGGTCGCCATGGCCCATGTCGGCCATCGTCAGCCGGGGGCGCGGGTCGATCGGCGGCAGCGGCGCTTCCAGGCCGGGCCGCACGGCGAGCGTGCCGCGGGCGAAGCCGGTGCGGCCCATGTCCTGGGCGAAGATCGTGTAGGCATCCTGGCCGGACGGTTCGACGATGACGTCGAAGGTCTCCGCGGCGGCGATGCGGAACTCGTCCACCGTCACCGGATGCACCGGCAGGCCGTCGGCCGCCACCACGGTCATCTTCAGCCCCGGAATGCGCACGTCGAAATAGGTCATCGCGCCGGCATTGATGAAGCGCAGCAGCACCTTCTCGCCGCTGCGGAACAGCCCGGTCCAGTTCGATGCCGGCGTCGCGCCGTTCATCAGGTAGGTGTAGGTGTTGGCGTCGACGTCGGAGAGGTCGGTCGGCGTCATCCGCATGCGCGCCCAGTCACGGCGGTCGGCGAGCGCGGCGGCCCAGCCATGGGTGCGCACGTCGCGGACGAGCTCGCCGACGGTGGGCTGGTGGCGGTTGTCGTAGGCGGAGTCGATCTTCAGGCGGCGGAACAGCCGGCCGGGATCGAGATCGGTCCAGTCCGACAGCAGCACCACGTGCTCGCGGTCCCAGCGGTAGGGCAGCGGCTCGGCCGGGTCGACGATGATCGCGCCGTACAGGCCGGCCTGTTCCTGGAACAGCGAATGGCTGTGGTACCAGTAGCTGCCGGACTGGCCGAGCGTGAAGCGGTAGAGCCAGCTCTCGCCGGGCGCGATGCCGTCGAAGCTCAGGCCGGGCACGCCGTCCATGTTGGCCGGCAGGATGATCCCGTGCCAGTGGATCGAGGTCATCGCGTCCCGTAGCCGGTTGGCCACCCGCAGCGTCACGGTGTCGCCCTGGCGCCAGCGCAGGATCGGCGCCGGCAGGCTGCCGTTGACGGTGATGGCCGGTCGCGTGCGGCCGGTGAAGTTGACGGGCGTGCTGCCGATCGACAGGTCGAAACTGTTGCCGGCAAGCACTTGCGGCCCGGTGCGTGCGTCGGCGGACGCGTGCGCGGGCAGACGCAGGCCGGCGGTGCCGAGCCCAAGACCGCCCAGCGCCAGGCCCTGCACGAAGCGACGGCGCGACAGCGGCGCCTGCCATGACGGCAGGCCGGAAGAATGGTGGTGCATCGAAGGCTCCGGGCACGCGGGCGTGCCGTGATGACATCGGGTCACGCCACGGTGCGGCTGCACAGGGCGCGCGGTGCGGTCGCAGGCGACCGTGATGTCATGCCCCGATGGGCGGTCGCAGCGGTGGCAGGCGCGGCGTGGATGCGAGCCCTGGGGCGACGCGTTTCACCGGCGCGGCCACGGTCCGGGTCGCCGGCGGCAGCGCTGGCAATGCGGAAAGCACCTGCACCGGCTGCAGGCTCAGGTCCATGCACAGTTTCATGCAGTCGGTGACGCCGGGTGCGCGCTCCGGCTCGGGCGCTGCGTGTGGGGTGTCCGCAAGGGCGGCAACCGGATGCCCGCAGTCATGACCCTCGGCGGCCGGTGCAGTCACCACGTCGCTGGCAAGGGCCTCCAGCTGCACATGGACCGATGCCATGGCCGAGCCGATGCCGTTGAGCAGCAGCGTACAGCAGCAGGCGGAACAGCAGGGCATGGATACACGGAGGGCCGACGGCGGCGGCAGGATACCGCAGCTGTCCGCCGCCGGCCCGCCCGCGACGGCTTCACCGCCATGGGCCTGGGGTCACGCAGATCAGAAGTCCCAGCGCGCCGACAGCGTGACCGGTACCGAGACGCGGCTGCCGGTGTCGTTGATGCTGGCGAGGCCGAGGCCGCCGATGGCGCTGTCGTCGTCCTTGAGGTCGCCGACATAGCGCACGCCGCTGGCCAGGGTCACGCTGAAGGTGTCGGAGACCGGCATGACCACGCCGAGGTCGAGTCCGCCGGTCGCCGACCAGCCCGTCTCGTAGAACGGCGCACCGGCGATGGTGATGCCGGCGTCGGGGATGTCGAAGGTGGCGCGGATGCCGTTGGTGCGGGTCGCACCGATGCGCGCACCCACGAACGGCCGCGCGAAGCCGACGGTGCCGAAGTAGTGGCGGTAGCCGACCTCCGCCGCGAGCGCCTCGTAGTCGCCGAACGTGCCGTACACCGGCAGCTCCGTGTCCAGCGCCGGGACGAACGCGCCGCCCACCTGCACGTAGCCCTCCTCGGTCATCGTCTTGCGAATGGACCCGAACACCTCGGCGCTGTCGCTCAGGCCATAGCCCAGTTCGAGGCCGATCGTGGTGGCCTGGCCGTAGATGCGCTCATGGTCGCGGGCGCCGATGCGCAGTTCCGCCGCCACCCCGGCGAGCGCGGGATTGAGCGGGCCGAGGTCGGGCACCGGCGCGACGGCGCCATCGTGGACATCACCGCCGACCGGGACATCCACGCCACCGGTCAGTGACAGCGAGAAACGACCGGCCTCGGGGCCGGCGGCGTGGGCGGACGTGGCAAGCAGTGCAGCGAACGGGACAAGCAGCAGGGAGGTGCGCATGGGGGCTCCGGGAAGCGACGGTTGCGGCGACGCCACGGTGGCGACGCGCCGACGCTAGGGCTGGAGCGGTTATCCGCCGATCCACGCGCGGCATGTACAAAACGTGTACATCGGCGACGGCGGCCGGCCGACGCGGGGTGCGCGCAGGCGATTCGAGTTGCCGCGCCCGATCGGTCACGCGCGGGCGCCGCGCTCCGCAGCGATCACGCGCCGACGAGCCCCTTGGCATGGTCGTACTCCACCCATTCGGGGTCGTCGTTGACGCCCCAGCGGATGGCCTTGTTGTCGAGCGCCGCAAGCGTGGCGTCGAGCGTGGAGGATTGCGCCGCGTACGCGTACCACAGCACCCGGTCCGGGGTTTCGTGGACCAGCACCGTCAGGCAGGCGCGGTCCTTCTCCAGCGCGGTCTTCACCGTTTCCAGCAGCGCGGAAGGCTCACCGGCGATCTCCGCGCGCTCGACCCAGGCCAGCGCGACCACCGGGAAGTCGGCGCGACGCACGCCGGCCGGCAATTGGCGGACGTGCAGGGTGCCGGCGATACCGTCGTGCACGAGCGGCCGCACCAGCCAGTTGTCGCCGATGGCGGCGAGGTCGAACCTGCGGATCTTTCTGCGTTTCAGGAAGCCGAACATGGGGTTGCCTGCGGTGAGCGCTGGGGGGTGATTCTCCCCTTCGAGAGGCGCCGGCGTGTGATTTCGGGCGGCACGCCGCGGCCTTCGGGGCGCGGAGCTTTGCGCGGGAAGCCCTAGAGCCGGAAGCCCGGAGCACGGAGCACGGAGCCGGGAAGCTGGGAAGCTGGGAAGCTGGGAAGCCGAGCCAAGCCAGAGCCCGAGCCGGAGCACGGGCCGGGTGGGGCGCGGGTGGCCCGCCGCGGCCACAGGGGGATGCCCAGCCGGATATCTCCGCGTCCTGCTCCCACATCCGGCCGCCGGCCATCCATGGCCGGCTCTGGACATCCCCCTGCGTCCGCGGCGTGCCCCGAAACGTCGTCGCGTTTCCGGAAGAGATCAACGGCGAAGCGCGTCAGACCGACGTGCCGGGGGCTTCCGGCCTGCCGCCTTTACCGTCGCTGCCGCCATGGCGCCGCTGGCGGCGTTGAGGCCGTATCGCGCCTGCCGACCTCATGCCGGAACTGCCGAACGCACGACGCGGGTATGTCAGCAGGCAACGCCGGCACAACCGCTGTTGATTTCCGTGCCGGAGCCGGCGGATGCCCGGGCGCGTCGCGTGCACCGGGGGGTGTGCTCCCAGCCGGCCATGGATGGCCGGCGGCCGGCCGTGGTAGCTGGACGCGGACTCCGGCCGGGGGAGCACACCCCCCGGTGCGCGCGACGGGCAGCGCGACGCCGAACGAAGCCCCTCACCGGCACCCGGCACTCCGGCGTCGCGCCAAAGCCGCCGCGTGGAGACGAGCGAGGACACCCCCCGGTGCGCGCGACGGACAACGCGACGCCAATCGAAGAACCGAACCGGCACCCGGCACCGAGCACACGGCACTCAGGCCTTGCGCTACCACCGCCGCGTGGAGAAGAGCGAAGACGACGCCCCCGTGCGCACGATGGCCGGCGCCGCGCCCAACCGGGCCACGCGCGCACGGTTACCTCGGCCCTACGACACCGTCCTGGAGTTGAGGGAAGCACCGGAAATCACGGCAGGCCGGGCCCGGAGCTCCGGCGATGGACAAATTCCGTCCAACCGCCACGTCCGGGAACCCGGCACGCCGGCCCCGGAGCCCCGCGACTCGGGCGAAAAACCCGATCGTTGGACAAATGTTGTCCACCGGCCGGGTTCGGAACTCCGCGGCCGGGGTTCGAAGCTCCGGGTCCCGGTCCCGGAGCTCCGCCGGCCGGGCTTTCTGCCCGGCGCGCCAAGCCTGCAGCCCGGCGCGCCGAATTCCGGGCCCGGTGCGCGGGGCCCGGAACGCGGCGGGCCGAGCATTGAGCCCGGCAGGCGGAGCCCGGAACCCGGCAGGCCGAGCATTGAGCCCGGAACGCGGCGTGCCGAGCATTGACCCCGGCGTGCCGAGCGTTGAGCCCGGGGGGCCGGCCACTGGGCGCGGTGGGCGAGGTATCCGCCCGGCGGGCGGAGCTCCTTGCCCCGGGGCGACGGGCTCATGCGCCGACTGGCCCGGGGGTGCCCGCGTGCCAGCCGTCACCCGCCCTCACCCCGGAGCGGGTGAGGGCGGGGCAGGCGCATCCGACCGCCGCTTCAGCGCCCGTAGGCGCGCGGCAGCCCGCCCTGCTCGCGCGGCGATTCCTGCTGCATGTAGCGATCACGCAGCTCCGTCTGCCGCGAGCGCATCGGGATGGCGCGGCCGTCGAACCAGGTCTGCTCGGCGGTGTGGATGACGTCGAGCGGATCGCCCGTCCACAGCACCAGGTCCGCGCGCTGGCCCACGGCGATCGTGCCCACGCCCTCCACGCCCAGGGTTTCCGCCGGCACCCGGGTCAGCCCCGCGAGCGCGGCGTCCCAGGGCATGCCGTTGGCCACCGCGTTGCCGGCCAGCTGGCGGAGCTTGCGTGCGTTGTGGGCGGCATCGCTGGCCTGCGCGAACGACACCTGCACGCCGGCGGCCTGCAGGCGCGCGGCGTTTTCCAGCGAGGCATGCAACTGGTCGAAGCCGGCCGGCAGGTTGTCGAGCGGATCGACGAACACCGGCACGTTGGCGGCGGCCAGTTCGCCGGCCACGCGCCAGGCCTCGCTGCCGCCGGCGATGGCGATGCGCAGGTTGTGGCGCTTGGACCAGCGCAGCAGCTGGCGGATGTCGGCGGCGCGGTCCACCGCCACCAGCACGCGGCCGTTGCCGTCGAAGTAGCGGGTGAGCGCGGTGCGGCCCGCCGGCGTCAGCAGCGACACATGCGAACCGGCGGGGATGCGCCCGCGTGCCTCGTCGATGATCTGGTCGAGCAGCATCCACTGCGCGGCGCGCGAGTTGCCGGTGAGTTCAGCGCCGCGCGCACCCAGCTGCAGGAACAGCACCCGCGGGCCGGCCGGGTCGATGCCGCCATCCAGGCGCATGGCGGCGCCCTGGCCGGCGAGGATCGAGCCGCCCGAGGTGGCGCCGGCGGCCAGCAGGGTGAAGCCGATGCCCTCGGCGGTGGCCACCGGGCGCAGGATCGAATCCGGGTTGTAGGCCAGGGTCACGTCGAACTCGGGCCGCACCACCATGTCCTTGGCGCCGTCGCCCAGTGCGAGGCGGCCGTCGCTGGTGGTCTCCTCGCCCGACACCTCCTCGATGCCGAGGCCATTGATGCCGCCGAACAGCGCCGGCGTCAGCGGCCTGCCCGCGGCGTCGATCACGGTCGCCCCGCCGGCGGCGAGGCCGTTGCCGACCCCGGCGATGCGGCCAGCGCGCACCAGCACGTCGGTGTTGTGCAGGGTGCCCTGCGCGGTGGCGGTGTGCACGGTGGCGTTGCGGATCAGCAGGTCCTGCGCGGCGACGGGCAATGCCAGTGCCGCGGACAGCGCCGCGGCGAGCAGGGCGGGAACGCGGCGGCTCATCGGGCACCTCCGGCGGACTGGCCAAGCATGAAGTCGGACACCGGCTGGCGGTTGCGGTCGTTGCGGTCGTACACGCGCGCGCCGTCGATATAGACGTGCTCGGCCAGCGCGTAGCTCGAGAACGGGTCGCGGTTCCACACCACCACGTCGGCCATCTTGCCGGGCTCCAGGGTGCCGGTTTCATCCAGGATGCCCATCGAACGGGCGGGGTTGGCCGTGACCCAGGTGATCGCGCGCTCGGGGGCGATGTCCATGCCGGCGCGGCGTGCGCTGGCCATCACCTTGGCGGCTTCCTGGTTGAGGCGCTGGATGCCCTCGCTGGAATCGGAATGCACGATCGCGCAGCCGTTGGCGGGGCGGTCCACCAGCGCCACGTTCTCCTGGATGCCGTCGAAGGCCTCCATCTTGAAGCCCCACCAGTCGGCCCACAGCGCGCCGCAGATGCCTTCGCGGGCGAGGTCGTCGGCGAGCTTGTAGGCCTCCACGCCATGGTGGAACGCGGCGATCTCGAAGCCGAATTCATTGGCCAGCTGCATCATGTTGGCCATCTCGTCGGCGCGGTAGCAGTGGATGTGGACGAGGATGTCGCCGTTGAGCGCGCCGGCCAGGGTGTCCAGGCGCAGGTCGCGCTTGCCGGCGCCATTGCCGTTGCCGTTCTCGCTGCCGCTGTTGCGGCCACGGCGGCGCGGCGCCTCTTCGGCCGGGGTGTTGCGGGTGCGGTATTCGGCCGCCTCGGTGAAGGCGGCGCGGAAGCCGGCCATGTTGCCCATGCGCGTGGCCGGGCCGCCCTTCTGGCCGTAGACGCGCTTGGGGTTCTCGCCGCAGGCCATCTTCAGCCCGTGCGGCGCACCCGGGAACTTCATGTCCTGCATGGTGGTGCCGGCGACGTTCTTGAGCGTCACCGCGCGGCCGCCGAACAGGTTGGCCGAGCCGGGCAGGATCTGCAGCGAGGTCACGCCGCCGGCCAGCGCGGCGGCGAAACCCGGATCCTGCGGCCACACCGAATGCTCGGCCCACACCGCGGCGGTGTTGGGGTTGGTCATCTCGTTGCCGTCCGAGTGCGCACGCACGCCGGGGCTGGGGTAGACGCCCAGGTGCGAGTGCACGTCGACCAGGCCGGGCGTGACCCACTTGCCGGTGCCGTCGACCACGGTCGCGCCCTCGGGGGCCTGCAGGCCCGGGCCGACCGCCTCGATACGGCCACCCACCAGCAGCACATCGGCGCCGTCGAGGCGCTCGCCGGTGCCGGTCAGCACGGTGGCGCCGCGGATCAGCACCGGCGCGCTGGCGATCGGCGCATAGGTGCTGGGGTAGGGATCGTGGGCGAAGCGCGCGGCACCCTGCGGCGCCTCGTTGGCGAAGGCGGGCGCGGACGCGATCGCGAGCACCGCGGCCAGCGCCGCGGACAGTGGTTTGAGCATCGGTGGTTCCCCGGGACGTCGAACCGTCAACGCTATCCGCTGCCGCGGGGGCTGCCAACCTGACGTTGGTCATGGACGTGCGACGACCCGCACTGTTCCAGCGGTGGCGGGCCGCGCGACGCGGGTGTCGCGCGCCGCGACCTAGAATGGGGCGCAAAAAGGAGATGGCATGAAAGACAAGTCCCAGATCGTCGACAACTGGCTGCCGCGCTACACCGGCGTGCCACTGGACGGCTTCGGCGAGCACATCCTGCTGACCAACTTCGGCGGCTACCTGGCCCATTTCGCGCGCCTGACCGGCGCGGAAATCGTCGGCGCCGACCGCCCGATGCCCAGCGCCACCGCCGACGGCATCACCATGATCAACTTCGGCATGGGCAGCCCCAACGCGGCGACGATGATGGACCTGCTGTCGGCGATCGCGCCCAAAGCGGTGCTGTTTCTGGGCAAGTGCGGCGGCCTCAAGCGCAAGAACCAGCTGGGCGACCTGATCCTGCCGATCGCGGCGATCCGCGGCGACGGCACCAGCAACGACTACCTGCCGCCGGAAGTGCCGGCGCTGCCGGCGTTCGCGCTGCAGCGTGCGGTCTCCACCACCATCCGCGATCTCGGCCACGACTACTGGACCGGCACCGTGTTCACCACCAACCGCCGGGTGTGGGAACACGACGAGGAGTTCAAGGCCTACCTGCGCCGGCTGCGCTGCATGGCCATCGACATGGAGACCGCGACCATCTTCGCCGCCGGCTTCGCCAACCGCATCCCGTGCGGTGCGTTGCTGCTGGTGTCCGACCAGCCGATGGTGCCGGAAGGGGTGAAGACCGAGGCCAGCGATGCCAAGGTCAGCGCCGAGTACGTGGAGAACCACATCCAGGTCGGCATCGAGGCGCTGCGGCTGATCCGCCGCCATGGCAAGTCGGTGCGGCACCTGCGGTTCGACGAATAGCGCATCACGGAGCCTGCCGATGAATCACAACACCCTGACCCTTGCCGCTGCGCTCGCGGCATTCTCGCTTTCCGCCTGTGCGGAAGAATCCGCCCGGCCCGCGGCGATGATCGCAGCACCCGTCGCAGAGGCCCCATCCGCTGCGCCGCCAGCTGCGGATCGGGGCAGCGCCGGGGCGGATACCGCTGCCGCGTCATTCGCGTGGCCCACGATGACCGTCCACAAGAGCCCGTCCTGCGGGTGCTGCGTGGTGTGGATCGAGCACATGCGCCGTGCGGGCGTGCCGGTGGAGGTGGTCGACACCGATGACATGGGGCCGATCAAGCAACAGCTGGGCGTGCCGTACGGGAAGGGTTCGTGCCATACCGCGCACATCGATGGCTATCTCATCGAGGGCCATGTGCCGGTCGCCGACATCCGCAGGCTGTTGCAGGAACGTCCACAGGCGCGCGGGCTGGTGCTACCCGGCATGCCCGCCGGATCGCCCGGGATGGAGATGCCCGACGGCCGCCGCCAGGCATTCACCGTGGAACTCGTGGGCCGCGACGGCACCACGAGCGACTGGGCGCACCACCCGGCGCGTGACGGAAGCACGCGATGAACCCCCCACACGAGGTGGTGGCGTTCTGGCGCAAGGCGGGCGCGGGAAAGTGGTTCAACGGCGGCGAGGCATTCGATCGCGAATGCCTGCGTTTCCTGGACGCGCACCACGCCGCGGCGCGTCGCGAGCATGCGCACTGGCAGGACACGGCCGAGGGCCTCGTCGCGCTGCTGATCCTGCTCGACCAGATCCCGCGCAACCTCTTCCGCGGCAGCGGGCATGCGTTCGCCACCGACGGGTTGGCGCTGCACTACGCGCGCTGTGCGGTCGCACGTGGCATGGACCTGCAGGTGGACGCCGACCTGCGTGCGTTCGTGTACCTGCCGTTCGAGCATTCGGAAGTCCTGGCCGACCAGCACGAGGCGGTGCGGCTGTTCCGCACCCTCGGCAACGCCGAGTACGACCGCTATGCGCTGGCGCACCTGGACGTCATCGAACGCTTCGGCCGCTTCCCGCATCGCAACGCCGCACTCGGGCGGGTGAATACGGCCGACGAGCAGGCCTGGCTGGATGCAGGCGGCGGGTTCTGAGGAATTGCGGAGGCTGTTCTCCGGGTTCCGGGTTCCGGGGTCCGGGTTCGGGATCGCGGATTCGAGCGACGGCAACTGCTGGACTGGTCGTGC
The DNA here is from genome assembly GCF_004118975.1 of Luteimonas sp. YGD11-2. Taxonomy (NCBI): domain Bacteria; kingdom Pseudomonadati; phylum Pseudomonadota; class Gammaproteobacteria; order Lysobacterales; family Lysobacteraceae; genus Luteimonas; species Luteimonas sp. YGD11-2. The sequence continues at coordinate 2,982,826 of NZ_CP035376.1, read as the reverse complement.
GTCAGTGCGCGTGGGGAGCTTCGTTATGGTCCGCGCTGCCCGTCGCGTGCACCGGGGGGTGTGCTCCCCCGGCCGGAGTCCGCGTCCAGCTACCACGGCCGGCCGCCGGCCATCCATGGCCGGCTGGGAGCACACCCCCCGGTGCACGCGACGGGCCTCCTGCATTCGCCCGCTCCGGCACGGAGAGCAACAGCGGTGCTGCCGGCGTCTCCTGCAACCGAGCCACGCTCGTGCGTTCAGCGGTTATCAGTCTCCGGTTCTTCGTTCCTCAGGCGTCACGGAGAGCGGCGGCAGCCAAAGCCTGCCGCGACAGCCTGACCTTCTTCGCCGTTGACCTTCTTTCGGACGCCATGACGGTCCGGGGCCCGCCGCGGCCGCAGGGGGATGTCCAGAGCCGGCCATGGATGGCCGGCGGCCGGATGTGGGAGCAGGACGCGGAGATTTCCGGCTGGGCATCCCCCTGTGGCCGCGGTGGGCTGCGATGACCCCACTGAGCGTCCCTCGGTGGGATAGCGGACGCCGAAGAGGTCAGCGGTTGTCACGACCCATGGATGGCCGGCGGCCGGATGTGGGAGCAGGACGCGTAGATATCCGGCTGGGCATCCCCCTGCGGCCGCGGTGGGCTGCCGCTGCCCCCACCTAGCGGGGAGCGAACGTCGAAAAGGGCGACTGTTGTCGCGGCCCTGGATGGCCGACCGCCGTGGTAGCAGACGCGGCGATATCCGGCTGGGCATCCCCTTGTGGCGCGGTGGACCAGCTTCGACTCCGAGCAGCCACTGCCCGACAGTCCGCAGGACGGACTCCATGAGCACTTCCCGATCGGGCGGACATCAAAAAGGGCAGCCGCTTTCGCGACTGCCCTCCGTGTGCCACCGATGTCGCCTGCCGCGTGGCGCGGATCAGTAGCGCGGGATCGAGGCGTCAACCGTCTGCGACCAGGCGTCGATGCCGCCTTCCACGTTGTGCACGCGGGTGAAGCCCAGCGCGTGGAAATGCTCGGCGGCCTGGCGGCTGCGCACGCCGCCGTGGCACAGGAAGGCCAACGCGGTGTCCTTGGGCAGCGCTTCCAGGCGCTCGCGGTTGCCGTCGTCGAGGGTCTCGAACGGCAGGTTCACCGCGGCCTGCGCGCGCTCTTCGGCGGGGCGCACGTCGACCAGCGTCAGCGTGCCCGCGCGCACCTGTGCATCGGCTTCGGCCGGCACCAGCGGCAGCACCGGCTTCGGCGCGTTGGGGTTCTCCACCACCAGGCCCTTGCCGCGCACGTCGTCGACCCAGTCGATGGTGATGCCGTCGGCGCGGCGCGCGCTGGCGGCATCGAACTGGATGCGGATGCCCGCACTCTCCACCGCGATCGCGCCGTCGCTGGCCTGCGCGATCTGGAAGCGCGGCTGGAAGCGGCCGTCGATCGACAGCGCCAGCGCGGTGTTGCTGCCGGCACCGTCGAGCGCCTCGCGCAGCATCTTCGCGGCTTCGGCGGTCACGGTGACGTTTGCCGGCGGGGTGCGGTCGGGTGCGGGCAGGCCGAGTGCGGTATTGAGATCCCCGGAACCGGCCATCTCCTCGATGATGTCGCTGCCGCCGACCAGCTCGCCGTCGATGTAGAGCTGCGGGATCGTCGGCCAGTTGCCGTAGGCCTTGATGCCCTCGCGGATCTCCGCGTCGGCCAGCACGTTGACGTGGGCGTACTCGACGCCGAGGTCACCGAGGATGCCGGCCGCCTTCGCCGAGAAGCCGCACTGCGGCATCGACGGCTGTCCCTTCATGAACAGCACCACCTTGTTGGACTGCAGCAGGGATTCGATGCGCTCGCGCACAGCGGGGGACAGGGTCATGGCAGCGGCTCGGCATTGCGGAAGAACCGCGTATTTTACCCGCGTGGCATCATCCGGGCATGAGCGCCCGGGAAACAGTGCGGCCCCCGTCAACCGCCGCCGAAGCGACGGCTCCGCAGCTTTCGCGCGTGCCGCGTCGCCCGCACGCGTGGCTGTGGTGGGTCGGTGCATCGCAACTGCTGGTGTTGGCGATCTGGCTGGCCTGGGGCTGGCCTGCCGGGCTGCCGGCCATGCTGGTCTCGCATGCGCTGGTGCTGGTGCCCGTGTTCCGGCCCCGTTCGCGCGTATATGCGCCAGTGCTGGCGCGGCTGCCGGTGGACGATCGCCGGGTGTGGCTGACCATCGACGATGGCCCCTCCGACGACACCGCTGCGATCCTCGATCTGCTCGACCGCCACCGTGCGAAGGCGACATTTTTCCTGGTCGGAGAGCGGGCGCTGGCGCGTCCGGACCTGGTGGCCGCGATCGCAGGTCGCGGCCATGGCATCGGCAACCACAGCCATACCCATCCGCAGGCCTGGTTCTGGGCGCTCGGCCCGCGGAGGATGCGCAGTGAGGTGCTGCGTGCGCAGGCCGCGTTGACCGCGCTGTGCGGACAGCCGCCACGCTGGTTCCGTTCGGTGGTGGGGATGACCAATCCGTTCGTGGCGGCTCCGCTGCGCGATGCCGGGCTCACCCGCGTGGCCTGGAGCGCGCGCGGCTACGACGCGGTGCGCACGGATCCCGCCGAGGTGGTCGCGCTGATCGAACGCGACCTCGCACCCGGCGCGATCGTGCTGCTGCACGAGGGCGCGCCGCATGGGCGCAGCGTGGAGATGATCGACCTGCTGCTGCAGCGGCTGGATGTGCTGGGTTACGCGAGCGTGCTGCCGGAGGCGCTGTCGGGCGCGATGATGGTCCACGACGGGATGGCCGCCGGTGCCACCCGATCATCACCAGCTGCCACGCTCGTCGGGACTGCCGAAGGTCGCTGATCCCGCGTCGTCCGCGATGGCGGGCGGATCGCTTGGATACTCCCGCCGCGCCCTGCCCGCTTCCCGCTTCGCAGAAGAGGGGCAAGGCACCCCGGCAGGATCGTTCAGCGTGGCTCGCCGTTGTTGCCGCGGCCGACGTCGCTGCGCACGTCGTCCATGAACGACGGGCCGTCTCCGTCGTCGCCGATCTGGTCGTCGAGTTCCGGGTCGAGCAGGTTGGCCTGGTCGTCGAGACCGACGTTGTCCAGTGCCGCCTGCGAGCGCGGGTCGCGCAGTGCCGGCCCGCCGCGCGAGGCGACGGCATCGTTGCGGTCCTGCGTCTGTTCCGGCGATTCCGGGGCGGGTTCGCGGGTGTCCCTGGTCATGGCTGCATCCTCGATGTGGGGCATGCAGGCTGGCATCGCCGGTGTCGCGGCCGCGGCAAGGCGGTGGTCAGTGGGAGCGGGCGCGCTTCGCGGGCGTTCTGGTTGCCTTTGCGGCTTTCGCCGCCTTGCGCGGTGCCGCGCGCTTGGCGGCCTTGCGTGCCGCCTGCTTGCCGCTGTCGTTGTTGCCGGAGGCCTCCCGTGTCGAGCCCTTCGTGGCGGTGGCGGGCACCTTCTTCGCCGCGGCTTTGCTGCGTGGCCGTGCCGCGGCCTTGCGGGCCGCGCCCGTCGCAGGCCCGGCCGCTGCCGTCGCCGCGGCATCTGCGGGTGCGTCTGTCGTGGAGGACGTGCCGCGCGTGGTCGTGCCAGCGCCAAATGCCTGCAGGCCCTGTTCGATGACCGACTGCAGGTCGCCCGTACCGGCGCCGGCCTCGCCCAGCGCAGCAGCGGTGGCCTGCTGCCATTCCGCAAGCGCGGCCTGGAACCCGGTCGCGAAATTCATCTGCCCGCCCAGCGCGGTCTGCGCGGTGGCCTGCAGCTCGCCCAGGCCCTGCGACGACAGCCGCTCCAGCACCTGCGCCGGCAGCGATGCGAGCGCCTGCCAGTCGCCCTGGCGCAGGGCGTCGAGACCCGGCACGGCGCCATCGCCAAGCTCGCGCGCGAGCAGCGCGGTCCACTGCGCGCGGTTGTCCTCCAGCAGTTCGCCGATCCGCAACCAGAGGTCGAGGTTGGCCTTGTACAGCGCCTGCGGCAACGTGGGCATGCTCATCACGGGCTCCTTGTCGTGGACAACGGGACTGCCGGAAGGAATGGCCGCGGCAGGCTGCCGGGGCCGGCGGTGCGCCGCCAGTCTGCACCAGTGCACCCGCCGTCGCCGTCAATGCGCCCGCGGGCCGACATGCGGCGACCGCGCACGTGCCGATGCGTTTGCCGCGACCGGGGTGCATGTTCCGCCATGACAGCCCAGCGGCTATCGTGATGGACCCATTCCGCAGGAGTCCGTCATGTCCGCACCCGCCACCGCCCGCCCGTCCAAGCTCGCGCAGCTGCGCGACATGACCGTCGTGGTGGCCGATACCGGCGATGCGGGCGCGATCGAGCGGCTGAAGCCGGTCGACTGCACCACCAACCCGACCCTGGTGCGCAAGGCGCTGGACCTGCCGGTGTACGCCGACCTGGTGGAACGCGAACTCGAAGCCGCGCGTGCGCAGGGCGGCGATCCGGCCGAAGCCGCACACGGCGTGGTCGACCGCCTGACCATCGGCGTCGGCGTGCACCTGAGCGGGCTGGTGCCCGGGCGCGTCTCCACCGAGGTCGATGCCGACCTCGCCTACGACACCGATGCCACGGTCGCCAAGGCGCGTGCGTTCATCGCGCTGTTCGAGGCGGCCGGCGTCAAGCGCGACCGCGTGCTGATCAAGATCGCCGCCACCTGGGAAGGCATCCGCGCCGCCGGGCAGCTGCAGCGCGAGGGCATCGACTGCAACCTCACGCTGATCTTCAACCAGAGCCAGGCGATCGCCTGCTCGGAGGCCGGCGCGTTCCTGATCTCGCCGTTCGTGGGCCGCATCCTCGACTGGCACGTCGCCCGCGGCGAGACGCCGGCCAGCATCGACGACGACCCGGGCGTGCGCTTCGTGCGCGACGTCTATACCGAGTTCAAGCGCCGCGGCTCGAAGACCGTGGTCATGGGGGCCTCCTTCCGCTCCGCCGCGCAGGTCGAGGCGCTGGCCGGCTGCGACCGCCTGACGATCTCGCCGGAGCTGCTGGAGGCGCTCGATGCCGACCATGGCGATCTCCCGCGGGTGCTGGTGCCCGAGGCGCCCGACGACGAGCCGCGCACCGCAGTCGATGCCGAACGTTTCGCTGCCGACCTCGAGGCCGATGCGATGGCGTCGGAAAAGCTGCGCGACGGCATCAGGGCGTTCGCCGCCGACCTCGATGCGCTGCGTGCGTCGGTGACGGAGCGGCTGAAGGGCTGAGTCGGCCGATCACCTCCGCGGCCCGGGCGCCTGGCGTCAGGGCGCCGCGGTATCGCCGGCCCGCTCCGCAACCACCAGCCAGTTGTTGAAGGGCGTGTTGCCGTACAGCGGTGCAAAGGTCGCCCGCAGTCCGGCAGTGGCCAGCATCGCCTCCAGGCCGTCGCGGGTCGGGTAGCAGCGCGCGCGTTCCTGCATCCAGCCGACCAGGCTGGCGAGGCGGTCGGCGATGCGGGTGGTGCGGCCGCGGCGGCTTTCCTCCGACAGCCCGGTGCGGATCACCAGCCGCGCGCCGGGCGTGAGCATCGCGCCCACCGTCGACAGCAGCGCCTGCTGCGCCGGCTGCTGCAGGTACTGCAGCACGTCGAGGATCGCCACGCTGCCGGCATGCGACGGCGTGGTCCGTGCCAGGTCGACGACATCGAAGTGCACGTCGGCCAGCCCGCTGCGCGCGGCAACGCGGCGGCCGCGGCCGATCTTGTCGGCGTCGATATCGACCCCGTAATACGGCATCGACTGCCCGTCCTGGCGCAGCGCATGCGCGAGCAGGCCGAGCCCGCAGCCGAGGTCCAGCACCGGTTCGCGGGTACCACGCAACGCGGCAAGCACGCCCGGATACAGCGGGTCGCTGCGCAGCTTGATCAGCGTGTAGTAGTAGTCGTGGCGGTTGCCCAGCGGGTGCGCGGGGGCGAACGCGCGGGCGATGCTGCGCGCACGCGCGGGTTCGAGCGGGCGTCCGTGATCGGCGGCGATGGCGCCGGCGGTATGGGTCATGCGTGGGAGTCCTTGTCCGGCAGCGCCGGGGTCATGCAGTCAACAGCCGGCGTGCCTCGGGCAGCGCCAGCGCGGTCCATTGCGCGTACATCTCCGCGGATGGATGCAGGCCATCGGCCACCAGCATCCGCGCTGCGTCGCGCATGCGGGTGGCGAAGGTGATGTCCACCCAGGCCACGTCGCGCGCCTTGCAGCACTGGCCGGCGGTGGCGTTGTAGGCATCGATGTCGCGGGCGATATGCCGGGTGTCGCGGCCGGAGTCGGCGGCGAACGGGGTCACCCCCCAGTCCGGGATCGACAGCGCCAGCACGCGGTCGGCGCGGCCGCCGGCAAAGCCGATCGCGCGCTGCAGGAGTGCATCGAACTGCTCGCGGTATTCGTCCACGCTGCGCCCGCGGTACTGGTTGTTGACGCCGATCAGCAGCGTCACCAGCCCGTAATTGCCGGTGATGCCGGCGGCGTCGATCGCGGCGTCGAGTTCGTCGGTGGTCCAGCCCGTCCGCGCGATGATGTACGGCGGCGCCACCGGAATGCCTTCGTCGCGCAACGCCGCGGCCAGCTGCCCGGGCCAGCGTTCGTGTTCGGCCACGCCCTCGCCGATCGTGTAGCTGTCGCCCAGCGACAGCATCGCGATGTGGTTGCCGTTGTCGATCATCAGGCCACCGCCACGTGGTCGTCCGTGTCGCGCACCGCCGCAGCGCGTCGCTCGAGCACGCGGTGGATGCGGCCGAACACCTCGCGCACCTGCGCCGGTTCCGGCAGCAGGGTCACCCGGAAGCGGTTGCGCTCGGCGAGGTTGAAGCTCGACCCGGGCACCACCAGCACGTCCTCGGTTTCCAGCAGTTCCAGCGCGAACGCGTGGTCGTCGAAACCTTCGGCGGCCGCCCCGCATACGGCGGGGAATGCGTACAGCGCACCGGCCGGCGCGTGCAGCGACAGGTGCGGGCTCGCCGCGCAGCTTTCGATCACCGCGCGCCGCGCCTCGTACAGGCGACCCCCGGGGGCGCACAGCGCGCCAATGGTGTCGGTGCCGTGCAGCGCCGCCGCGATCGCGAACTGCCCGGGTACGTTGGCACACAGGCGCAGTGCGCCGAGCAGGTCCATCGCGTGGTGGTAGTCGCCGCTGGCCAGCGGATCACCCGACAGCACCGCCCAGCCGACCCGCCAGCCACAGGCGCGGTGCACCTTCGACAGCCCGCCGAACGACAGGCAGGGCACGTCGCCGGCCAGCGGCGCCAGCGGCTCGAACAGCGCGCCGTCGTAGAGGATGCCGTCGTAGATCTCGTCGGACATCAGCAGCAGGCGGTGCTTGGCCGCGATGGCGACGATGCGCTCCAGCAGCGCGCGCGGATACACCGCGCCGGTGGGGTTGTTCGGGTTGATCAGCACGATCGCCCGCGTGCGCGGCGATACCAGTGCCTCGATCTCGTCGGGGTCGGGCAGGAAGCCGTTGTCGGCCTGGCAGCGGTAGTACACGGGGCGGCCGTCGTTGAGGATCGTCGCCGCGGACCACAGCGGATAGTCGGGCGAGGGCAGCAGCACCTCGTCCCCGGGATCGAGCAGCGCGCGCAGCGAGATGTCGATCAGCTCGCTGACGCCGTTGCCGATGAACACCCGTTCCGGGGAGGCGTCCGGCGTGCCGCGGGCGCGGTGGACGTCGGCGATCGCCTCGCGCGCGGCCGGCAGCCCCTGCTGGTGGGTGTAGGGATCGGTGTCGTGGATGTGGTCGGCGATCGCGCGCTGCAGGTGCGCCGGCGCGCGGAACCCGAATGCGCCGGGATTGCCGATGTTGAGCTTGATCAGCGTGCGGCCCTGGGCTTCCAGCTCGCGGGCCCGGCGGGCGAGCTCACCGCGGATCTCGTAGCGCACTTCGGACAGGCGTTCGCGGGTCTTGAGGCTGGGCATCGGGCAGGCGCGTGCGGGAAGTGGGGCGTGGCCAAGCCTAGCGGAAAACCCCTTGCGGGTCGGCCAGCCACGGGCGTGCGGCGGTGTGGGCGCCGGGCGCATAAACTGCGCGCATGGATTTCCTGACAGCCCGCGCGTGACCGCCTCCGCCATCGATACCCCCGCCCACGCCGCGCTGCGGGCGATCGGCTGGCCGCACGCCGGTGACGTACCCGATGGCCCCTGGCGCGAGGCGATGGCCGCGCATCCGCAGGCCGCGCCGGCGCGCGTGGTCGAGCAGCACCGCACCGGGTATCTGGTCGCACAGGCGCCGGACGAAGCGGTCGGCGTGGAGTCGCTGCCGGAATGGCAGCTGCCGCGCTGCCCGCCGGAACAGCGTGCCGCGGTCGGCGACTGGGTGCTGGTCGAGGACGGGCGCGTGGTGCTGCTGCTGCCGCGGCGCACGGTGATCAAGCGTGGTGCCGCCGGCGAGCATTACCGCCAGCAGGTGATCGCCGCCAATATCGACCGGGTGCTCGTGGTGTGCGGACTGGATGGCGACTTCAATCCACGCCGCATCGAGCGTTACCTGCTGCTGGTGCGCGGCGGCGGTGCCGAACCGCTGATCGTGCTGACCAAGGCCGATCACGACGCCGCCGAGGTCGACGCCGCGCGCGCGGCGCTGGCCGAGGTGGTGGGCGCGGACGTGCCGGTGATCGCGGTCAACGCACGCGATGCCGCCAGCGCGGCGGCACTGTCGCCGTGGCTGGGCGCTGGCGTGACCGCGGTACTGGTGGGCAGCTCGGGTGCCGGCAAGTCCACGCTCACCAACACCCTGCTCGGGCGCGAACGCATGCGCACCGGCGAGGTCCGCGCGTCCGACGACCGCGGCCGCCACACCACCACCCACCGCGCGCTGATCCCGCTGCCGTCGGGCGCCTGCCTGATCGACACGCCGGGCATGCGCGAGCTCAAACCCACCGGCGAGGAAGTCATCGCCGAGAACTTCACCGACATCGAAGCGCTGGCCGAACAGTGCCGCTTCCGCGACTGCGGCCACTGCAACGAACCCGGCTGCGCGGTACGCGCGGCGGTGCAGGCCGGGACGCTGGATCCGGCGCGTTTCGCCAATTTCCTCAAGCTGAGCGACGAGCACGCCGCCGCGGCCCGCCAGCTGGAGGAACGGCGCCGCAACCCGCAGCCGACGACGGGATCGCGCCGGCGGCGCTGACGGCCGCCCTGCCAGGCGTCGCCCGCGAAGTACAACGGCCACAACCGGATGTTCGCGCTGATCCGGGTGATATGACCGGTGCGCCTGTGGAACGGACTGCTTTCTCGCCGGTTCCGTGCGGCCTGCCCCGGACCGGCTGCACCCGTCCGGACAGTCCTGGATGTGCCCACGGGCCAGACGCGCGCCTACGGCATCAGGGTCGCCAGTTTCTCCAGTGCGGCGTCCAGCACCGGATCGCCGCCCTCGCGCACCGCCTGCCAGTCCAGGTCGACCTCGACGTCCGGCAACACGCCACGTTTCTCGAGCGCCTGACCGCCGGCGGTGGTCAGGCCGAACATGCCGAGGTGCAACAGGCCGCCATCGGGCAGGTCGATGCCGCGCGTTGCGACCACCGCGCCACGGGTGCGCTGGCCGACCACCAGGGCGCGGCCGGTTTCCTGCAGGCGGGCGGCGAGTATCTCGGCCATGCTCGCGGTGGTCGGCCCGACCAGCACCACCATCGGCTCGCCGCGATGGTGCGGCATCGGTCCGGCCACGTAGGTCTGGCGGAAGAAGCGGCGCTGCAGCGTGAGGAGGGGCTGCGTCCCGGGATGGAAGAAGGCGTGGGTGACGGTGGCCATGCCGCCGTGGCCGCCGCCATTGCCGCGCAGGTCGAGCACGATGCCGCGCGGCCGCGCTTCCTCCAGCGCGTCCATCTGCTCCAGCAGCCAACGGTGCGTCTCGCGATCGAAGGCCTCGAACCGGAGGTGGGCGATCCCGCCGTCCAGGCGCCGGAGTTCGTGCCGGGGCAGCGGCGGCATCATCCGCGGCGTCAGCGCCAGCAGGTGCTCGCGGTCATGTTCGTCGAGCAGCCGCAGCGTGCGGCGGACGCCGTCGGCCGGTGGTGCGGCCAGCGCGGTCGGCACGCCATCGATATCCACCAGCCGCCATCCGGGCAGCACGCCCGCCCCGGCCGCGGGCGAATCCGGGCGCACGGTCGATACGAAGTAGGTCTCGCCGACCAGCTGCGTGCGCAGTCCGGTGTCGGCGACTGCGGTGCCCGCACGAAGGGCGTCGTGGCGCACGCGTGAGCCCGGGCTGGTGACGTAGCTGTGGTCGTCGTCGAGCCTCTCCAGCAGTGTGCTGAGGCCGGCGTACAGGCCGGCCTCGTCCGGTTGCGCCACGACCGCGTCGCGCTGTGCTGCGGCATGCGCGCGGAAGTCGCTGATGGCCTCGCGCCGATGGAACCGGCGAACGACATGGCGCACCACGGCGTCGTATACGCGGGCGTTGAGTGCGGCGCGTTCCGCCGAGCCGTCGGTCACCTGGGCCGGCTCCGGGGTGGCGTCGTCGCGGGCCCAGGGAACACTGGCGCAGCCGGCAAGCAGCAGGCTCGCCGCGACCAGCAAGTGGAGGATCCGTCCCATGCCCCTAAGGTTAATGTGTGCATCCGCGGCGCAGCCAGCGCCGCCTGCGCGCATGCCGCGCGGGTAGGCTGCAGGCCGCATCCCGGAAGTCAGATGGAGGGGAACGGACCCGGGCGCTCTGCGCAATCCGGGCCACGGGCGCTGGCATGGCCGGGCACGCAGCGATCGGCTAGCGTGGGCCGCCTGTCGCCAGTGGATCCACCGATGCACGATGCCGTCGCCCACCACGCCGCGCTCGACCGGCGCATGATCGCCGCGGCGCGCGGCATCCGCGTGCTGGCGCTGGCGAGCTGGCCGGCCAGCGTGCAGCGGCGCTTCATCGACGAGGCGATGGCCGGGCGCCTCGCCCTGCCGCGCGTGGCGTATCCACCGCAGGACTTCAGCGATGCCCGGCGCGAACTGGATGCGGTTGCCGGCGAGGCCGATCCGTCGCATCCGCTGGGCATCTACCTGGTCGATTCCGCGCGGCAGTGGTCGATCGCCGCGGAGCTGGTGGAAGCGCTGGGCACGCCGGCGGTGTGCACGCATTCGCTGGCGCTGTACGGCGGCCCGGCAGAGAGACTGCCCGGCAGCGAGCTCACCGCGCGCGACGCCGCCCGCCACTTCATCGGCATCGCCGACGAATTCGATACCGAACTGATCGCCCCGCACGAGCAGGTGGAGATTTCCGCCACCGCGCTGCAGCTGTGGCTGCAGGGTGAGCTGGACCAGTTCTTCGCCGGGCGCGTGGTGCAGGTGGAACTCGACCCGGAGCTGATCGCCAAGGCCGCGGCCGGCGCGTACCGCATCCGCCTGCGCAGCAGTGCCGCCTACACCGACTACGACCGCCACCAGCTGCTGCAGCACGAGGCGCTGGTGCACTCGCTCACCGCCCTCAATGGCCGCGAGCAGCCGGTGCTGGGCAGCCTGGCGATGTCCTCTCCACGCATCACCACGGTGCAGGAAGGCCTGGCCACGCTGGCCGAGCAGATCACCGGCAACATCGACATCGAACGCCTGAAGCGCATCGGCCTGCGCATCGAGGCGGTCGCGCTGGCGATGGATGGCGCCGACTTCATCGAGGTCTACCGCTACTTCCTCGATGCCGGGCAGACCGCCGCCGAAAGCTTCGCCTCCGCGCAGCGGGTGTTCCGCGGCGTGCCGGTGGAGGGTGGTCATGCCTTCACCAAGGACACCGTGTACCTGCGCGGGCTGATCGACGTGCACACCTTCTTCCGCCGCGCACTCGGGGCCGGGCGCCTGCGCCTGTGCCGGCTGCTGTTCGCCGGCAAGATGACGCTGGAGGACGTGATCCGCTTCGAGCCGCTGTTCGACGACGGCACCCTCGCGCCGCCACGCTGGCTGCCGCCCTGGGTGGCGCGCGCCAACGGGCTGGCGGGAATGCTGGCGTTTTCGCTGTTCGCCAACCGCATCCGCCTCGGCGCCATCGACGGGCCGACCGGCAGGGGGCCGCTCGACCCGCCGGCCGGGTAGGCCGCCGCAGGCCCGGTCCGGGCCCGGGGGTTAGAATCAGGAGCCCCCTCGCGTACTTCCGGCAGACCGCTCCCGATGTCCAACGACGATTTCAAGCAGGCCGCCCTCGACTACCACCGCCAGGCACCGGCGGGGAAGATCAAGGTCAGCGCCACCAAGTCCATGCTCACCCAGCGCGACCTGGCGCTGGCGTATTCGCCGGGCGTGGCCTATGCCTGCGAGGCCATCGTCGCTGACCCCACCACCGCCAGCGACTACACCGCGCGCGGCAACCTGGTGGCGGTGATCTCGAACGGCACCGCGGTGCTGGGCCTGGGCGACATCGGCCCGCTGGCCGGCAAGCCGGTGATGGAAGGCAAGGGCGTGCTGTTCCAGAAGTTCGCCGGCATCGACGTCTTCGACATCGAGGTCGACGAGCGCGACCCCGACAGGCTGGTCGACATCATCGCCAGCCTCGAGCCGACCTTCGGCGGCATCAACCTCGAGGACATCAAGGCACCCGAGTGCTTCATCGTGGAGCGCAAGCTGCGCGAGCGGCTGAAGATCCCGGTGTTCCACGACGACCAGCACGGCACCGCGATCATCGTCGGCGCGGCGGTGGTCAATGCGCTGGAGATCGCCGGCAAGAACATCGCCGACATCCGCATCGCCACCACCGGTGCCGGTGCCGCCGGCATCGCCTGCCTGGACATGCTGGTGGCGCTGGGCGCGCGGCCGGAGAACATCATCGCCTTCGACCGCGAAGGCGTGATCCACAGCGGCCGCACCGACCTCGACGAGGCCAAGGCGCGCTATGCGCGCGACACGGACATGCGCAGCCTGGGCGAGATCGTCGCCGGTGCCGACCTGTTCCTGGGGCTGTCGGCCGGCGGCATCCTGACCACCGACATGGTCGCCACGATGGCACCCAACCCGGTGATCCTCGCGCTGGCCAACCCGTATCCGGAGATCATGCCCGAGGCCGCCAAGCACGCGCGCCCGGACGCGATCATCGCCACCGGCCGCTCGGACTACCCGAACCAGGTCAACAACGCGGTCTGCTTCCCGTACATCTTCCGTGGCGCGCTCGATGTCGGCGCCACCGGCATCAACGAGGCGATGAAGCTCGCCTGCGTGCGCGCAATCGCGCAGCTCGCCAAGGAAGAGGCCAGTGACCTGGGCAGTGCCTACGGCGAGGAGATCCCGAGCTTCGGCCCGGAGTACATCATCCCGCGTCCGTTCGACCAGCGCCTGCTGACCCACCTGGCGCCGGCGGTGGCGCAGGCGGCGATGGATTCCGGCATCGCGCTGCGGCCGATCCACGACATGGACGTGTACCGCGAGAAGCTCAAGCAGTTCCTCTACCGCACCGGCCTTGCGATGAAGCCGATCTACGATCGCGCGCGCGCCGACCTGCAGCGCGTGGTCTACGCCGAGGGCGAGGAGGAACAGGTGCTGCGCGCGGTGCAGACGGTGATCGACGACCGCCTCGCCTTCCCGATCCTGATCGGCCGCCCGGAAGTGATCGACAACCGCATCGGCCGGCTGGGCCTGCGCATGCAGGCCGGACGCGATTTCGAGATCACCAACATCAACGACGACCCGCGCTTCAACGAGTACTGGCAGCAGTACCACGCGATCGTCGAGCGCCGCGGCGTGACCCCCGACTCCGCCAAGAGCCTGCTGCGCTCGCGGCCGTCGCTGATCGCGGCGCTGATGGTGCGGCGTGGCGAAGCCGACGCGATGCTGTGCGGCATCGTCGGCCGCTTCCACAAGAAGCTGGGCTATATCCGCAGCGTGTTCCCGCTGGAGCCCGGCGTGCAGAGCACCTCGGCGATGACCGGCGTGGTGAACGAGCGCGGCATCTGGTTCTTCCTCGATACCCACGTGCAGCTCGATCCCACCGCCGAGCAGCTGGCCGAGAGCACGCTGCAGGCTTCCTACCGGCTGAAGCTGTTCGGCATCGAGCCCAAGGTGGCGCTGCTGTCGCATTCAAGCTTCGGCAGCCACGACAACGCCAGCGCACGCAAGATGCGCGAGGTGCGGGAAATCCTCGCGCGCCGCGCGCCGAGGCTCGAAGTCGACGGCGAGATGATGGGCGATGCCGCCTGGGACGAAATGCTGCGCAAGCGCATCTTCCCCAACACCACGCTGTCGGGCCGGCCGAACCTGTTCGTGCTGCCCAACCTCGACGCTGCCAACATCACCTACAACATGATCCGGGTGATGACCGACGGCGCCGCGCTGGGACCGATCCTGATGGGGCTGTCTGCGCCGGTGCACGTGATGACCTCCACGGCGACGCCGCGCCGGGTGATCAACATGACCGCGATCGCCGCGGTCGATGCACAGATCCGCAAGGCACAGCGCGGGCAGGAACAGGGCTGACCGAGGACTCCGCGGCCCCCGGATGCGGCCTCCGGCCCTTCCGGGCTGCGGCGCGGACCCGGGGGCGCCTCCGCTCGGAAGCCCTGCACAACCGTCGTCATCTCGCCGTTTGCGGGAACGACGATCAGGAGCGGATTGTTCTGACGTTCCTACCGCGCGTCCGGCGCCAGCGCCGCGGCCGGTGCCGCGTGCCGGCGCATGATCCAGTTGAACAGCGGCGTGGCCATCAGCGTGCTGGTGATCGCCATCAGCACCAGGATCGAGAACAGGCCCGGCTGGATCACTCCGGCCTGCAGGCCGATGTTGATCAGGATGAGTTCCATCAGCCCGCGTGCGTTCATCAGCGCGCCGATCGCCTGCGCATCGCGCGGGCTCTCGCCGGCAACGCGGGCCGCGGCCCAGCAGGCCAGCCCCTTGCCGGCGAACGACGCCAGCAGGATCGCGATCGCCGCCAGCAGGATGTCCGGGTCGAGCATCATCCCGAGCCGGGTGTTGAGCCCGGAATAGGTGAAGAACATCGGCAGGAAGAACACCACCACGAACGGCTGCAGCATTTCCCGCAGACGCGCGGTGAGCGCGCCGCGCGGCATGCAGGCGCCGAGCAGGAAGCCGCCGAACACCGCATGGATGCCGATCGCATCCATCGCCCAGGCGCTCAGGCAGAACAGCACCAGCACGATCGCCAGCATCGTCGCCGACAGCGGCTGGTCCGGCTGCACGCGTTCGGCCAGCAGCCGCAGCCCGCGACGGCCCACGGTCAGCATGAAGACCGCATAGGCCGCGCCGCCGCCGATCGCCCACCAGGCGCTGTCCCAGCTGCCGCCGAAGCTCGCCAGCACGATCGCAAGGAAGCACCAGGCCGCGGCGTCGTCCACTGCACCCGCGGTCAGTGCAAGCGTGCCCAGCGGGGTGCCGGCCATACCACGCTCGTGGATGATCCGCGCCAGCATCGGGAACGCGGTGATCGCGATCGCCGCACCCAGAAACAGCGCCGCCTCGCGGTAGGCGATGTCGGCGGCGAACAGCCCGGGCACGCCGAGCAGCCACGGGGTCAGCAGCAGGGCCAGCGCGAACGGCGCGACGATGCCGGCCATCGACACCATCAGCGCGCCGCGGAAGCGGTGGCGGAAGTGTTCGGTGCTGAACTCGGTGCCGACCAGGAACATGTAGAAGCCGACGCCGAACTGTGCGAACACGTACAGCGTGCCCAGGGTTTCCGGCGGAAACAGCGCGGCCTGCGCCTGTGGCATCAGCCAGCCCAGCAGCGATGGGCCGAGGGTCACGCCGGCGATCATCTCGCCGACCACCTGCGGCTGGCCGAACCGCCGTCCCAGTGCACCGACCAGGCGGCAGGTGGCGAGGATCACCGCTGCCTGCAGGAAGAAGTAGACCGACAGCTGTGCGGTGGGCATGCGCGCGGGCGTTCAGGCGGTGACGGAGCGCCGATGATACGCGCGCGTTCGGGGCGTTCGGGGCGTTCGGGGCGTTCGGGGCGTTCGGGGCGTCCGGTCGACCGGCAGGAACGCGATCGCGCGCAGGCGCGCACCTACCGCGACGCGGTCCTGTGTGTGTGTCGGAGCGGCCATGGCCGCGGAAGCGCCGCGGACGCACCCGCAGCTGCGATCAGCCGCCGAGCAGCCGGCGTATCAGCGCAGGCAACGGCGCGAGGTCGTCCTTCAGCAGCAGGCCGTGGACGTCGGCCGGTGGCTCGTCGACGACGAACAGCGAGCCGGTGAGGAACACGAACGGCAGCGCCGGGTCGTGCGCGCGCACCAGCTCCAGTGCTTCCCCGCCGGAGAACCCCGGCAGGTTGAGGTCGGAGATCACCAGGTGCGGGTCGAACTCTGCCAGTGCCGCGCGCACCGTGTCGGCGGTGTCCGCGCGGCGGCTGTGGAACGCAAGGCCGGCGTCGCGCAGGGCGATCTCGGTCAGCTCTGCGTCGTCGCGTGAATCGTCGACGAGCAGGATGCGCCAGGGACCGCCCGCGCCGGCCGTCATTGCGTCAGTCCCGTTCCGGGGCTTCGTTGAAGACCGCCCAGAACTTGCCCAGCGTGCGCACGGCCTCGAAGAACTGGTCGACGTCCACCGGCTTCACCACGTAGGCGTTCACGCCGAGGTCCCAGCTGCGCGCCAGATCGCTTTCCTCGCGCGACGACGACAGGATCACCACCGGCAGGCGCTTGAGCGATTCCTCCTCGCGCAGGCGCTTGAGCACTTCAAGTCCGTCCATGCGCGGCATCTTGATGTCGAGCAGCAGCACGGCCGGGTCGGGGTCGGTGCGGTCGGCGAACCGGCCGCGGCGCAACAGGTAGTCCAGCGCCTCCACGCCGTCCTCGACATGGACGATGGGGTTCACCAGATGGGCCTCGCGCAGCGCATCGATCGCCATCTCGGCATCGTGCGGGCTGTCCTCGGCGAGGAGGATCGTGCGGATCTCGGTCATTGCGTCTTCTCGGGCTGGTTGGCGATATCGCCGGTCGCGGGGAGTGTGAAGTGGAACGAGGCGCCCTTGCCGGGCTCCGATTCAGCCCAGATGCGGCCGCCATGGCGCGACAGCACGCGTCGCACGCTGGCCAGGCCGATGCCGGTGCCGCTGAACTCGCTTGGTGCATGCAGGCGCTGGAACACGCCGAACAGCTTGTTTGCGTACTGCATGTCGAAGCCGGCGCCATTATCGCTGACATGGAACAGGTGGCTGCCGTCATCGGTCTGTTCGTAGCTGACGGTGATCCGCGCCGGCTCCGAATTCGCACTGTACTTGACCGCGTTGCCGAGCACGTTCAGCCACACCTGGCGGAACATGTTCTCGTCGGCGATGACCACCGGCAGGTGGCCGACGTCCCAGATGATCCGGTGCTCCGGGTTCTCGGCGTGCGCGTTGGAGTCGAGCATCGCGCGGGTGTCGGTGACCATCGACTGCACGTCCACCATCTGCTGGCGCAGCGCGCTGCGGCCCAGGCGCGAGTACACCAGCAGGTCGTCGATCAGCGCCGACATGCGGCGTGCCGACCCCGAGATCACCTCGAGGTAGTGGGTGCTCTTCTCATCGGCCTGGTCGCCGATGTGGCGGCCGAGCTTGTCGGCGAAGCCGGCGATGTGGCGCAACGGCGCGCGCAGGTCGTGGGAGACCGAGTAGCTGAACGCTTCCAGCTCGCGGTTGACGTCCGACACCTGCTCGACCTTGCCTTCCAGCTGGCGGTTGAGCTCGCGGATCTGCCGCTCGTGGATCTTCTGCGCGCTGATGTCGCTGGCGGTCAGCAGCACCGCCATGTCCTCGGAATCGGGCAGCACCATGCGCCGTGCGGACAGCAACATGATGCGTTCGACGTCGTCGGCGGTGCGCTGGGTGACCTCGAAGTCCCACAGTTCGCGGCCGCGGGTGAGCACGTCGGTAAGCCGGCGCAGCACCTGCGGGTCGTTCCAGGCGCCGCCGCCGAAATCGACCAGCTGTTGGCCGCGCGCGTCGTCCACGTCGACGCCATAGAGTTCCGCGAACGCGGCGTTGTACATCAGCACCCGGGTCCCGGCATCGATCAGCGCGATCGGCTCGCGCACGGTATCGAGCACGATGGTGGCGCGGCCGCTGGCCAGCACCGCATCGCGTTCGGCCTGCAGGCGCTGCTGGCCCTGGCGCAGCGCGAACCACGCCAGCGTGCCCAGCAGCACCAGCTGCGCGGCCAGTGCGAACCAGCCCAGCAGGTCGGCGCGGCGCATCGCGGTGGCGGCCAGCGCCTGGCGCGCCTCCAGCAGGCGGTGTTCCTCGTTGTTGATGTCCTGGACCAGGTGGTGGATCGGGTACCGGGTCAGCAGCGTGGCCACTTCTTCGGTGGTCGGCCGTCGCTCGGAGTCGGTCATCCGCGCCACTTCGTCCATGCGCAGGTCGAGCATCGAGCGGAACTGGCCCAGCAGGCGCTGCTGGACCGGGTTGTCACGGGTCAGCTCATCGAGCTCGTCGAGCTGCGGCCCGATCCGCGGGCGGCTCAGATCCATGCGTTCGTTGAGAAGTTCCGCCTCCACGCCGAAGGCCGCGCCCAGTGCGCTGGATTCCAGGTTGCGCACGTCGGCCGCCAGCGAACTCAGGCGCGCCTCCACCTGCAGGCTGTGGGCGACCAGGCGCTGTGCATCCCGGCTGGACACCGCGGCCGTCTGGGTCAGGAGGAATGGCGCGATGACGATGGCTGCGATCGCGAGCACGAGGCCCGGCAGCTGCAGCTTCGACCAGGTGGATGCGTTGGATGAGACGAACATGGACTCGGTACTGACCGCGAAGGATGGGCGTCGGTACCGGTGGTCCTCCCCCCAAGGAGTGGTCGCGCAGCGGGCGCATTCCGTGGCAGCCGGGCAACCGCGGGATCATCGCCATGACCCGTTAAATTCGTGTGAAGAAGCCCTCGCACAGGCCGGTTTCGTAAGCGCGGGACCAGACGATAACGTACTGCCGCGCATGGAAAAACCGGCCACCTGCCGCGGTGGTAACCGATTCCAGCCGGCCGGTGGAAGCGGCATGCCCCTGTTAGAATCCGGGGTCTCTTCCCCGATGACCCAGCGGCCGCGCGGCCGCGAGCGGAGCTAGCGATGAACTGGTTGAACGAGCTGTTGGAAAACGACACCGACCCCACCGAGACCCGCGAGTGGGTGGAGTCGATCAAGGCGGTGATCGATGCCGACGGCCCGGAGCGTGCCCACCACCTGCTCGAGAACATGGTCGAGCTGACCCGCCGCGCCGGCGCGCACATGCCGTTCGCGCCAACCACCGAATACATCAACACCATCCCGGCGCACCTCGAGCCGAAGATGCCGGGCGATTCCGACCTTGAATGGCGGATCCGCTCGATCATCCGCTGGAACGCGATGGCGATGGTGGTGCGCTCCAACCGCCGCCCCGGCGACCTCGGCGGCCACATCGCCAGCTTCGCCAGTGCCGCCACGCTGTATGACGTCGGCTTCAACCACTTCTGGCGCGGCCCGGAAGGCGACCACCCGGGCGATCTCATCGGCGTGCAGGGCCACAGCTCGCCGGGCATCTACGCGCGTTCCTTCCTGGAAGGCCGCATCAACGAATCGCAGCTCGACAACTTCCGCATGGAGGTCGACGGCCGCGGCGTGAGCTCCTACCCGCATCCGTGGCTGATGCCCGACTACTGGCAGCTGCCCACGGTGTCGATGGGGCTGGGCCCGATCGCCGCGATCTACCAGGCGCGCAACTGGAAGTACCTCGAAGCGCGCGGGCTGATGCCGAAATCCGACCGCAAGGTGTGGTGCTTCCTCGGCGACGGCGAGACCGACGAGCCGGAGAGCCTGGGTGCGATCTCGATCGCCGGCCGCGAAGGCCTCGACAACCTGGTGTTCGTCATCAACTGCAACCTGCAGCGCCTCGACGGGCCGGTGCGTGGCAACGGCAAGATCATCCAGGAGCTGGAAGGCAACTTCCGCGGCGCCGGCTGGAACGTGGTGAAGCTGATCTGGGGCAGCTACTGGGATCCGCTGCTCGCCAAGGACCGCGACGGCATGCTCAAGCGCCTGATGATGGAAACCGTCGACGGCGAGTACCAGAACTGCAAGGCCTTCGGCGGCGCGTACACGCGCGAGAACTTCTTCGGCAAGTACAAGGAAACGGCCAATCTCGTCGCCAACCTGAGCGACGAGGACATCTGGCGCCTCAACCGCGGCGGCCATGATCCGCACAAGGTCTACGCCGCATACCAGAACGCGAAGGACACCCGGGGGCTGCCCACGGTGATCCTGGCCAAGACCGTCAAGGGCTATGGCATGGGCACCGCCGGCGAGGCGCTGAATCCCACGCACCAGACCAAGAAGCTCGACGACGACGCCGTGCGCGCGTTCCGTGACCGCTTCAAGATCCCGGTCACCGACGACATGCTCAAGGATGGCGCGGTGCCGTTCTTCCACCCGGGCGAGGACTCGGAGGAAGTGCAGTACATGCGCGAGCGCCGCAAGGCGCTCGGCGGCTACATCCCGCAGCGCCGTCGCAAGGCGACGCAGGCGCTCACCGCGCCGAAGCTGGAGGTGTTCGACCGCCTGCTCAAGTCCACCGGCGAGCGTTCGATCTCCACCACCATGGCCTTCGTGCAGGCGCTGGGCATCATCCTGCGCGACAAGGAAGTGGCCCCGCGCGTGGTGCCGATCGTCGCCGACGAGGCGCGCACCTTCGGCATGGAAGGCCTGTTCCGCCAGCTCGGCATCTATTCGCCGCAGGGCCAGATGTACAAGCCGGTCGACCGCGACCAGCTGATGTACTACCGCGAGGACGCCGCGGGCCAGGTGCTGGAGGAAGGCATCACCGAGGCCGGTGCGTTCGCCAGCTGGATGGCCGCGGCCACCAGCTACAGCACCAACGACCTGCAGCTGCTGCCGTTCTACATCTACTACTCGATGTTCGGCTTCCAGCGCATCGGCGATGCCGCCTGGCAGGCGGCCGACATGCGCGCGCGCGGCTTCCTGCTGGGTGGCACCGCCGGCCGCACCACGCTCAACGGTGAAGGCCTGCAGCACCAGGACGGCCACGCCCTGCTGCTGGCCGGGGCCATCCCCAACTGCCGCAGCTACGACCCGACCTTCGGCTACGAGGTCGCGGTCATCCTGCAGCACGGCATGAAGCGCATGCTCGAAGAGCAGGTGGACGAGTACTACTACCTGACCCTGATGAACGAGAACTACGGCCACCCGGACATGCCGGAAGGCGCGGCCGAAGGGATCATCAAGGGCATGTACCTGCTGAAAGACGCCGGCAAGCCGAAGAAGAACGAGCTGCGCGTGCAGCTGCTGGGCGCCGGCACCATCCTGCGCGAGGCCATCGAGGCCGCCACGCTGCTGGACAAGGACTTCGGCGTGACCGCCGACATCTGGTCCTGCCCGAGCTTCAACGAGCTGCGTCGTGATGGCTTCGATGCGGAACGCCACAACCGCTTCCACCCGGAAGGCGAGCAGCGCAAGCCGTATGTCACCCAGCTGCTGGAAGGCCGCCAGGGCCCGGCCATCGCCGCCACCGACTACGTGCGCGCCGTGGCCGACCAGATCCGTGCCTTCGTGCCGATGACCTACACCGTGCTCGGCACCGACGGCTTCGGCCGCTCCGACACCCGCGCCAACCTGCGCCGCCACTTCGAGGTCGACCGTTTCCACATCGCCCATGCGGCGATCGATGCGTTGGCCAAGGACGGCAAGATGACCGCGAAGGACGTGGCGCGGGCGATCAAGCTTTACAAGCTCGATGTGGACAGGCCGAATCCGGTCAACGTTTGATCGGCGGAGAATTAGGCGGCCATTGGCCGCCTTTTCTTTGGGTCCCTGTCTTATTACGCGTACTCAATGACCTGAGTTTCTTGGAGGGTTCACGATGGCATTCAAGCAGCCGACACCACGCACCGTTGCGCCTGACAGTCCGGACCTCCTGTTTAGGGATCTGCCGCGGCGCAAGCACCCTAGCCTGTACGACCACCAAGGACAGACCCTCAGAACGTATGTGGCCGAAGGGCTCGCGAAACCCGACGTCGCGCTGCAACTGCCAACTGGAAGTGGAAAAACTCTAGTAGGACTGTTGCTGGCGGAATGGCGAAGGAGGAAGTTCCAAGAAAAGGTCGTTTATTTATGTCCGACAGTTCAATTGGTTAACCAGGTTGTAGACGAGGCTACAAATAAGTACGGCATATCTGTCCAAGGCTTCACCGGGCCTGCAAATAAATATTCAGCGGAAGCTAAGGCTAGCTACAATTCCGCTGAGCGTGTCGCAGTTACGACTTACAGCAGCATTTTCAACACTCGTCCGTTCTTCGCTGCGCCAGATATTATATTGTTAGATGATGCACATGCGGCTGAAAACTACATCGCCACAAACTGGACCCTAAGGATAAGTCGCCATTCAGATGATGAAGTTGACGTCGGGCTTTTCGACGCTGTGTCAGCAGTTCTCAAAAGCGCTCTGTCGAGTACCAGTTACCGCCGACTAATCGGCGACCTGCATGCAGAAGATGATGGCTTATGGGTAGATAAGCTCTCAACGGCAAGGCTCTCCGATATCGCAGAAGAGCTTCATGCTGTAGTAACTGCCAATATTGGGGAGTCCAAACAACGCTATCCATGGCAGATGATTTCCGACCATCTGGTGGGTTGTCAGCTATATGTGGGGGTCCGAGAGATACTTGTACGTCCTTTAATCCCGCCCACCTGGACTCACTCTGCATTTGCCTCTGCGGCGCAGCGGATATATATGTCTGCAACCCTCGGCGCTGGAGGTGACCTTGAGCGCTTAACCGGTCGACGGTCGATACATAGATTACCGATTCCTGCTGGGTGGGATCGCCAAGGAATCGGCAGACGATTCTTTGTCTTTCCGGGTATGTCGCTAGATGCGAATGAGTTGAGGGCGCTGAAGCTACAGATGATGCGGCAGGCCAGACGAGCGGCAGTCCTCGTGCCGTCGAAGCGCGCCGCACGAGAAGTGACTGAGGAGATAGCGCAAGGTATCGGATTTTCAGTTTACACCGCGGCAGATTTAGAGCGATCGAGGTCTGCATTTACTACACAGGAGAACTCGATCGCCGTAATTGCAAATCGATACGACGGTATAGACTTCCCCAATGATGATTGTCGGTTGCTGTTTATTGAAGGGCTGCCAAGAGCAACCAATCTTCAAGAAAGATTTTTCGTGAACCGAATGGGCGCCGGACTGCTTCTGGATGAAAGGATCCAGACTCGAGTGTTCCAAGCGGTGGGCCGATGCACTCGGGGGTTGAATGACTACTCCGCCGTGGTAGTGCTCGGTGATGATTTGTCAGCCTATTTGGCTGATAAGAAGCGCAGGAAGTTCTTTCATCCTGAACTACAGGCAGAGATCGAGTTCGGGGTGGAGCAATCAACCGGAATTGACAAAGAGGCGATTGTTGACAACTTCGCTATTTTTCTAAGGCACGACTCCGAGTGGGAGGCTGCAAACGAGGGGATAATCGAGCTCAGAGCCGGCTCTATTCAGGAGGTGCGTCCGGCGATGCAGCAACTCGAGCGCATAGTAAAGCACGAAATCGAATGGCAAGAGGCTATTTGGCAAGGAGATTATATCGCGGCCTACGAATCTTCGAGAGAAATTTTGGCTGCGTTGGTCGACCCGTTGCTGCGAGGATATCGTGCTCTTTGGCACTACTTAGCTGGAAGCTCCGCGAAAACTGCAGCGCTCAATGGAGGCAAGAGCTTCAGTGGTGATGCAATTGATCAGTTTAGGCTCGCTAAGGAAGCCGCGAAGGGTATTCCATGGCTCGTTGCTCTAGCGACAGAAGAAGGCCAGGTGCCGAGTGCGTCGGATAGAGAGCAATCCGCGGTCATGGCTCAAGTGGAGAATCTGGAAGCACACTTGCTCAGACTTGGCACTGTACAGAATCGAGATTTCAACTCGTTTGAGGCAAGGGTGCGGGATCTGCTGTCGGATGGAAAAACATTCGAAGAGGGCCAAAAGCTGCTGGGTCGCCACATCGGGTTTGAAGTTGGTAAAGAGGAATCAGACGCTTCCCCGGACCCGTGGTGGCGTGTCGACGATGCGGTAATAATTTTCGAGGATCATGCTAATGCTAAGGGCGCTTCGACAGTCATTGATGCGACAAAAGCACGGCAAGCTGCCTCGCACGTCGAATGGGCGCGTGCCTTTCTAAACGTGCCTAATGAGGCTGAGATCATTCCGGTGCTTGTTTCACCTTCATCGCGAGCGGCTCCGGGTGCTCTGCCATCATTAAGTCGTGTGAGTTATTGGGAGTTAGGCGCGTTTAGGGCTTGGGCGGATACTGCGTTGATAGCGATAAGAGATCTGCGCAGAACGCTGCCGGCGGGAGGTGCTGATCTTCTATGGCGCGCGAGCGCGGCGACAGCGCTGTCATCTGCAAAGTTGGATGTAATTTCCTTAATGCATTGGCTTCGATCACAGCCCGCAGACAAGCTACTTCGCGACGAGCAATGATCGGCTGCGGCGGTGAGAATGGATCATGCAGACATGCGCCGGGCTGGCTGCTGCTTGCGTAGCACCACTTCCATCGCGTAGGCGTTTCGGCCCCGGCCGGCTTCCGGTGATGCGGCCCTTGCGGCAGAAACCCTTTTTATAGCCACTGCTCCACCTCACTAGGAACACCCTCCGGCTGTATACCGGAAGTTGCTTGCGCGCTTGGGCGGTCGCGGGCTCCGAGCTTTCATGTGCGAAAGCTTCTGCAGCTGCTGCAGCGTCTGTAGGTCATGCGTGGTGCACGCCTGTCGTAGCGGTCGACCCTGGCGACGAACTCGTCCAGCACAGCTTCAATGCCGAGAGCGCGCGGAGAGATGCTACACGCTTCCCGAAACGCTACGGCTGCGAATAATACCGTCTCGTGTTCCAGCGCCAGCTCATGCGCCGAAGTGGAAGCGCCTCGGCAATCTTCGCAGAAGCACCAGCAGCTAGGATGAAGGCATAACCGGCGATACTTGACTTAATTGCAGCGAAGGGGGCGGCCAACGTTAGGGCCGGGAGGCAAAGATAGAGCAAGTAGCGCGCTGTATTGAGTGTCGAATGGTTGTCGCTTCGCCGCTCATTAACTTGAGGGCTTACGAAGTCCCGGGCGTGGGCAACCCCCTCGAAGTCGATTTTGGGCCGCTTGAATTCCTGATAGAGCGCTAAATCAAAAGATTGGGCGGTGACGATCTGTTTGGTAGAGATCACGACGCGAAAGATTTCGGCTGTTGTATCGTCAGGAAGTGCGATGTCGTAGAAGGTAGTAAGCTGCAGCGCTTTGTGGTCATCCCTAAATCCAGATGCTATAGGTGTAATCGCAATCCACTCTTTTCCGATTTGGGGGGAGGTGAATGCTTCGAGCAGGCCGGCGTAAAATTTTCCATTGTCGAGGGTTAACGCACATAGCGTTCCCTCCTCTTCGCACTTGATGGCGAGGCTCTCAAGCGGATCTATTGCACCGTGTCGGGTGGCAATGATTTGCGCAAGCGAGGGCGTCCTGACCAAAGGACCGTTAAATAGCAACGGGAGGAAAGCTGCGAACAATAGCGAGAGAAGCGTAATCGCGAAATGCAATTGTAGCTGGGCGTCGCTTTGGCGCTCGCTTGGTTCAAGGGGCAGAAGCGCTATGACGCCTTCTAAGGTCGCGCTGTAGAGCCCGTTTTTTGAAGCCAACTCATGTATGGCCGCGCTAAGCGCAAACAAGTAGACCGCGCAGAGTGCAGCGCCAAAGTACTGGGGATGGCCCGGATGATGGAGGGCTTCAAATCGCGTGTATCGCCATTGGCGATAAAAGTACCAGCCTGCTGCAAGTAGCACAGCAAGCAGAACCACGCTAGTCATCTAAGGCGTATCCGCCTCAGATCCTCGTGCGACACTTCTACGCCCCGGCTTTTACGAACAGCTTGGCTCTTAAGTTCACGTGCAGCCTGTAGCTGTCTGTCCATCTTGCCAGAGCGAAGCAATGCGTCCCGGTCCAACATGAGCGCCCCATCTTTTGTCACGCGATAGAACGTGTCGGAGTTCTTAGCCGAGGTGACGAACTGGGCGAAAAAACGCTTCATGGCCGCGATGATATGCCTTAGAGACGCCAACGCAAGTGCCCCGCTCGGTCTGAGCTTTGTTCACCTTTGTGGGAGTAGGCGCTTGAATCGCCGCGGGGCGGAGGCTGATGCGCCTACTGGTTATGAAGCGTCGAGCGCCGCCAAGATGACGGTGGATGCCGAAGAGATGCCCGATCGTCAGTCCACCGCAGCGTCATCGACCCTCCTTGGGGCCCAATGCTCAAGGAGCCCTCGGCAATGATGGCTGCGCCAGCTGGGCAGACCGAACAACCGCATACGGTGTAGAACAGTAGTGCGAACAGCACGAGGGGGATGAGCAGCCGCACCCACCGGCGGCGATGGCATCTGGGTCACGTCGAGTTCCTTCACTGTTGTGTCCTGCCGGATAAGGATCAAAGGCCACGCAACGCAACGCCGCGAGGCCGGTGCCGTCATCACTCCAGAACAGGTCGTCCGCTCGCTAGCATCTCAACTCGCGCGACAGCTTGGAGGGATGATCGCAGACTATGTGACGCTGTCGCTCTCCAGGCAGGCTCTCCGGGTGAGCCATCTCGGGTCATCTGAAACGGCTTCCGACCACAGGCGACGCGTAGCGGTAGTGGTGCCAAGCTCGAGAGTCGGGGGTGGTGGATGGGAGTAGGCTAGCCGGCTACGATGATCCGCCTAGACGATCGCGGCACTTCTATGAGCGATGCGTTCTTCCAGAGGGGACCCCCCGGCGTTCCCTCGTGGCGGTCTGTTGTGCGCAATCCCTTGGATACAGTATGGCCTCAGCTGTTCTAACGTCGGACGTGGATACACCCGAACTCCGTAAAGCGCGGGGTGCGTTCTTCACGCCGTCGGCCATTACAGAATTCGTAGCGAATTGGGCTATCAAGGCCGGTACGGATCGGGTGATGGAGCCGTCTGTAGGAGACGCTGCATTCTTGACCGCCGCGGTCGCTCGTCTCACGAAGCTGGGCCGGAAGAAGGGCGCGCAGCCGGAAGTCGACGGAGTCGAGATCCACGCACTTAGCGCGCAAGCCGCACGGCGCCACATTGACGCGGCGGGTGGCAAAGCGAACATTCGTCAATGCGATTTCTTCGATGTCGCTCCCGAGCCAGTCTATGACGCGGTAATCGGCAATCCGCCGTATATCCGCTATCAGAACTTTTCAGGCGACGCACGCACGAAATCGCGGGAGGCCGCACTGAGGGGCGGGGTAGCGCTTTCCGGATTAGCTTCTAGCTGGGCGGCCTTCGTCGTGCACTCTGCTCTTTTCCTTAAGCCAGGAGGGCGGCTTGGCCTCGTATTACCAGCTGAACTGCTGTCAGTGAACTACGCGGCGCCCGTCCGCCAATTTCTCTTCGAACGCTTCCGGCAGGTGCAACTGGTGCTGTTTGCCGAGCAGGTATTTCCCGAGGCCGAAGCAGACGTTGTGTTGCTCTTGGCCGAAGGGTTCGGGGAACCACCCACGGGGCGAGCTGTAGTCAGCCAGACGAAAAATGCAAGTACTCTCGCGACCATTACGCGAGGGCAGGCCTGGACCCCGACAAATCCAGCGGGTAAGTGGACCGATAGTCTGGTGGATCCCGATGCACTCGATTTACTTAATGCTCTTTTCAGCAGCGGCCAGTTCGTGCCCTTGGAGGGCTGGGGCGACACAACCTTAGGGATCGTCACCGGCAACAACAAGTACTTCGCGATCTCACCGCACCGCGCCAGAACGCTGGGCTTGCCACCTGATGAGCTACTACCGCTATCGCCGCCCGGAAGCGCTCATTTGCGAGGAGTGGCGCTTTCGTCTGATCTATTGGCGAAGCTTGGCAGGGACGGATACTCCACCCGGCTCTTCTACCCTCGTTCAAAGCCGTCCAAAGCAGCCTTGGCCTACATCGAGGCTGGGCGCCATACTGGTGTGGACACGGCCTACAAATGTCGGGTGCGTAAGAACTGGTACCAAGTTCCGCTTCTACCACCCGCAGATCTCCTTTTAACCTGCATGAACGCCGATACGCCGCGGTTGGTTTCCAATGATGCCAAGTCTTACCACCTGAACTCTGTTCACGGGGTCTATCTAAAGGCCGCTGAGCAGGAGATTGGTCGAGAGCTGCTCCCACTAGCGAGCCTGAATTCCGTAACGTTGATGCATGCGGAAGTGGTGGGCCGTGCCTATGGCGGCGGAATCCTGAAATTGGAACCGAAAGAAGCGGACCTCTGGGCCATGCCCTCGAGCACCTTGGTACGGGCCCGCGCATCCGCATTGCGCAGGGTCAAGCACGTGGTAACCAAGTTGTTAAAGGAGGGTGACCTGCTCGGTGCGGTAAAACACGTTGATCGTGCTCTGCTAATTGATAGCTCGGTGCTCCCGATTAGGCAAGTGGAAACACTGCGTGCTGCAAGGGAGCTGCTTGCTGGTCGCCGGGAAGTGAGGTCTCGCAGTGGCCGCTGAGCCGTCAACGAAAGCCAAAGCGTGGGCAATTTTCGATCGCATCATTGAGCGCGTGGAGATAGGCGAGCTGCGGTCGAACCCTTGGGTCAAGGATAGTGAAGGCTGTCGTCGCTATGAGCCTGATTACGACACGCTTTGCCTATTGCTTGGCGTGCCGCTTCATCTAAAGGCGAATACACAGTCCGGTGTGCCGGCGCTGGCCTTGGACGTCTGGATTAGCTACGAGCTCCGTCGCGCTGGGTTTGGTGTGGATGAAACATGGCCTCGGTCCAAGCACCCGCGGATCCTGCCTGGCCCGGTAGCCAGGCTCCTCAGCGAACTGCCAAGGCGCGAGGCTGACTTGCTGCGGGCTCGAATCGAACGTCAAGGGGCGATTTCGGGGGTCACCTCTTCAAGTGCGACTATCCTTGGAAAGAACTACCTGAAACAGGTCGATGTCATCATCAGTGATTGGGCAACAGGCCCTGAGCTGCTCATCTCCACGAAGCGCATGGATTCCTCATATGGGAAGAATGCGCCGAATCGAGTCGAAGAATCCTACGGGGACGCGAAGAATCTGCGGTTGCGCCATCCACTTGCTGCTCTCGGTTTCGTCTTCGGACTGCGATCGGACATCCTAGAGAAGGAGCCGGCCACCGCTGAGTGGCTGTTCGATCTGTTAGCTAAGCTAGGGCAAGAAGACGACGCCTACCATGCGACAGCGTTGGTTCTGATGGAGTATTCGGACGGTGTTTCGCTGGTAGATAACGGTGACGAGGGCGCACCGGATGTCACGCACGAGCCCGGTGCGGAGCCTGATGGCGAGCAGGTGCTGTCGGTCGATGAAGACTTAGAGCACACCATTGAGTGCCTGCCCAAGGTGCGAATTCGGCTGGATGAGACACCGGAAGAGCTGATGCCAAGTCGCTTTCTTGCCGCAATGGTAGACCGCGTGCTTGGGGCAACGCCCGTAACAATGCACAAGATTGCGCGCGCTCGGCGCGCGGAACCGTTGGTTGAGTTTCAACTGGAGCAAGTAACTCCCATCGAGCCCAATTGATTGTCTTGGGCGTAAAGTTTGCTCTGGACCAACGCCCCGAAAGGGATGGTCCCTGGCGAGATTGGCCGACAGCGCAGTGGGGCGCCAGCGGCGCCACCCTCCTTGTGGCGCCCGCACGGTGGAGGACTGCGGTTCCGGCGGCGAGGACGTGTCGACCTGTGGGGCAGGTAGGACCGTGGATCGCCGGTTCTCCGTGTGCCGAGTCCGTGCGGTGCTGGCAGGATTGAGGATGCGAGATGCCGTAGCCGCTTCGTATCAGTTCACTCCGCTTCGCTTGGTAGGAAAACTCCGAGCCCCGTCGGACGGCCCGCGCGTAGTGCTGATGCGCACCGTGCAGCGCCGCCGCTTCTCAGGCAGAGGGCCGCAAGAGTTCGGTGATGTCGACGTTCAAGGCTTGAGCCAGCCGCTCAAGCCCGTCGATAGAGATGTTCGTGACGCATCGCTCCAGCTGCGAGACGTATGTCCGGTGGAACTGCGCCACTTCGGCGAGCCCTTCCTGGCTCAGGCCGTTCGCTCTGCGCAGGCGGCGGACATTGGCCGCGACTCGGTCTCGTGCACTTTCGGGAGCGGGCGCAGCAGGCTTGGGAGGCATGCGCGCAGCGTGAACATCTACTGCATCGCGTTCTACAGACTATTCGTCTACTGCATATGTATCTACATGTGCAGGAAGACGGCTTCCTGAGGGTCGCTCTGCTCGGTGGCGTCTACTTAGACGAGTCCGCCCCTCTCGGATCCGCCTCGGGCTCTGAGATGAGCACGACGAACTCCACGTCAAGGATCTGGGCGAACTTCTCAAGGCGGTCGACAGAGATGTTGGTGACGCACCGCTCAAGCTGAGACACATAGGTGCGGTGGCACTCGGCCAGCTCGCCGAGCTTTTCCTGGCTCAAGCCCTTGGCTTTCCGCAGCCGGCGGACGTTCTGCGCGATGTGACAGCGAACGACAGGAACAGTGGGATCGGCAGGTTCTGGCGTCATGTGGCCAGCCTGCACCTCTACTGTATTGCAATCTACAGACTATAAGTCTACTGTGTATTACTCTCGCATCGGTGTGGCGGGCGAGACGTCTGCCTTGCCCGGGCTCCTGCTCGGCCGGCTCAGGGCGGCCAAGCCCCCGGGGCGAGCACTTCTAAACCGGAGACATCGCATGTTGAACGACAGGGCTGTTGTTGCAGGGCAGGGCGCGGGTCGCCCGGGGAAGGGCGAAATTCCGGGAGTTCGCGGCGGCCTGGCACCACGCGATCGGGTACGCGTGCGGATCGGCCGGCGATCGGTGCTCGCAAGCACGGTCGCACTCCTGCTGATGGCGGGTGCTGCCTCGGCCCAGACGGCGGAGGACCAGGCCGAAGAGGAGAAAGCCACGAGCGCACGGCGAGCGGCTCAAGAAGCCGCAATCCAGCTCGACACCATCCAGGTCACCGGCACGCGCATCCGGGGCGGGGCCGTGGCCTCATCGGTCGTCGAGATCGATGCGGCCCGCATCCAGGCCGAAGGTTTCGCCGATGTGGGCGAGGTGATCCGTAGCGTCCCGCAGAACTTCTCCGGCGGGCAGAACCCGGGCGTGGCGGCTGGCGCAACTCTCGGTGCGGGCGGCTTGGCAAACCAGAACCTCACGGGTGGGTCCAGCCTCAACCTGCGCGGGCTTGGGCCGGATGCCTCGCTCACCCTGCTCAACGGGCGACGCATGTCCTACGGCGGCTACGTGCAGGCCGTGGACATCGGGGCCATCCCCGTGGAGGCGGTGGAACGGATCGACATCGTGCCCGACGGCGCCTCGGCCATCTATGGCTCGGATGCAGTGGGTGGCGTGGGCAATGTGGTTCTGCGGCGTTACTTCGACGGTGTGGCGCTACGGGCCCGCTATGGCGGTACCGCCGATGGCGGCCTTGCCACGCGCGACTACTCGGTCACTGCGGGCGCGGAGTGGTCGGGAGGCGGCCTGATCGCCACATACAAGGATGTCTCTGCGGATCCCATCGAGGCCCACCAGCGGCCCTACACCGCACACCTTCCCGCACCGACCACCATCTACCCCGGAAACGACCTGCAAAGCGGGCTGCTCAGCCTCCACCATGCCCTCGGCCAGTGGGCCGAGTTGCGCCTGGATGCGTTGGCCACGCGTCGCAGGCAGGCCTACAGCCACTACTACGAGACCTCTGCCGCCACCTACAACCGGCTCACGCCCGAAACGACGGCCATGCTGCTGGCGCCAGGCATCGAGTTCTTCCTGCCGGGCGATTGGACATTGTCGATCGGCGCCAGCCGTGGCGAGGACGAACTGGACAACCTCAACCTCGGCGTTTCGGTTGCCACGGGAGTCACCACGCCCCGCATCCACGAGTGCCTCTGCAACGAGCACTCGTCCTATGAGGTGGGCGCCGAAGGGCCGTTGCTGGCACTTCCGGCGGGCGACATGAGGTTGGCCACCGGGGTCGGCTACCGCCGCAATGCGTTCCGGCACGTGAACCATTTGGCCAGCGTCACCACCATCGACGCGGACGAGGCCAGCCGCTACGCGTACGCCGAAGCCAGCGTGCCGCTGGTGGGGCAGGGCAATGCCATGAGGGGCCTGCGTCGCCTGGAGCTGACGGCCGCCGCGCGCTACGAGGATTACGACAGCTTCGGCAGCGTGAATACTCCGAAGCTGGGCCTGATCTACGGCCCGAGCGCGGACTTCACCCTGAAGGGTACGTGGGGCGAGTCGTACAAGGCGCCCACGCTGTACCAGCTGCACGCCGGCCGGATGGCGCAGCTTGTACCGGCGGCGTACGTGGGCGGCGTCGGCTATGCGCCGTCGGCGACGGTGCTGATCCAGGGCGGCGGCAACCCCGACCTGGAGGCCGAGCGCGCACGCACGCGTACGGTGTCGGCGGTGTTCCACCCGGAATCGGTGCCGGGACTGCAGGCCGAGCTGACCTGGTTCCGCATCGCCTATGTGGACCGCGTTGTGCAGCCAATCACCAACGCGGCGAGGGCCTTGGCGGATCCCAATTACGCGCCCTTCGTGGATTACGCGCCCACGGAAGCCCAGTTGGCGGAGGTCATCGCCAACGCGCAGAACTTCTTCAACGGCACGGGCGCACCCTACGATCCGGCCGCCGTGGCGGCCATCGTGCGGTACGGCTACACCAACGTGGCCGAACAGCAGATCGAAGGGTTCGATCTGTCCGGTTCCTACGCCATGGAACTGGGTGACGGCAGGCTATCCCTTCGCGGCTCGGTCTCGTGGCTGGACAGTACGCAGAAGACGAGCCCGCTGGAGCCATCCTTCGACGTGGCCGGCACGCTGTTCAACCCGGCCCGGGTGAGCGGTCGCCTGGGTGGGGTGTGGAGCCGGGACACGCTTTCGCTGTCACTGTTCGGCAACTATACGAGTGGCGTCACCAACACGGCCGACGGGCGGAAGACCGGTTCGTTCACCACGTTGGATGCCACGCTGCGTTATGCAAGCGCCGCCCCTGCCGGCCTGCTCGCGGGTGCCGAGATCTCGCTGTCGGCCCAGAACCTGTTCAACCGCCAACCACCCCTGCATGTGCCCACGGGCAGCCTCCACGTCCCGTACGACTCGACGAACTACTCGGCGATAGGGCGCTTCGTCAGCCTGTCCTTGGCCAAGCACTTCTGAGGCTGGCATGCGCAGCGACGCACGGTTGCCGGTTGTCGTTACGACGGTTGCAGTCCGCGGGAGGCGTAGCCATGTGGCCGCGCTGGTCGGCGCAGCCGTGGTACTGATCGTCAGCGCCGCGGCACA
Organism: Luteimonas sp. YGD11-2; assembly: GCF_004118975.1. Taxonomy (NCBI): domain Bacteria; kingdom Pseudomonadati; phylum Pseudomonadota; class Gammaproteobacteria; order Lysobacterales; family Lysobacteraceae; genus Luteimonas; species Luteimonas sp. YGD11-2. The sequence continues at coordinate 2,949,779 of NZ_CP035376.1, read as the reverse complement.
TGCCGGCGGCTTGGGGCCGCGGCGGCTGGTGGAGGTGGCGGATCTCGCGTCACCGGTGATTTCGCCCGATGGTGCACACGTCGCGTTCCGGTATGAGCGGGCTTCGGTGGAACGCAACGCTTATGACTGCTTCTGGTACGTGCAGCGTGTGGACGGGTCGCTGCCACCCGTCCGGATAGCGGATTGCGGCACGCTGCTGCGCGACTCGGCGGGAGAGCCGCTAGCGGCGTCGGTGACGTGGACACCCGATGGGCGGTGGATCTACTACACCGCTCACGTGGACGGCAGGCTCGACGTATGGCGCGCCGCCGCGGATGGCTCGGGTGCCGAAGCTGTCACGAGCGACGACGCCGATGTGCGTGGGTTCGTGCTGAGTGGCGATGGAGAACTGCTCACGTATGGGGTAGGGCCGACGCGCGAGCAGGTGCGCCAAGCTGAGGAACTCGAGTACGACAAGGGCATCCGTATCGATGCGTCCATCCCGGTGGGGCAGGGGCTCTTCCGCTCCGGCGCGGCTGGCGGCAGGCTGGCCACGCAGCGCCTTGGGGAATGGTTCGACCGGGTACCACTATTGGCCGAGACCCCCACACGATGGAGGAGTGTGGAGCTGGCAACCGGCGCGGTGCACGACCTCGCGCCGTCTGAGGCGCCAGCCTTGTCGGAGAAGCAGGTTGTATTGCCGAGAGAACAACCATCACCCTGGAAGATGGCGAGGGAGCCTGATGGAAACCGGATCGCCCTGCTCACACGCGTGGGGGGCGCGGACGGTCTGCTCGAGGCGCCGGAAGTGCAACTGTCCGTCTGGGTAGACGACCGAACGCAACCACTGGAGTGCAGAGCGACGCTTTGCACGAACCAGGCCATTACGGGCGTGCAATGGCGGCCGGGCAGCGATGAGGTGCTGTTCACCGTAACGGACCCGCGGCTCGGACTGGCACAGACGATCCGCGCCTGGGATGTTGCTTCGGGGCAGGTGCGCGAGATCATCCGATCGGACGGCCTTGTCGCCGGTGGGCGTGCCCGATCCAGTCCCTGTGGGATATCGCGCGATGCGCTTGTCTGCGTGGCTGCGCAGGCCATCAGGCCACCGCGGCTGATCAGCGTGGATCTCACGACGGGTGCCGCCGCGGAGCTGTTCGACCCGAATGACGCTCTGGCACGCGACCTGGGCGATGGCATCTCGGTGCGGCTGATGCGTTGGCATGATGAGCACGGCCGCGAGTTCACCGGGCAGCTCTATTTTGCGCGCGACAAGGGCGAAGACGCGGCACCGTTGTTCATCACCTACTACCTGTGTCCCGGCTTCGTGCGGGGTGGGGTGGGGGACGAGTGGCCTTTGATTTCCCTTGCCGCACGCGGCATCACGGCACTGTGCATCAACGCCGCGCCGTACCGGATCGACGCGGTGGAGCGCTACGACGACGGCCTGGCCGCCGTCCGCAGCGCGGTAGAACTCCTTGCATCCGATGGACAGATCGACCGCCGGCGCGTCGGCATGGGTGGGTTGAGCTTTGGTGCGGAGACCACGTTCTGGGTGCTCATGCGCTCGGATCTGCTGGCGGTAGCGTCCGTCGGCTCACCCGCGATTTCCCGGCAGTACTACCTCCTGGGGAGTCTGAGGGGCGAGGCATTCCTGGCGGGCCTGCAGCGGTTCTGGCAAGCCGGAGGGCCCGAGGAGACGCCGGAGCAATGGCGCCGCCTCTCGCCGGACCTCAACCTCGGGACGCTGCGTGCGCCGGTGCTCATGCAGTTGCCGGAGCAGGAGTACATCCACTCGCTCGATTACGCGATCCCGATGTTGCGTGAAGGCATCGCGGATCTGTACGTCTTTCCTAACGAACCCCATCAGAAGTTCCAGCCGAGGCACAAGCTGGCCGCGTACGAGCGGAACCTGGATTGGTTTCTTTTCTGGTTGCTCGGCCATGAGGAAGACGACCCGCGCAAGGCTGGGCAGTACCGGCAGTGGCGTTCCATGCGCTCGAACCAGCCCGGGATAGAAGGACGACCCTCAGTGTTGATGTCGGACCCAGTTCTCCGCCCGGCACAGGTCGAGGATGCGGGTGAACGACCTGTCGCGCGGAGGTAGCGGCGCACGGATGAAGGCCCCGAGCGCGGCCGGGTCGATGATGCCTCGATCGTAGAGGTGCCCCGACCTGAGAAATTCCCACATCTCTTTCTTGTGGCGTTGGTACCCGTCGCCGAGGTAACTCATGAAGGTGCCCTTGCTGCGACGCGAACGAACAGTCGCGGGAAGCAGATCGGCGAAGGCCAGCCGGGCAACGGCTCGGTTCTGGCCGCCTGCAATCCACATCCACGATGGCACGCGCAGACATGCTTCCACGACGGGTTGGCTCAGTAGGGGCATCCTAAGGAAGCGCTTCACCCTGCGGGGCGCGTAGTCCATGAAGACCTGATTGCCTGCGAGTTCGAAGATGCGTTCGCGATCGCCAGGTGGCATGTTGGCGGGACCGTGGAACCATGGGTGATCCAGTGGTTCCAGAGAGGCCGACCCGGGCTGCAGAAAGGAAGTGTCGGGCCGGTAAGGTAGTGCAGACGGCCTCCGAAGGCGCTTGCGCACGGTGAGGCCCGCGGCTCGCCACACCGTGCACTGATGCAGAGCCGCAAGGTCGTGGACGGTTGGAAGGGCGGCGCGAAGCCCATGCGCCCTCCACGCGTCGACCGCCGGCGCGGCGGTTCTCAGGTATCCAAAGACCGAATCGCCTCCGGCACCGGTGAATGTACCTGTCGCCAGCAGCTGGTCGCCTGCAGCGCCCATGACCTTGTCGATGGCGTACTGGAGTGGGCCGACGCTGGGACGGACCGGGCCCGAAGGATCGATGAAAGAGAATTGCAGACCCTCGATGGAAACTTCCTCCGTGCGCAACTCCGCCCCCAGTGTGGTGGCAACAGCGCTCGCGTAAAGCCGCTCATCGGAACCCGGGTCGGAGGTGATAAGGGTCGAACAGGTCACGTCGGCAGCCGTGCCACGAAGACAGCACGCAACGATCGATGAGTCCAAGCCGCCGGACAGCTCCATGTGGATGGTCTGATCCAGCGCAGCCAGGCTGCGGACGGACTTCATCACTGCCGATCGCACTGCCTCTGCCGCCTCTTCGAGGTTGCCGTACCGTGCTTCCCGCGAAGTGAAGTCCCATGGCAACCAGAGCGCTTTGGTTTCCGGTCGGTTGGCTGGCATCCTTACGCGCTGTCCCGGGAGCAGCTCCCGGATTCCCATCAGTGCGGTGTGCTCTGTGCGAAGGAATGGGTGTGCCAGGAATCGGACTAGGTAGTCCCAATCCACGCGTCGACGATACAGCCCGAGTTCCTCGGCCAGAGACACGTGGGAGGCAACGAAGCCCGAGTCCATGTCGCACGAGTACACGCAGGGCAGGCCGGCCGATACGGACGGGGAATGCGTAACGTCGAAGGCACCTGCCTCCGATAGCGGTCGTATCGCGACGTACTCGCCCCAGAAGTCCCGGAAGAATGTGTGGTCCGTTGCTCGTGCGGACTGGAATCCTCGGGCGTCTTTGATGAGGGCGCCGGCACCATCGAAGATGTGGCCGATGATGACGCCGCCCCCCGGAAGCGGCATGACGGGAGTTGCGCTGGATGTGTAGACGCAGAGGTGCGAACCGATAGACCCCGGGCCGCCGCCCACCATGTGCAACCTGAGGCCAGCCGGAGCTGGCCGGTGTTGCTCGGCTGAATCACCCAATACGACGATGTAGCGATAGGTCACTAGAACACCCCAATAGGTGTGTAGGCACTGACGCTCCCGACCGAGTCGTTGAGAACTACATGGCCCGCTTGCACCCAGCTATGGGCGCCAAATGGATTGGACGTCACACCGAAGACGACCTGGCAATGAATGCCGTGTCGGGCGAGAAACATCGACATGGCAATCGAGTCGAGCAGACAGCAGGGTGCGATCGGGACATACAGGCGCAATCCATTGAACACGTCCACTGCTTCCAACGCGCTGGGTGGCGGTGTGGTTTCCGCTCTCTGAGGCTTTGCAGCCCGCCTCGACCTGTATCGCTGCATGTGGCTGACAACGTTCTTGAGAGGTTGGAGTCTCAGGCGGGCTTGCGTCGACGCGATCGCATAGGCGACCGCCGGCAACGCATGGAGCGATATCGGCGCGTCCTGGTGGCGTTCTTCCATTGTGCTGCGTGTGGGGGGTGTGCTGGTGAACTTTTCACCAGGGAATCCTAGTGAAAGCAGGCGGTCGACCTGATTTCCATCGGCGATTGCCAACGGTGCGACACCGGTGTTGCCTCGCAGTCGTTGGACGAGCAGCGACTCCTCCCTGGTAGGCAGCCGAAAGTACCGGTCTGCGTGCACGTCCAGGAAGATCAGTTGTTGGCCGATCCTGCAAAACCAGAGGTCCTGGTGGAGTCTGTAGGCCATCCGGGCGCCCGAACAAAAAAGGGGCGCGCCTTTCAGCGCGCCCCTGTTGGCTCACTCTTCGGAGATGCCCGGCATGGGCAAGCCGCCGAAACCTTCGGTATTGATCACTGCTCCCTTGGTCTCGATGCTGGCGACGCCGAGCTCGATCACCTCGTCCCGCACGTCAGCGGGGATGCTGTCGTTGGTCTTCATTTGCAGTCTCCTAACGGATGCGTCATGGACGTCCCATGACAAAGCCAGCCTAGGAGGCGGAAAACGCAATTCTCAAATGATTATTGCGCTGTAACCCGATGATTCCGGCGGACTGTGACAGTCCGCTCAGTGCAGGCGCTCGCGGCCTTCATTCATCGTGGCAACGATGCACGGCACCAGCCGCTTGCGCCGTGCGTAGTAGCGCTGCAGTGCAGCGCGCAGCCCGTCGATGTCGCCTTCGTCCCAGAGGCGGGTAAGCACGCCGAGTTCCGCGGCGAGGTCGTCCAGCAGGTGGCGCTTGGCCCTCCGTACCGGTGCCAGCCGGTCGTTGGTGCGTTTCACTGCATCGTGCAGATACCGATGGCCGGTCGAGCGGGCAATCGCATCGAAGAGCTTCCAGGTGGCCTTGACCACGTCTTCCTCGACCGCGCCGGAATCGGGCGCCCCGATTCGTGCGGACGCGATCGGCGCCGGCCCCACCTCGCAGGCGATCAGCAGCAGGCGCTCCATCCAGTCGTAGAGATCGCGCAGCGCGACTTCGGTGAGCAGCGGCACGTACAGGCCACTCCGCGCATGGTCGGAAAGCAGGCCCTCGCCCACGAGGCGATACAACGCGAAGCGGACAGGCGTGGGGCTGGTATTGAATTCGGCGGCAAGCGCGGCGGGATCGATCCGTTGGCCCGGCAAATAGTGCCCGGACTGCAGCGCTCGCCGGACCTGGCCGTAGAGGAACGCGCTCTTCGAGTGCATCTCACTCATCGCGTGACTCCCTGTCTGCGCAGCTGCTCCTGGGCCGATCTTACTTCGAGCGTGGCAGGGGCGGGACAAGTCCAACTGGCGACGTCAAGTGGCATCGCGCGGTTGGGTGACGACCATCACAACATCCAAAGAATCAGATTTTTCTGACAAGCCAGACCGGGATGCCCCTCACTATGCTCCCGGGCATACGGGCGGCATGTGTGCGCCTTGGGGGAAGGGGCAATGGGTCTTAATGTCACGCTGCGCGCCGCGCGGCCCGGGTTCGTGCGCCTTGCGCAAACAGTTGCGTGTTTTGCACTGCTGGGTGGCGCAGCAACAGCGGTTGCGATCGAGCCGCAACACGAGTATCGGAAGCGCGTTGAATCGTCGCAGAGCATCACCGCGCTGACCGACCAGCTGATGGGTGATCAGGTCAGTCTGTACAACGGCGCGACCGAGTTCACCGTCGATGACATCGACCTGGCCGGGAACAACAGCTTGCCGGTGCGCCTTACCCGGCGCTTCAGAATCGAGCTTCATCCCGTCGGCCAAGGCGGATCGTGGAATGCGAACCTGCGGGGCGCGGGCGATTGGGACATCGATGTGCCGTACATCGCCGGGACGTTCAATGGAACGTGGGCTGCCGATCGGTGCTCCAACCCGCAGACTCCGCACGCGCCCGGCTTCGAGCCGACCGAGTTCTGGCAGGGCACCAGTGTGCACGTTCCCGGAGGGGCGGACCGCACGATGCTGCTCCGTCCTCAGGGCGTACCGGTCCCTACAGGCGCTGCCGCCGCCAACTGGACTACGCGCGAACGGGACATGTTCGAGTGCATCCCAATGAAGGGAGGTCTGGCGGGCGAAGGCTTCGCCATGCGCACGTCATCGGGCCTGCGATACGAGTTCGACGTGGGGGTGACGCGCCATCAGGGCGAGATGACCAGGACCATTGGCATCTTTACGTCGCTGCAGGCCCGTGTCGTTCGCACCCGGAATTACCTGCTGGCAAGCCGGATCATTGACCGTTTCGGCAATTCCGTGTCATTCGAGTACAACGCGGACGGCCGACCCACGCGGATATCTGCTAATGACGGGCGGGTTATCACCCTGACGTATGCGGGGGGACTTCTGACTTCGGCCAGTGCGCATGGGCGCACCTGGACGTACGGGTATTCTGGAAGTTGGCTCTCGAGCGTGACGTTGCCAGACGGGACTTCATGGCAATACGCACGCTCGGGCACTCTCACGCCAGATATCCCGAGTTGGGACGGCAATTCCAACGCATCATGTAGCGAACAGCCGCCGGAAATTCCGGCTGGGTATGCGCTCTCGGTGACGCACCCGAGCGGTGCAGTAGGGGTGTTCAGTTTTTCCAACACGAGACACTACCGATCCGGTGTTCATGCGAGCGCATGCCTGCAGCGCGTGCAGCACAGTTCGGGCGGCGGTGACGGCGGTTATCTGTACTACGTCCTCAATACCCCGAATTTCTTCGACGTCATGTCGCTTGGTACGAAGGAAATCGCGGGACCGGGAGTCGCCCCACTGGTCTGGACCTACAACTACGGCGGGTCGTATCAGCCGCTATGGGGAAGCCGTGGATCTCCGGCGGCCTATCCGTGCACTACTTGTCCTGCTGATAAGACGGTCACCGTGCATCAGCCTGACGGGAGTTCCGTTCGTCACCGCTATGGCTTCATGTATGCCTTGAACGAAGGGCGTCTGCTGGGCCGGGAGGTGGTGTCTTCTTCGGGTTCCGTGCTGCGCTCGGAAACGGTGGATTACCTGGCGGAGGCCAACGTGGCGCAGCAGCCGTTCTTCCCGCGTTACGGCACGATCTTCAACGGCGACGATCCCTCCACAGCCGCCGTTCGCCCAGAGGTTCGCCGCACCGTTGTGCAACAGGGCCGAGCCTTCGTCTGGCAGGCGAACAGCTTCGATAGCTTCGCGCGGGCATTGTCGGTTACGAAGTCCAACGACGCGGCGGGCTCGGTTGCACGCAACGAGGTGACGGCGTATCACGACAATCTTGCCACCTGGATCCTCGGACAGCCGGCCCGGCTTACCGTAAACGGGGTCGTGGCGTCGCAGACCGACTACGACGCCAAGGCGATGCCGACGGTTTCGAGGGAATTCGGCCGGGTGGTGCAGACGCTGACCTACAACAGTGATGGGACGATCCGGACCGTCGCGGATGGCAAGGGCAACGTCACGACATTATCGAGCTGGAAGCGAGGAATTCCGCAGACCATCCGGTATCCCGCTACCCCGGAAGCCCCTTCCGGTGCGACCCAGAGTGCGGCAGTGGACGATAACGGATGGATCACCGCTGTTACCGATGAGAACGGATTCGCCACCCAGTACGCCCATGACGCCATGGGACGGCTTAGTCGGATCACCTATCCCGCCGGCGATGCCGTGGCGTGGAATGCCACTACTTTCACCCTGGCCAAGGCATCGAGTGCGGCTCATGGCGTTCCGGCTGGCCATTGGCAGCATACGGTCGCCACTGGTAACGGCCGAAAGGTGACCTACCTCGATGCACTCTGGCGGCCAGTGCTGGTGCGCGAATACGACAACGCCAACGCGTCGCAGACGCAGCGTTTCACCCGACAGACGTTTGACCATGCGGGAAGGCCGACGTTCGTTTCTTACGCGAGCGCGGATCACAGCGAATCAACGGGTACGCGCACGCAGTACGACGCGCTCGGCCGCGTGCGCTCGGTGGTGCAGGACAGCGAACTCGGCCCGCTGACCACGACCACCACCTATCTCGGTAACGCGGATGGCCCATACACGCTTGTCACCAGCCCCAAGGGGCAGCAGACGCGGACGTGGTTCCAGGCATTCGATGAGCCATCGACTGCACTGCCGATCGCCATCTGGCACCCGGAAGACACACGCACATACATCGCACGCAATGTCTTTGGTAAGCCGACCTCGATCGTGCGGCAGAACAGCAGCGGAAGCACCAGCCTCACCCGTAGCTACGTGTACGACGCGCACCAGCAGCTGTGCAAGACCGTGGAACCGGAGACCGGCGCAACGATCATGGCCTACGACGGTGCCGGCAACCTGGCCTGGAGCAGGGCCGGTGCGACGTTGACGTCCACCTCCGTTTGCAATACGGCGGATATACCGGTGGTTCAGCGCACCGTACGGGGATACGACGCGCGCAACCGTGTGCAGTCCCTCGCGTTTCCGGACAATCTTGGCAGTACGGGCTACAGCTACACGGCCGATGGATTGCTGGCGACGATCGCCGTCGACAACGGCGGGGCCGATATCGTCTCCGCTGCCTATACCTACAACAGGCGACGCCTGCTGACGGGTGAGGCCATTGGAGTGGGCGCCCATCAGTGGGGCATCGGCTATGGCTACAACGCAAACGGCCACCTGGCCACGCTGACCCTGCCCGGCGGCGAAACGCTGGCGCAGGCACCCAATGCGCTGGGCCAGCCGACCCGGGCGGGCGCACATGCCACGGGCGTGAGCTATTTCCCGAATGGCGCGGTCAAGCAGTTCACCTACGGCAACGGGGTGGTGCACACGCTGGCGCAGAACGCTCGAGGGTTACCTGATCGTCGACGCGATGCCATCGGTGCGAACGCCGTCCATGACGAAAGCATTGACTATGACGGCCACGGCAATGTGGCTGCCATCAGCGATGGCCTGGCAGGCGGGCGAGGCAACAGGACCATGGCCTACGACGGTCTCGATCGCCTCACGCAGACCGTGTCGCCCGTGTTCGGTACTGCGGCGTACACCTATGACCCTCTGGACAACCTCACGCGGGTACGCGTCGGAGCAGGCCCAAGGGCGAGGGACAATAGCTATACGTACAACGCAGCGAATCAGCTGAGCCTCGTCACCAACACCACGACCGGCGCGACCGTTTCCTCCTTCGCGTATGACCCCCAGGGCAACCTGAGCAGCCGGAGTGGCAACCCTTACGTGTTCGACTACGGGAACAGGTTGCGCACCGCGGGTGCCCTGGAAACCTACCTTTATGACGGGCACGGGCGTCGCGTGAAGGCGACCCGGCAGGGTGGCGCGGCGATCTACTCGGTATACGGCAAGGACGGCACGCTGCGGTTCCAGCGCGACGAACGCGCCGGAAAGACCATCGAATACGTCCATCTGGGCAGCACCCTGATCGCGCAGCTCGAGGATCCGATACCGCTCTCCACGCCGACCCTGACGGTGCCCACATACAGCGCCACCGGGAGCTTCGGGGTCAGCTGGACTCCCGCGCCGCTCGCGAGCAAGTACCAGCTCCAGGAACGATTGAACGCAGGCGCCTGGGCGACCATCCATGACGCTGCGGGCACCACGAAGGCGGTGAGCGGCAAGTCGGCTGGCACCTGGGGATACCGGGTGAGGGCGTGCAGCGCAGCCAGCTGCGGCACTTGGAGTGCCGTCCGGGAGGCCACGGTCCAGTTGCCTCCATCCGGGGCACCATCCCTGTCCGTGCCGGCGACTGGCCTCAATGGAAGCTACACGGTCAGCTGGGGCTCGGTAGGCGCAGCCGCGACGTACCAGCTGCGGGAGCGCCTCGGTAGCGGCAGCTGGACGGTGCATGATGCAGCCGGATCGAGCAAAGCCTTCACTGGCAAAGCGGCCGGCGCCTGGGGCTATCAGGTGCGTGGTTGCAACGCGGCTGGCTGCGGTCCATGGTCAACTACGGGCACCGTGACATCCGTGCATCCGCCCGCTGGTGTGCCGCTGCTCACCGTGCCGGCAGCCATCCACGCAAGCGCCTACGACGTGACGTGGTCAACCATGGCGGGGGCCGGCCGATACGAACTGCAGGAACGCTTGGGAACCGGCGCCTGGACGACAATCCATAACACGGCGGGCACTGCGCGCTCCGTTACCGGCAAGACCACCGGCACCTGGGGCTACCGGGTGCGGGCCTGCAACGACGCGGGCTGTGGGGCGTGGTCGGCTGTCCAGTCGACCGTAGTGACCCGTCCGCCTACCGCGGCACCTGCGTTGACGGCGCCTTCCAGTAGCACCTCGGGCGCGTATGCCCTCAGCTGGACAGCCGTATCGCATGCCACGAAGTACCAGTTGCAGGAGCGTCTCGGCGCTGGCGGCTGGTCCACGATCCACGACGGCGCGGCTGCAACCGCATCGGTCGCGGGGCGTGGGGCTGGAACCTGGTCCTATCAGGTGCGTGCCTGTAACGCAGCTGGTTGTGGTGGCTGGTCGTCGGCGAAAAGTGTGGTGGTCACGCTCCCACCCCCGGTGCCCACGATTACGGAAAACCTTAAAAGGCAGTGGTACGTGCAAGGACGCACGGAGATCGCTTGCAACCTGAAGTGGACCGCTTCGGTCTCCGCCCAAACGTATGAGCTGCGGGTCGCGGGTAACGGGCTGATGATGTACTCCGGTCCAGCCACGCAGGTGGACGGTGTGCGGAGCAGCGCGGCGTATTGCGCGCCATCCCATGAGGTTCGAGCCTGCAACTCCGCTGGCTGCTCAGCGTGGTCATCTCCCCCGAAGCCCCAGCAACTCATGGAGTTCGGAAGTCCCGGCGACCCAGGTGTACCGCGTTCCATCCGTGACACGCAGGGGGAGGGCCTGTGATGCGCGCCTACTGGATCTACTTCTTCAGCGCATTGCTACTGATCGTCTCCTTGCCCGCAGCTGGCCAGACGGTCGTCAAGTACATACACACCGACGCCCTCAGGAGCGTCGTGGCTGTAACTGATGCAAGCGCCAACGTCATCGAGCGGCGGGAATACGAGCCATATGGTTCGCAGCTGACTCCAGCCGTTCAGGATGGCCCCGGGTACACGGGACATGTGCAGGATGCCGCGACGAACCTCGTCTACATGCAGCAGCGTTATTACCATCCGCAACTCGGCGTCTTTCTCAGTACCGATCCGGTGGAGACCATCGGGCAGCCAGTCGTTCTGTTTAATCGGTACCGATACGCTAACGGAAATCCCTACAAGTACATCGATCCCGATGGAGAGTTCGGCATTGCCGGTTTTTTCATAGGGGCAGGTCTCGAGACTGTCCAGCAGATCGCAAACGGCGAGGGATCCTTCGCAAATCGCATTCGCAATATTGATAAAAGCGACGTGGCTATCGCTGGCGTAGTCGGTGCTGTAACTGGCGGTATAGCAGGAGGGCTCGCTACCAAAGCCTCCGCGGGGACCATTGCTGTTGCTCGTGCAGCGGCAGATACTGGGAAAGCTGCGGGGTCGGCAGCTGCTCTCGGCAGCGGTGCACAAGATGTGGCGAACGGTGAAAGTCCAAACGGTCTTAAGATGGGTGCATCCGCGATTATTGGCGGGGTTGCGGGAGGTGTTGGTGCCAGAGTGGGTCTCACTAAACTAGCAGAACTAGAGCGAGCAGCAGCGTCATCTGCGCCAGGAGCACCGAATATTGCGTCTACGACCTTGTCTGCGAACCGAGCAGGGGAGGTAATGACGACGACTGGCCAAAGCGCAGCGCAGGTAGTCGTAGATGCAACTGCGGGTGCGGTAGATAAGGCGGTACAGCGGAGAATAGAAGAATGATTTCATTGGGTGTAAGAATGCTGATTAAAGCGGAGCTTGTGATACTGATATTTGCAAGCATCGCTGCCATGTCATACTTAATGACCAAAGGCTGGGAGGCTGCTCTCATTATATTTTTGGGCTTCGTGTTGGTTCCGCAGCCCTTTCTGGTGTTTTCTTTGAGAGATCGTCTGTTCAGGCGAAAGCAGTAGGCGGGTTCCATAGCCTCCGCTGCACTCAGTCTGATTAGATCGGTGTACTGAATCTGGTTCTGCCGAGCTTCACCAATTCCAGACGGGATCGCTTTGATGCAGAGAGGCAGCTGTTTCACCCGGAAGGCGAACAGCGCACGCCGTGCGTGACGCAGTTGCTTGAAGGCCGCCAAGGCCGGCCATCGCCACGACGGACTACGTGCGCGCCGTGGGCGACCAGATCCGCGCCATCGTGCCGATGACCTACACCGTGCTGGGCACTGACGGCTTCTGCCGCTCCGACACCCGCGCCAATCTGCGCCGCCACTTCGAGGTGGACCGCTTCCACATCGCCCGCGCGGCGATCGACGCGCTGGCCAAGGACGGCAAGATGACGGCGAAGGACGTGGCGCGGGCGATCAAGCTGTACCGGATCGACAGCGACAAGCCGAATCCGATCTCGGTCTGACCGAAGTTGTTGCGCAAGAAGAAGGCGGCCATGGGCCGCCTTTTTCTGTGATGAATCCGGAAACGTCCGGGCCTGCTACGGCGCGTTCTTCGCAGCGTCGATATAGCTGCCGTAGTCCGACATCGCTTCGGTGAACTCGTAGGGGAAGCTGCTGGAGTTCAGGATCACGGTCTGGATGAAGCTGTTGGATTCGCTCTTGATCCCTTCGAGATACGCGTAGTCCTCCGGCAGTGCCTCGATGATGGCCGACTTCGCCTCGGCGGTCAGGCGACCCTGCGCATCGGTCAGGGCCTTGGTGCCGAGTTCGGTCAGCTTCTTCGTGATGGCCTCCTGCACTTCCTCGGACAGGCCGCCCAGGGCATCGGAGACTGCTTCGGAGATTGCACCGGATGCGAGCTTGCCACCCACCGGGATGGCTGAAATGGCGGTGTCGAGCAGGAAGCCCACGAACGCATCGCGTGCGGCGATGTCGGTGCGCAGGTCCACATAGCCGGAAGAGACGGCGTCCTGCATGACCGCGCCGATCATCGCGGTGCGTCCTTCGCCGGCATCCACCGCGCGCTTGTCGTCGCCGTCGACCACGCCATCGCCGTTCACGTCGGTCGCGTCGGACATGCTGCCGACACGGATGTTCTCGCTGGTGAATGCGCTGATGCGGTCCATCACCTCGCCGCCGCGCGGGTTGTCAGGATTGAGGGCGGTCATGCGCACCAGGTTGGACAGCGCGGCGAGGTTCTCGCCGACCAGTGTGCTGCCCTCGTTGGTGGCGCCGGGTGTCTGGGTCGGGCTCGGCAACGTCAGGCGGTCGAGGACGGCATCGGAGTGGTTGAGGAACAGGCCCGCAAGCGCCTCGGCGCGTTCGCCCAGTGGGCGGTTGTCATGGGTGTAGTAGTGGTTACCTGGCCCATTGCCGGTGGCGTGGTCATTGATGTAGTGGATGAGGTCGATGACCTCGTCGGTGCTGCCGTGGGCCGAGGTGGTGTCGATCAGGATCGCCATCGGATCGCGCACGTCGCCGGGGCCGCCATTCGCCGCGTCGTATTTGGCGCCGTACTCCGACATGGCGTTACGCAGGTCGGCGCGCTGTTCGGCGGTCAGGCCCGAGAGCACGTTCTGCACCGACTGCGTGCCGCCTGACTGCTCCAGCGCATTGAGGACCATCGCGCCCCAGCCAGCGCGCGCCCAGGGTTCCGGCATGTTGTCCAGGAGCACATGGTTGGCCAGGAATTCCCCGGCGAACTTCTCGATGAAGGCGCTGGAATTGGGGCCGTTGGCACCGGTCAGGGTATCGAGCAGTGCGTTGATGTTGTCCTCGTTGGCAAGAGGCCCGGTGGCATCGCCCAACACGTTGACGAAGACGAATGCCTGCTCGTAGCTGATGGATCCGTTGACGTACGCCTCGCCGAAGGCGTCGAAGATCGCGTCGCGCTCGCGCGGGGTGATCGTGCCTTCGGAAACAAGCGTGTTCAGGCGATCCACGGTGAGCCATGAATTCAGCGCGCCGCGATCCTGCGACAGGATTTCGGCGAACAGGTCGTCGCGCTGTTGCGGGGACAGCTTTTCGAGTTCCTGCGCGAAAACATCCATGCGCTGCTCATAGTTGTCGGTGATCGGCCCCCAACGCACACCGACATCGAGGATCTCGGCGGCCTTCTGCTGGATTTCGGTCATGGTCTTCACGGTGTTCGGGAATTGATCCCGATTGTCCGCAGTCGTACGCAGCTGCCCAGTTGGGGCGGACCCTAGAGCCGGCCCAGTGGCCAGGACCGGCCCTGAGAGCGGCGGCAGGCCGGTGGCTTCCGCGGGACCCGGCGCGGTCTTTCCTGCCGTACGGCGAGCAGCGCCGGGGGGGCCTGTACGCCTGTAGCGTCCCCTGCATCGTTGCAGGCGTTGGATGCGGCGCGAGACGGCAGCCGGCACGCGCCGGCTGCCGTCCGCTCACAGGTCACGGGCGACGCATCACTCCGCCCACACGCCGCGTTCGGGCGTCCAGTACAGCGTGCGGCGTTCGAACTGCTGCTTGCGGCCGGTGCTGCCGTGGGCCTGTTCGTCGGTCTTGGGGTAGCCCAGCGCCGCCTCGCGGCCGTTGGTCTCGAAGTGGGCGAGGATCGCGCCATGCACGGCGTGCGCACCGGTGGCCGGGGTCCACAGGAACAGGCCGTTCTCGAAGTACTGGTACTTGCCGCGCTGGCCGGAGACCGGTGACGGTGCGGCATCGAGCTCGTCCATCAACGCGAAGCCCCAGCGCGTCTCGGAGTTGGTGGCGCGGTAGTGCTCGAGGATCTTCCCGTTGACGGCATACGCGCCGGTGCGCGAATGCCACAGGATCATGCCGTTCCTGAACTGCTGGTAGCGCCCGCCCAGCTGCGCGGCGGCCTCGGCGAACTCGGGCACGCCCAGGTGGCTGCGCACGCCGCCCATCGCGTAGTACTTGCGGCCGATCTCGCCATGCGGGAGCACCTCGCAGCGCGGCAGGTCGTAGCCGTCGTTGTCGCGCGCCTCGTCGTTGCCCCAGCGCGACAGGTAGTAGGCGGACACGAACTGGTTGGCGGGGCCCACGTCGAGGTCGGTCTTCAGCCACCAGCGATTGAAGCTTGCGCCGCTGCGGATCTCGCGGCCCCAGGTCTTGCAGTACACGTAGTGCCGGCCGGTGTTGAGCGTGCCGCTCTGCGTGGTGCTGGTGGACGAGGGGAAGCCGGGTGCGTTGGCGAACGTGTCCACCCAGTAGGTGGGCGTGGCGGCCGGCGGTGGCGGCGCGCCGTTGTTGATCAGGGTGTAGAAGCTCGCCCACGGGAAGTAGCGGCCGGGGTCGTAGCGGTTCTGGTTGCTGGTCAGCATGCCGTGGCCCTTGATGCGCACGCTGTCGGGCACGACGTTCCAGTAGTCGTAGCCCGGCCCCCGCCAGGCCGACGCGCAGTTGACCGGCTGGCGTGCGCAGATGCTGCGCACCAGGCGCGCGGATGCGTTGACCATCGCTGCCGTCCAGTTGCCGGCATCACCGGCGCGGCCATCGTGTTCGATGCCGATGGTGTAGTGGTTGTGGTACGCGGCGTGCCAGGCCTGGTGGTGCTCGCGCACCATCTGGGTGATCTGGCCATCGGAGCGGCGGATCACGTAGTGCGCCGATACGTTCGACGACGGGTTGCGGAACCACGAGATGCCGCCGGCGTAGCTGCCTTCGATGGTGTGCATGATCACCGCCGAGCGGGTGTTGTTGGCGGTGCTGTAATTGCTGCCGTGCGCGGGATTCCACAGCGCCTCGCCGAAATCGAGTGCCTGGATCGCGGCATCGGGCGTGCGTGCGGTGCCTTGCACGGCGGGAGGTCGCGCCACGGCGTCGTCGTCTGCGGACACCGCATCGCGGGCGTGGTCCAGCTTCAGTGCCGGTGCGCTCAACAGGCGCAGGCGTTCGGCAGGAAACGCCTGCTGCATCTCGATCGGCAGCTTCGGCACCCGTATTCCGTTGCCATCGGCGCCGCGCGACAGGGTCTGCAGCACCTCGTAGGCGAAGCTCTGGCGCGCGAAGCCTTCGATGTTGCCGTCGCCGCGGCCGTAGCCCGCGTAACGCGCCAGCGCACCGGACACCGCTTCCACGCCGGCGTCGCGCGAGGTGCGCGTGCCGTCGCGCTGCATCGCGCGCGCCAGCAGTGCGGCCGCGGCGAGGATGTTGGTTTCCGGGTCACGCAGCACCAGCGTTTCGCCGACCCCGAGCAACGCAGCGCCATCCGCCACCTGGTTGTCGAAGCCGCCGCCGCGGTACAGGCCCATCACGCCGTACGAGGCGGGCATATGGTGGTGGCCGGCATTGCCGTGGGCATCGGGTTCGACGTGCACCCAGTTGGTTTCCACCAGCGCGATCGCTTCCAGCACGCCGCGCGGGATTTCCGGGAAGCGCTCGTAGGCGCGGCGGAAGTAGAGCGGGTACTGCGCGCGCTGCCGCGCCTGCAGCGCCTGTGCATCCTGGCGTTCGCGTTCGAAGAGCCGCAGTCCGGTGGCGGTCGGTGCGCGTTCCTCCGCGACCGTCGGTACTGCCGCGGCCAGCAGCGCAATGGCGACCGCCGACATCATCAACCTGTTCATCGAATATCCCTTCCCGTGAGTGCTCCCCTGCGCCTGCAGTCGGCCACACCCGGGCGTGCCGGCGTCAGCTGGGGCTCGCCCCATGGCCTGCTGCTCGGTCGGCCGAACGCATGGTGCGCTGGCGCTTGAGCCCGGCGCGGGTCTCACGCGGGTTCGGCATCCAGCTGGTGGCCAACGCCTGCAAGCCGGTGGACCGCAGCGGCCTGATCGAACGGTTGACCGCGGATGTGGAGGCCTTCGACCCGCATCGCCTCGACATGCTGGTGTACCGGCTGCGCCGCAAGTGCGAACAAGCGTCGAAGCATCCGCTCCCGCTGCGCGCGGTGCGCGGTGCGCGGCGTCGGCTACATGATCGACTGGTAGGCGGCCGCAGGACCGGCCGGCGGGGCACGGCGGGCCGCGGGCGCGGCGGAAGGTGCGGAGGGTCGCGGGTTCGGGCTCACACTTCCTTCACGACGGCATTCACCGGGTCATGGCGGGCGCATCTCGGAAGCCGATGTGCACGCGCATTACCGGCAGCAGATGCAGGCACTCACGGACTTCGACAGCGAAGCGCTCTGCAACCGATGGCGGCGGACTACGCGGTCCGCAGTGTCGAGCACCTCGACGGCAGGTCACTGCGGCACACGTTGGACCGCACCACGGGCTGCCGGCAGATGGAGGACGCGCTGGCGCTGATGCGCGTACTCCACAACCAGACCGGCGGCCTGGTCGGGATCGACTTCAGCTACGAGATCACCCGGATCGACATCGCACCCGGCGGACGCCGGGCGATCGTGGAGGCGACCGCCACCGCACGGATCGCGGGAAGACTGCTGACGCGCAGCCGCTCGAAGGGAGAGTTGTCGCGGTCCCTGTGGCGCGTACGCGACCACGGCGGACAGGTGCAAAGCTGGAACTACGGCGGCTGAGCGCAACGCGCGCCGCCCGACGGCACCTGCCCGGCACACGCCGGGCAGGTGACAGGCACTCAGATCCGGCTGCCGGAGCCGGTGCTGCTGGAGCCGCCGCTGGTGCTGGAGCCGGTCGAGCTCGAGCCGCCGGAGCTGCTCGAACTGCCGGAGCTGCCGGAACTGCCTGAACCGGTGGAGCCCATGGCGCCGCCCGAGCCGGTGGAACCGCTGGAGCCCATCGAACCACCGGCGCCGGTCGAGCCACCCGACGAGCCGCTGCTGCCCGAACCACCCGATCCACCCAGGCCACTGGTACCCGCGCCGCCCGACGCGCTGCCGCCGGAAATGCCGCCGCTCGAGCCCATGCCGCCGGAGCTGCCGGAGCCCATGCTGCCGCCCGAGCCCGAGCCCGAGCCGCCGGAACTGGCGCCCGAGGAACCGGAGCCACCCATGCCGCCCGAAGACGTGCTGCTGCTGCCGCCCATGCTGCTGGCGGACTGGCCGCCATTGCCGGAGGACGACCCGGACTTGCCGTAGGTCGAACCTTCCATGTCACCGACCGGATCGCCATGCGGCGGGGTCCGGTCACCACGATCGGTGCTGCTGCCCTTGCTGGAGAACATCGAGTCGCCGCTGCCCTGGCGGCGTTGCCACGCACGGTAGGCGACCATGCCCACCGCGCCCGCTGCGATCAATCGGAAGAGTCCCATGTCGGCCTCCTTGTGTTGGATGGGTGCGCAGAATGGGCACGGGGGCGGTGATCCCGACGTGACTTCGCACGGGTGCGTTTAGTCGCCGCTCAAGCCCGCGCGTGCAGGCCGGAATACGACCCGCGTGTTCAGCCCGGCGGGCATCCAACGCCGGAAGGCGCGCGCCCGCCCACGGGGCGCGGGCTAGGATGCGGGGCGGGTGCCGATGTCGTCCGCCCCTGCTTCCGGAGAACCCTGCCGATGATCAAGAAAGTCCTGTTCGTCCCGATACCGCCATGGCGACGGCCCGCGGGTGGCCGCAGGAGCGACGGGTCGGCCTGATTGCCGATCGAGTGACGCATGCGTACCCAGGACACACAGGACGATCCGCCGGTCCCCCCGCCGGCCGGTGAGCGCAAGGACCGCCGCAGCGTGTTCCAGGCGCTGCCGCCACTGGCCTGGGCGCTGCTGGTGCTGGTGGCCGGCCTGCTGCTCACCGCCGAGCTGGCGCGGCGCGACCTGCGCGACAGCCGGCAGCGCGCCGACATGCTCTACAACTCGCTCGCCGATGCCGCGCAGGTGCGGCTCGACGATGCGCTCGACACCGCCGCCGTGGCGCTGCGGGCGATGCAGACGGTGCTGCTGTCGGCGGGTGACCTCGACCAGACCACCTATGCCCACTACCACGACAACCTGCGCGCGGTGGATGACCTGCCCGGGTATCTCGCCACCGCGTTCGCGCGTCGGCACGCGGTGACCGCCGCCGACGGCACGCCGCTGTACCGCTACGAGCTGCTGGCCCCCCTCGAGGGCAACGAGATGCTGTTGTGGCTGGACATCACCACCCAGCCGGACAACCTCGCCGCGCTGGAGCGTGCGCGCGATGCCGACCAGCCGTCGATGTCGGCGCCGTTCCAGCTCACGCAGTTCAGCGACACGGGCGACGCCGGACTCGGCATCACCGTGCGGCTGCCGGTGTACTCGCGCGGGCGCGTTCCGGAAACCGTCGAGGAACGCCGTGCCCGCGAAACCGGTGCGCTGGCGATGAGCCTGCGGCTGGAACCGCTGGTGCGCAACGCGCTGCAGGGGCGGATCCTCGAATACATGCACGTCGGCCTGCGCGACCTCGGCGCCGCCGGGAACGGCCATGTCTTCGCGAGCGGGTCGCCGCCGGCGGATGCACCGGCATACACCCGCGTGCTCGAGTTCGGCGACCGCCGCTGGGAGCTGCGCATGCAGCCGTTGCCGCCGCCGCCCGACGGTAACCGTTCGCGGTCGATCATCATGCTCGGCACGCTGATCAGCGTGCTCGCCGCGCTGCTGCTGTGGTCGATCGCCGGCACCCATCGCCGTGCGCTGGCGCTGGGCCAGCGGATGAGCACGCGTTTCAGCGAGAGCGAGGCGCGCTTCCGCACCCTCAACGAACTGCTGCCGGCGCTGGTGCTGCTGGCCGACGCCGACGGCACCATCACCTATGCCAACCAGTTCGCACGCCGGCGGCTGGGCGACGTGGTCGGCACCCGGCTGGACGCGCTGTACAGCGACCCGGGCCCGCGCATGGCGGTGGCCGACGCCAGCGGCCGCGAGGCGGGCTGGGAAGAGCGCGAGATGGAGATCACCACCGGCAAAGGCAGCTTCTGGGCGCGCGTATCACTGGCGCCGGTGGTCGTGGATGGCCAGCCGCACATGCTGCTGACCGCCACCGACATCAGCGAGCAGCGCGAGCTCAACGCGCGCCTGCGCTACCAGGCCTCGCACGATGCGCTGACCGAGCTGTGCAACCGCCGCGAGTTCGAGCGGCAGCTGGCGCTGGCACTGGCCGGGCGCCGCGCGCACCCGGAGACGCCGCCGTTCGCGTTGCTGTACTTCGATGTCGACCAGTTCAAGCTGGTCAATGATCTGTCCGGGCACCGGGCCGGCGACCAGATGCTGGTGGAGATGGTGCTGGCGATCGGCCAGAACCTGCGCGAGGGCGACCTGTTCGCGCGCCTGGGCGGCGACGAGTTCGGGCTGCTCGCCTATGGCGTCAACGAGACGGAAGCACTTGCGCTTGCCGAACGCCTGCGCCGCTGCATCGACAGCGTGCGCTTCGTCTGGCAGGGCCGGACGCATTCGGTCAGCGCAAGCATCGGCGTGGTGATGTCCGACCGTGCCGGCGCGACCCTGCAGGATGTGATGGCCTGGGCCGACAGCGCCTGCTACCAGGCCAAGGAGAACGGCCGCAACCGTGTGCACCTGTACCGCGAGGACGACGACAGCACGCGCCGCCGCAGCGAGATGGAGTGGGCCAGCCGCATGCGCAGCGCCATCGAGCAGGGGCGCCTGCTGCTCGACTACCAGGAGGTGGTGGCGCTGACCACGGCCGTCGCCGACGGCCCGCATATCGAACTGCTGTTGCGCCTGCGCGACGAGACCGGTGCGGTGGTGCTGCCGGGCGCCTTCATGCCCGCGGCCGAACGCTATGGGCTGATGCCCACCGTCGACCGCTGGGTGATCGGCACCGTGCTGGGCAATTTCGCGCGCCTGCACCCGGCCGGGGCGGAGCTGCAGACCTGCGCGATCAACCTGTCCGGCGCCAGCATCGACGACGAGGATCTTGCCGACTTCATCCTCGACTGCATCGCGCGCCACGGGGTGCCGGCGCACCGGGTCTGCCTCGAGATCACCGAGACGGTGGCGGTGCGCAGCCTGCTGCGGGTGACCCGGGTGATCGAGCGCCTGCGCAGCGCCGGCTGCCGCATCGCGCTGGATGACTTCGGCTCGGGCATGTCGTCGTTCGGATACCTCAAGAACCTGCCGGTGGACGTGATCAAGATCGACGGCAGCTTCATCCGTGAGGTGGATACCGATCCGATGAGCCGCACCATCGTCAGCGCGATCGTGCAGATCGGCCACCAGCGCGGCCTGAAGGTGGTCGCCGAATGGGTCGACAACGACGGGGCGCGCGGGGTGCTCGACGAACTCGGCGTCGACTACGGCCAGGGCTTTGCCCTGCACGAACCGGAACGGGTGATGTTCCAGCGCTGACGCTGCCGCGGTTCAGCGGCGCGTGGCGAACACGCCGTCGAGTTCCGGACGCGCCTCGAAGCCGCAGGCCTGCAGGCGGCGCACCACCTCGCGCGGCACGTCGCGGCCGCTGGTCAGGCGGTTGGGGCTGCCGGTGTAGTGGAACAGGCGCCCGCCGCGGCGCAGCACTCTCGCAAGTTGTTCGTAGAAGGCTTTCGAGTACAGCTCGCCGGCGATGCCGAAGCGCGGCGGATCGTGCAGCACCGCATCCATCGAGGCATCCGGCAACGCGGTGATCGCCGCGGTGACGTCGGCATGCTGCAGCTGCAGGCGACCACCGGCATCGGCGGACGCCTGATCCGGCGACCACGGGTTGATGCTGCGCAGCCACAGCACGTCCTCGTTCTTCTCGAACGAATGGATACGCGACACGCCCGCCTCCAGGCAGCACGCCGCGAAGTAGCCGAGCCCGCCGCAGGTGTCGAGTACCACCTTGCCGCGTGGTGCCACCAGCGCGACCTTGCGGCGCGCATCAGCCAGCGGCGACTCGCGGGCGGTGGGCAGCATCTTGATGCCGTCGATCTCGAACGTCGGCACGCCCCATGGCGTCGGCACCAGTTTGATCAGCGACCGCGCGTACCGCGACACCGGCAACCATTCGTCGCCTTCGCGCAGGTAGATCGTGCGGTCCTTCAATGCACCGGGATACGGCTGTGGCTGGCCGCGCCACACCCAGTGTTCGGCGCACGGCGTCACGGTGTCTTCGCTGCGACCCAGGTCGAAGGAGCCGGTCCAGCTGCCGGCGGCGCGTGCCGCCATCAGCGCGGACGCGATGTCGCGGGTGACCAGGGGTCCGGCGTATCGGCGCATGGAGGCAATCGGATGACGGGCGCGCATCGTAACCGCGACATGCCGGATCCAGTGATGTGTCGCCGGTCACGCCGGGGCATGGGCCGGTGCTCACCGGTTGCTCATCACGTTGAATGCGCCTTGAACCTGCCTGTTAGCGCTGCGTGGTGGAGGTGTGAACGTTGTGACGCGCTTCAGTTCGGGCCCTCTTAACTGCGGCCGCGGATGGCCACCTGCATGCGCCTCCGCCCGACCCGTCCATCCCCCAACGGGTCGCGTCATAAAAATCAGGAGAGTCCCGATGAAGAAAGCCCTGCTCCCCGTTGCACTTGCGGCCGTCGCCCTCAGCCCCGCCGCGTTCGCGCAATCGCGCGGTGGCGATACCTATCGTCCCGACCTGGCCGTGGGCCAGGGGAACTGGTTCCTTGCCGGCAATGTCGGCCGCACCGATGGCGGCACGGCCGACACCTTCGGCAGCGGCGACTTCAACGTGTTCGAAAGCCGCGATGGCCGCCGCACCGGCTACGGGCTCGCGACGGGTTACCGCTGGAAGCTCAGCCCCAACTTCGGCCTGGGCGTGGAAGGTGGCTACACCGACCTCGGCAACATCAAGGTGAGCAACGCCTTCCGCAGCGACGAAGAGGTGAACCAGCGCGACGACACCAATGCGTTGCGTGGCTGGCACGTCGGCGGCAATGCACGCTGGAACGTGACCCCGGCCTGGTACGTGGGTGCGCGTGGGGGCTACTTCCGCGCATCCGACAACAACCTCGACTACTACAACTCGGTCGGCCAGGACCTCGGCCTGGAGAGCGGCGGCAGTGACGGCCGCAACAGCTGGTATGCCGGCGTCGGCACCGGCTGGAACGCCACCGAGAACTTCAGCGTCGGCGTGCATTACGACTACTTCCGCGCCAAGTCCGGCGAGGTGCGCGACCCGGTGACCGGGGTGCGTTTCGACGGGCCCAAGCGCTCCACCGCACTGCTGGGCCTGACCGCCGAATACGCGTTCTGATCCAACGGTCAGCGGTTCCGAACGGGCGCCACGTGTGGCGCCCGTTCCCCATTTCGGCGATCGTGCGAGCAGGTCAAGACGTCAGCCCCGGGGCTCCGGTGTGGACGCCGTCGGTGGCGGGGCCTGCACCTCGGCCCGGTCAGACATCCATGTCTGACTCGCCGCCGCAGGCCATCCATGGCCTGCTATCCGCATACCCCGCCACCGACGCCGCATCGCCCTTTGCTTGCGCGGCTTCTTTGGCGATGGGCGGTCGTCGTCGGTTCCGACGTGCACGATCCCGTGACCGGTCGCGCAGCACTCTGTGATCACCCCCCGAGGAGCACTCCGATGCCTGCAGCCGATGCGGATCGCTACGCACGCTATGACGAGCGCATGGCCGAATCGCGCGGGGACGAGCCGGAACTCGAGCTCGAACTCGGCCATGTGCTGATGGAGATCGTGCGCACGACCTGGCAGGACGAAGGTCGCGCACTGCGCGCCGTGCATGCCAAGAGCCATGCGCTGCTCGAAGCCGAAGTTGAAGTGCCGGCGCTGCCGCCGGAGCTCGCCCAGGGCGTGTTCGCGACGCCGGCGTGCTACCGCGCGGTACTCCGGATTTCGACTACCCCCGGCGATCTGCTGCCCGATCGGGTATCGACGCCGCGCGGCATCGCGTTGCGGCTGTTCGACGTTCCCGGCGAGCGACTCGACGGCGCCCACCATCTGCGCAGCCAGGACTTCCTGCTGGTCAACGCGCCACGCTTCAACGCACCCGATGGCCATGCCTTCCTGCGCAGCCTGCGACTGCTGGCGAAGACCACCGACCGCGTGCCGCGCACCAAGCAACTGGTGTCGGCGATCGCGCGTGGCGCCGAGCGCACACTGGAGACGCTGGGCGGCGAGAGCAGCGCGCTCAAGGCGATGGGCGGCCAGCCGCCGGTGCATCCGCTGGGCGAGACCTACTTCACCCAGGTGCCGCACCGCTTCGGCGCGCACATCGCCAGGCTGCAGCTGGTGCCGGTGACGCCCGCGATGCAGGCGCTTGCCGGCGACGCCATCGACCTCGCCGATGACGACGCCCTGCGCGCAGCGCTCGGCGATTACTTCGCGCGCCATGGCGCGGAGTGGGAACTGCGTGCGCAGCTGTGCACCTCGCTCGAGGAGATGCCGGTGGAGGATGCCAGCGCCGAATGGGATACCCGGCGCAGCCCCTACCGCACCATCGCCACCGTGCGGGTGGCACCGCAGACGGCCTGGAGTGAGGCGCGCAGTGCGGTGATCGACGATGGCATGGGTTTCAGCCCGTGGCTCGGCGTGCAGGCGCACCGTCCGCTGGGGCAGATCATGCGCCTGCGCCGGCGCACCTATGAGCGCTCGCAGGCGTTCCGCGAGGACCGGATGGGCCCGTTCGTCACCGGCTGCCCGTTCGCGGCGATGCACGGATCCACCGGCTCACGGGATCTGGACGGCGGCGGTCCTAGCGTGGTGCCCCCCAACCGTCCGGAGGCGACATGAACCAGCCCGAGCAGCAGCAGGAAGTCCCCGGCGTCGAGAAGAAACTCGACCCGCCCGCCGACCACGGCGAGAAGAGCTATCGCGGCAGCGGCAGGCTCGACGGCAAGGTCGCGGTGATCACCGGTGGCGACAGCGGCATCGGCCGCGCGGTGGCCATCGCCTATGCACGCGAAGGCGCCGACGTGCTGGTGAGCTATCTGTGCGAGGACGAAGACGCGGAAGAGACGAAGCGCTGGGTCGAGGAGGCCGGGCGCCGCTGTGTGCTGGTGCGTGGCGAACTCGCCGACCCCGCGCACTGCCGCTCGGTGGTGCAGCAGGCGGTGGATGCATTCGGCCGCATCGACGTGCTGGTCAACAACGCCGCCTTCCAGATGTCGCGTGAATCGCTGGACGACATCCCCGACGAGGAATGGGACTACACCTTCCAGGTCAACGTCACCGCGATGTTCCACCTGTGCAAGGCCGCGCTGCCGCACATGAAGGCTGGCGCGTCCATCATCAACACCAGCTCGATCAACTCCGACAAGCCCAACCCGGGCCTGTTGCCGTATGCGGCCACCAAGGGTGCGATCGCCAACTTCACCGCGGGGCTCGCGCAGATGCTGGCGGAGAAGGGCATCCGCGTGAATTCGGTGGCGCCGGGCCCGATCTGGACGCCGCTGATCCCGGCCACGCTGCCGCCGGATTCCGTCAAGGACTTCGGCCAGCAGGTGCCCCTCAAGCGCCCCGGCCAGCCGGCGGAGTGCGCGCCGATCTACGTGCTGCTGGCGTCCGACGAGGCCAGCTACATGACCGGCGGGCGCTATGCGGTCACCGGCGGCACGCCGATCCTGTAAGGCGACCAGGTACCTCCGCGGGTGTTGCCCGCGGAGGCCTCGCCTGACGCGGCTTACGGGTCCGCGGTGGCCGTGACGGTTGCCGCCGGCAGGTCGCCCGCGGCGAGCTGTTCCTCGATGGCGGTGAACGCCGAGCGTGTCCCGGGTGGTGCGTCCTGCATCCC
The DNA here is from genome assembly GCF_004118975.1 of Luteimonas sp. YGD11-2. Taxonomy (NCBI): domain Bacteria; kingdom Pseudomonadati; phylum Pseudomonadota; class Gammaproteobacteria; order Lysobacterales; family Lysobacteraceae; genus Luteimonas; species Luteimonas sp. YGD11-2. The sequence goes on along the minus strand of NZ_CP035376.1, from coordinate 2,924,235 downwards.
CGTGGCGAAATACACCACGCCGCTGCCGGCGGGACGGTCCACCCACAGCCCCGACAGCAGGCCATAGGCCGACCCTGCGTGGCCGACGCGCTCGCGGCCATCACCGAACGGGTCGTCCCTGCACCCTTCCACCGGGGTGGACAGCGTCTGCGCGGCCAGGCCGTAGCGGCAGAAGAAACCCTCGCGCGACTGACCGCTGGCGTCCTCCTCGGCGGTCACGCCGTTGTCGCCGGTGCGCACCCAGGCGGGTGCCAGCAGTGTCGCCACGGAGGCCGGTGACAGCAGGCGCATGCCGTCGACCTCACCCTCGCCCAGCAGCAGCCGGCCGATGGTTGCCAGGTCGCGCGCGGAAATGCGCAGGCCGCCCTGCGGCGAGAACAGCGCACCGTTGCGGCCCGGTTGCCATTGCGCGAGGTCGCAGCTGCCGTCGGAGGCCGCGCGCACCGGGCACGCGGGACGCGCGCTGCGGGTGTCGTCGGTGCCGGATTCGCGCCCGGTGTCGTAGAGGATCACCGCCCGTGAGCGTTGCGCATCGTCGCAGGTGGACCAGCCGAAGCAGGCCGACAATCCCAGGGGCTCGAACAGCAGGCGCTGCATCAGCCGGTCGAAGCGCTCGCCGGTGGCGCGTTCCATGGCCGAGGCGACGACCGGGAAGTTGAGGTTGGCGTAGCGGAAGTACCGGCCGGGCGCATGTGCGCTGTCCCACGCGCGCGGATCGGCGAGCAGATCCGCCAGCGCGCCGTCCAGCGGCACCTGCCAGTAGCCGGCATCGTCGGTCAGCCCGGCGCGGTGCGACAGCAGCAGGCGCAGGGTGATCGGCACCTCCGGATGGTCGGGGTGGCGGAGCTTCCATCCGAGCAGCGTGGAGACGTCGGCGTCGAGGTCCAGCGCACCGGCCTCGACCAGGCGCATGACGCCAAGCGCGACCACCAGCTTGGAGATCGAGGCGATGCGCACCGGGTCGTCGGCGGTGACCGTACGCCCCGCCTGCAGATCCGCATGTCCAGCCGTACGTACATCGGTGACGTGGTCGCGGTCGAAGGCGATCCGCACCGATGCCACCGGCGTGGTGGCATGCGCCACGGTGGATGCCAGCAGCAGGGCCAGCAGGCTGCAGGCCAGGGGCAACGGCCGACGGCGGAGATCACGCATACGCACATTCCCGGAACAGGGTGACGCCGATGTATAGCGCAGATGCACGTATCCGGCATGCTCCGTCGCGGCCCGGTGTGCGCGGCTTGCGGCGAAGCGGGCAGGGCGCGGCGCGTACTCGCCGCGCCCGGCACGGTCGGCTACATTGGCCGTCCTGCCACACGCCCGGCGATGCCGCTGCAGCGGTCACGTTACGGATGTCAGCGGCCCCACCGGATCCGGTATGCGCCCCAACGAGTCCCTTGAATTCCGCCGGCTTGCCGACACCGCGCCGGCGATCCTGTGGGTAACCGACGCCAGCGGCCAGTGCACCTTCCTGTCACGCGGCTGGTACGAGATGACCGGGCAGAACGAGGCCGAAGCGCTGGGTTACGGGTGGCTCGAAGCCCTGCATCCCGACGACCGTCCGGCGATGCGGGCGCGCTTCGCACGTGCCAGCCGTACCGGCAAGGCGTTCGCCCTCGACTACCGCGTGCGCTGCCGGGATGGCGGTTACCGCTGGGCGCTGGACGCCGCCAACCCGCGCCATGCCGACGACGGCAGTTTCGCCGGCTTCGCGGGCTCGGTCATCGACATCGACGACCGCCGCCGCTCCGAGGACAACTACCGCGCGCTGTTCAATTCGATCGAAGAGGGCGTCTGCATCCTGCAGGTGCTGTTCGATGGCAGGCAGCAACCGCGTGATTACCGCTTCCTCGAGGTCAACCCGGCCTTTTCCCGCCATACCGGGCTGGCCGACCCCGTCGGGCACACCGCGCGCGAGATGCTGCCCGACCTGGAGGAACACTGGTTCGAGATCTATGGCCGCGTGGCGATGTCGGGCGAGCCGGAACGCTTCGAGCAGGGTTCCGACGCCATGGGGCGCTGGTTCTCGGTCTATGCGTTCCGCATCGGTGACCCCGCCGGGCACACGGTGGCGCTGCTGTTCACCGACATCACCGCGCGCCGCCGCCAGGAGCAGGCGCTGCGCGATGCCGAGCAGCGCAAGGACGAGTTCCTCGCCACCCTGGCCCATGAGCTGCGCAATCCCCTGGCGCCGATCCGCACCTCGCTGTACGTGCTCAAGCTCAACCAGGACCCGGAAACGGCCACCCGCATGCTCGACATCCTGATGCGACAGGTCGACCAGCTGACCCATCTGGTGGACGACCTCACCGAGGTCTCGCGCATCACCCGTGGCCGCATCGAGCTGCGTGCGGTCGACATCCCGCTGGCCTCGGTGCTGCGCAACGCCGCCGAGAGCGTGCAGCCCACCCTCGCCCAGAGTGGGCAATCCCTGCAGATCGACGTTCCGCCGGAGCCGCTGTGGCTGCGCGCGGACCCGGTGCGGCTGGGCCAGGTGTTCATCAACCTGCTCAACAACGCCGCCCGCTACAGCCGCGAGAACACCACCATCCGCGTGGTTGCCAGCGCCGAGGGCACCGACGCCGTGGTCTCGGTACGCGACGAGGGCATGGGCATCGCGCGCGAGCACCTGCAGAGCATCTTCGACCTGTTCACCCAGGTCGACCGCCAGCACAGTGCCGACACCCGCGGGCTGGGCATCGGCCTGGCGCTGGTGCGCAGCCTGGTGCAGATGCACGGCGGCAATGTCACCGCACGCAGCGAAGGCCGCGGGCAGGGTGCGGAATTCATCGTGCGCCTGCCGCTGCACGCGCCGGGTCAGGCCGCGGCGACACCCGCGGATGGCACCGCCAAGCCGTTCTCCGGGCTGCGTGTGCTGGTGGCCGACGACAACCGCGACGCCGCGGAAAGCATGGGCGAGTGGCTGAGCGCATTCGGTGCCGAGACCATCGTCGTCCACGACGGCCACGCGGCGCTGACGATGGCGCAGATGCACCTGCCGCATGTCGCGCTGCTGGACCTCGGCATGCCGGAGCTGAGCGGGCTGGAAGTGGCGCAGCGCTTGCGTGCGGTGCCCGGTGCCGCGGACATGCGCCTGATCGCGATCACCGGCTGGGGGCAGGCGCGTGACCGTGCCGGCACCGAGGCGGCCGGCTTCGACCACCACATGACCAAGCCGCCGGATATCGCGTTGCTGCGGTCGCTGCTGCAGGAGGCGCACCGCGAGCTGGCCGACCCTGTCGCAAGCGACGCCGCGCAGGACGGCTGAGCGGTAGCCATCCGGTGGGCTGAACCCCGCCTGCGGCCGGACGGGACGCGGGTAGGCAGCGCCGGTGCTGCATCGCACAATAATGCGGCCGTCCGATGCCGCTGCGATGACCCCGACCGCCCACCACCACCATCCACTCGACCCGCGCCAGCAGGGCCGGGTGCTGTTCGCGCTGGCGATCGGCGGCTTCGCCATCGGCACCAGCGAGTTCGCGCCGATGGGGATGATGCCGGACATGGTCGCCGACCTCGGCGTCAGCGAACCGCAGCTGGGCCACTCCATCAGCGCCTACGCGCTGGGCGTGGTGGTCGGCGCGCCGCTGCTGGCGGTGCTCGGTGCACGCCTGTCGCGGCGCGCGCTGCTGCTGGCGACGATGGCGCTGTACGTGCTCGGCAACCTGGCCAGCGCGCTGGCGCCGGGGTATCTGTCGCTGACCGCGATGCGCTTTCTGGCCGGCCTGCCGCATGGCGCCTATTTCGGCGTGGCCGCACTGGTGGCCGCCTCGATCAGCCCCCCCGGTCGCCGCGGCACGGCGATGGCGCGGGTGATGCTGGGCCTGTCGGTGGCGCTGCTGGTCGGCAATCCGCTCGCGGCCTGGCTTGCGCAGGTGGCGGACTGGCGCTGGACCTTCGCGCTGGTGGCGGTGCTCGCCGTGCTGACGATGGTGCTGGTGGCACGGCTGCTGCCGCCCGACCCGCACGAACCCCGGCACGACATCCGCCGCGAACTGCGTGACTTCAACCGCTCGCAGGTGTGGCTGGCGCTGGCGATCGGCGCGATCGGCTTCGCCGGCATGTTCTGCGTTTTCAGCTACCTGGCGCCGACGATGATCGAGGTCACCGGCATCGCCCCACGCCATGTGCCGCTGGGGCTGGTGGCGTTCGGCGTGGGTGCGATCGTCGGCAACCTGGTCGGCGGCTGGCTGTCGGACCGCTACCGCTTCCGCGCCGCCGGCATCGTGCTGGTGTGGTCGCTGGTGGTGCTGCTGCTGTTCCCGCTGGCGACCCGCTCGGCGTGGTCGATCCTGCTGGCGGTGGTGGCCGTGGGCAGCATGGGGGCGCTGGCCACCGTGCTGCAGGCGCATCTGATGGATGTCGCCGGCGGTGCGCAGACGCTCGCCGCCGCCTCCAACCATTCCGCCTTCAACACCGCCAATGCGCTGGGCCCGTGGCTGGGTGGGCTGGCGATCAACGCCGGCTGGGGCTGGACCTCGACCGGCTACGTCGGTGCGGCCACCGCGGTGGCGGGACTGCTGCTCTATGCCTGGGCGCGCCACGACGCACGGCGCCTGCGCGCGCTCGAGGCGGCGGGCTGACCCACCGCGCGGTCATGGCGCGATGCAGCGGTGCCGCGTCCCCGTCCGCGGCGGAAAGCCGCGTGACCGCCGGGGGCGCGTCGCCGATCCGCCGCCGGTTGGTGCTGACGGCGCCTCAGCGGCCGTCGCGGTCGGCGTCGCCGGGCAGGGCGCGCTCGACGCGGTGCCAGGCATCGCGCACCGCGTGTTTCGCCTGTTCCCACGACAGCCGCGAGCCGCCGCGCTCGCGTTCCCAGTCGCGTCCGAGCCGGGCCTCGGTGGCCTCGTCCCAGCGCGCATCGCGGTCGGTGGCGCGCGCCCGGGTGCCGTAGCGGTAGGCGGCGCGGTAGTCGTCATAGCTGTAGTCGTCGCTGTAGTAGTCGGCGCGGCTGTAGTGCTCGCCGTAATAGGCGTCGACGTCGGTATAGGTGCGCCAGGTCTGGTCGGTGCGTTGCCAGGCGTCGGCCACCGCGGGACGTGCCTCGTTCCACGACAGGATCGACGCGCCGCGCGCGGTGTCCCAGCGCTCGCGCAGTTCCGGCTCGGCCTCGTCGAAGGCGCGGATATCCGCATTGCGTGCCTCGGTGCCGTAACGGTATGCGGGCGCGTAGTCGCGCTCGTAGTCGGCGTCGCCGCGGTAGTAGTCGCGGGTCGGGGCACTGTCGCGCCAGTACTCGACCTCCACGGTGGGGTCCACGCGTTCGGCGACCGCCTTGCCACCGGCAGCGCCGCCGACGGTGCCGATCGCGCCGCCCACCAGGGTGCCGATCGGGCCGAACAGGCTGCCGACCGCGGCGCCGGCGACCGCGCCCAGGGTCCCGCCCGCGGCGACGCCGCCGGGATGTGCGCCCGGGGCGCCGGAGATCGGGTCACGGTTGGCGTCGGGCTGGCGGGGCGTGTGCTTGTCGCGCATGGCGGGGCTCGCTGGATGGGGGTCGTTGCCACTGTCCGCCACCGCGGCGTGCAGGCGACGTGCACTGCCGCCGCTGCCGGCGCGCCGCCATTCACCATCCGGCGGGGATGCGCCGTCCTAAGCTATGCGGTCGTCCCGGATCATCTGCCATGCCCTACTCCCTGTTGCGCCTTGTCCTGCCGATCTGCCTCGTCGCGTCCGTGCTCACCGCCTGTGGTGGCGGCCAGGCCGGCAAGCCCCGGCCGGCCCTGCTCGGCGAGACCTTCGAGTTCGACGACATGTACTCGCGGGTCTTCGCCACCCGGCCGGAGGTGGCCTGCGAGGCCGCGCGCCGCGCGCTGCTGGGGCAGGGCTACGCCGTCGGTCGCGCCGAGGCCGCCTCGGTGGAGGCGAGCAAGAACTTCCAGCCGGAATCGGATTCGCACCTGCAGCTCGCGGTGCGCGTGTCGTGCGTGCCGCAGGAAGGCAAGGCGCTGGTGTTCGTCAGCGCGCTGCAGGACCGCTATGCGCTGCGCCGCAGTGCCAACTCGGCAAGCCTGGGCGTCAGCGCACTGGGGTCGGTGTCATTGCCGATCGGCAGCACCGAGGATTCGCTGGTGCGCGTCGCCAGCAGCACCGTGCAGGATGCGGAGTTCTATGCGCGGTTCTTCGAGCGCGTGCAGAGCTACCTGCCCGCGCACATACGCACCGTCGACGACGAGCGCTGACGGCGCGGGGGCGCCCCGCGCCACACCCGCGCATTGCCTCAACGGATCCAGCCGCGCAGTTCCTCGCGGCCCAGGCGCCCGTCGGCATCGGTGTCGACGCCGGCGAACTCCGCCGCCAGGGTCGGATGGGCGGCGGCCTCCCGGCGGTCCAGATAGCCATCGCCATTGCTGTCGAGCGCGTCGAAGTCGACCCGGTACTGGTCGCGCAGCACCGCGTCCGGCTCGTACGAGCGCACGATGACCTGTTGCTCGCCGGGGTTTCCGAAGGTGGTGATACCGGTCTGCGAGCCCTGCGCGCTGGCGCGGGCCGGCGCGTTGTCTGCCTGCGGCAGGGGGCGGGTCTGCGTCTGCGCGAAGGCCGCAAGCGGCAGCAGCGCGAGGAGGGCGAGGCTGTAGCGGGGCATGGTCATGGCAGGGCCTCCAGAGATGATGGGTCCGCGATCGCGGGTGATGCCATCCGAGTCTAGGCCGGGCCCTGTCAATGCCTGTTCGATCCGCCGGCGGGCATCGCGCGCAGGCGGGCGCGACCCGACCGGAAGCCCGGGCGTGCCGCCCGCAGGCCAGGGTGCGACGCCTGGTGACCGTGGGCGCGCGCGCGATCGGGTATGCGGCGCAATGGGCCTGGCGCGATCCGCTCAGGCCGCCATGCCGTTGTGCCGCAGCAGCGCGTCGATCTGCGGGTCGCGGCCGCGGAAGGCGCGGAAGTTCTCCAGTGCGGGCCGGCTGCCGCCACGCGCGAGGATCTCGCGGCGGAAGCGCGCGCCGGTGCCGGCCAGCGCATCGGGTTGCTCCTCGAACGCGGCATAGGCGTCCGCGCTCAGCACCTCGGCCCATTTGTAGCTGTAATAGCCCGCCGCGTAGCCGCCCGCGAAGATGTGCGCGAACTGGTGCGGGAAGCGGTGCCAGGCCGGCGGCCGGTTCACCGCGACCTCCTCGCGGATGCGCTCCAGCAGCGCCAGCACGTCGGCCGGGGGCTCGCCGGCATGCAGCTCCATGTCGAACAGCGCGAATTCCAGCTGGCGTACCGTCTGCATGCCGCTCTGGAAGTTGCGCGCGGCGAGCATGCGCTCGAACAGCGCGTGCGGTAGCGGCTCGCCGGTATCGACGTGCGCGGTCATCGCCTCCACCCACGGCCATTCCCAGCAGAAGTTCTCCATGAACTGGCTGGGCAGTTCCACCGCGTCCCATTCCACGCCGTTGATGCCGGCCACCGGCAGTTCGCCGACTTCGGTCAGCAGCTGGTGCAGGCCGTGGCCCATCTCGTGGAACAGGGTCGTCACCTCGTCATGGGTGAACGTTGCCGGTGCGCCGTCGACGCCGCGCCCGAAGTTGCAGACGAGATACACGATCGGCGTCTGCGTGCTGCCGTCGGCGCGATGGCGGCGGTTGCGGCAGTCGTCCATCCAGGCACCACCACGCTTGCCTTCGCGCGCGTAGAGGTCGAGGTAGAACTGCCCGACCAGTCGTCCAGCGCCATCGACCAGCCGGTAGAAGCGCACGTCCTCATGCCAGACCGGTGCGCTGTCCTGCTCGACGCGCAGGCTGTACAGGCTTTCGATCACGTCGAACAAGCCGGCCAGCACGCGCGGCTCGGTGAAGTAGCGCTTGACCTCCTGCCCGGAGTAGCTGAAGCGCGCCTCGCGCAGCTTCTGCGATGCCCAGGCGAGGAGGTCCCAAGGCTGCAGGGTGTCGATGCCGAGGCTGTCGCGGGCGAAGGCTTCCAGTTCGGCACGGTCGCGGCGCGCATGCGGCAACGCGCGCGAGGCGAGGTCGCGCAGGAACGCCAGCACCTCGTCGGCGGTGCGCGCCATCCGCGTGGTGAGTGCCAGCTCGGCGTAGTGCGCATGCCCGAGCAGTCGCGCCTGCTCGGCACGCAGCGCGAGGATCGCGTCGATCAGTGGACCGTTGTCCAGTTCGGCGGGGCCGGTTTCCGAGGCAAGCACGCCATAGGCGCGGTACAGCCGTTCGCGCAGGGCGCGGTTGTCGGCCCAGGTCTGCACCGGCAGGTAGCAGGGCATCTTCAGGCCGAGGCGCCAGCCGGCTTCGCCTGCGGCGTCCGCGGCGGCACGGCACTGCGCACGGACATCGTCCGGCAGGCCGGCAAGTTCGCCTTCGTCGGTGGTGGTGTATGACCACGCATCGGTGGCATCGAGCACGTGCTCGGAGAACTTCGCCGAAAGCTCCGCCAGTTCCTGCTGGACCTGCGCCAAGCGCGCCCTTGCGTCGGGTTCGAGCTCGGCGCCGCCGAGGCGGAAGTCGCGCAGGGCGTTGTCGACCACGCGCCGGCGCGCCGGGCTCCAGCCGGTTGCTTCGGGCGCGTTCGACAGCGCCCTGAAGCGCTCGTAGAGCGCCTGGTTCTGCTGCAGCGCGCTGTGGAAGCGCGTGACCCTCGGCAACGCGGCGTTGTAGGCCTCGCGCAGTTCGGGCGTGTTGACCACGGCGTTGAGGTGGCCGACCTGGTTCCAAGCGCGCCCGAGACGTTCGGTGGCGTCATGGAGGGGTTCGACGAAGTCGTCCCAGGTGACTGCCGCGGTGGTGGTGGCACGGGCGACGGCGGCATCGGCATCCGCCAGCAGGGTATCGATCGCGGGCGCGATATGTTCCGGGCGGATCGCGTCGAAGCGCGGCAGAGCGGAGAAGTCGAGCAGAGGGTTGGTCATCCCCGCATGGTGGGGGCGGACCCTGCGCGATTCCAGCAGCACAGGGCGCCGGACGCGGCGGGCGCGCGAAGCGCCCCTTGGACCTCAGGGCGCCGCGAGGATCGAGACGATACGGTTCTGCAGCCAGCTGGTGTCTTCGGGCGACATCTTGCCGCGCAACAACGAGCGGGTCTCGTGCGAGAACGCGGCCCAGAAGTCGCTGTCGTGGGGGTTCTGCTGGCGCATCTGCGGCAGGCGCTGGTGGAGATCGCTCAGGCGGCGATCGAGTTCGGGGCGTGACATGACAAACCTCTGTTGCAGGGCATCGGGCGCGATGGTGGCAACGATCGGCCCGGCGGGGAATCTGGTCGCGCTGCGCGGGACTGGCCGTGTGACACGGATGACAGGCGGGCGCGGCGCGTGTCCCAAGCTACCCCGGGGTGTGTACGGCGGTGTGAAAAACCGCGTGGAATCAGCGGTTTGCGCGCCGCACGTGTTCAGTCGGATGAACGGCGCCGCCTGTCTCACGGACTGAGACATGCAGCCGCCACCCTTGCACGGTGGAAACCGTCGACAAGCTTGCGATCCTGGCCGATGCCGCCAAATACGATGCGTCGTGCGCGTCGAGCGGCGCGTCGAAGCGCCATTCGCTCGGCACCGGCGGCATCGGTAGTACCGAAGGCATGGGCATCTGCCATTCCTACACCCCGGACGGGCGTTGCGTCTCGCTGCTGAAGATCCTGCTCACCAACTTCTGCATCTACGACTGCGCCTACTGCGTCAATCGCGTCAGCAGCAATGTGCGCCGCGCCCGCTTCAATACCGATGAAGTGGTGAAGCTCACGCTCGACTTCTACAAGCGCAACTACATCGAGGGGCTGTTCCTCTCCAGCGGCATCATCCGCTCGAGCGACTACACCATGGAGCAGCTGGTGGAAGTCGCGCGCAGCCTGCGCGAGGACCATCGCTTCGCCGGCTACATCCACCTCAAGACCATTCCCGACGCGGCGCCCGAACTGCTGGCGGCCGCAGGGCGCTACGCCGACCGGTTGAGCATCAACGTCGAACTGCCGACCGAGGCCGGGCTTGCCGAACTTGCGCCGGAGAAGAAGCTGCCCGGCATCCGTGCGGCGATGGGCGAACTGCGCTGGCGCATCGAGGAGAACCGCGAGCAGCACCGCGGACAGAAGCTGCTGCGTGCGAAGCCGCCGCGTTTCGCGCCGGCCGGGCAGAGCACGCAGATGATCGTGGGTGCCGACGGTGCCAACGACCGCAGCATCCTGCACACCAGCGACAACCTCTACGGCAATTACCGCCTGAAGCGCGTGTACTACTCGGCGTTCTCGCCGATCCCCGATGCCTCGATCCGGCTGCCGTCGCAGGCGCCGCCGCTGGTACGCGAGCATCGCCTCTACCAGGCCGACTGGCTGCTGCGTTTCTACGGCTTCGGTGTCGACGACATCGCACCCGCCGAAGCCGGCGGCATGCTCGATCTCGATATCGACCCCAAGCTCGCCTGGGCACTGCGCCATCCGGAGCAGTTTCCGGTGGACGTCAATCGCGCCTCGCGCGAACTGCTGCTGCGGGTGCCGGGGCTGGGGACGCGCAACGTGGATCGCATCGTCGCCTCGCGTCGCACCGGCGCGCTGCGGGTGGACGACCTGACGCGGCTGCGGGTGCCGCTGCGCAAGGCGCTTCCATTCCTGCTGCTGCCCGACCATGTGCCGCGCGGCGGCCTCGACAACCCTGCACGGCTGCGTGCGCAGCTGGCGCCACCGCCGCGGCAGGCGGACCTGTTCGCGTGAGCGGCGACCTGTTCGGCGATGCGGTGCTCGCGGCCGGCGCGGTGCAGGCGGTCGTCGATCCACCCTGGGATGGCGATGCGTGGCGCACGCTGGCGCGCCAGGCGTGGTGCGCCGGCCTCGCTCCGGAAGACCTGGTCTGGGATGGCGACCCGCAGGCGATGCTGGCGGCCGGCCCTGCGCTGCAGGCGCTGCCGGCAACGCGTCCGCCGCCGCGCGTGGCGGCGGACTTTCCCGCGCTGGCCGCAGCGGTCGCCTGCCACACCGACCCGCAGCGTTTCGCCCTGCTGTACCGGCTGCTGTGGCGCATGGCCTCGGGCCAGCCGCGGCTGCTCGAGCGCGCCAGCGATCCGGATGTGCAGCGGGTGCGCATGCTGGAACAGGCGGTGCGCCGCGACAGCCACAAGATGAAGGCGTTCGTGCGCTTCCGCGAGGTGCCGGGGCGCGACAACCACTACATCGCCTGGTTCGAGCCGGCGCATCGCATCCTCGATCGCGTCGCGCCGTTCTTCGCCCGGCGCTTCGCCGGCATGCACTGGGCGATCCTCACCCCGTACCGCAGCGTGGCCTGGGAGGGCGAGGCGCTGGCGTTCGCGGCGGGTGCCACCCGTGGCGACGCGCCGGCCGACGACGCGCAGGAGGCGCTGTGGCGCACCTACTACGCCAGCATCTTCAATCCCGCGCGACTCAACCCGACGATGATGCGGTCGGAAATGCCGCAGAAATACTGGAAACACCTGCCCGAGGCCGCGCTGCTGCCGACGCTGCTGCGCGAGGCCGGGCCGCGCGTGCAGGCAATGGCCGAACGCGCGCCGGAGCCGCCGCGGCGGCGCATCCCCGCGCCTGCGCCGGAACCGTTGCAGGTGATCGAGGGCCTCGACGCCCTGCGTGACGCCGCCGCCGCATGCCGGCGCTGTCCGCTGTGGGAGCCGGCCACGCGCACGGTGTTCGGCGAGGGGCCGCACGACGCACGGGTGGTGGTGGTCGGCGAGCAGCCCGGCGACGAGGAGGACCTCAGCGGGCGCCCGTTCGTCGGCCCCGCCGGGCGCCTGCTTGACCGCGCGCTGGGCGAGCTCGGCATCGATCGCTCGCGGTTGTGGCTGACCAATGCGGTCAAGCATTTCCGCTTCGAGCCGCGCGGCAAGCGTCGCCTGCATCGCAATCCCGATGTCGCGCACGTGCGTGCGTGCCGGCCGTGGCTGCAGCAGGAGCTGGCGGCGCTGCAGCCGGACATCGTCGTCTGCCTGGGCGCCACCGCGGCGCAGGCGGTGTTCGGCAGCGGCTTCCGGCTGATGGAAGCGCGCGGACGCTGGCTTCCACTCGAGGCCGCGCGCGGGCTCGCGACCGTGCACCCCGCCTGGGTGCTGCGCCAGCCGGACCCGGGCGCACGCGAGGCCGCGTATGCCGGCTTCGTCGACGACCTGCGCCTGCTGGTGGGGGTTGGCGCCACGCCGTAGTGGCGCCGGCGGCCGTGCTTTGCCACCCGTGCTGGCGCGATTGCCGGCGTCCCAGGCAGCCGCCGTACGGCCGGGATGCCCTCGCGGGCATCGCAGCGTGCGGCTTCACCGTGGATTGCCGGGGGCGGGAGGACACTCCGGTCACCCCACCCAGGAGCGACTTCGATGAAGCAACGTCATGTCCCCCACGTCCGCGTCGCGCTGCTGGCGCTGGCGCTGTCGGCCGCCGGCACCGCCGTCGCCCAGCAGACCGGCAATGCCGGCGCCATGCAGGCCGATACCAGCCATCACGGTGCCCACCAGGCCACGATGACCGAGGCGCAGGTGCGCGCCGCGCTCGAGGGCGAGGGCTTCCGCAACGTGCGCGACCTCGAGTTCGAACACGGCCTGTGGAGCGCGGATGTCGACAGCGCCGACGGCAACAAGATCGACGTCTACCTCGATCCGGCCAGCGGCGAGGTCTTCCCCGACAACGCCACCGCGCGGATCTCCGAGAACGAAGTGCGCGCCCGGCTCACCGCGGGCGGCTACCAGCACATCGACGACGTGGAGTTCGATGACGGCATCTGGAAGGCCGAGGCACGCAATGCGCAGGGGCAGAAGCTGAACCTGCGTATCGCGCCCACCGACGGACGCGTGCTGCACGAACGCATCGACTGACGCCTCACCGGGTCGATGGTGGAAATGCCCGGCCAGCGCCGGGCATTTCCGTATGCGCGATCCGGGGGCGGGCCGGTCAGCGCGCGAAGCCGCGATTGCGACCCCGTCCGCGCATGCGCAGCCATACCGTCTGCACCACCAGCGCGATCGCCAGCGCCAGCGCGGCCCAGCCTGCGGTGGGTGCGTCATCGCCACGGGCCAGCGCCACGGTCACCGCGACGAAGCCCCAGGCCGCCGCCAGTGCGTAACTGAAGGCGCCGCGCAACGCCGCATTCGCGGCGAAGGCCAGCCCGGCCGCCGCCGCCAGTAGGCCGAAGCTCCAGTCCAGCTGGTTGTCGGCCGGCAGCACGCCTGCACCCAGCAGGGCCTGCCCGAGATTGAGGATCGCCGCGATCGACAGCCAGCCGGCATGCAGCCCGAGCGCGGTGCGCGTCCACAGGTCGGCATTGCCACGGTATGCGGTCCAGGCGGCCCACAGCAGCGTGCCCAGCGCGATGAAGATCAGCAGCACGCACAGCCACAGCCATTCCTGCGAATACACCGGCATCCATACCGCGGTGCAGGCAAAGCCCAGCGCGGTCGCGGGGGCGATCCGCGCCAGCAGCCGGTCGCGCTTGCGCACGCCGGTGGCCTGGCGCAGCGCGTAGACCACGTCGAGCAGGAAGATCAGGCTCCAGATCGAGAATGCATAGCCGGCCGGCTGCACCAGCAGCGGATAACGCGCGGAGATCTCCGCCTGGTCGGGCCCGAAGGTGCCCTGGTTGGAGAACCACGCCACCACCGGCATGGCGATGGCGGCAATCAGCACAAGCAGGCGCATGGAAAGCTCCTCCGGGACAGGCCCCGATCCTCGGCCCCCGTCCGCAACTGCGCGGTGAAGGCGGTCAGCGCAGCCAGGCCACCGCGATTGCAATGGCGACCAGCAGCAGGCTGGCGATGGTGCCTGCGCGGCGGGCATGTCGATGCATCATCGGTCACACCATGTCGAAGCGTTCGGAATAGAGATTCTTCGCCGGGATGCCGCGTTCGAGCAGGACGGGTTCCACCGCGTCGGCCATCGGGGCGGGACCGCACACATAGGCCAGCATCGTGCCGACCTCGGCCGGCAGGTGGCGTTCCAGCATGTCCGCGTCGATGTGGCCGGCCTCGCCGGTCCATCCGTCGGGTGGATCGTCCAGCACGTGGACGACCCGCAGCGGCAGCTCGCGTGCAAGGACATCGAGTTCCTCGCGGGCGATGATGCTGTCGGCATCGCTGTTGGCATAGAACAGCCAGAGGCGGTCCTGGCCACGGCGCGCGCGCGCGGTGCGCAGCATCGACAGGAACGGGGTGATGCCGACGCCGCCGGCCACGAACACCGCACCGTGCGGGGCGAAGCCGGGTTGCCAGGTGAATACCCCGTACGGCCCCTCGATCCAGGCGCGGCTGCCGATCCGGGTGCTGGCGATGCCGCCGGTGAAGTCGCCCGCCGGCTTGATCGTGAACCAGATTTCGGCCTGGTCCGCCGGCGAGGTCATCGAGAACGGATGCTGCTGCATCCGCCATGGCGAATCGCCGAGGGTCACCCAGGCGAACTGGCCGGGCACGAAGGCGAGCCCCGGGTGGCCGTCCGGGCGCAGCCGCAGGGTGGTGGCGGCGCCGGGTTCCGGCGCCACGTCCACGACCGTCCAGGGCCGCCTGCGTCGCTGCCAGGGGCGCCGAAGCCGGGTTTCGACGGTCAGCCACAGCGCACTGCCCACGACCACCACCAGCGCCACCTTCTTCCAGGCCTGCGCGGTGTAGTGGTCCACCAGCAGCACGTGCCCCAGCGCCAGCGCCACCACGCCGAAGGCCAGCACGCCGTGCAGTGCACGCCAGCGCTCGTACGAAAGCCCGAATTGCTGCCGCCACAGCGACGTCGCCAGCAGCAGGCTCACCGCGGCCAGAAGCAACCACAGCGATCCCGCCCGCAGCAGGTCCTCGCGGGGGTCCAGCCAGGCAAGCTGCGATGGATCGGCGGCGAACATCGCCAGCGGATGCACCAGCACCAGCAGCCATGCGGTCTCGCCGGTGCGGCGATGGAACTGCAGCAGGTCGTCCTGCCCCAGTCCGCGCGCGAACCAGCGCTGGCGGCCCGACACCACCGCCTGCATCGCCAGCAGGCCCAGGCCGACGAAGCCGAGCAGTGCGGCGGCTTCCTTCAACCGGGTGCGGGTGGCCGGCAGCTCGCCTGCCAGCGCGATCGCCATCGGCAGCAGCACCAGCGCCATCCACGCCGCGATCCAGCCGGTGAAGCGCAGCCAGCCGAGGTTCACGGCCCGGCGTCCCGGGTCGGGCTGCGTCGCTCGTTGCGTGCAAGCCCCTGCCACAGCAGCCACAGCCCGCCCGCAAGGTAGGGGATGCAGCTCGGCACCCACATCAGGATGCCCGCCAGTTGCTGGTCGGCCAGCGCGGCGAGGCCGATTTCAGGTGCGCGCACGGCATACACCGGGTACAGCGTGCGTGGCGAGAACGCCAGCAGCGCGCCCAGGAAACCCATCTGCATCATCACCGCCAGCAGCGCCACGACCCCGCCGCCGGCGCCGCTGCCGGGGTCACGCAGCCGCCGCCACGCCGCCGCCCAGAACCACATGCCGGCGAGCAGGAAGGACAGATGCATCAGGTGGTGCAGCGGTTCGCTGGCCAGCACCGCCTCGAGCGCACCGGGCAGGTGCCAGGCCCACATCACCGCACTGTGGGCCACCGCGGCCGGCACCAGCCAGGCCGATATCCGCATCAGTGGCGCATGCAGGCCGGCGTGCAGGGCGCTCGACCAGCGTCGCGGCAACGCGTAGGCGACCACCGCGAACGGCTTGCCGGCCAGCAGCAGCGGCGGCACCAGTGCCAGCAGCAGCATGTGCTGGGCCATGTGTGCGGCCAGCGACCAGGCACCGTATGCATCCAGCGGCCAGATCGCCGCCAGCGCCAGCGCCAGCATCCCGGCCCAGAAACCGGCGACGCCGGCAATGCTGACGCCGCGGCCGATGCCGGCCTGCCGCCACAACCCGGCGAGCCCCACCGCGTACAGCACCGCCAGCAGCACGAACGGCACCAGCACCATCGGCGAGAGCGTCCACGCCTGCGCAAGGGTGGGCGGATGGGCGTGGCTGCCATGCGCAAACGCCGCTCCCGGCATCAACAACGCAAGGGCGGCAGTCACCGGAAACGGCACGGCGCGTAGGGGTCGAGGCATGCGCAACACGGTAACAATCCGGTCGGCTTCACCCTGTGCACGGCGCGTACACGTGGCACCGGCGGTGGATGCACTAACGTTCCCGGCCGTGCATGCCGGAAGCGGACCACACCGGCACGCTTCCACTTCCACAACGGTTCCGGCGCAGGACGTCGATCGACTGCAGCCGATGCCCACGGTGGTTCCCGCGCTTTTCACGCGTGCCGGGAAGACTGCCGCCGGCGAAGGCCGGGGCGAGGCGAGGACGGCCCGCATGAAGGTTCCGCCAGTCACGCGCTTTCCGGAGACCCCATGTACTTCTGGCTGAAGTTCTTCCACATCGCCGCGATGGCCATCTGGTTCACCGGGCTGTTCTTCCTGCCGCGCCTGTTCGTGGCGTTCCAGCGCAAGGAGGCCGACGGCGAGGCGGCGTACTTCAACCCCGTCGCCAACGTGCTGTTCTTCCGCATCGCCACGCCGGCGGCGATCGTCACCATCACCCTCGGGCTGGTGCTGATCGCATGGCGCCCGGATGGTGCATGGCTGGTGCTGAAGCTCACGGTGGTCGCGGTGGCGGTGCTGTTCCACCTCTACTTCGGGCTGCTGCTGTACCAGCTCGGCAAGGGCAACGACCGCCACGGCGCATGGTTCTTCCGCACGCTCGGCTGGGTGCCGTTGCTGCTGCTGCTGGCGATCGCCGCGATCACCGGCGCCAAGCCGCGCACCCTCGGCGACCTGCCGCCCCCGCCAATGCATGGAGTCGACCGCGAGGACTGAGCTCCAGGGTGGGCGCGGTCCACCCTGATTGCAGCGAGCCGTGCCCGGTCGCAGGCGTGAAGGACCCGCTTCCACGCTGGACTCCGGGCTCCGCCGATGGAACCCATGCACGGAGGATCGGGGGCTCCGTTGTAGTCCACGCTGCCCGTCGCGCGCACCGGGGGGTGTGCTCCCCCGGCCGGAGTCCGCGTCCGGCTACCACGGCCGGCCGCCGGCCATCCATGGCCGGCTGGGAGCACACCCCCCGGCGCACGCGACGGGCTCCGGCATTCGTCGGTCCGGTACGAAAGTCGACGGCGGTTGGCGCGGTCGTCGCCAGCGGCTGCCACGCTCGTGCGTTCGGCCGTTCCGACAAGGGTGTCGGCCCGAGAGTCGCCGCCACGACGGCCTGACGCTCTTCGCCCTTGACCTTCTTCCCGACGCGACGACAGGTCGGAGCCCGCCGCGGACGCAGGGGGATGTCCAGAGCCGGCCATGGATGGCCGGCGGCCGGATGTGGGAGCAGGACGCGGAGATATCCGGCTGGGCATCCCCCTGTGGCCGTGGCGGGCCGCCCCGGTTCCAGTCGAAACCGACCGCCGGTTCCAGTCGAAACCGACCGCCGGTTCCAGTCGAAACCGACCGCCGGTTCCAGTCGAAACCGACCGCCGGTTCCAGTCGAAACCGACCCCCGGTTCCAGTCGAAAACGCCGCCGGTTCGACCGGAACGCCGCCCGGTCTGGAGAACAATCAGACGCTCATTCCGCCCATCATGGCCGCGCCTGCGCGGGGGCAACGGAAAGGCGCGGGAGGGAGAGCCGTCGTCAATCCGGTCGCCTCTCCAGCTGCACCGCGATCGATTCCAGCGCGGCGGCGATGCGCTGCTGTGCGTGCACCACCCTGTTGCCCAGCACCAGCAGGCAGGCCAGCACCATCAGCAGGATGAGGCTCATCGGCGAGGGTCCTGCAGGGAGGTGGCGATGCGTTCGACGGCCGCGGCCGTGCGCTGCTGTGCCTGCACCAGGCGGACCAGTGCCATCACCACCAGTACGGCCAGGCACAGCGCGCCAAGCACGAGCAGCACCGGCACGAAATTCAGAAGGATGAGCCAGAGACCGGGGCCGGAAGAGACTTCCATGATTGCGATCCATGCAGGTGGGAATGGCGCCGACTATGCCAGCACCGGGGGCGCGCCGGAACGGCCGCCGGGTCACTCCGCCGGCGGCCTGTCGTCGGCCTCGTGCTCGTGTGGATTGCCCTCGCCGTAGACGCCGATGCCATGGCGGAAGCTCAGCGTGCCGCCCAGCCAGCCGGCGATCATCACCAGCAGCAGCAGCACGCCGGACTGCAGCAGGCCCCAGGGCCACACCGCGGCGGCGGGGTCGGGGGCGCGCAGCCACACGCCCAGGCCCGCCATCGCCAGCACCATCACCGCGACGATGAAGTGGTTCCATGCGGAGACGTGCCGGCGCACCACCCGGATCAGGAACATGTCGGCGGTGCCGGCGATGCCCGCGACGATGCCGATCGCAAGGCCCACCGCGTTCAACCAGAACGCGGTCTGCGACCAGAACACGGTGTCGAACCACAGCGACAGCAGGTCCGCCGGGAACACCAGGCTCAGCAGCGCCACCGGATAGACCACCAGCATCGGATGCAGCGGATGCTTGGCGATCGCCACCCGGCTGCGCACCGAGTGGGTGGTGGTGCTGGGCTTGGGTTGTTCGAGGGTCTTGCGCATCAGGCACAGGGGGGCAGCATGAGGACGGGAATTGTCGTGAAGGTGATCGCGATGCTGGCCAGCAGGCCGGAAAGCGCGGTGATCGCCGACGCGAAGCGCTCGCGGCGGGTGGCCACGTCGGGCTGTACGTCGCGACGCGCGTGCCGCCACGCGTGCAGCCCACGCACGCCCAGCCAGACAGTGGCCGCCACCGCCACGATGCCGATCGCGGCGAGGATCCAGGTGGCGATCTCCACACCCGCCACGTCGCGCCGCAACACCTCCTCGGCGCACACCACGCCCTGCAGGCTGTAGACGGTGACGAAATGCACCGCCCACACCGCCCACGGGGCGGCGATGCCGGTCAGCCGGTGCGGCGACAGGGCCTGCATCAGATCACCCTCGGGAACACGTGGATCACCACCCAGGCAACCAGCCCGATGCCCACCGTGTAGCGCCAGAACCCGGCGACCACGCGTGGTTCGAGCGGGCGGGCCGCGGTCACGTAGCCGGCCCGCGCGCGCGCGGCCACGAACACCGACATCAGCACCGCGATCGCCACGTGCAGCATGTGGAAGCCGGCCAGGGTCCACACCACCGAGGCGTAGGCATGCGCCTGCGGCGTACCCACCGGTCCGGCCAGCGCCCAGGATTCGACCACGATGAATCCGGTTCCGAGCGCCGCGGCGGCCAGCATCGCGACCACCACCCGCGCGATGGCGCCGGCTCGCAATGCGCGCCCGGCCCACCAGGTGGCCGCGCCCTGCAACAGCAGCAGCCCGAGGGCGATGAGCGGCAGCGCCAGTCCGCCGAGCGCGATGCCGGCCGGTGGCCAGGCTTCGGTGCCCAGCCACAGGTAGAAGTAGGCGAACACCAGCGACGCGAACAGCGAGCCGTCGATCAGCAGGCTGATCACCAGCGCCCACCAGCCCGGCGCGTTGCGCGCGCTGTACTGGGTCGGCAGCAGGCGGCCGTCGCCGATGTCCACCATGGCCGTGGCGTGGCGGTCCCCCGTCGTCCACAGCCAGCCGGCGAACATGCCCAGCAGCGGCAGCACCAGCAGCGCGGCGCCCCAGTAGACCTTGGCGATGAAACACGCGAGCAGCGCCGCGATGTTGATCGCCGCCAGCAGCGGCCACCAGGTCGAATGCGAGATCCGGATGACCTGCTCGGGCTCCGCGCCCAGCATGCCGGTACCGAGCATCTCGCGCCGGCCGTCGCGCGGGTCGCCGAGCAGGCCCTCCGCACGCGCGGTCTCGTCGATGAGCGCCGGGCGCGACCACACCGGGTAGCGGTCGTCGACCACCGGTATCGAGGCGAAGTTGTACGTCGGCACCGGCCACGCCAGCGCCCACTCCAGGGTGCCCGCTTCCCACGGGTTGCGCTGCGGTGCGCGCCGGCCGAGGCGGAACGACAGCCCGAGGTCGACCAGGATCGCGAGGATGCCGGCTGCGAGCACGAAGCCGGCCGCCGTGGAGATCAGGTTGAGCCACTCGACATTGAGATCGGCGGGGTAGGTGTACACCCGGCGCGGCAGCCCGAGCAGGCCGGTGAGGTGCATCGGCAGGAACGCGAGGTTGAAGCCGATGAAGACCATCCAGAACGCGGTGCGGCCGATGCTCTCCGACGGCATCCGCCCACTGACCATCGGCAACCAGTAGTACAGCCCGGCGAACATCGGGAACATCAGCCCGCCGATCAGCACGTAGTGCAGGTGCGCGACCACGAAGTGGGTGTCGTGCGCCTGCCAGTCGAACGGCACGAACGCGAGCATGACGCCGGTGAGCCCGCCCAGCACGAACACGAAGAAGAACCCGAACAGGTGCAGCATCGGCAGCCGGAACCGTGGCCGCCCCGCCCACAGCGTGGCGATCCACGCGAACACCTGGATGCCCATCGGGATCGCCACCGCCATGCTCGCCGCGCTGAAGAACGCCAGCGCCAGCAACGGGATGCCCACCGTGTACATGTGGTGCACCCACAGCCCGAAGCTCAGGAAGCCGGTGCCGACATAGGCCAGCACGATCCACGTGTAGCCGACCATCGGGCGCCGCGCGAACGTGGCCACCAGCATCGACACCACGCCCGAGGCCGGCAGGAAGATGATGTAGACCTCGGGGTGGCCGAACAGCCAGAACAGGTGCTGCCACAGCAGCGGGTCGCCGCCGCGTGGCACGTCGAAGAAGGCGAAGTCGAACGCGCGCTGGATCTCCAGCAGGATGCTGGCCAGGATCAGTGGCGGGAAGCCGAACGCGATCATGAAGGCCATCACCAGGATCGCCCAGCAGAACAGCGGGATGCGCTGCAGTCCCATGCCCGGTGCGCGGGTGATGAGGATGGCGACGATCAGCTCCACCGCGGCGGTGACCGCGGCGATCTCGGCGAACGTCACCCCGATCAGCCAGAAATCCGCACCCAGGCCCGGCGAGTAGGTGCTGTCGGTCAACGGCACGTACATGAACCAGCCGCCGTCGGGCGCGGCACCGAACAGGAAGCTGGAGTAGAGGAACAGGCCGCCGAACAGGTAGCACCACCAGCCGAACGCCGACATGCGCGGGAACGGCAGGTCGCGCGTGCCCAGCATCTTCGGCACCAGGTACATCGCGAAGCCTTCCATGATCGGCACCGCGAACAGGAACATCATCGTGGTGCCGTGCATGGTCACGAACTGCGCGTAACGCTGCGGGTCCAGCACCTCCATGCCGAACCAGGCCAGCTGCAGGCGGATGAACATCGACAGCATGCCGCCGACCAGCATGAAGGCCAGCCCGGCGACGATGAAACGCAGACCGATGGTGGTGTGGTTGACCACGGTCAGCTGGCCGCGCCAGCTGCGTTCCGAGTCCCAGATGCGCGACAGCAGGTCGAGCCGACGGCGGTTCTCGGCCTCGTCGATGCGCCCCGGGCCGTGCGCCGTGGTCATCGCAGGCCTCCCGCGGTCATGCCACCGCTGTCGCGCCACGCGCGCCACGCATCGGGCTCCATCACCTCGACGGCGAAGATCATGTGGGTGTGCTCGAGACCGCAGAACTCCGCGCACTGGCCGCGCAGCGGGCGACCGCCGTCGTCGTCCACGCGCAGGCGCAGGGTGTTGATCCGTCCGGGCACGGCGTCGCGCTTGCCCCCCAGCCGCGGGATCCAGAAGCTGTGGATCACGTCCTCGCTGGTGATGTTGAATTCCACCATCTCCCCGCGCGGCAGGTGCAGGACCACGTCGCTGGTGGCACGCACGCGGCCCTCGTCGTCGCGGTAGCGGAACTCCCACTCCCATTGCCGGCCGATCACATCGATCACGTGCCGGGGTGTCTCGTCCAGCCCGGTGACGCGGCCGCTGGTGGCGGTGCCCCAGACGAGGAGGCCGGTCAGCACCATGAGCGGCATCAGCAGCCCGCCGGCCACGATCAGGTGGGTGGGCCGACCCAGCGCACGCGTGTTGCGGCCGCGGAACAGCGCCCAGCACACCAGCACCATCACCAGCAGCCAGATCGCCGAGAACAGCCCGAACATCACCCACCAGGTCAGCGCGATGCCCTCGGCGGCGGGGCCAGCAGGGTCGAGCGTCGACTGTGGCCCCTGCACGCATGCGGCCAGCAGCGCGAGCGTCGCGCACGCAATCAGGAAGGAGCGGTGGTGTCGCCGCATCGTGGTCGGGTCGTCCTCGTGCTGTCCCCGCGCCAACTGCAGGCGCCGTCACACGCTAGCGACGCCGATGGGCAGGGCGCGTGAACGTGGCATGCAGCCTGGCTGCGAAAAGGCCCGCGCTGACTGCTGCGCATGCGCTGGGCGCGGCCTCCGCGTCGCCGGCCGGGCGCGCCGCCGGTGCCCGGCGGTGGGTGCTCCGGGTCGCAGGTCCGATTCCCGACGACCAGGACCCGAACAGCAGCGCGGCGCCCTTGGGGGCGCCGCGCCGGGTACTGCTCCACAGCGCCCGTCGGGCGCGGTGATGTGCGCGATCAGTTGTCGCCGGTGGTGTCACGCGTGGCGGCGTTGTTGCCGTCGCGCGTGTTGCCGTGGCCGGTGTGGCCGGTGGTGTTGCCACGGTCGCCGGCGCGGTCACTGGTGGTGTTGGCGCGGTCGCCGGTGGTATTGCCGTGATTGCCGGCGGCGCTGCCGACGGTGAGGCCGGAATCATCCACGCGTGCGACGCCCTCGATGTCCTGTGCAATCTGCCGGGCACGATCGGCCTGGGCCTGGCTGTCGACATTGCCGGACAGGCCGACGACGCCATTGTTGGTGACCACGCGGATATCCATGCCGGCGACATCGCTGTCGGCCAGCAGGCTCGACTTGACCTTGGTGGTGATCCAGGTGTCGTTGACCGGCTGGTCGGAGTCGGCCGCGGCCAGGCGGTCGGTGTTCTGCGCACGGGTGTCATCGGCCATCACGTTGCCGGCGGCGAACACCAGGCCGGCGGAAAGGGCCAGGGCGAGTGCGGTCTTCGGAGTGCGGTTCATGGCGGTTTCCTTGTGCTGCGAATGTGTGCAGCCAGTCTTTCCCTCCCGCCGTTCAAGGCACGTGACCGCACGGCGCGCAGCATGAACGGTAAACGCTTCCGGCCTTCACGCTTCCGAACGCGGGATGAGCACGGCCCGTGGAACCGTCAGGTCCGGACCATCCGCTGCAGCAGGCGTTCCATCGTGGCGTCGAGGTCGGCGCAGCGGCCCATGTGCACGGGCGAGGTCTGGATGACCGCACTGCGTTGTGCGGTCAGCCAGTGGAAGCGCGCGCGCAGTGGCAGCAGGCCGATCGGGCCGGCGTCGGCGCCGCCGATGCAGATCCGCGGGATCGCCGAAAGCGCGTGCTCCACCGCCTCCACGTCGACGTCCGGCCACAGCGCGCGCAGGCGGCCGTGGTCGAGCTCGATGCGCGCCTGCAGCCAGCCGCGGCGCTCGCACGACATCACGAGCCCGGCGTTGATGAACTCCCCGCGCTCCACGCGCGGGACCACGCGTACGACCGCGTAGTCGTAGGTCTCAGGCGCGTGCACGGCGCGCCTCCGCGACGAAGGCCGCACGTCCGTCGAGGCGCCGGCACAGCCACTCCACATAGGCGTCGCGCTGCGCCGCCGGGGCGCCGAAGGCATCCGGGCCCTGCAGCCAGGCGTCGGGCAGGTCATCGACGATCGCCCGCAGCGTGGCGCGGTCCAGGCGCGCGGAGAGTTCGGCGTCAGCGCCGTCGAGGTCATCGGCCCACGGCAGCAGCACGTGGTCGCGCACCAGCGGGAACGCGCCGGTGGCCGCTGCCGCGTCGCCGTCCCAGCCATGGTGGAAGTACAGCGAGGCGCCGTGGTCGATCAGGTACAGCCTGCGGTGCCAGAGCATCAGGTTGGGATTGCGTGCGGTGCGGTCGACATTGCTGATGAACGCATCGAACCAGACGATGCGCGAGGCCAGTGCCGGGTCGGGCTGCCAGGCCAGCGGATCGAAGTTGATCGCGCCGGGCAGGTAGTCGAGGGCGAGATTGAGGCCCGCGCTGGCCTGGATCAGGTGCTGGATCTCGGAGTCGCCCTCGGTGCGGGCGAGCACCGGGTCGAGCTCGGCGAACACGAGGTCCGGCATCGGCAGTCCCAGCACCTGCGCCAGCCGCCCGGCGATCCACTCCGCCACCAGCGCCCTGGCACCCTGCCCGGCGCCGCGGAACTTCAGCACGTAGAGGCCGTCATCGTCCGCCTCCACGACGGCGGGCATCGAGCCGCCTTCGCGCAGCGGGGTGACGTAGCGGGTGACGTGGATGGTGCGTGCGGCCATGGCCGGGGCAGCATACCGGCTGGGGACCGCGGCTCGCGGCGGGTCGATGCTCAGGGCGCCTCGCCGCGCCCCTGTGCACGCGCACGAGCGATCACCGCGCGCACCTGTTCGCGGTCGCGATGCCGCGAGATCGCCACCGCCCCCAACGCCAGTGCGCGTTCGCGCAGTTCCGCAGGCACGTCGTAGTGCGCGCCGCTGGTGCGGTTCTGGAAGGCGTGGCGCGGGATGTCCAGCCTGGCCGCGAACGCATGCAGTTCGTCGAGGGTGTCGGCCATCAGGTGCGCCCACCTGCGGCCGCGCCACAGGGTGACCGCATCATCGACATAGACCGCCATCCGCCGCTCAACGCGCTCCGAACTCGCGGCGCACCCAGTCGTCGACCAGCCGCTTCTCGTAATACAGCGCCTCGTTGCCACGCGGCGAGCGCACGCCGGAGGTGAGATACGCAGGATCGCGCAGCACCCGCTCGCCACCCTCGAGTTCGCGGCCCGTCGCATCGGTACGGCGCAGCTGCAGGGTGATCTGCGGCCAGTAGATGTCGCGCATGATCCGCACGTCGTCCATCTGCGGGCCGTGCCAGGGCTCGTACTCGCCGGCGCGGCGGATATCGGTGATGGTGATTTCGGCACGTTCGCCGGGCGGCAGCGCGCGGGCGACCGACTGCTGCAGGTAGGCGGCGAGATCGCGCACCCAGTCGCCACGCCTGGATTCCCAGCGGTTGGAACTGCGACGCAGGTCGGAGAAGCCTGCCGGGTCGTTCCACGACACCGCGACCTGCGAGGTCCCGGGCAGCGAACGCGGGGCATCGGGATCGGTGACGTCGCGCAGCGGGGTGCCGGCACAGGCGGCGAGCAACAGCGCGAAGGCCAGGATGAACGCGGGCTTTGCGGCATGCAGGAAGGCGGGCGGTTTCATCGCGACGCTCCGGCGGGTGGGTGCAGGCAGTGTGCGAGCGGGGCAGGGGCCTTTCAAGCGATCCGGGCGCACTGCCAACGCTTCGCGGCGCGTGGTTGTCGGCGGGTTCATTCGCCGATCGCCGCGTCCGCGCGCCCGATCATCGGAGCAAGCGAGCGCCACACGTGGTCGCGCAGTGCCGGCTGCACCTGCGCGGTGGGATGCAGGTTGTCGGGCTGGAAGCTGGCGCGTTCAAGCGCCACCGGCTCGAGCAGGAATGGCAGCAGTTCCACGTCGAACAGCTTCGCCAGGTCGCGATAGACGGCCTCGAAGCCGCGGGTGTAATCGGCGCCCAGGTTCGGCGGCATGCGCATGCCCACCAGCAGCACCTCGGCGCCGACGAACTGTGATGCGCCGATCATCCGCGCGAGGTTGCGGCGCATCTCGCGCAGCGGCAGTCCGCGCAGTCCGTCATTGGCGCCGAGCGCGATCATCACCACCGCGGGGCGGTGGCGCAGCACCTCGTCGACCACGCGCGCCGAGCCGCCGGCCGAGGTCTCGCCACTGATGCTGGCGTTGACCACGGTCCAGTCCGGATGGCTGTCGCGCAGGCGGTCGGCCAGCAGGCCGACCCACCCTTCGTTCGCCGCCATGCCGTAGCCGGCCGACAGGGAATCGCCCATCACCAGCAGCGTGCGGGTGGGCGGTGGCGGCACGGCCGCGGGTGTGGCCTGGGCGAATCCCTGCACCGGCAGCACGGCCAGCAGCAGCCAGGCGGCCAGCAGCCAGCGGGTAGGCAGGAAGGCGATGGGCGTGAGGCGTCGGGACATCCGGGTCGTTCCATTCAGCTGGGGCCGGCACAGCGTAGTGGCCCTGCCTGCAACCGCGCGTGGACGGCGATGCGGTCCGCTCCATCCCATGTGGCACATGCATGGCCGTGCGCAGCCGCCCGTACACTCGACGCCCCCGCATTTCGTGCCGCGCGCATGCAGCCGCGCCGCATCACAGGATCCCGCATGCCCGATTCGTCGCCTTCCGCCGTCCCGCCGTCCACCACCACCGCCGGTCCGGTCCTGCGCGTGCAGGGCCTGGGCAAACGCGTTGCGCTGGCCTCAGGCGAGCTGGTGATCCTCGACGGCATCGGTTTCGACATCGCCCGCGGCGACAGCGTGGCGGTGGTCGGTGCCTCGGGCTCCGGCAAGAGCACGCTGCTCTCGCTGCTGGCCGGCCTGGACGTACCGTCTTCCGGCACCGTGGAACTCGACGGCACCGTGCTGTCGAGCCTCGACGAGGACGGCCGCGCCCGCGTTCGCGCCGACAAGGTCGGCTTCGTGTTCCAGAACTTCCAGCTGTTGCCCTCGCTGACCGCGCTGGAGAACGTGATGCTGCCGCTGGAGCTGCGTGGCGATGCCGATGCGCGCGGCCCGGCCGAGGCGGAACTCGCCCGCGTCGGGCTGGGCGAGCGCCTGCAGCACTATCCGCGGCAGCTGTCGGGTGGCGAACAGCAGCGCGTGGCGCTGGCGCGCGCCTTCGTGACCCGGCCGTCGCTGCTGTTCGCCGACGAGCCCACCGGCAACCTGGATACGCGCACCGGCCAGGCGGTGATCGACCTGCTGTTCGCGATGAACCAGGACGCCGGTACCACGCTGGTGCTGGTCACGCACGATGACCATCTCGCCAGCCGCTGCGCGCGGGTGCTGCGCATCGACAGCGGGCGGCTGGTGGCATGAGGACCGCACGGCTGGCGTGGACCCAGTTCACCCGCGACCTTGCCGCCGGCGAGGTGCGCATCATGCTCGCCGCGCTGGTGCTGGCGGTGCTGGCGGTGACCGCGGTCGGCTTCGTCACCGACCGCGCCGAGCGCGCGCTGGCGCAACAGGCCAACCGCCTGCTTGGCGGCGACGCCATCCTGCGTTCCGATGCACCGATCGACGACAGCGTGCGCGAGGCCGCGCGCGCCGCCGGCCTGCAGCAGACCGAGACCGTCGCGCTCGACAGCATGATCCGCGTCGGCGACGACCTGCGGCTGGGTGACCTCAGCGCGCTCGGGGACGGGTATCCGCTGCGGGGCGCATTCCGGCTGGTGGATGCGGCAGGCGGCGCCGAGCGCAATGCCACCGGGATCCCGGAGCCCGGCAGCGTGTGGCTGAGTCGCGCCGGAGCCGACACCCTGGATGCGCGGGTCGGCGACACGGTCACCCTGGGAGAGGCGCAGTTCCGCCTGGCGGCACTGGTGGCGCAGGAACCGGACGCATCGATCGACTATTTCAACGTCGCCCCGAAGGTGTTCCTCAACCTTGCCGACCTGCCCGCCACGGGCCTGGTGCAGGAAGGCAGCCGCATCCGCTACCGCCTCGTGGTCGCCGGCGACAGCGCCGCGGTGGAAGGTTTCGCCAGCGCGATGCGCGACAACCTCGGCCGCGGCCAGCGGCTGGAGACCATCCAGGACGCGCGCCCGGAAGTGCGTTCCGGCCTCGACCGTGCCGGGCGCTTTCTCGGCCTCGCCGCGCTGGTGTCGGTGGTGCTGGCGGCGGTGGCGGTGGCGATGGCCGCACGTCGCCACAGCGAGCGCCACCTCTCGGGTGCGGCGGTGATGCGCTGCCTCGGTGCCAGCCAGCGCACCCTGGTCGGCATCCATGTCGGCGAGCTGGTGCTGCTGGGCGTGCTCGCCAGCGCCATTGGCATCGCGCTGGCGTTCGCGCTGCAGTGGCTGGTGGGCGGCTGGATCGCGCGTGAGCTCGAACTCGATCTGCCCGCGGCCAGCCTGCTGCCGGCGCTGCAGGGCCTGGGCGTGGGCCTGGTGGTGCTGCTGGCCTTCGGTGCGCCGCCGGTGCTCGCGCTGCGCCGGGTGCCTGCCCTGCGGGTGATCCGCCGCGACCTCGACCCGGTGGAACCCGCGGCGCTGGTGGTCGCGCTTGCCGGGTTCGGCGGCCTTGGCGCGATCTTGTGGTGGAAGGCGGGTTCGGCGGATCTCGCCGCGGCGATGCTGGCCGGCATCGTCGCCACGCTGGCGGTGCTGGCGCTGCTGGCATGGGTGCTGATCCTCGCCGTGCGCCGCCTGCGCGGACGCCTGCGTGGCGGGCTGCGCTACGGGCTGGCCAATGTCAGCCGCCGCGCCGGCACCAGCATCGCGCAGGTGTCGGCGCTCGGCCTCGGGCTGATGGCGCTGCTGCTGCTGACCTTCGTGCGCACCGATCTGCTCGACCGCTGGCAGCTGCAACTGGCCGAAACCGCGCCCAACCGCTTCATCGTCAACGTGCAGCCGCCGCAGCTCGACCCGG
Source organism: Luteimonas sp. YGD11-2 (assembly GCF_004118975.1). NCBI lineage: Bacteria > Pseudomonadati > Pseudomonadota > Gammaproteobacteria > Lysobacterales > Lysobacteraceae > Luteimonas > Luteimonas sp. YGD11-2. The sequence goes on along the minus strand of NZ_CP035376.1, from coordinate 2,895,910 downwards.
TACGCACGTTCATGGCCGAGCGCGGGCTGGATGCGCCCGAACTGTTCCCGATGGTCCGCGCGCGCTTCGTGGCCCGCAACGGCGAAGCGGTCACGCCCGAAACCTACGCCGACGAGGACGGCCAGACCCGGCGGCGCGCAGAACGCGAGTTCAACCTGTCGATGGCGGCCGCACTGCGCGACGACAACCGCGTGGTCGAGGGCCGCATCTGGGCGCCTGACGCCGCGGCGCCCGAGTTCTCGGTGGAGGAGAACTTCGCCCGCCAGCTCGGCTGGGAGGTCGGCGACCGCATCACCTTCGATATCGCCGGGCGCACCGTGGAGGCGCCGGTCACCAGCCTGCGCAAGGTCGACTGGGAGAGCTTCCGGCCGAACTTCTTCGTGCTCGCATCGCCGGGTACGCTCGATGGCTTCCCCGCCAGCCATATCACCGCGGTCAACGTGCCGGCGGACGATCTGCGCTTCACCGCCGAGCTGGTCGGCGCCTTCCCCAACCTGTCGGTGATCGACATCGACGCGGTGCTTGCACAGGTGCGCACCACCGCCGACCAGGTCTCGGTGGTGGTGCAGGCGGTGTTCTGGTTCTCGATGGTCGCCGGCGTCCTGGTGCTGCTGGCGGCGGTCAGCGCCAGCCAGGACGAGCGCCTGCTCGAAGGCGGGGTGATGCGTGTGCTCGGCGCCAGCCGCCGCCAGTTGCGCTCGGCACAGGCCTCGGAGTTCGCCGCGATCGGTTTGCTGTCGGGGCTGGTGGCGGCGATCGCGGCCTCGGTGCTGTCGGGCGTGGTCGCCACCCGCGTGTTCGACCTCGCGTGGGAGCCGAACTGGGCGATGGCCGCGGTCGGCGGCGCACTCGGCATGGTGGTGACGCTGGTGGCCGGGCTCATCGCCACCCGGCGGGTGGTCGACGTGCCCCCTGCGCTGACGCTGCGCGAACTGCAGGGTTGAGCGCAGCAACGGCGAGCCCGCGCGGATAGGCGAAGCGCATCCTGGTGGATGTGCTGGATACCCCATCCGTGCCGGTTCAGCCCTCCACCGCGGCCTCCTCGGCCTCGAAGCGCCGTGCGTACGCGCGCTCGTCGGCCACGCGCTCGACCTCCTCGTCGGGCAGTTCCTGCGCACCGTAGACCGCGTAGGCGATGATGCCGTCGTGGCGCCCGATGCGGCGCAGGCGGTAACGCTGGGTACCGGTGCCGGTGTCCGGCGGATAGTGGGTCGGCGGGGAGTCGGACTCGATGTCGACCTCGCTGTTGTCGATGGTGCCGCCGACGAAAAGAGCGCGCATATGCAGTCTCCGTGTTGGATGGCTGCAGGGTGCCGGCGCTGGCGTTGCCGAACGATGAAAACGGCGCGCAGGCCGCGTTGCGGTGCGGGTGCCGTCACACCGGCGCGTAGAATGTGCGGCCTCTTCCGCCTGCCGGTGCCCGCGTGGCCAGTGATTCCGCCCTCGATGCGCTGATGTTGCCGTTCGCCGAAGGACGCATCGCGCGCGTGCCCGGCGCGCTGTTCCTGCAGGCGCGCGCGGGGGTGGCGCTGCATGCATCGCAGTGGCCCGGGCTGGCCTGCGTGCAGGCGTTCCGGCCACGGGCACAGGCACTCGAGCGTGACGGCTTCGTGGTGTCGCTGGAAGCCGACGCATCGCGTCGCTGGCCGCTGGTGCTGCTGCTGCCGCCGCGCCAGCGCGACGAGGCGCGCGCGCTGTACGCGCAGGCATTGGCGCTGGCCGAGGATGGCGCCACGGTGGTGGTGAGCGTGGCCAACGACGAGGGCGCGAAGTCGGCCGAAGCCGATTTCGCGCGCGTCGCCGGCCCGGTCGCCTCGCTGTCCAAGCACAAGTGCCGGGTGTTCTGGGCGCGTGCCGGTGCCGGTGGCGATGCCGGACTCGCCGCCCGCTGGCGCCAGGCCGACGCCGTGCGTGAAGTCGCGCCCGGCTGGTGGAGCCGCCCCGGCGTGTTCGCATGGGACCGCATCGATGCCGCCACCGCACTGCTGATCGAACACCTGCCGGCGACGCTTGCCGGCGAGGTCGCCGATCTGGGTGCAGGCAGCGGGGTGATCGCCGATGCGCTGTTGCGCAACTGCCCCGCGGTGCGCGCGGTCGATCTGTACGAGGCGGACGCGCGCGCGCTGGCACTGGCCGAACGCAATCTCGCGCCGCATGCGCAACGCGCCGCCCTGGGCTTCCACTGGCACGACGTGACCACCGGCCTGCCGCGGCGTTACGACGTCATCGTCAGCAATCCGCCGTTCCATGCCCAGCAGCGGCAGCCGCGACCGGAACTCGGCCAGGCGTTCATCCGCGCCGCGGCCCAGGCGCTGCGCCCGCGTGGCGAGCTGTGGCTGGTCGCCAACCGGCAGCTGCCGTACGAAGAGGTGTTGGCGGATGCCTTCACCGATATACGCAGCGTCGCCGGACGCGGCGCGTTCAAGGTGATCACCGCGAGGCGTCGCGCATGAAGCTGCTGCGCCTGCTTGCCAACCTCGGTTACGGCAGCCGCAAGCAGGCGATGCTGCTGTGCCGCCAGGGCCGGGTGACCGATGCCGCCGGCGAGGTGCTGTATGCCGACGACGTCGTCGATCCGGCCGGCGTGCTGGTCGATGGCGAGCCGCTGGACCCGCCGCAGGGCCTGGCGCTGATGCTGCACAAGCCGGTCGGCTACACCTGTTCGACAAAGGACCCCGGGCGGGTGATCTACGACCTGCTGCCGCCACGCTTCCGCCTGCGCAACCCGGTGCTGTCTCCGGTCGGCAGGCTCGATCGCGAGACCTCCGGGCTGCTGCTGATGACCGATGACGGCGCGCTGCTGCACCGGATCATCTCGCCGAAGTCGGCGTTGCCAAAGGTCTATGTCGCCACGCTCGACGCGGACCTGCGTGGCGACGAAGTGGAGCGCTTCGCCAGCGGCACGCTGCTGCTCGAATCCGACGACAAGCCGCTGCTGCCCGCGGAGCTGGAGGTGCTCGCGCCGCGTCAGGCGCGGCTGGTGCTGCACGAAGGCCGCTACCACCAGGTGCGGCGGATGTTCGCCGCGGTCGGCAACCATGTGGTCGCGCTGCACCGCGAGCGCGTCGGCGGCCTGGCGCTGGACGGCCTCGAGGAAGGCCACTGGCGCGCACTCACGTCCGACGACATCCAGGCCTTGTTCGCGTCGCGATGAGCACGGTGGCGCCCCTGCCGTGCCTGCCGGCGGCGGTGATCTTCGACATGGACGGCCTGATGCTCGACAGCGAGCGTGCAATCATCGATGCGCTGCGCCAGGCCGCGCACGAGCACGGTGCGCGCATCGACCCTGACTGGTGGCTGGGCCTGATCGGTCATTCCGACGAGGTCTGCCGGCAACGCCTCGGGGCGCTCATCGGTGAGGAGGCCGCGAGCGCTGTGCTGGCACGCGGGCATGCGCTGTATATCGCGGCGGCCGAAGCCGGCATCGCGCACCGGCCGGGCATCGTCACGCTGCTCGAGCTGCTGGCGACGCACGGCATCCCGCGCGCGGTCGCCACGTCGACGCGCCGCCCGCTGGCGCTGCGCAAGCTGGAGGCGGCGGACCTGCTGTGGCGGTTCGACGTGGTGTGCACCAGCAGCGATGTCGCCAGGCCCAAGCCTGCACCCGATGTCTACCTGCTGGCGGCACGACGCATCGGCGTGGATGCTGTGCACTGCCTGGTGCTGGAGGATTCGCCGACCGGCGTGCGCGCCGCGCTGGCGGCCGGGATGACGCCAGTGCAGGTCCCGGACCTGCTGGCGCCGGATGACGGAGTGCGCGCGCTGGGCCATCGCATCGTCGATTCGCTGGCCCATGCGCAGGCTTTGCTGGAGCCGCTGCTGACGACGCGACCGCCGATGCCCACGGCATCACGCACATGACCGCGTGCGGCGCCGGACTTGCGGGACGCAGCGCTCAGATGTACCGCATCTTCCGCGACATGCCGCCGTCGACGATGAATTCCTGTCCGGTGGTGAAGCCCGACAGCGTCGGCGCCAACAGGTACACCGCAAGCGCGGCGATGTCCTCGGGCGTGCCGACCCGGCCGGCCGGATGCTGCGCATGGTCGCCGCGCGAGAGTTTCGGCTTCCGCCGCCGCGACGGGGCCCGCCACGCATCGGTGGCGATCCAGCCGGGACTGATGCAGTTCACCCGCACCTGCGGGCCGGCACTGAGCGCCAGCGCATGGGTGAACGCCACCAGCCCGCCCTTGGCCGCCGCATAGGCCTCGCCATGCGGCTCGGACTGGTGCGCGCGGGTCGAGGCGATATTGACCACCGCGCCGCCACCGTCGCTGCGCGCCAGCGCGGGCAGCGCATGCCGGCTGCACAGGAACGCGCCGTGCAGGCTGGAGAGCCGCCGGTTCCATTCGGCTAAATCGAGTTGCGGCAGTGGCGGCACCACCGGGTCGACGATGCCGGCATTGTTGACCAGCCCGTCGATGCGGCCGAAGCGGGCCAGCGCCGCATCCACGAAACGCTCCACGCTGCGTTCGCGCATCACGTCCACGCGCCGGAACAGCGCGTCATCGCCGGCGTTCCATTCCTCGAGGCACGCACGTCCGGCATCCGCATCGAGGTCCCCGATGGCCACCCGGCCGCCGGCACCAAGCACCGCCTGCGCGATCGCGCGGCCAATGCCCTGCGCACCGCCGGTGACGAGCACGACGCGCCCCTCCAGCGGGTGCGAGGGCCAGGGCTGCAATGCGGGAACGATCGACATGACGATGCTCGCGGGGCGTTGGTCGCCCCAGCTTGGTGCAGTGCGCGCAAAGCGCCCGTGGAGATCGGCCACGCACGCCGCTGCATGCAGCCCGCAGTAAGCGCAACGAACCCCGGAAACGGGTTGCTGCCGATGCGTCCCAACGCCTGGCCGGCCTTCCCCTATTGCGGTTCGGCCGCGTGCTCGAGCATGTCGATGAGCATGTCGCGGATATGCGCGTCGGCGGTGGTGTAGAAGACCTGGCGCTGGCGGCGCTCGCCGCGTACCAGGCGCGCACCGCGCAGCAGGCGCAGATGGTGGCTGACCAGCGGCTGCGAGGCACCGGTGCGCGTGGCGATGTCGCCGACCGAGATCGGCGCATCGAGGCAGGCCAGCAGCACGCGCAGGCGGGTGGGGTCGCCGAGCAGCCGGTAGGTGGCGGCGATGGTCCCGATGCGGCTGTCGTCGGTCGCGATCAATGCCCGCACTCCGTCGGTGGCCGCGCACGTTCCAGCGTGCAGCCGGCGCGCGGTTCGCACAGCACCTCCACCGTGGCGTGGCCGATGCCGAAGCGTTCGGCGAGTTCGTGCTTGACCGCGGCCACGCTGGCGCCGGGGTCCACACCGTCGGCAAGGCCCAGTTCCAGCGTCGCCAGCACCCGCCCGGAGGTGATCGACCACACGTGCACGTGCTGCACCTCGGCCACGCCCGGCACCGCGGCGAGCAGGTGCGCGCGCAGCGCGTCGACGTCGATGTCCGGCGGGGCACCCTCCATGAGGATGTGGAACGCGCCGCGCAGCAGCGACCATGCGCTCCTCAGGATCAGCAGGCAGACCAGCGCGGACAGGATCGGGTCGATCGCCATCCAGCCGGTGGCGTGGATCACCAGTGCGGCGATGATCGCCGCGACCGAACCGAGCAGGTCGCCCAGCACGTGCAGCATCGCGCCGCGGATGTTGACGTGGTCGCGGTCGCCGCGGTGCAGGATCGCGAACACCGCCAGGTTCACCAGCAGCCCGGCCACGGCGACCGCAAGCATCGGCCCGGCCAGCACCTCGCCCGGGTCACGCAGGCGCTGGAAGGCTTCCCGGAAGATCCATGCCACCAGCGCGAACAGGGTCAGTGCGTTGATCAGGCCCGCCAGCACCTCCAGGCGCATGTAGCCGAAGGTCCGGCGCGCATCCGACGCGCGGCGACCGATGCGGAAGCCCGCCCAGGCCAGTGCCAGCGCGGCGGCGTCGGTGAGCATGTGGCCGGCATCGGCGATCAGCGCCAGCGAGCCGGAGACCACCCCGCCGATCACTTCGACCACCATGAAGGTCGCGGTCAGCGCCAGCGCCGTCAGCACCACCTTCTCGTTGCGTGCCGACACGGCGTGGGCATGGCCATGGTCGTGGCCGGGGTGCGCATGGTTCGCGGGGTGGTGGTGATCGCCGCCAGCCGCGTGTCCGTGCGTCCCACCGCACGGCGATGCCGCGGCGGTGCAGGGCCGATGCGGGTGGTCGGGGTCGTGGGTCATGGTCAGCGGAACTCGGGCAGTCGCCGCCATGATATCGACATATGTTTATGTTTCAACGCGGGACAGGGCGCCGGGACTGCTCCTCAAGTAACGAAGAACAGGGGGTGCTCTCCGGATTCCGGGGCGACCGGATGCGATTGGGGCAGCGGGTGGGCGCTTCGTTGTGATCCGCGCCGCCCGTCGCGTGCACCGGGGGGTGTGCTCCCCCGGCCGGAGTCCGCGTCCAGCTACCACGGCCGGCCGCCGGCCATCCATGGCCGGCTGTCCGCACACCCCCCGATGCACGCGACGGGACCGGGCATCCGCCGGGTCCGGTACGGAAATCAGTAGCGGTGCTGGCGGTGTCGCCTGCAGCCGACCGCGCTGTGGATTGGGCAGTTCCGGAATGGAGGTCGACAGCGGTGGCATACGGAAGTCGTCGATCACCACGACGGCCTGACGTTCTTCGCCGTTGACTTCCTCCGGACGCGACGACGGTTCGGGGCCTGCCGTGGCCGCAGGGGGATGTCCAGAGCCGGCCATGGATGGCCGGCGGCCGGATGTGGGAGCAGGACGCGGAGATATCCGGCTGGGCATCCCCCTGTGGCCGCGGCGGGCCGCCGGGACTCCTTCGAACATCTCCCTCGATTGCTCGCAGACCCGCAAATCCGCACACGCACGATGGTTGCTGGGAGCGCCGGACAACGGCGCCCTCACCCTTGCCTCTCTCACTCCTGCGTGACAGGAGGAAAGCGCGGCGAATCCGGCGCGGCCTCGGCGAACAGCTCCCGCCAGCCGTCATGGCCGAGCCGGTCGAGGGTGCGCACGTTGCGCTCCACGATCACGTCCGGATCCGGATAGGCATCCACCGCGCGGCTGACGCTGTCCTCGCGCAGCAGGTGCAGGGTCGGGAACGGCGAGCGGTTGGTGTAGTTGGCGATGTCGTCGTCGGCGGTGCCGTCGAAGCGGTAGTGCGGATGGAAGCTCGCCACCTGCAAGACGCCCTCGAGGTCGAGCTCGGCCACCAGCGCCTCGGCGATGGCGAGGAAATCGTTGTATTCGAGGAAATCGCCCAGCACCTGCGGGTGGATCAGCAGGGTGGTGTCGGTGACCTCGGCCGGGGTGTCGCGCAGATGCAGCAGTTCGGCAGCGAGATCCTCCAGCAGCGCCTCCCCGGTGGTGGCCGCGCTGACCACGAAGCGCACCTGTTCCTTGACCATCACCGCCTTCGCGAACGGGCACAGGTTGAGACCGATGACCGCACGCTCCAGCCAGCGGCGGGTGGTGGCGATCGGGTCTGCGGGGAGTGCTGCGTCGGACATCATGGTGGGCTCGTACGGGCGGCGCACGATAGCGCAGGCGCGCGGGCCGGCGCTAAGCTGGCCCGCCCACGCCGCTGCCCCGCATGCCTGCCGCCTCCGCGTCGAACGCCACCGCGTCGCAGTTCGATCCCACCCGCGCCACGCTGTGGATGCTGCTGGCGGTCGGCCTCTTCGCGCTGATGGATGGCGGCATGAAGTGGCTGTCGGACGACTATCCGCCGCTGCAGGTGGCCGCGCTGCGGGGTGCGGCCGCCCTGCCGCTGGTGTTCGCCTGGGTGGTCTGGAGCGGCGCGGTGCGCGGTCTGCTGCGTGTGCACTGGCGGTTGCATCTGCTGCGCGGCGTGCTCGGCGTGCTGATGATGTGGGGCTTCGTCTACGGCCTTGCGCGCATGCCGATGACCACCGCCTACGCGATCGTGTTCGTGTCGCCGCTGATGGTCAGTGCGCTGGCCGTGCCGCTGCTCGGCGAGAAGGTCGGGCCGCGGCGCTGGGCGGCGATCGTGGTCGGCCTGGCCGGCGTGCTGGTGGTGTTGCGCCCCACGGCCGACGGCATCGCCACCGGCGCCGGCCTGGTGCTGGTACTGGCGGCCGCCTGCTATGCCGGCGCGGCGATCACCGTGCGCATGCTGGCGCAGCGCGACAGCGTGCAGTCGATGGTGTTCTGGTTCCTGGCGATGATCGCGGTCGGCGCCGGCGCACTGGCGCTGCCGGACTGGCAGCCGATCGCGATGCGCGATTTGCTTCCGATCATGGTGGTCGGGGTGAGCGGTGCACTGGGGCAGGTGGCGATGACCCATGCCTTCCGCCTCGGCGAGGCCTCGCAGCTGGCGCCGCTGGAATACACCGGCCTGCTCTGGGTGGTGCTGCTGGACCTCGCGGTCTGGGGCGTGCTGCCCGATGGCATGACCTGGCTGGGCGCGGCCATCATCATCGCCAGCGGCCTGTACCTGCTGCGCCGCGAACGCATCCGCGCGCAGGACCATCTCGCCTCCGGCCCCGCGGACACGCCACCCTGATGCCCGCCGCCCTGATGCCCGCAACCGGAGCCCGGCCACGATGCCCTGGCTGCTGATTCCGCTGGCGATCCTGCTGCTGCCGGTACTGGTTGTGGCGGCATGGCCGCTGTCGTTGTGGTGGCGCTACCGCACCGGCCCGGCGCTGCGGCCGGTGCGTGACTGGCAGTTGGCACTGCAGGCGTGGCTGCTGCTGCCGGCCCTGCCGATGCTGCTGCTCGGCGCCTGGGTTGCGCAGCAGTGGTGGGCACCGGCCGCAACGGCATGGGCGGCCGCCGGCGCGCTTGCCGGCATCGCGATCGGCGCGGTGCGGATGGCGATGACTCGCGTCGGCCGGTCGCCGGATGGCCTGCGCTGGTACACGCCGGAACGCTGGATCGCCCTGGCGCTGTCGCTGCTGGTCACGGCGAAAGTGGTGTGGACGCTCTGGCAGGGGTGGCAGGCCTGGCAGGGCGCGATCCCGCTGGAAACCTGGCGCGCCACCCGGGCGACGCTGTTCGCACTCGGCGGGCTGGTGCTCGGGCAGTCGCTGGGCTACGCGTGGGGCCTGCGCTGGCGGCTGCGCGAGGGCCGCGTCCTGCGCCCACGGCCGCGCGGGCGCTGAAACGACGGACGGACCCCGAAGGGTCCGTCCGCGTGTGGATGAAACGTCGTTGGAGGGTCAGAAGCGCGCGCCGATGCCGACGCCGACGGTCCAGGGATCGAGCTTCAGATCCTCGGCCACGGTCTCGCCGGTGCTGCCGACACGGGCGTCGGAGCGTGCGCGCATATAGCGTGCGTCGGCGCGGGCGAACCAGGTCGGGGTGATGTTGAGGTCCACGCCCACGGTGCCGATCGCACCGCGCGGGGTGGTCAGGCCGACGTGGTCGCCACCGCCGGCGATGTCCTCGTTGCTGATGTTGGACTCGAACACGCCCAGGCCCACGAACGGCCGGAAGGTGTTGTCGGCCTCACCGAAGTGGTACTGCCCGCTGAGCGCGATCGGCTGCTGTTCGATGGTGCCGATCTTGCCTTCCGGGCCGCGCACGCGGTGGTTGAACTTGTCGGCCGCACCCCAGAGTTCGACGCCCCAGTTGTCGGTGGCGTGCCAGGTGGCGCTCAGGGTCGGCGCGGGGCCGCCGTCGATGTCCAGCCCGGTGGCGGGATCGGAATGCGGGTCGAGCACGGTCACGCCGCCCACCACCGAAAAGCGCTTGCCGGAGGCGGTGTCGCTGTCCTGGGCGAGGGCGGGGGTGGCGGCAAGGGCCAGTGCGGATGCAAGCGTCAGGCTGCGGAAAATGGTCATGGGTATCTCCTCGATCTTGTTCTGTCGCCCCGGGGAGAGGGCGCGGCCACCCTATCGACGGGCGGATGAACCGCCCTGTGCCATTTCGTGAATCGACAGAAACGGCTTCACAGGCACTTCAGCATTTTCCACCCGGCACCACCTGGGTTGCGGAGGCCGCGGCCGCCCGGCCATACGCGCATGTACGCGGCCGCGCGCCGGAGCGCGGTTGGCGGGGGCAGCGCGGGGGGACACAATAGCCACCCCCTTATGTTTGCGCGGAGCGCCGCATGGCCGACCTCAAAGAAGCACGTGTGCCGGATATCGGCGGCTATGACGATGTGCCCGTGATCGAAGTGCTGGTGTCGGTGGGCGACCGCGTGGACAAGGACCAGGGCCTGCTGACGCTGGAGTCCGACAAGGCGACGATGGAGGTGCCGGCCGCGTTCGCGGGCACGGTGCGCGAACTCCGGGTCAAGGAGGGCGACAGGGTCTCGCAGGACACGGTGGTGGCGATGATCGAGCCCGATGCAGCGGACGGAGCGCCCGCACAGGCCGCGCCCGCTGCCGCATCGAAGGCCGAAGCGCCGAAGTCGCAGGCGTCCGCGCCCGCCCCCTCCGGACCTTCCGCAGCGCCGGCTGCGGGTACGCCCGATGCGGGCGCGTCCGCCGGCGTCCAGGATGCGGCGGTGCCCGACATCGGCGGCCAGGACGACGTGCCGGTCATCGAGGTGCTGGTGGCGGTGGGCGACCGCGTCGAGAAGGACCAGGGCCTGGTCACGCTGGAATCCGACAAGGCGACCATGGAAGTCCCGGCACCGTTCGCCGGCACCGTGGTCGAGCTGACGGTGAAGGTCGGCGACACGGTGTCCGCCGGCAGCGTGGTCGCGCGGATCGAAGGCCAGGGCGGCGACACCGCCCCGGCCGACAGGGGGCCGGCGCAGCCGCAGGCCCAGGCGCCCGAGGAGAGCGACGATCCGGTGGTGGAGCCGGCCTCGCCCGGCACCCGCCCGGACAATATCGCGCGCGCCTCGATGGACCATCGCCCGGCCGGTCGTGCCGAGCCGCCGGTGCGTTTCGACGCCGAGGCCGTCATGCCCGGCAAGGTGCCGTATGCCAGTCCGGCCGTGCGCCTGTTCGCGCGCGAGCTTGGCGTCGACCTCGCGCAGGTCAGCGGCAGTGCCCGCGGTGGCCGAATCACCCGCGAGGACGTGCAGAAGTTCGTCAAGGGCGCACTCGCCGGAGGTGCTACGCAGCCGGCCGGCAAGGCGGGCGCGGGCGGTGGCGGGCTCGACCTGCTGCCGTGGCCGAAGGTGGACTTCTCGAAGTTCGGCGAGGTCGAGGAAAAGCCGCTGTCGCGGATCCGGAAGATCTCCGGCGCCAACCTCGCGCGCAACTGGGCGATGATCCCGCACGTCACCCAGCACGACGATGCCGACATCACCGCGCTCGAAGACCTGCGCGTGCAGCTCAACCGGGAACACGAGAAGGCCGGCATCAAGCTGACCATGCTCGCGTTCCTGATCAAGGCCAGCGCCTCCGCGCTGAAGACCTTCCCCGAGTTCAACGCCTCGCTGGATGCTTCGGGCGAAACGCTCACGCTGAAGAAGTACTTCCACATCGGATTCGCCGCCGACACGCCCAACGGGCTGGTGGTGCCGGTGGTGCGCGACGTCGACCGCAAGGGCGTGATCGAGATCGCGCAGGAGACCTCGGCGCTTGCGAAGAAGGCGCGCGAAGGCAAGCTGGGCCCGGCCGACATGTCCGGCGGCTGCTTCTCGATCAGTTCGCTCGGCGGCATCGGCGGCACCTCGTTCACCCCGATCGTCAATGCACCGGAGGTGGCGATCCTCGGCGTGTCGAAGGCGGCCATGAAGCCGGTCTGGAATGGCGAGAAGTTCAAGCCGCGGCTGGTGCTGCCGCTGTCGCTGTCCTACGACCACCGCGTGATCGACGGCGCCGCCGCCGCGCGCTTCACCGCGTATCTCGCCCAGGTGCTGGGCGACATGCGCCGTGTCCTGCTGTGATGCGCGGAGACCTGTGATGGCCAAGACCCAGGAAGTGAAGGTGCCCGACATCGGCGGCCAGGCCGATGTACCGGTGATCGAAGTGCTGGTCGCCGTCGGCGACACCGTGGCGAAGGACCAGGGACTGGTCACGCTGGAATCCGACAAGGCGACGATGGAGGTCCCGTCCCCGGTGGCGGGCGTGGTGCGCGAGCTGAAGGTCGCGGTCGGCGACACGCTGTCCGAAGGGAGCGTGGTCGCGGTGATCGAGGCGGCCGAAGCCAGTGACGCGGGCAACCCACGCGGTGCGCCTGATGCCGCGGCTGGATCGGACGGCGGCAAAGCAGGCGGCACACCTCTGCCGCCTGCGGGAGAGGTCGACGCGCGCCGCGCGTCGGGCGAGGGCAGCACCGCCAAGGGTTACGGCAGCACGTCGCAGCCCGCCGATGCGAAGGCTGGGCGTGCGCAATCGAAGCCGTCCACCGCGGCGCCTTCGAGCGGCCGCAAGGCCGACGTCGAGTGCCGCATCGTCGTGCTCGGCTCCGGCCCTGGCGGCTACACCGCCGCCTTCCGTGCCGCCGACCTCGGCCTCGATACCGTCCTGATCGAGCGTTACGACAACCTCGGCGGCGTCTGCCTCAATGTCGGCTGCATTCCGTCCAAGGCGCTGCTGCACGCTGCCGATGTCATCGACCAGGCGCAGCACGCCAGCGTCTACGGCGTCGACTTCGGCACGCCGAAGATCGAGCTCGACCGCCTGCGCGCCTACAAGGACAAGGTCGTCGGCCAGCTCACCAGGGGGCTGGCCGGCATGGCCAAGCAGCGCAAGGTGCGGGTGGTGGCCGGCACCGGCAGTTTCGTGTCGCCCAACGAGCTCGAGGTGACCGGCGCCGATGGCAATACGCAGCTCGTGCGCTTCGAGCAGTGCATCATCGCCGCCGGTTCGCAGGCGCTGAAGCTGCCCGGCTTCCCGTGGGACGACCCACGGATCATGGATTCCACCGATGCACTGCAGCTGGCCGAGGTCCCGAAGCGGATGCTGGTGGTCGGTGGCGGCATCATCGGCCTGGAAATGGCCACGGTGTACCGCGCGCTGGGCGCCGAAGTGACGGTGGTGGAGCTGGCCGACCAGCTGATGCCTGGCGCCGACCGTGACCTGGTCAGGCCGCTGGCCGATCGCCTGAAGAAGCAGGGCGTGTCGGTGCACCTGAAGACCAGGGTGGTCGAGGCGAAGGCCGCCAGCAAGGCCATCGAGGTTAGCTTCGACGGCGAGAACGTCCCGCAGGCAACGCGGTTCGACCGCGTGCTGGTGGCCGTGGGGCGCAGCCCGAACGGTGGGAAGATCGCTGCCGACAAGGCCGGCGTCGAAGTCACCGAGCGCGGCTTCATCGAGGTCGACCGGCAGATGCGCACCAACGTGCCGCATATCTTCGCCATCGGCGACCTCGTCGGCCAGCCGATGCTGGCGCACAAGGCGACGCACGAGGGCAAGCTCGCCGCCGAAGTGGCCGCCGGCGAAGGCGATCCTGATAAGAGCCGGGAATGGGTGGCACGGGTCATCCCGTCCGTCGCCTACACCGACCCGGAAATCGCCTGGGTCGGTGTCACCGAGAACGAGGCCAGGGCCAAGGGGCTCAAGGTCGGCGTCGGCAAGTTCCCGTGGGCCGCCAGCGGCCGCGCGATCGGCCTCGACCGTACCGAAGGGTTCACCAAGCTGGTGTTCGACGAGGCCACGCATCGCATCCTCGGTGCCGGCATCGTCGGCGTGCACGCCGGCGAGCTCATTGCCGAGGCCGCGCTTGCCATCGAGATGGGCGCGGAAGTCGCCGATATCGCCCACACCATCCACCCGCACCCGACGCTCGGCGAATCGGTGGCGATGGCCGCCGAGGTCTACGACGGAACGATCACCGACCTCTACCTGCCCAGGCGCAAGTAGGGCTTCGGGCGGGCCGCCCCCCGGCGCCCGCGCCGCAGCTCCAGGCGTCGCGGCTGCGTGTCCCGGCCCCTCCCGCCGTGTGCGGATGGGGGCCCCGCAGCCCCCGCTCCGACCTTCCGGTCGCGGGCGGGCAAGGGTCGCGGCCGCGCCACTCCACCCCCATGCCCCACCGGTCCGTTGCTCCCATCCGCGACCGCCATCCGCTTCGCGTGTGCGCACGTCTGCAATTCCGCGCGGACGCGGGTTTACCCGGGTTGTGGCACCTCCTGTGCAGGCGTAAGCCGTCCACAGGGCTCGCGCCCTGCAGGGGGGACCGCACCGGCGCCACGCGCCACGGGAGGATTCATGGGAAGGATGCATTGGACAGCGGCGCTCGCCGTCGCTGCGGGAATGGCATGGAATGCCGGCGCGGTCGAGCCGGTCACCCAGGGTGGCGTGGATGCACGCATCGAGCTGCAGCGCAGCGCCCAGCGCGATGCACTGCTGCGCCAGCGTGCGCGCTATCCGGCATTGTTCGCGCGCGCCTATCGCGCCTATCCGCAGATCCCGCGCGGCACACTGGAGGCTGTGGCCTGGGCGCAGAGCCGCTGGCAGCCGCTTGAAGCGGCGGTCGACGGCGATGCGGGCCACCACCACATGCCCACCGCCTGGGGCCCGATGGGCCTGTATGCCGGCGACGGCTTTGCCGACCAGGTCGGCGAGGCGGCGGCATTGACCGGGTTGCCGGCGGACCGCGTCAGGCGCGATCCGTCCGCCAACATCCTGGCCGCGGCTGCGCTGCTTGCGCGCGAGCTGCGCGGGTTGGATGCAGAGGAGGATGCCGTGCTCGCACAGGCACTCGCGCGCTATGCCGGCTTCGGCACGCCGCAGGGCACCAGTGCGATCGACGACCATGCGCGTGCCGCGTTCGCCTTCGACGTGCTGCTGGCGCTCGATCGCGGCGTCGACGATGAAGGCGTGCGCGTGCCGGTGCGCCCGGTGGCGTGGGAGACCGCGTTCGATGCCGGCCAGCTGGTGCGGCTGCAGGCGCCGTTCGTGCGCCTGGATGTGGCCACCGACAGCATCGAGACCGACAGCCATGCGATCGATCCGGTCAGCGAGCAGCTGGTCCGCCGCGACGCCGGCACGAGCATCGATGCCGGAATCAAAAGCACCGATTACGGCCCGGCGATCTGGAATCCGGCGCATTCGAGCAACTACAACGCGTCGCGCAGTGCCGCCGTCAGCGCGGTCACCCTGCATACCGCGCAGGGCAGCTACGCCGGCACCATCAGCTGGTTCAGGAATTCGTCCTCCAACGTCAGCGCGCACTACGTGATCCGCAGTTCCGACGGCCAGGTCACCCAGATGGTGCGCGAGGCGCATACCGCCTGGCACGTGCGCAACCACAACGGCTACACGCTGGGCATCGAGCACGAGGGCTACGTCAACAACGCCAGCTGGTACACCAGCGCGATGTACAACGCATCGGCCGCGCTGGTGCGGCACTGGTGTTCGCGCTACAGCGCGATCAGCTGTGCCAGCGCATACCGCGGCGCCGCCAGCAGCGGCATCAACGTGCAGCCCGACAGCGTGCGCATCAAGGGCCACCAGCACTTCAGCGGGCAGACCCACACCGATCCCGGCATCAACTGGAACTGGAGCCACTACTACGGCCTGCTCAACCCCGGCAGCGGCGGCGGCACGCGCATCCTCGATTCGTTCGAGGGCAGCGTCGGCCACTTCAACACCCCGCCGGCCTACTCCGGCAGCACCACCGGCATCTCGAGCGCCTCCACCGCCACGCGCGACTGCGCCACCCGCCGCAACGGCAGCTGTTCGCTGCGCGTGCTGCTGAAGGACAACGCATCGTCATCGGCGGCCTGGGCCGTGCGGCTGCTGTCGGGCACCGGCAACCCGGGCAGCAACACAACGCTGTCGCGCGCCAACGGCCGCATCGGCTTCTGGGTCTATACCGGCGGCAGCGGCATGAGCGTGGGCGTTGGCATCGACGACGGCGGCGGCACCGAACGCTCCACCGTGCGCAGCGTGCCGGCCAACCAGTGGACCTATGTCGAGTGGAGCCTCACCGACGCCGCGCAGTGGAACGCCTGGGCCGGCACCGCCAACGGGGCGATCGATGCCGCCAGCGTCACCCTCGACGCGATCTGGATCCAGCGTGCGCAGACCAGCTACGACGTCAACGTCTATATCGACGACGTGCAGATCCGCAACTGACCCCCGACGCAGAAGGCCCCGGCATGTGCCGGGGCCTTCGTGTCACACACGGATGTGCCGGATCAGAAGCGGAAGGTCACGCCGGCCATCGGGCCATGCACCTTGAGCTGGCCGCTGAGCTCGCCGTTGACGTCGACCGGGTCGATGTCGAGTTCGGACGCACCTTCGAAGCGGGCGTTGTAATCGTCCTTGAGCTTGAGGCGGAACCAGTCGTAGCCGACATGCACGCCGACACGCTCGTTGACCATGTACTCGACCACCAGGCCGGCACGCTCGAAGTGGCCGCGCTCGTTGAGGAAGTCGCCCCATTCGGTGTCGAGATACTGGCCTTCCAGGCCGACGCTCCAGCGCTCGGCCGGCCGCCAGGACAGGCGCGTGTGCAGGCCCGGCGACCAGCCGGACTTCTTCCACTGGTACTCGGCCTCGCCGGCATCGATCTCGGCGGTGGCGGTCCAGCTGCCGTTGGCGCGGGCCTCAAGCTCGGCATAGGTCACGCCCAGGCCCAGGCCCCATTCGAAGGTCTCGGTGGAGACCACCGCGTACTCGTAGTTGAGGCTGGCGAGCGAGAACTTGACCCGGCCGGAGAGGTCCACTTCCGGCAGTTCCACCGGGCCATCGGGCAGTTCATCGGGCACGTCGACGCCGATACCGCGCAGGAGGCCGCCCGGGTTCAGCCAGTCGCCCTCGAAGCCCCAGTCGTTGTCGCGGCTGTAGTCGTAATAGTTGCCGACCAGCGCCTGGCGCTCGCTCAGCCGGAACCCGATCGCGCCACGCGGGCGCCATTCGCTGCCGACATCGAAGGTCTCGGCGGCGAAGAAGTCCTCGGTCTCGGTGCCGTTGGTGGCGACGCCGTCGCCGGTGAAGCGCAGCTGCGCTTCCGGGTTGAATGCGCTCAGGCGCAGGGTGAAGCGCTCCTCGCTGTCGGACTGCTGGGCGTGGGCCGGGGAAGCGGCCACGCCCGTGGCGACCGCGAGCAGGGCGATGGCAAGCAGACGGGGGGTGGGTGCGGACATCGTGGGTCTCGTTATGCGTTCTGGGGGACGGAAGCGCCGCCACGACCGGCGGCGAGGCGGCAGTGTCCGTTCACACAGGGTCTTCCTGCCGTGAAGACGGTGGCGTATGGAACGCAAGCGACCGCGGCCGCGCACCTGCGCTGCGCGGCCGGAAGGCCCGCTTGCAGGGCTGCCAGGGGCCCGGAAAAGGGGAAGCCCCGGCATGCCGGGGCTTCGGTGGGGCCTGCTGGATCGACGAGGAAGAGGCAGGCCGCGCGGGAGGTCGGACTGCGGGTCCGGCGCGGAGTTCCCGGAAATCCGCATGAATTTTCTGAATGCGCGCCACGGCCGGCCAAGCCTGTTGTGCGGCAACGATACGGGGCCCCGGGACCTCCGCCGGTTGTCCCTCAAAGCTGCCCACTGCTATACTTCTGCGGCTTCGCCGGGCGGTTTCATCGGCCCGGGCCGTCCATCGTCACAGGACCCCCATGTGTTGAGTTCCTTCGCTGCGGGTCGGCGGCTGGCGCAGCGCGCACTCGCCTGGCAGGCGGTCGCGGTGGCGCTGACCGCGCTGGCCTTCCTCGTCAAGGGGTGGCCCTGGGCGCTGGCAGCGCTGGCCGGCGGTGGTTCGGTCGCGCTCGGTGGCTGGCTGCACAGCGCGATCGCGCTGGGTGGCGGGGTTGCACCGGCAGGTGGCGCGCTTGCGCGCGTACTGGTCGGGGCGCTGGCGAAGTGGGCGGTCGTGCTGGTGGTGCTGGTGCTGGCAGTGGGTGTGGGCGGTCTGCCACCCGTCGCGGTCGGAGTCGGCGTCATCGTGGCACTGGTGACACAGATGCTGGCCATGGCCAGTCGTTGATTCGAACACGTACAGACAGTCAGAGGCGGACAGGCACATGGCCGGCGAGGCGGAAACCCCCACCAGCTACATCCAGCACCATCTCCAGAACCTCGTCTACAGCGAGGCTGGCGGCGTGCGTGGGTCGACCGCGACCGACGGCTTCTGGTCGATCAACCTCGACACCATCCTGACCTCGGTCACGATGGGTCTCATCGTGACCTTCCTGTTCTGGATCGCCACCCGCAGGGCAACCTCGGGCGTGCCGGGCAGGTGGCAGGCGTTCGTCGAGATCCTGCTCGAGTTCGTCGACCGCCAGGCGCGCGATACCTACCACGGGTCCAGCAAGCTGGTGACGCCGATCGCGATCACCCTGTTTTTCTGGATCCTGCTGATGAACATGCTCAAGTTCATCCCGGCGGATTTCTTCGCCGTGCCGCTGGGCTGGCTGGGCGTGAACTACTGGAAGCCGGTGCCGAGCGCCGACGTCAACGCGACGCTCGGCCTGTCGATCAGCGTGTTCTTCCTGATGCTGTTCTTCGCCCTGCGTTCCAAGGGCCTGGGC
Organism: Luteimonas sp. YGD11-2; assembly: GCF_004118975.1. NCBI lineage: Bacteria > Pseudomonadati > Pseudomonadota > Gammaproteobacteria > Lysobacterales > Lysobacteraceae > Luteimonas > Luteimonas sp. YGD11-2. The sequence goes on along the minus strand of NZ_CP035376.1, from coordinate 2,877,578 downwards.
GGCTTCACCAAGGAATTCCTGACCGCGCCGTTCGGCAAGTGGATGATGCCGTTCAACCTCATCCTCAACATCGTCGAGTGGGTGTCCAAGCCCATTTCGCTGGCGATGCGACTGTTCGGCAACATGTTCGGCGGCGAGATCGTGTTCCTGCTGATCTGGGTCCTCGGCGGTGCCGGCCTTCTGGGCCTGCTCGGCGGCGCGGTGTTCGGCCTCGGCTGGATGATCTTCCACATTCTGGTGATCCCGCTGCAGGCCTTCATCTTCATGATGCTGTCGATCGTCTACCTCAGCCTCGCCGAGGACAGCCACTGACGGCAGGCACGCGTCCCGTTTTCCGCTTCACCCTCAACATCCAACCCTCGCAACATCCGTTCCGGAGAAAACCATGGAAATCGCTCTGACCTCGTTCGCCCAGATCCAGGCTTCGACCGCTCTGGCCATCGGCATCATGATCGGCCTGGCCGCGCTGGGCGCAGGTCTGGGTCTGGCCATCATGGCCGGCAAGTTCCTCGAGTCGGCCGCCCGCCAGCCGGAGCTGATCCCGGTCCTGCAGGTCCGCATGTTCATCACCGCCGGCCTGATCGACGCCGCGTTCATCATCTCGGTCGCCGTCGGCCTGCTGTTCGCGTTCGCCTCGCCGTTCATCGGCCCGGTCGCCGCACAGCTGGGCGGCTGATCCAGCCGCAGGAAAGCGGGCAGCCGTGAGCGGCCGCCCGCTTCCCGGATGACAGCTGGCATGCACGGCATGCCCGGACCATCACGACAGGCAGTGGCACACCCATGAACATCAATCTGACCCTGATCGCCCAGGCTCTGGCCTTTGCCGGCCTGATCTGGCTGATCGCGACCTACGTCTGGCCGCCGTTGCTCAAGGCCATCGAGGAGCGCCAGCAGAAGATCGCAGAAGGCCTCGCCGCCGCCGACAACAGCCAGCGTGCGCTGGCGCAGGCGCAGGAACAGGTCAACGAAGAACTCAGGACGGCGCGTACCAAGGCCAACGAGATCATCGACCAGGCCCACCAGCGCGCCAACCAGATCGTGGAGCAGGCGCGCGCCGAGGCGCAGGCCGAGGCCGCGCGCCAGAAGGCGATGGTGGAGGCCGAGATCGAGGCTTCGGCCAACCGTGCCCGCGAGGACCTGCGTCGCCAGGTGTCGATGCTGGCGGTGACCGGCGCCGAGAAGCTGCTGCGTCGCGAGATCGACGCCAACGCCCACAGGGCCCTGCTCGACGAACTGGCCGCGGAGATCTGAGCGTGAGCCAGGAGATCACCCTCGCCCGTCCCTATGCGCGTGCCGCATTCGGCCTTGCCCGCGACGCCGGTGCGTTCGCTGCATGGTCGGACGCGCTCGCGTTCTCCGCGCGCGTGGCGGTGGATCCGCAGGCGCAGCCGCTGCTCGGCCATCCGGGCCTGGCCCGCGAAGACGCGGTGGCGCTGCTGGCACCCGAAGGTGCGCAGGAAGGTTTCCGTGACTTCCTGGCACTGCTCGCCCGCAACGGCCGCTTGGCGCTGCTGCCCGAGATCGCCGGCCTCTACGAGGACCTGCGTGCGGACGCCGAACAGGTGGTGCGCGCGACGGTGACCTCGGCGACCGACCTGCCGGCAACCGAACTCGACGCCATCCGCGCCGCCCTCGCACGCCGTTTCGGCCGCGAGGTGCAGCTGTCGGTCGCGGTCGACGACGCCTTGATCGGTGGCGCGGTCATCAGCGCCGGCGATGTCGTCATCGACGGCTCCCTGCGCGGCAAGCTCGCACGCCTGCAGTCGGCGCTGAGCCAGTAACCAGGACGCGGACGCCGCCCACAGGCGCCCGCGCCCACCACAGTTTCATTGACCGCGCGTCGTCGAATCCGGCGCGCCGAGGATCCGGAAATGGCAAGCACCCAGCTCAACCCCTCTGAAATCAGCGAACTGATCAAGAGCCGCATCGAGAAGGTCAAGCTGGCCGCCGAGGCGCGCAACGAGGGCACGGTCACCTCCGTGTCCGACGGCATCGTGCGCATCTACGGCCTGGCCGACGTGATGCAGGGCGAAATGATCGAGTTGCCGAACGACACGTTCGCGCTCGCGCTCAACCTCGAGCGTGATTCGGTCGGCGCCGTAGTCCTGGGTGACTACGAGCACCTGCGCGAGGGCGACGTGGCCAAGACCACCGGCCGCATCCTCGAAGTGCCGGTGGGCCCGGAAATGCTGGGTCGCGTGGTCAACGCGCTCGGCGAGCCGATCGACGGCAAGGGCCCCATCGCCGCCACGCAGACCGCACCGGTCGAGCGCGTGGCGCCGGGCGTGATCTGGCGCAAGTCGGTCGACCAGCCGGTGCAGACCGGCTACAAGTCGGTCGACGCCATGATCCCGATCGGCCGCGGCCAGCGCGAGCTGATCATCGGCGACCGCCAGACCGGCAAGACCGCGATGGCCATCGACGCGGTGATCAACCAGAAGGGCACCGGCATCAAGTGCGTGTACGTCGCGATCGGCCAGAAGGCCTCGACGGTCGCCAACATCGTGCGCAAGCTGGAAGAGAACGGCGCCCTGGCGCACACCATCGTGGTCGCCGCCACCGCCTCCGAGTCGGCTGCGATGCAGTACATCTCGGCCTACTCCGGCTGCACCATGGGCGAGTACTTCATGGACCGCGGCCAGGACGCGCTGATCGTGTACGACGACCTGTCCAAGCAGGCCGTGGCCTACCGCCAGATCTCGCTGCTGCTGCGCCGCCCGCCGGGCCGCGAAGCCTACCCGGGCGACGTGTTCTACCTGCACTCCCGCCTGCTCGAGCGCGCCGCGCGCGTGTCCGAGGAGTACGTGGAGAAGTTCACCAATGGCGAGGTCAAGGGCCGGACCGGCTCGCTGACCGCGCTGCCGATCATCGAGACCCAGGCCGGCGACGTCTCCGCGTTCGTGCCGACCAACGTGATCTCGATCACCGACGGCCAGATCTTCCTGGAAACCGACCTGTTCAACGCGGGCATCCGCCCGGCCGTGAACGCCGGTATCTCGGTGTCGCGCGTGGGTGGCGCGGCGCAGACCAAGATCGTCAAGAAGCTCTCGGGCGGCATCCGTATCGCGCTGGCGCAGTACCGTGAGCTCGCCGCGTTCGCGCAGTTCGCGTCCGACCTCGACGATGCCACGCGCAAGCAGCTCGAGCGCGGCCAGCGCGTCACCGAGCTGATGAAGCAGAAGCAGTACCTGCCGATGTCGATCGCCCACCAGGCGCTGTCGATCTACGCCGTCAACGAGGGTTACCTCGACGACGTGCCGGTCAACCAGATCCTCGCGTTCGAATCGGGCCTGCACGCCCACTTCGACAACACCGAGGGTGCGCTGATCGAGAAGATCAACGCGAGCGGTGCGTGGAACGACGAGATCGAGGCGGTCTTCAAGAAGGGCATCGCGGACTTCAAGCAGACCGGTTCGTTCTGAACCGGTTGGCTTGTCTGATGGTTTGGTGATTCGACACAGGTGAGGCGAGGGGAGGCAGACCGGGCAACCGGGCTTCCCCGACCGGATCACCGCAGCGGAGCGAGCAATGGCTGGCGGCAGAGAAATCAAGACCAAGATCAAGAGCGTGCAGAACACCCGCAAGGTGACGCGTGCGCTGGAAATGGTCTCGGCCTCCAAGATCCGCAAGGCGCAGGACCGGATGAAGGCCTCACGCCCGTACGCACGGGCGATGAAGCAGCTGATCGGGCACCTGGCGCAGGCGAACTCGGAGTTCCAGCACCCCTACCTCATCGAGCGCCCGGCGCCGAAGCGGGTGGGCTACATCATCGTTTCGTCCGACCGCGGCCTGGCCGGCGGCCTCAACAACAACCTGTTCCGCAAGCTGCTGGTGGAAATGCGCCAGTGGCAGGAGAAGGGCGTCGAGGTCGACGTGGTCACCATCGGCCAGAAGGCGACGGTGTTCTTCCGCCGCCTCAAGGTGCGCATGCTGGCCAGCGTCACCCACCTCGGTGACAACCCCGAGGTCGAGCAGCTGATCGGCGTGATCAAGGTCATGCTCGATGGCTACACCGAGGGTTCGCTGGACCGCGTGTTCCTGGCCTACAACGACTTCGTCAACACGATGACCCAGCGTGCGGCGTTCGACCAGCTGCTGCCGCTGCCGGCATCCGACGAGACCATCGTCAAGCACGACTGGGACTACATCTACGAGCCGGACGCGGAGTCGGTGCTCGAACACGTGCTGACCCGCTACGTCGAGTCTCTGGTGTACCAGGCGGTGATGGAGAACGTCGCCTCCGAGCACGCCGCGCGCATGGTGGCGATGAAGGCCGCCAGCGACAACGCGACCAAGCTGATCGACACGCTGAACCTGGTCTACAACAAGGCCCGCCAGGCCGCGATCACTCAGGAAATCTCCGAGATCGTGGGCGGCGCCGCGGCCGTATAGCGAGTCCCTCGCAAGAGCCCGCACGTCCACGTGCGGGCTTCCGAAAGAAACACACCAGCGACCCGGGTCGCGGAAAAATCTAGAGTCCGAGGAAATCAAAATGAGTCAGGGCAAGATCGTTCAGATCATCGGCGCCGTCGTCGACGTGGAGTTCCCGCGCAACGAAGTGCCGAAGGTGTACGACGCGCTGAAGGTCGACGGCACCGAGATCACGCTGGAAGTGCAGCAGCAGCTCGGCGACGGCATCGTGCGCGCCATCGCGCTCGGCTCGACCGATGGCCTCAAGCGCAACCTGGTCGCCACCAACACCGGGACCGCGATCTCGGTGCCGGTCGGCGCCGGCACGCTCGGCCGCATCATGGACGTGCTGGGCCGCCCGATCGACGAGGCCGGCCCGGTCGACGCCACCGCGCACTGGGAAATCCACCGCGCCGCGCCGTCCTACGAGGACCAGTCCTCGTCCACCGAGCTGCTCGAGACCGGCATCAAGGTCATCGACCTGATGTGTCCGTTCGCCAAGGGCGGCAAGGTCGGCCTGTTCGGCGGCGCCGGCGTGGGCAAGACCGTCAACATGATGGAACTCATCAACAACATCGCCAAGGCGCACTCGGGCCTGTCGGTGTTCGCCGGCGTGGGCGAGCGTACCCGCGAGGGCAACGATTTCTACCACGAGATGAAGGACTCCAACGTCCTCGACAAGGTGGCGATGGTCTACGGCCAGATGAACGAGCCGCCGGGCAACCGCCTGCGTGTCGCGCTGACCGGCCTGACCATGGCCGAGTACTTCCGCGAGGAGAAGGACGAGAGCGGCAAGGGCAAGGACGTGCTGCTGTTCGTCGACAACATCTACCGCTACACCCTGGCCGGTACCGAAGTGTCGGCGCTGCTGGGCCGCATGCCGTCGGCGGTGGGTTACCAGCCCACGCTCGCCGAGGAAATGGGCGTGCTGCAGGAGCGCATCACCTCGACCAAGTCGGGTTCTATCACCTCGATCCAGGCCGTGTACGTGCCCGCGGACGACCTGACCGACCCGTCGCCGGCGACCACCTTCGCCCACCTCGACGCCACCGTCGTGCTGAGCCGCAACATCGCCTCGCTGGGCATCTACCCGGCGGTCGATCCGCTCGACTCGACCTCGCGCCAGCTGGACCCGAACGTGATCGGCACCGAGCACTACGACACCGCGCGCCGCGTGCAGTCGACGCTGCAGAAGTACAAGGAACTCAAGGACATCATCGCGATCCTGGGCATGGACGAGCTGTCGGAAGAGGACAAGCAGGCCGTGTCGCGCGCGCGCAAGATCGAGCGCTTCTTCTCGCAGCCGTTCCACGTGGCCGAAGTCTTCACCGGCTCGCCGGGCAAGTACGTGCCGCTGAAGGAAACCATCCGCGGCTTCAAGGGCATCGTCGACGGCGAGTACGACCACCTGCCCGAGCAGGCGTTCTACATGGTCGGCAGCATCGACGAGGCCGTCGAGAAGGCCCGCAAGATGACCGAGAAGGCCTGATCCACGCGTCCTTTGAAGAGTAACTGTCCATGACCACCACCATCCGTTGCGACATCGTCAGCGCCGAGGCGGAGATCTTCCACGGCGAGGCCACGCTGATCGTGGCGACCGGCGAGATGGGCGAGCTCGGCATCGCGCCGCGCCATGCGCCGCTGATCACCCGTCTCAAGCCTGGCAAGGTCGTGATCACCCAGGCCAACGGCGAGAAGCTCGACTTCGCGATCTCCGGCGGCCTGCTCGAAGTGCAGCCGCAGGTGGTGACGATCCTCGCCGACACCGCGATCCGCGCCGACGAGATCGACGAGGCCTCGGTGCGCAAGGCCAAGGAAGAAGCCGAGCGCGTGCTGGCCGGCCGCGGCGAGGCGATGGAAATCGCCGAGGCGCAGCAGAAGATGGCCGAGGTGGCCGCGCAGCTGCAGGCGCTGGAGCGCCTGCGCAAGAACCTCAAGCACTGAGTGCACACGCTGCAGGCGTCCCGGCCTGCACGTCCAGGAAAGCCGCCTCCGGGCGGCTTTCCTCGTTTCGGCCCGCCCCTCCCGAGGCCGAGGCTGCGGATGATCTCCGGTGGTTCGATGACGGCTCCATTCGGCCCGCGCCCGCGGGATGGGGGTGGCCCTGGCCGGGAATGCTCTTCGATGCTTCGACGCCGGTGCGGGAAAGCGTTGCGCGTGCCTGCACGGGTTGCCATCGAGGGAAGGGCGCTGGCGCAGGATCGGCACCCGAGCACTGCCTGTGCGCCGGGCGCGTCGCCCTTGCCGACGCGGGCCCACAAGCCTAGGGTCATGGCTGTTCTCCGGGAGAGCACCACATGCCAAACGATTCCGTGCGGGCCGCGCTGCTGTTGGCACTGCTGGCAGCGACGGTGGCAATACCGTGGACGGCAGCCGCCAGGGACGGGACCTCGCAGCGGCCGCGCGCGCGTGACGCCGGCATCGTCATCGGCAACCTGCCCACCGGGCCGCGCAATGCCATCGTCGATGTCGCCGGCGTTGCTGTCGGCCACGCCACCGTGGTCGAAGGCGACGGGGTGCGCACCGGCGTGACCGCGGTCCTTCCGCATGCCGGCAACCTCTACGCCGAGCGGGTGCCCGCTGCGATCCACGTCGCCAACGGCTATGGAAAGCTGCTGGGCATCAGCCAGGTACGCGAGCTTGGCGAACTGGAAACGCCGATCCTGCTGACCGGCACCCTCGGCGTCTGGACCGCCGCCGATGCACTGGTCGACTGGCAGCTGGCGCGGCCGGGCATGGAGGCGGTGCGCTCGCTCAACCCGGTGGTCGGCGAGACCAACGACGGCTTCCTCAACGACATCCGCGCACGTCCGCTGCAGGCGGCTCATGTACGTGCGGCGCTGGCGGGCGCATCGACCAGCAACGTCGACGAAGGGGCGATCGGCGCCGGGACCGGCACGGTCGCGTTCGGCTGGAAGGGCGGCATCGGCACCAGCTCGCGCGTGGTCGCCGATGCACGTGGCGAACACGTCGTCGGCGTGCTGGTGCAGAGCAACTACGGCGGCACGCTGACGATTGCCGGGGTGCCGGTGGGGCCACGCCTGCCGGATCCGGCGCAGTGGCGACCCGGGAGTGACGCCCGGACCGGGGCGGATGCACCTCCCACCGATGGCGACGGCAGCATCATGATCGTGGTCGCGACCGACGCACCGCTCGACGCCCGCCAGCTCGAGCGGCTGGCACGCCGCGCGATCGTCGGCCTGGCGCGCACGGGTGCCTCGATGTCCAACGGTTCGGGCGACTACGTCATCGCGTTCTCCACCGCCCCGACGATGCGCCGCATCCGCGGCCAGCCGGTGGCGGGCGCCGCCACGCTCGACAACGAGGCGATGACGCCATTGTTCGTGGCCGTCGCCGATGCGACCGGGGAAGCGATCCTCAACTCGATGTTCCGTGCCGACGGCATGCGCGGCCACCGTGGCGAGGTGCCCGCATTGCCGCTTGAACGTGTGCTGCCGATGCTGCGCGGCGCAGGTGCTACGTCAGCGCTTGTAGATCCAGCTGCGCGAGATCACGAAGCCGACCACGCCCAGCGCGATCTCCACCAGCGGCTTGGCCAGCCACGCCCACTTGAGGCCGAGGTAGTCGTCGATATGGCCGATCGCCCAGGTGCTGACCACGGTGGTCGCGATCCACATCACCAGGAAGCGTTGCAGCTGCACGCGGCCCACCGCGGTGTCCTCGCAGGCGAAGGTGAAACGTCCGTTCATCCAGAAGCCGCACAGCGCGCCGCAGATGCGCCCGACCACGTTGGCCTGGCGTACCGGCAATCCGGCGTGGCTGAGCGCGACCATCACCGCCCAGTCCAGCACCCACTGCAGGCCGCCGATCATCAGGTAACTGCGCGACTGGCGGACGATGCTCAACGCGAGGACCGGCGGTCTGTGGGCGTGCCGGAGCGGCACGGCGCGAATGCTACCAGCCGCGCCCGTTAGAATTCCGCGATTCCTCCGCACAGGCGATTCCATGACCGCTCCCCTCCACGTCGTCATCCTTGCCGCGGGCGAGGGCAAGCGCATGCGCTCGGCGCTGCCCAAGGTGCTGCAGAAGGTCGCCGGGCGGCCGATGCTCACGCATGTGATCTCGACCGCGCGCGAGCTTGCGCCGGCAGCGATCCACGTCGTCTACGGCCACGGTGGCGACCAGGTGCGCGCGGCACTCGGCGACCAGACCGACCTGCTGTGGGCCGAGCAGCGGGAGCGGCTGGGCACGGGGCATGCCGTGCAGCAGGCATTGGGCGAGGTGCCGGATGGCGCCGAGGTGGTGGTGCTGTATGGCGACGTGCCGCTGATCACCGCGGCGACGCTGCAGCGGCTGCTCACCGGCGAGCGCGGCTCGCGGCTGGCGGTGCTGGTGGCCGAACTCGACGACCCGCGCGGCTACGGCCGCGTGGTGCGCGATTCCGAGGGCCATGTCGCGGCAATCGTCGAACACAAGGATGCCGACGAGGAACAGCGCCGCATCCGCCTGGTCAACACCGGCATCGTTGCCGCCGAAGCCACCGCGCTCAAGCGCTGGCTGGGCGCACTGTCCAACGACAACGCGCAGGGCGAGTACTACCTCACCGACATCTTCGCGATGGCGGCCGACGAGTTCGCGCCCGCCGACATCGTGATGGTCGACGATCCGGTGGAAGCCGAGGGCGCCAACGACCCCTGGCAGCTCGCGCAGCTCGAGCGCGCGTTCCAGCAGCGCGCGGTGCGTGCGCTGTGCGCGCAGGGCGCGCGCTTCGCCGATCCCGCACGCGTGGACGTCCGCGGCGAGGTGGTGCTCGGCACCGATGTCGAGTTCGATGTCGACGTGATCCTGGAAGGGCGCGTCGAGCTGGGTGATGGCGTGCGCATCGGCCCGTTCTGCCGGTTGAAGGACGTGACGCTCTGCGGCGGCACCGAGGTGCGTGCGCACTGCGACCTCGATGGCGTGCGCGCGGAAGGTTCGGTCACCATCGGCCCGTTCGCGCGGCTGCGGCCCGGTACCGTGCTTGCCGACGGCGCGCACATCGGCAACTTCGTCGAAACCAAGAACACCACGATCGGCGTGGCGAGCAAGGCCAACCACCTCACCTATCTCGGCGATGCCGACGTGGGCGCGTCGGTGAACATCGGTGCCGGCACGATCACCTGCAACTACGACGGCGTGAACAAGCACCGCACGGTGATCGGCGACGGCGCGTTCATCGGCTCCAACGCATCTCTGGTGGCGCCGCTGACCATCGGCGCAGGCGCGACCACGGCCGCGGGTTCGGCGATCACCGCCGACGTACCGGACGACAGGCTCGCGGTCGCGCGCGCGCGGCAGACGGTGATCGAAGGCTGGGTGCGGCCGAAGAAGAAGTAGGGGCTGGAAACCTGGAAGAAGCGTTGCAAACCCTTCTCCCGCGCGGGAGATGGTGCCCCGCCAGGGGGCGGATGAGGGGGTTGGCTGCGGCGTTTCCCCTCACCCCACCACCTGCGTTGCAGGTGGTCCCCCCCTCTCCCGCAGGCGGGAGAGGGACGTCGGTGGCGGCCGTGGGCCGCGGTTCTCTATTGGGGGATGGTGAGGCTGACGGCGAGGCCGCCGCCGTCGCGGTTCTGCAACGCGATGCGGCCGCCATGCGCTTCGCAGATCTCGCGCGCCAGCGCGAGGCCCAGGCCGGTGCCGTTGCGCTTGGTCGAGTAGAACGGCAGCAGCGCGTTCGCCAGCACCGCATCGTTCATGCCGCTGCCGCGGTCGAGCACTTCGATGCGCCAGGCATCGGGCAGCCGGCGCAGCGCCAGCCGCACGTCCTGCGCCGATGAGCCCGATTCGTGTGCGTTGCGCAGCAGGTTGATCAGGCATTGCTCCATCTGCGCGGTATCGAAGCGTGCATTGCCGTCGCGGGTGCCGTCGAAGCCGAAGGCCACCTGGTCGCGCAGGCGCTCGATGAAGCGCTCCCACTCCACCGTTTCCAGCCGTGGTGCGGGCAGCTTGGCGAAGCGCGCATAGTCGCGGATGAAACCCTCGAGGTGGCGTGCGCGTTCCTCGATGGTGGCCAGCGCCGCCGGCAGCCGTTCGGCCTGGCCGCGGCGCAGCAGTTCGGCACCGGAGTGCGCGAGCGAGGCGATCGGCGCCAGCGAGTTGTTGAGCTCGTGGCTGATCACCCGGATCACCTTCTTCCAGGTCTGCACCTCCTGCCGGCGCAGTTCGGCCGTGAGCAGGCGCAGCAGCACCAGTTCGTGGCGGCGGCCGTTGAGGCGGAACACGCGCCGCGACAGGTGGTAGATGTCCTCCTGGTCCTCGCCGTCGCCGACGCTGAACATGCCGTCGCCGCCGCGCGCGAGCGCCTCGCGCAGCGCGGCCGGCGCGGCCTCGATGACGGCATCGAAATCCTGGCCCTCCAGGCGCCTGCCGCCACCCAGCAGCTTGCGCGCGGCCAGGTTGCCGAGCACCACGCGGCGCACCGGGTCGAGCAGCACCATCGCCACCGGCGTGTTCTGCACGATGGTGTCGAGCAGCAGTTCGCGCTGCACGAGGGTGTTGCGCTGCTCGCGCAGCACGTCGCCGAGGCGGTTGTGGGCATCGACCAGCTCGGCCAGCTCGCCGCGGCCGTCCCAGCGGATGCCGAAGCTGTAGTCGCCATCGCGATAGGCGGTGACCGCGCCGGCCAGCGCGCGGAACAGCGCACGCACGGGGTCGAGCAGGCGCCGCACCTGCCAGACCAGCAGCGGCAGCAGCAGCGCGGCCGCGGCCAGCACCGCGGCCCACGGCAGCAGCCAGCGGGTCAGCCAGCTGCCCAGCAACGCGCACGCGATGGCGAACAGCGCCGCCAGCGCGGTCAGGCGGACGCTTATCGGCAGCCGCGGAAGCAGCATCAGTCCGGGCGCAGGCCGAGCTTGTCCATGCGCCGGTACAGCGCCTGCCGCGACAGCCCGAGTTCGGCGGCGGCCTGCGCAAGCACGCCGCCGGCACGCTCGATCGCCGCCTCGATCTGCGCGCGATCCGGGTCCATGGCCGCAGCCACGGCAGGTGCGGCATCGGGCAGCCCCAGCGCGGCGGCGCCGATATCGTCCCCGGCCGACAGCAGCGCGGCACGTTGCACCACGTTGCGCAGCTCGCGGACGTTGCCCGGCCAGCGGTGGCGCAGCAGCACCTGCTCGGCATCGCGGCGCAGGCGCCTGCCGGCCGGCAGGAAGTGCCGGGCCAGCGGCAGGATGTCGTCCGGTCGCTCGGCCAGCGGCGGCAGCGCCAGCTCGATCGCGTTGAGGCGGTAGTAGAGGTCTTCGCGGAACCGGCCCGAGGCGATCAGCGCCGGCAGGTCGGCGTTGGTGGCGCTGACCACGCGCACCCGCACCTGGCGCTCGCGGTTGGAGCCGAGGCGCTCGAAACGGCCGGTTTCCAGCACCCGCAGCAGCTTCATCTGCCCGGCCAGCGGCAGGTTGCCGATCTCGTCGAGGAACAGCGTGCCGCGGTCGGCGGCCTCGAACTTGCCTTCGCGCGCGCGGTTGGCGCCGGTGTAGGCACCGGCGTCGGCACCGAACAGCTCCGCCTCGATCAGTTCCGCCGGCAGCGCGCCACAGTTGAGCGCCACGAACGGGCCATCGCGCACCGCCGAGTTGGCGTGGATGATCTGCGCGATCTTCTCCTTGCCCACGCCGTTGGGCCCGGTCACCAGCACCGGCAGCTCCGAACGCGCCACCTGCACCGCGAGCGCCAGCACGCGTTCGGTGCTGGCATCGGCCCACACCACGCCGCACAGATCGTGGCCCTGTTCGAGCGCGTGGCGCTCGCGCTGCTCGCGTGCACGCCGTCGCCCCAGCTCGCGGCGGCTGGCCGACAGCTCCAGCAGGTTGCCGACGGTGGTCACCAGCTTGTGGTCGTCCCACGGCTTGGCCACGTAGTCGGCGGCGCCGGCCTTGATCAGTTCGACCGCGGATTCCAGGTGTGTCCATGCCGTCAGCAGCACCACCGGCAGCTGCGGATGTCGTGCATGGATCTGCGCGAACAGCGCGGTGCCCTCGTCACCGGAGGTGGTGTCGGCGCGGAAGTTCATGTCCTGGATCACCAGGTCGATCTCGCCGCTCTCCAGTGCCGCCAGCCCGGCCTCGGGGGACTCGGCATGCACGGTGCGGATGTCGTGCAGCGAGAACAGCACGTCCAGCGCGATGGCCACGGCCGGGTTGTCGTCGATGATCAGGACGGTGGACATCGCAGGGGCCGGCGGTGAACGGTGATCGAAGCTTATCGGCATGGGCACACGCGTGCGCTCAGGCGCTGCGGGTGGCGATCGCAGGCGGCACCCGCGCCGCACGGCGCGCAGGGCCGGAGGCCGCGTACAGGCCGAGCAGCCACAGCAGCAGCGCGGCCAGCGGCAGGTAGGCCAGTGGCAGGCGCGCCATCGCATGCGCCTGCATCAGCCACTGGTTGATCGCATAGGCAGCCACCAGGCCCGGTACCAGGCCCATGCCGACCACGACGGCGTTCTCGGCGAGGCAGTGGCCGATGATGTCGCGTCGGCTGGCGTCGAGTGCGCGGCGGATGCCGATCAGCCGCAGCCGCGTTTCCACCCAGTACGCCGAGAGCCCGCCGATGCCGATGCCGGTCACCGCCAGGATCACCGCGATCACCGTGCCGAACAGCCAGGCCGCGGCGCGCCGGGAGCGGAACGCGGCATCGCGCAGCGCCTCGTAACTGTCGACCCGCACCGGCACGCCGGCCAGCATCAGCGCGCCGTACTCGTTCTCGAGCATCGCGGGGAGTGCGTCTGCCACCGCATCCCGACGCTGCGGATCCACCCGCACCGCGTAGTTGAGCACCGGCACCGACACGATCTGCGCCGGCAGCAGGATCGAGTACTGCGCACGGCCGTCGTCGAGCTCGTCGAGCTGGTAGCGCAGCAGGCGGCGGACCACGCCCACCACCACCAGGTGACGCCCGCCGTCGGTCTGTTCCAGCCGTCCGCCCAGTGCATCGCCATCGGGAAACCACAACCGCGCCAGCGCTTCGGTCAGGATCACCGGGGTGCCCGCGGGGATGTCGACGCCGCCGGAGGCGAGGTCGACGCGGAAGCCTTCGCCCGGCTCGAAGTCGCGGCCCTGCACGAGGTCCAAGCCGAGCGCCTCGCGCAGGCCTTCGCCGGCAAAGCCGCTCGCGACCACGCTCTCGCCACCGGGCCCGCGCAGCGACAGGGTGAAGGTCATCGACTGCTTCATCGGCAGCCCGAGCGCGGGCGCTGCCGCCTCCACGCCGGGAATGCCATCGATCAGCGCGGTGACCGCATCGATCTGCGCCGCCGTCCAGCTGCCCCGTCGCGCGACCATCTGGTCGACCAGCAGCAGGCGGTCGCGGGCGATGCCGTCGTCGGCCAGCAGCGGCATGACCTGCCGCTGCAGCAGGAACACCGCATTGGCGAGGATCGCCACCGCGACCGCCACCTGGACGGCGACCAGCCAGGGCATCAACGGGCGCCGGCGCAGGGCCGACACGATCGGGCGCAGGGGCAGGCGCATGCTCACCTCAGGGACTCTTGATCTGCAGGACGGGTTCGATGCGTGCCGCACGCAGTGCCGGCACCAGACCCACCAGCAGGCCGGTGCCGATGGCCAGCGCCAGCAGCAGCGCGAACAACCGCGGTTCGAAGCGCGCGAGGTCGGTATAGCCATGGTCCTGCAGGCGGATCACCCACAGCCCGAACAGCGTCAGCGGCCAGGCCAGCAGACCGCCCAGGGTGCCGGCCGCGAGTGCCTCGACCAGGCACTGCACCAGCACCGAACGGCGTGGCGCGCCCAGCACGCGGCGCACGCCCAGCTCGCTGCCGCGGCGCAGGAAGCGCGCCGCCAGCAATCCCGCGACATTGACCATGCACAGTGCCAGCAGGCCCACCGCGAGCCAGAGGTACAGGAGCACGCTGTCGGGCACCACGCGGTTGGCGGCAAGCCACGCCGGCACGCTGTCGAGGCGGCTGGCCGCCGGGCGCTCGAACACGCCGGCGGTGTGGCGCGAGCGCGCATAGCCGGCCAGCGCATCGGCGTAGGCCGCGCGGGCGGATTCGTCCGGCAGCTCCGCCCACAACGCCAGCCAGCGGCAGGCGCCTAGGTCGATCGAATCGAAGCCGAAACCGCCGACGCCGCGGCCATCGCAGTCGCGCGTGGCCATTGGCGCGACACCGGCATCCAGCGCCGCATGCAGCGGCAGGAACAGCGACTCCGAACGTTCGCTCCACACCGCCTGCCCGGCCTGCAGAAAATGGAAACGTGGCCGCGGCGCCCATGCGCCGGCCACCCCGATCACCCGGAACAGCGTGCTGCCGATGCGCAGGTCGCGGCCGACGGCGTCGATGTCGCCAAACAGTGCGCGCGCGGTGGCGTCGCCGATCACCGCCACCGGCACGCGGTCCTGCTCCTCGGCCGCGGTCCAGTAGCGGCCGCGCAGCAGCGGCACCCCGAACATCGACGGCATCGGGCCCAGCGCCAGCACCGCCACGGTGGTGTCGCTGCGGTCGCCATCGCCGGGCTGCACGGTGACCGGTGTCGATACCAGCGCGGTCTGCCGCACCGCCGGCTGCAGGTCCATCAATGCCTGCGCGTCGGCGAGCTTCCACAGAAACGGTGGCGCATCGGCATCGGGTTCGGCCGCCGACGCACTGGTGGGCGCGGCGCGCGAGTCCACCCAGGCCAGGTGCAGGCGTTCGCTGATGCCCGGCAGCGGATCGGCCGACAGCATTGCCAGCAGCGTCAACATGCTCATCACCGCGGCCAGCCCGAGGCCGAGCAGGATCACGGTGAGGAGCATGGTGCGCGGGTGGCGAAGCAGGCCGCGCAGGCCGAGCTCCACCGCGTAACGGGCGGCGCTGGCCATCAGGCGCCGCGCGTCGCGACGGCCGGCGGCACCAGTGCCGCGCGCCGCGCCGGCCCGTAGACCGCGACCTGTCCAAGCAGCCAAAGCACCACGGCGCCGATCGGCAGGTAGAACAGCGGCAGCCGCGGCAGCTCGTAGCGCTGCATCAGCAGCTGGTTGAGCGCGTAGGCCAGCAGCATGCCGATGACGATGCCGATGGTGGCCAGCAGGAAGTTCTCGGTCTGGAAGTAACGCAGGATCTGCCCGCGGGTGGCGCCGAGCGCACGGCGGATGCCGATCTGGCGGCTGCGCTGCTGCACCCAGAAACTGGCCAGCCCGACGATGCCCAGCGCGGTCACCACCAGCAGCGCGACGATCACCGCCACCAGCATCCACGCCATCGCGCGGTCCTGGCGGTAGTAGCGGTCGCGCATGCTTTCCAGCGTGCGCGCCTGTTCGGCATCGACGATGCGCGTGGGGCCCTGTGCGATCAGCGCCTCGCGCGCCTGCTCCAGCACCGCGTCGCGCTGTGCGGGATCGTTCACGCGCACGAGATAGCTGCCGCTCGAATAGGGCACCCGGCCCGGCAGGAGCACCGACTCGCCGTAACTCGCGGCCGAACCGGAATCGTTCGGCTTCACCAGGCGTTCGACGATGCCGATGACCCGGCTGGGCTCCTCGCCCCAGATGTAGAGCGGCTTGCCGAGCGCGTCGCCTGCCGGGAACAGCCGCTCCGCGGTGGCCCGGGTGAGGATCACCGCCGGGAAGTGCACCGCGCCTTCGGCGCGCATGCGGCCGAAGTCACCGACCTCGTCGCGGGTGAAGTTGCGCCCGGCCACGAGCTCGAGGCCCATCGTGTCGATGAAGTGCTCGTCGCCGATGTAGTTCGACGCGTTCATGGTTTCGCCGCGCTGGTCGGGGGTCGTGCGCACGCTGCTGTTCCAGTTCGAGTTGCCGAACGGCACCTGCACGCTGATGGTGGCGTTGGCCACGCCGGGCACCGCGCGCAGTGCGGCGAGATCGGTCTGCGTCACCGCATCGGCACTGGTGTCGGTCGTCAGGCCGCGCGCCTGAAGGGTGACCACGTGCTGCTCGTCGACGCCGGTGGGGCGGTCGATGCGCTCGAGCCGCCCGGCGATCAGGAACAGCGCGTTGCACACGATCGCGCACGACAGCGCGATCTCGAACACGATCAGCGCGGCGGCGGTCTTGTGCCGCGACAGGGTGGAGAGGATCGGACGGAGTTCCATGGCGGAGGTCTCTTCGCGTGCGGAGCGTTACTGGGATTTGAGCTGGATGGCAGGCGTGACCTGCATCGCGCGCCACGCCGGCAGCACGCCGGCCAGCAGGCTCGCGAACAGCGCCGTCGCAAAGGTCACCAGCAGCATGGTCGGGTCCATGCGTGCCAGTTCGGCGTATTCGGCCGGTTGCCGGCGCACGGCCCACAGGCCCAGCAGCGCCAGCGCCAGGCCCAGCGCGCCGCCGGCCAGCCCCACCGTGCCGGCCTCCACCAGGCACTGCATGAAGATCGAGCGGCGGCTGGCGCCGAGCGCGCGGCGCACGCCGATCTCGCCACCGCGGCGCATGAACTTGGCCAGCAGCAGGCCGACGGTGTTGAGCAGGCACACGGCGAGGAACCCGAAGGCCAGCCACACCTGCAGGCGCACGTCGGACGGCACCACCTCGCGTTCGGCCAGCCACGCCATGACCGGCGTCAGCGCGTTGTTGTCCGGCCGCTCGAAGCGGCCCGCCTGGCGCTGCTGCGCGCTGTAGTTGTCCAGGTAGGCGCGGTACGTGGCGGCCTTGGCGGGGGTGCCGAGTTCCACCCAGTACTGCACCCAGGTGCACGGGGCATCGGGGCCGGTGGAGCCTTCCTCGCCGGTGGGCTCGGCCCAGCAGTTCATGCTGCCCTGCACGGGCAGGCGCAGGTCGCGCGCGGTGGAGAACGGCAGGTACACGTCCTCGGCTTCGGTGAACTCGCCGGAGATCACGTCGTAGAAGCGCGGGGCGGGCCGCCAGTCGTCGAGCACCCCGACCACGCGGAAGTCGGTGCGCCCCAGGCGCAGGCTGCGACCGGTGGGGTCGGTGTCGCCGAACAGGCGCTCGGCCATCGCCCCCGAGATCACCGCAACGCGCGCGCGCGCCTCGTCGTCGCCGCGCTGCCAGCCGCTGCCATGCCGGAACGGGGTGTCGAACATCGCAAAGAAGTCCGCCGAGGTGTAGCGCGCCTGCAGCACGAACGGGGTCAGGCCTTCGGCGTCGGGCTCCACCGCCACCGAGCCCGCGGACATCAGCGCCTGGCGGTCGCCACGTGCCTCGCGCAGCAGCGCCTCGGCATCGAAGCGGGTCATCTGCTCGGCGGGTTCGTTGCCGGGGGTGAAGCCGTCCAGCGTGCCCGGATCCATGCGCACGTAGAACAGCTGGTCGCTCTTGTGCGGGATGGGATCGCCCGACAGCACGCGGAACACGGTCAGCGTGGTCACGCTGGCGCCGATCCCCAGTGCGATCGCCAGCACCATCAGCGCGGTCAGCGCGCGGTTGCGGCGGAAGCTGCGCAGCGCGAGGTTGAAGTAGTAGCCGAACATGGCGGTGGTTCCGTGATCGGTCGCAGCGCGGGAAGGGCGCCGCGTCCTGGTGGATGGATCCGTGCGTTCGCAGTCGTCCGCGCGTTACACGGCGCCGGCGACGGCGGGCTCGCGGCGCACCAGCCCGGGCTCGCTGACGAGGTCGGTGGCCATGCCATCGACGATGTGCACGTTGCGCTGCGCGCGCGCGGCCAGCTCCGGGTCGTGGGTGACCATCACGATGGTGGTGCCCTGCTGGTGGATGTCCTCCAGCAGTTCCATCACGCTGCGCGCCATCTGCGAGTCGAGGTTGCCGGTCGGTTCGTCGGCCAGCAGCAGGCGCGGGCTGCCGGCCAGCGCGCGGGCGATCGCCACGCGCTGCTGCTGGCCGCCGGAGAGTTCGGCCGGGTAGTGCTTCATCCGCGAGCCCAGCCCGACCATGCCCAGCGCATCCTCGATCCGCAGCCGGCGTTCGGACGCCGGCATGCCGCGGTAGCGCAGCGGCACGTCGACGTTGTCGAACAGGTTGAGGTCGGGGATCAGGTTGAAGCCCTGGAAGATGAAGCCGATCTTCTCGTTGCGCAGGCGCGAGCGTGCGTTGTCGTTGAGCCCTTTCACGTCGACGCCGTCGAGGTGGTACTCGCCGCCGGTGAAGCTCTCCAGCAGGCCGGCGATGTTGAGGAACGTAGTCTTGCCCGAGCCCGAGGGCCCGGTAACCGCGACGAACTCGCCTTCGCGCACATGCAGGTCGAGCGCGCGCAGGGCATGGGTTTCGACGAGCTCGGTGCGGTAGACCTTGGAGACGGCTTGCATGTGCAGCATGGGAACACTCCGGAAAGGGCGGGCGGCCGGTCAGCCGTGGATGCGGAAGTCGGTGGACGCCAGCGGTGCCGGCGCGTAGCGGCGCGTGGCCTGGCGCAGGGTGCGCGGGTGGTGCGCGGTGCCATCGAGTCCTGCCAGCAGGTCGAGCCGGTGCAGGCGCTGCGGCACCGCATCGGCCAGCTGGTGCGGATTCCAGTGCACGACGAAGGGGAAGCAGGCGTTCGTGGACTGCGGCAGGGCGGGGGCAGGTGCGTTCATGTCACTCTCCGGAAAGGCGGATGCGTTCGGCGTTGTCGAACAGTTCGCTGCCGGCGACGACCACGCGTTCGCCGGGTTCCAGGCCGGAGACGATCTCGACCGCGGACAGGCTGCTGGCGCCGGCCTGGATCGGGCGCCGCACCGCGGCACCGCCCTGCACGACATAGGCATGGCGGCCACCGAGCTGGTCGAGGAAGGGGCCACGCTCGACCATCACCACGTCGGGGCGGGTATCGAGCACGATGCGCGCGGTCAGGCGCTGGTTCTGGCGCAGGCCCGGCGGCTGCGCGTCGCTGAAGCGCACCCGCGCCGAGACCTCGCCATTCACCACCTCGGGCGAGACCGCCGATACGGCCGCGGCATACACCTCGCTGCCGGAGCGGATCTCGGCCGGGATGCCGATGGCCAGGTCGCGGGCGAAGCTTTCCGGCACCCGGACCTCCACCTCGAACACCGACAGGTCGACCACGCCCAGCACCGGCGCGTTGGCGGCGACATTGGTGTGCTGCGCGACCTGCACCTGGCCGACCTGGCCGTCGAACGGCGCGCGCAGCGTCAGCGCCTCCACCTGCCGGCGCGCCTCGTCCACCACCGCACGCTGGCGATCGGCCAGCAGTTGCCGGTTGCGCGCATCCAGGCCCGCGCCCTGGCCCTGCAGGCCGGCGTCCTCGCGCGCGGAGGCGAGGCCGATGTCGGTCTTCTTCAGGGTGTCCTCGGCCTTGGCCAGTTCGACCTGGGCGACCACCCCGGCATCGAACGCGCGCTGGTAGCGCTGCAGGTCGCGCTCGGCGGCGGTGCGGTCGATCTGCGCCTGGTCCAGCAGCTTGCGTGCTTCGGCGCGGGCGATGCGTGCGTCCAGCGTCGCGCGGTCGGCTTCGGCCTGCAGGCTGGCCAGCGTGGATTCCTCCTGCACCAGCCGGCTGCGCAGCTCGGGGCTGTCGATCTCGGCCAGCACCTGGCCGGCCTCGACGCGGTCGCCGGCGACGACCTTCAGCGTGACCGTGCCTCCGGCGATCGCGTAGAGGGTGGGGCTGTTGGCGGCGATCACGCGCCCCTCGGCTGTGAGGTCGCGCACCAGGTCGCCGCGGGTGACCTCGGCAATGCGCAGGCGCGAGGCGTCGTACGACCGCGCCCCATCGCCCCAGGACGCCACCACCCAGCCGGCGACCGCCAGCACCGCGATGCCGGCCACGCCCGGCCACAGCCAGCGGCGGAGCAGCGGCGCATGCCCGCCGGCCGGTCGGGGGGCGTCCTGGGCGGAGGTGTCACGGATGGGGGTGGGGCGGGACATGGTCTGGCCGGAACGGTGGATGCCCATCGGCAAGCATGGCCCGTGCCAACTTCTAACCAGCTGAATTCAAACGAATTATTCGCGCAATAAGGGTGTCCGCAGCCCATTCGCGGACGTCCGCAGACGTCCGCAGACGTCCGCTGCCAGCGCCCGATCACACCGGGCGGAGGGGATCGCCCCGGAGTGCGAATCCGGGGTTAAACATATGTTTATTTCAGGTTCAAGTCCGCTTAGTATCGGTTCACTTTGCCGATTCAGGCGGTTCGCCGGCTGGCGTGGCACAGGGGGAAGTCGCAACAGCAGTCGCAGCAGGTCCTTATCACTTTGGAGAGAGAGATGAGTTTGAAGACCCACAAGCTGCGCGACGCGATCGTCTTCGCGCTCGCGGCAGGCGCAGTGAGCATTGCAGGCAGTGGCACCGCCTTCGCCCAGGCCCAGGGGGCCTCGCAGGATCCCACGCCCACCGCCACCACCCTCGACGGCATCACCGTCACCGGTACCCGCATCCGCAGCCAGACCATGACGGCCTCGAGCCCGGTCGCGGAAATCTCGCGCGAGGAGTTCCAGTATTCCGGCGCGACGACCGTCGAGGACCTGGTCAACCAGTACCCGCAGCTCGCGCTGGACTTCGACAACTTCCTCAACAACGGCTCCACCGGCTACGCCACCGTCGACCTGCGCGGCATGGGGCCAAACCGCACGCTGGCGCTGGTCAACGGCCGCCGCATCCCCAAGGGCCTGCTCGAGACCGCCGACATCAGCATCGTCCCGGCGCGGCTGCTGCAGCGCGTCGACGTGCTCACCGGTGGCGCTTCGGCGGTGTACGGCTCCGACGCCATCGCCGGCGTGGTGAACTTCATCCTCGACGACGAGTTCGAGGGCGTCAGCGTCAACGTCGGCTATTCCGGCTACCAGCACGACAACGACAACCGCTACATCCAGGGCCTGATGGACGAGGCCGGGTTCGACTATCCGACCGGTGGCTCCGGCCTGGACGGCACCACCCGCAACGTCGACTTCGCCATCGGTGGTGCGTTCGGCGATGGCGGCCACGCGATGGCCTGGGCCACCTGGCGCAAGGGCAATGCCCTGCTGCAGGGCCAGCGCGACTACTCGGCCTGTGCGCTCAACGGTGCCGGCACCGCCTGCGGCGGCTCGCCGACCGCCGATCCGGCAAACTTCTACATCGTGGCACCGGGTTCGGGCCTGTACACCTATGTCGCGCCGTCGGCATCGGGCTGGTTCCTGCCCGATGGCCCCAATGTCTACAACTACGCGCCGGTCAACTACTACCAGCGCCCGGATACGCGCTTCACCGCCGGCAGCAGCGTCAAGTACGAGGTCAACGAATACTTCCAGCCCTACCTGGAGACGATGTTCGTCAACCGTCGCAGCGGCACGCAGATCGCGCCGTCGGGCGCGTTCTTCACCGACATCACCGTCAACTGCGACACCGACGTGATCGGCTCGATGTGTGCCGACGTCGGCATCGTCGATGACGAGTTCACCGTCTACGTGGCCAAGCGCAACGTCGAGGGCGGCCCGCGCATCACCGACAACGAGTCCACCAACTACAGCATCGTCGCCGGTGCCACCGGTGCGCTGTTCAATTCCGGCTGGACCTGGGATGCGTCGCTGCAGTACGCGCGCACCTCGGTCAAGGAAGAGAACCGCAACGACTTCATCACCACGCGCGTGCGTGATGCGCTGCTGGGCTGCCCGACCGGCGCCTTCGACGGCTGCGTGCCGTACGAGGTCTGGTCCGACAGCGTGACCCCGGAGCAGGCCCAGGCGCTGCAGGGCGTGGGCATCGTCAACTACACGACCGACATGAAGGTGTTCAACGCCTACGCCACCGGTGACCTCGGCTTCGGCATTCCGGGCGCGGACAACCCGGTGAGCGCGGTGATCGGCTACGAGAAGCGCGACGAGCGCTTCCGTCGCGTGGCCGATGCCAACATGCAGACCGGCAACTTCACCGGCCTCGGTGGCCCGACCACCAACCTCACCGGCGGTTACGACGTCGACGAGGTGTTCGCGGAAGCCAACGTGCCGCTGCTGTCGGACCGCGGCGGCTTCAACAGCGTCGACCTGCAGCTGGGTTACCGCTACACCGACTACAGTACCTCGGGCAACGTCAACACCTGGAAGGTGGGCCTGGGTGCCGGCTTCATGGACAACCAGTACCGCTTCCGCGCCGGCTTCAACCGCGCCATCCGCGGCGCCAACGTCGGCGAGTTGTTCGCCGACCAGCAGATCGCGCTGTGGGTGGGCGACGACCCGTGCGCGGGCCCCGATCCCGAGTTCAGTGTCGAGCAGTGCGTGCGCACCGGCATCACCCCGGCGCAGTACGGCAACGTGGCCGCCAACCCGGCGGGGCAGAACAACCAGTTCATCGGCGGCAACCCCAGCCTGGATCCGGAAATCGCCAACACCTGGACCGTCGGCTTCGCGGCCAGTCCGATCGAGAACCTCGAGCTCAGCGTCGACTACTACGACATCGAACTCGAGAACGTCATCGGCACGATCGGCGCACGCACCATCATCAACCTCTGCGCCAACGGCCAGGACGCGATGTGCGACCTGATCCGCCGCAACGCCGCCACCGGTGACCTGTTCCGCGGCAGCGACCCGAACAGCTCGGGCCTGGTGATCAACACCAACGGCAACTTCGGCAGCCGCAAGTACCGCGGTATCGACCTCACCGGCTCGTACAACTTCCAGGCCGGCCCCGGCCGGGTCACCACGTCGTTCGTCGGCAGCCACATCCTCGAACGTTCGTTCCAGCCGGTGCCGGGCGACAGCTCCGCGGACTACGCCTGCGACGGCCTGATCAACGCGATCTGCGCAACGCCGGAGTGGCGCCACATCGCCAACGTCCGCTATGCGCTGGACCGTTTCACCATCGGCCTGCGCTGGCGTTACATCGGCGAAATGGATTACCGCGACACCGACGGCACCGACCTGACCGGCGACTACTTCCTGAGCGGCCCGGGCAAGCTGAAGGCGTTCAACTACTTCGACCTGTCGGGTTCGCTGCAGGTCGGTGACAACATCACCTGGACGCTGGGCGTGAACAACATCGCCGACAAGGAGCCGCCGATGATCGGTGGCAACCTGGCGCCGACCAACGCCAACTCGCTGGGTGGCTACGACCAGGCGGGCCGTTACCTGTTCACCAGCCTCGCGTTCGATTTCTGAGGCCTGGCAGCAACGCGTGCGATCAGAACGGCGGGCTTCGGCCCGCCGTTTTTTTCTGGTTCTTCTCTGGATTGAGGGGTTCCATCCGAGCGCGGAAACCTCGTGCCCGGACTGCGAAGCTCGGAAGTCAGGTACGAGCCAGATCCGGAGCCAGAGCAGCGCCAGCGCTGGAGCCAGAGCTGGAGCCGGAGCACGGGCCGGGTGGGGGCGCGGGCGGCCCGCCGCGTCCACAGGGGGATGCCCAGCCGGATATCTCCGCGTCCTGCTCCCACATCCGGCCGCCGGCCATCCATGGCCGGCTCTGGACATCCCCCTGCGTCCACGGCGGGCCCGGAACCGTCGTCGGCTCGGGAAGATCCAACGGCGAAGAACGTCGGACCGTCGTGGCGGTCGACGACTTCCTGCCGCCATCGTTGTTCACGTGCCGATCCTGAGAAGCGAAGGACGGGAGACCGCTGAGCGCACGAGCGTGGCCCGGTTGCAGGAGACGCCGGCAGCAACCGCTGTTGCTCTCCGTGCCGGAGCCGGCGAATGCAGGAGGCCCGTCGCGTGCACCGGGGGGTGTGCTCCCAGCCGGCCATGGATGGCCGGCGGCCGGCCGTGGTAACTGGACGCGGACTCCGGCCGGGGGAGCACGCCCCCCGGTGCGCGCGACGGGCGGCGCGGCTCAGAACGAAGAGGCACCAGCTCTCGGCACCCGGCACCTGGCACCTGGCACTCGACACTCGGCCCTCCGGCTTTGCGCCACCACCACCGCGTGGCGAAGAGCGAGGACAACGCCCGGCGTGCGCTGCGATGAGCAATGCGTCGCGCCGGAGGCACGCCAGCCGTGAGACATCGCCCCGATTCGGAAGGAGAAGCTTTTCGGGCTCACTGCGCATGCGTGGCGGGCGCCAGCAGCTAGACTCGATGCACGCCAACCCCGGGGGAGACGGGTTCGATGACAGTGATGGAGCGCGCACGTACGCGGACGGAGCAAGGGTACGAACTGCTGCGCCAGGGACGCATCGAGGATGCCGGGGACCTTGCCCGGGAGTTGCTGGCAGCGTTCCCCGATGACGTGCATGCCCTGGTCTTCGCCGGCGAGGTCGCGGTGGCACGTGGTGCCTTCGACGACGCGGTCGACCCGATGCTGCGCGCGATCGTCGCCAGCGGTGGCGACGATGCACTGCGCATCAAGCTGGCCGGGCTCTACCTGCATCTGCGCCGCCGCAACGACGCGCGTGCGCTCGCGCTCGAAGCGGCTGCGTCCGCGCAGGCGCGCGGCGATGGCCGCAGCCTGTGGCAGGCGGCAAGCATCATCACCAACTGCAACCGCCCCGGCGAGGCGATCGCCCATTACCGGCAGGCACTGACGCTGCTGGGTGCGCAGCCGGGCCTGCTGTACGACCTTGCGGTCGCGCAGTTCTTCACCGGTGGATTCGAGGAGGCCGAAGAGCAGCTCGACCGCATGCTGGCCCTGGTACCACAGGCCGGGCATGCGCTGTACCTGCGCAGCACGCTGCGGCGGCAGACACCTGCGCGCAACCACGTCGACGCGCTGCGCACACGCATTGCCGCGGGTCTCGGCCGCCCGGAATGGGCGGCCGCGGCGTGGTATGCGCTGGCCAAGGAGCTGGAGGACCTGGGCGAGCACGACGACGCCTTCGACGCGCTGGAGACCGGCGCGCGCCTGCAGCGACAGACACTGCAGTACGACATCCAGTCCGAAGGCGATGCACAGGCCGCGATCCGCGCCGCCTACACCGCCGAAGTCGTGCAGGCCCCGGTGGTGGAATTCAGCGAACCCGGGCCGATCTTCATCGTCGGCATGCCACGCACCGGTACCACGCTGGTCGAGCGCATCCTCGTGCAGGGCGGCCAGGTGAAGTCGGCCGGCGAGCCGCTCGATCTCGGCCAGCTGATCGCCGCGCATACGCGTCGCGCGCACGCGCTGCATCCCGACCTGTCGGCAGCGGACGCATCGCTGCGGATCGACTTCCAGGCGCTTGGACGCGAGTACATGCGCGGCGTCGCCGAAGCCGCCGACGCACCGCGTTTCATCGACAAGTTGCCGGTGAACTACATGTACTGCGGGGTGATCCGCAGGGCGCTGCCCAATGCACGCATCATCCACCTCGAGCGTGACCCGCTCGACAGCTGCTACGCGGTCTACAAGACGCTGTTCTTCAACGCCTACCACTGCTCCTACGATCTCGACGAGCTGGCGCGCTACTACCTCGCGTACCGGCAGACGATGGCGCACTGGCAGGCGGTGATGCCCGGCACGATTCTCGACGTGCGCTACGAGGACGTGGTGGCCGATCCGGATGGCCAGGCCCGGCGCGTGCTCGAGTGGTGCGGCCTGCCCTGGGATCCGGATGCCGCCTACGGCACCGCACCGGCCGCCGCCGCGTTCACCACGGCCAGCGCGGCGCAGGTGCGCGAACCGGTGCATGCGCGCTCGGTGGGCAGCTCGCGCCGGCACCTGCATCGTCTCGGGCCACTGGTCGATCGCCTGGCCAGTGCCGGCATCGTCGTGGACTGAGTGCCCCGCCTCAGCCCGCGGGCTGCATGTCGAAGGCGATGGTGACCCGTGGCTGCGGGTCGGCGAACGGCAGCGTGCCGTGCCAGAGATAGGAGGGAAACAGCGCGAGCCGGCCCGGCCGCGGCTGGACCAGCCGGCGCGGCGGCTGGTCGAGCCGCAGGCTCTCCAGCGGCTGGCCGAGCTGCAGCCAGCCGGCGTGGCTGCCCTCCGCGGCGTCGCGCACCGAATCGGGCAGCGCCACGTAGAACGCCGAGCTCAGCCAGCCCTCGTCGTGGACGTGGCTGGCGTGGTGCCCGGCGGCACGCAGGCGCACCGACCACGAACCGACGAAACGCACGCTGCGGCGCAGGCGCGACAGGAACGGGTGGGTGGCGTCGTGCGGCAGGCCCGCGAGCCAGCGTTCGACGGCGCCCCGCAACGCCTGCTCCGCCGCGGCGATCACCGGATCATCGCGACCGAACAGGCGGCCGGGGGTCTGGGTACCGCCACGCACGCTCTGTGCCCGCGGCGCCCGCGAGGCCAGGTGCAGCGCGGCCAGCCGGGCATCGAGCGCCTGCAGGAACGTGGCCAGATCCTCGTAGCCGGACGGGGTGTCGATCTCCACCACGCCGACCAGGTGCTCGTAGCCGAACAGCCAGTCCTCGCGCGGATCACCGGCCAGCCGCCAGGCGGTGCCGAGCAGGCTCCAGGCCTCCTGGTTGCGTGGATCGCAGCGCACCGCCCGCTCGGCGCAGGCACGCGCCAGCGCCGGGTCGCCGCTGCGGAAGGCGTGGCGTGCGTGCGCGTTGAGGAAACCGGCATGGCGGTCGCCCAGCCGGCGGGCGACGCGTGCATACAGCGCACCGGCTTCGTCCAGGCGGTCGAGGCGGTCGAGGACATCCGCCACCAGCCACTCCAGCGCCGGCTCGTCGCAACCGGCACGCAGCGCTTGCAGCCAGTCCAGCGCGTCTGCCGCGCGGCCCGCCTCCAGCAGCGCACGCGCATAGGCAAGCTGCAGCGGCAGATGGCCGCGGCGCGTGCGCGCGGCCTCGCGAAAGGCGGCGAACGGGTCCTCGCCGGGCGCCAGCGCATCGCCGTGCTCCCACAGCAGGTGGCCAAGCGATTCCTGTGCGGCGACGAAGTCGGGAGCAGCCGCGACCAGGTCGCGCGCGGCTGCAAGTGCCTGCGCAGGCTCGCCGCGGTCCTGCAGCAGGCCGAGCAACGCGTTGCGCACCTCGGGTGTGTCATGACCCAGCGCCTGCGCCCGGCGCAGGCATCCGGTGGCCGCGTCGAGGCGACCCAGCATGCGCAGCACCGCGCCACGATTGACCCACGCCGGTGCATAGCCGGGTGCCAGGGCAATCGCCCGCTGCAGGGCGTCATCGGCGGCATCGAGCTCGCCCTCGGCCTGCAGCGCGCTGGCCAGCCCATGCCAGGCCTGCGCCAGTCCCGGCTGCAGGTCGACCGCCTGCGCGAACGCCGCGCGCGCTGCCACGCCATCGCCGAGCTGCAGGTGGATGGCGCCCGCCTGCAACCGGGTCTGCGCAGTGACCGGGGCCGAATCCAGCACCTGCAGGGCATCGCGCAGCCTGCCGCTGCCGCGCAGCCAGGAGGCGAAGTTCAGTGCGACGACGTCGCTGTGCGGTGCCAGCACCCGTGCGCGTGCGAACGCCGCGTGCGCACCCGCGGCATCACCCTGGTCGGCCAGGCACATCGCCAGCAGCTGCTGCGCGTCGGCGGCGTCCGGCGCCTCGGCTGCAAGCGTGCGCGCGATCCGGCAGGCACCGGCGCCATCGCGGCGTTGCAACAGTGCCTGGGCCTGGAGGAAACGCTGCGCCTGCGTGCGGGTGAGCGCGCGCGTTGCCACCGGCGCCGTCATGGTCAGCGCACGCGCCGTGCGCGGAGGCTGACGCCGCCCGGCGTGCGCAGCATGTGGCTGCCGAGTGCGCCCTTGCGGATGGTCACCAGATCACCCGCGGCCAGCGGGCCCGCGACACCGCCTTCCACCGACCAGCGCTGGCCGTTGGCGAGCAGAACCGTGCGACGGCCACCCGCGTGTTCGACAGCGGTCACGCGCGCCTCGATCGCATCCGGATCGCCATCCCCCGCGGACGCGCCCGGACCGCGCAACGGCGTGGCGGCGCGCGGTAGGCCGAAGGCATCGACCGCGCGCGCGGCGGCGGCTTCGCGCACTGCGGGTGGCGGCGGGAAGGCGCGGTCGTAGCAGGCCAGCCGTTGCGTGGGATCCACGGTGGCCGCACACGGATGGCCGCCATCGGCCGTGCCCTGGGCGGAGACCGCGACTGGCCAGGCGCATGCGAACAGCAACGGCAACAGGCGGACGGGACGACTGGGCATTGCGCGGTCTCCGGCGTGGTCGATGTGGCGCTGGCATAGAGTATGCGTCGGCGCGGCAGGCGCGGAGCGCACATGCGGGAAGGGGACGACGTGGCGGCGCTGCGCCGGCATGCACACGAACGACTGGCCGCGCGCGACTGGCCGGCCGCGGTCGAGGCATGTCGTCGCCTGCTGGAGCGACGGCCGGCGGACGCCGATGGCTGGTTCAACCTCGGCTATGCGCTGCGGCATGCCGGCGTGTTCGAGGCGGCCATCGACGCCTACGAGCAGGCGCTGCGGCATGGCGTTGCGGACCCCGCGATGGTCCACGTCAACCGTGCCGCGATCCTTGCCGACCACCTGCGCCGCGACGATGCCGCCGAGGCCGAACTGCAGCGTGCGCTCGGGCTGTCGCCAGCGCATCCGCACGCGCTGCTCAACCTCGGCAACCTGCACGAGGAGCGCGGCCGGCGCGACGACGCGGTCACCAGCTACCGGCAATTGCTGGCACGCGGCGCCGGCGACCCCATGGCGGCCGAGGCGCTGGCACGGCTGGCCTCGCTGCAGCCGCCGAGCCATGCGGAGGATCCGCTGTTCGGGCAGCTGCGGCGCATGGCCGATGACCCGCGTGTGCCGGCCGCGACCCGCGCCAACCTGTGCTTCGCCCGCGGCAGGGCTCACGATGCGCTCGGCGACGCCACTGCCGCATTCGCCGCCTTCGCTGCCGGCAAGGCGCTCGCGCACGCCGGCCACCGCGGCTACGACCCGGGTGCAGCGCAAGCGCGTACGCGCCAGCTGATCGATGCGTTTCCACAGCCTGCGCTGGCACGTCCGCAGCGCCTGCAGCCGGCGCCCGTGTTCATCTGCGGAATGTTCCGCTCCGGCTCGACCCTGCTCGAACAGGTGCTTGCCGCGCATCCCGACATCGCCGCGGCGGGCGAGCTGGACCTGCTGCCGCGGATGGCCGCCACCGTGCTGTCGCCGTTCCCGGCGGCCGTCGCCGGACTCGACGACCGGGGTCGGGACGCTTTGGCCGCGGAGTACCACCGTGCGCTGATGGCGCGGCTGCCGCCGCAGGCCGCGGCCTGCAGGATGGTGACCGACAAGCGACCGGACAACGTGCTGTTGATCGGCCTGGTCAAGCAGCTGTTCCCGCAGGCGAAAATCATCCACACGGTGCGCGATCCGCGCGACATCGCGCTGTCGGTGCTGATGCAGCACCTCAACCCGCGTGCCTTTCCATGGGCGGCGGACCTGCAGGCGATCGGCCACCACTTCCTCGAGCAGCAGCGGCTGGTCGCGCACTGGCGCGCGCTGTATCCGGGCGACGTGCTGGAGTTCGACTACGACGCCTTCGTCGCCGCGCCGGAGCGCGCGTTGCGCACGCTGCTGGAGCAGCTGGACCTGGCCTGGCATGCCGACTGCCTGCGGTTCCATCGCCTGGACAACACGGTCAAGACCGCGAGCGCCTGGCAGGTCCGCAAACCGCTGTATGCCGATGCGTCGGGACGCTGGCGCCGCTACCACGAGCAGTTGCAGCCGCTGGAAGCGATGCTGTGCGCGGCGGGCATGGAGCTGCCGGACGCGGCCGACGGTCAGGTGTCGCCGGCGCTGCGGTAATCGCGCATCGCCCGCGCGAGCGTCTCCACCATCGCCCGTTCCTCCAGCGACAGCAGCGGATTCCAGACATCGAAGATCAGCACCACGCGCAGGGCGTCGCTGTCGTTGCGGGCTTCGTGCTCGATGGTGTCGTCGAACACGAACACCCGTCCGGGCTCCCAGCCGCGGCGGTCGTAGCCGACACGGAAGCTGCAGTCCGGCGGCACCACCAGCGGCAGGTGGGCGACCAGCCGCGCATTGGTTTCGCCGGTATGCGGCGGGATGTGGGTGTGCGGCGCGAGCGCGGAGAACATCGCGTTCGGGCACAGGCCGGCGATCGAGACCGCGTCCACCGCGGCCAGCGCCGCGGCCGTGGCCGGGCAGCGCGCGATGTTCTCCGCGACCGGTTCGCCGTGCGCCCACAGGTGGAAGGAGCTCCAGTCGCGCGAGTGGTTGAGGGCCTGCCACTGGTTGACCGGCTGGTCGGCGCGGAATGCGATATAGGGCTGGAAGCCGTCCAGCTGGCCGGCCACCAGTGCCTCGAGTTCGCCACGGATGGCGTCGGTGCTGGCTTCCAGTGCCGGGATCCATGGAAACAGGTCGCGGTCGTAGAACGGCTGCGCCGGCAGCCTGGGGACATGCAGCTGGTTGCATTCCGAGGGATAGGGCCGCGTCCGCCCGGCGAGGATGGAGACCGCCTCGTCCCAGCGCCCGCCGGCCGCCGGGGCCACCGCCTGGCGCGGGGCGGCGACCGCGTGGGCCAGGAAGGCTTCGAGCTCCGCGGTGTCGCGGGCGACCATGTCACGGGCGTGGGCAAGGCGGCGGCGCAATGCAGGTGGCCACTGCGGCTCGGATGGTGCGACTTTCAGCGCGTCGCGAAACACGCCCGCTGCTGCACGGGCGCGGCGCTCACGTTCGAGGAATTCCGCCTTGGCCAGCAATGCCGGCAGGAAATACGCGTCCAGCGCCAGTGCGGCGTGGATGGCCGCCCACTCCTGCGCGGTGTCGCCGAGATCGCGGTGCACGACGGCCAGGGTCAGCGCCAGCATCGGATCGCCGGGCGCGGCCGCGCGGGCGGCCTCCAGGAGCTCCACGGCGCCAGCCGCGTCGCCACGCTGGTGCGCATGCACGCCGAGGCTGAAAAGCGCCTGCACATTGCCGGGGTCGAGCGCGCGCACCTGCGACCACAGTCGTTCGGCGTCGTGCCAGCGACGGGCATTCGCCGCGCTGCCGGCGGCGGCGATCAGGGCTTGCAGTTGTTCGCTCACAGGGCTTCCCCGGCCGTGGCGTGCGCCCGATTCTAGGCATGGCCGGCCCGGATTGGACAGCGGCGGTGCAGCCGGCGCGCGACGGCGCTGTCCTACAATGTGCGGCCCCTGTCCGGAGTCAGTCCATGTGTGGAATCGTCGGTGCCATCGCGGGTCGTGATGTCGTGCCGGTCCTCGTCGAGGGGCTGAAGCGGCTGGAATACCGCGGCTACGATTCCGCCGGCATCGCGGTGCTGGCCGAGGGGCGGATGCGCCGGGTGCGCCGCACCGGGCGGGTTTCCGAAATGGCCGGTGCCGCCGAATCCGAGGGCTTCGAGGCCTCGCTCGGCATCGGTCATACCCGCTGGGCCACCCATGGCGGGGTGACCGAATCCAACGCGCATCCCCATGTCAGCCATGGCGTGGCGCTGGTGCACAACGGCATCATCGAAAACCACGAACAGCAGCGCGAGCGGCTCGTGGAGCTCGGCTACAGCTTCGAATCGCAGACCGATACCGAGGTCATCGCCCACCTGATCCACCATCACCTCGACCGGGGCCTGGAACTGCTGGCCGCCGTGCAGGCCGCCACCCGCGAGCTCGATGGCGCCTATGCGCTGGCGGTGATCAGCCGCGACGCGCCCGACACCATGATCTGCGCACGCATGGGCTGCCCGCTGCTGGTGGGCCTGGGCGAGGGCGAGAATTTCATCGCCTCCGACGTGTCGGCGATCATCCAGGCCACGCGCCGGGTGCTGTTCCTGGAGGAAGGCGATACCGCGCGCGTCACCCGCAACGCTGTCGAGGTCTTCGATGGCGATGGCGCACCGGTGCAGCGCAACGAGCACCTGTCCGACGTGTCGCTGGCCTCGCTCGAGCTCGGGCCGTACCGCCACTTCATGCAGAAGGAGATCCACGAGCAGCCGCGAGCGGTGGCCGACACCATGGAGGCGATCATCGACGCCGCGGCGTTCGAGCCGACGCTGTTCGGTGCCGATGCCGCCGACGTGTTCGCCGGCGTGGAAGGCGTGCAGATCCTCGCCTGCGGCACCAGCTACTACGCGGGTTCAGTTGCGCGTTACTGGATCGAGGCGATCGCGGGCCTGCCGTGCTCGGTCGAGATCGCCAGCGAATACCGCTACCGCAAGGCGGTGGCGAACCCGAAGCACCTGATCGTCACCATCTCGCAGTCGGGCGAAACGCTCGACACGATGGAGGCGTTGAAGTACGCGAAGTCGCTGGGCCATGAGCGCACGCTGTCGATCTGCAACGTGCCCGAAAGCGCGATCCCGCGCGCCAGCCGGCTGGTGTTCTATACCCGCGCCGGCGCCGAGATCGGCGTGGCCTCGACCAAGGCCTTCACCACCCAGCTGGTCGGCCTGTTCGCCCTGGCGGCGACACTTGCAAAGCTCAACGGCAATCTGTCGGCGGAAGACGAAGCGGGTCACATCGAATCGCTGCGCCACCTGCCGGGTAGCGTGCAGCACGCGCTGAACCTGGAGCCGCAGATCGCCGGCTGGGCGGAACGCTTCGCCTCCAAGGCGAACGCGCTGTTCCTCGGTCGCGGCGTGCACTACCCGATCGCCCTCGAGGGTGCGCTCAAGCTCAAGGAAATCTCCTACATCCACGCCGAGGCCTATCCGGCCGGCGAGCTCAAGCACGGCCCGCTGGCGCTGGTGGATGCGGAGATGCCGGTGGTGGTGATCGCGCCGAAGGACGGGCTGCTGGAGAAGGTGAAGTCGAACATGCAGGAAGTGCGCGCGCGCGGCGGCGAGCTGTTCGTGTTCACCGATGCCGACAGCAATTTCGGGCCGAGCGAGGGCGTGCACGTGATCCGCACCCCGCGCCACGTCGGCGTGCTGAGCCCGATCGTGCACACCATCCCGGTGCAGCTGCTGGCGTATCACACCGCGCTGGCGCGCGGCACCGACGTCGACAAGCCACGCAACCTCGCCAAAAGCGTCACCGTCGAGTAGGCGCCGGGTGCCACGGGCCTAAGGGCCGGGGGCGGGCGCTGCCACGCTGTCATGGCGCGTGCCTGGCGAAGGTGCGGCCCGGGCAGCGCCTTCGATCGATGCGAGCAGGTCCACCAGCATCGGCATCGCCACCGGCTTGACCAGGTGATGGTCGAAGCCGGAGGCGAACGCACGCTCGCGGTCCTGGGCCTGGCCCCAGCCGGTCAGCGCGACCAGGGGCGTGCGGACCCCGCGCCTGCGCAGGGCGCGCGCGACCTCGTAGCCGCTGAGGTGCGGCATGCCGATATCGAGGATCGCGACATGCGGATCGACCGTGTCGAACCGGGCCAGGGCGTCGCCGCCGTTGTCGAACAGATGCACCTCGGCGCCCGACAGCCGCAGCGCCTCGGCGAGGCTGCCGCCGACGTCGGCGTCGTCGTCGGCGAGCAGGACGCGCAACCCGAGCCGGGTGGTATCGGGGTCGTCGCACGGAAATGACGGGCTCGCGTCGGTGCCCTGCAGCGGCAGGACCAGGCTGAAGGTGCTGCCGGTGCCGGGCCCGCCGCTGACCGCGTCCAGCGAACCGCCATGCAGCACCGCCAGCCGCCGCGCCAGCGCCAGGCCGATACCGAGCCCGCCCTGGTGCGACGCCCGCGTGTGTTCGCCGCGGCTGAACATCTCGAACAGTCGCGGAATCTCCGCCTGCTCCATGCCCACGCCGGAATCGATCACCGACAGCGTCAGCTCGTCGCCGGCCACGCGCGCGCGCAGCACGATCCTGCCGCCCGGGGCTGAATACCTGGCCGCGTTGTTGAGCAGGTTGCCGAGGATCTGCGCCAGCCGCACGCGGTCGCCATGCACGACCACCGGCGTTGCAGGCAGGTCGAGCACAAGACTGTGCTGGCCGGCATCGATCACCGGTCGCGACGCCTCGACCGCGCTGTCGACGACCTCGGCAAGCAGCACAGGCTCCACCTGCAGCGACAGCGTGCCGCGGGTGATGCGCGAGACCTCCATCAGGTCGTCGACCAGCCGCACCAGGTGGTCGACCTGGCGTTCCATCATCGAATGGATGCGTGCCTGCTGGCCGCCCGGCTCGGTGCTCGCGCGCAGGATTTCCAGCCCGTAGCGCATCGGCGCCAGCGGGTTGCGCAGCTCGTGCGACAGCGTGGCCAGGAAGTGGTCCTTGGCGCGGTCGGCCTCGGCGAGGCGCTGCGCGTGCTCGTGGATGATCTGCTCGGCCGCCTGGCGTTCGGTGATGTCGCGGGTGGTACCGGCAACCGCCACCACCGCGCCCGACGCATCGAACACCGGTGCGAAGATGTAGTCGTAGATGCGCCGTCCGTTGGTGCCGGTGAACGGGATCTCGCCGCGGATCGGCGCCCGCGTCGCGATCACCTCGGCGAGCTCGCGGTCGTGCATGTCCGCGTGCCACTGCTCGTAGCCCAGGTCCAGCCAGGTCCTGCCGCGCACGTCGTCCACGCCCCATACCCGCAGCAGCGCCTGGTTGGCGTAGATGGCGCGGTGATCGGTGCCGAACACGTAGACGAAGTCCGGGGTGTTGTCGAGCGCGGTCTCGTAGACGCGGCGCTGGTGTTCGGATTCCGCGGCCAGCCGCTCGCGGTCCTGTTCGGCAAGCACGCGCGCGGTGACGTCGCGGAAATACACCGAGATGCCTTCCGGTGCGGGATAGACGGTGACCTCGTACCAGCCTTCCAGCCCGGGATAGAAACCCGTGAACGTGGTGGCGACGCGCTCATGCATGGTGCGGCGGTAGTGCTCGCTGAAGGCGGAGTTCCGGGAGCCGGGAAAGCGCTCCCAGATCACCGCGCCGACCAGCGAGCCGGGCTCCGCGCGCAGGATGCGGTGGGCTTCCGGATTGACGTAGCTGAAACGCCATTGGCGATCGAGGGTGAACACCCCTTCGGTCATCGCATCGAGGATGGCCATCGAGCCGTGCCGGCGCCCGGTCGCCGCATCCTCGGACTGGTGGAGGATGTATTCCACGGCGCCGTCGTCGTCGAGCACCGGGGTGTTGACCACCAGCCAGTAGCGCTCCTCGAAGCGGCCGGAGGCGCGATCGGCGATGTCGAAGCGCTGCTCGTGCTGCTCCGGCGCCCGGCTGCGGACCACCCGTTCGAACGAGGCCTGCAGGGCTTCGATGCTTCCGCGCGACTGTTCCGACTCGGGGAACAGCTCGAACAACGGGCGTCCCACCACGTTGTCGGGATCCGACGACATCGCCTGCAGCGAGCGGCTCATCGCCACCACCGGGAAGCCGGGCGCCACGCGCAGCACCGCGACGTGGCCGGGCAGGGTCTCGAAGACGCGTAGAAGGTCGTGCGGAGCCATGGACGTGTGGGATCCCCGGAAACGGATCAGCGTACGCGAGCACGCGTGCGCGGGCTGCTCACCCCCTTCGACGCGCCTGCGGCGTGGCGCATCGTCAGCGGCGTGGCCGGGCGTGCGGGGGCGGCAGTGTATCGTCGACCCGGGCAATCCTGAGGACGCACATGAGCACCTACGGACTCGGTTCCGTCTTCCATCCGCGGTCGGTCGCCGTCGTCGGCGCGAGCCCCCGCGAGCGCTCGGTCGGCCGCATCGTGCTGCGCAACCTGCGCGATGGGGGCTTCGCCGGACCACTCGGCGTGGTCAACCCGCGCCATCGGGACATCGACGGCATCGCCACCGCGGCAAGCATCGCGGCACTGGGCTGGGTGCCGGAACTGGTCGTGGTGACCACGCCTCCGGCAATGGTGCCGCGGGTGGCGGCCGAGGCCGCGGCCGCCGGGGTCAGGGCCGCGATCGTGATCACCGCCGGGCTCGGGCAGGGGCCGGGCTCGTTCGCCGAAGAGCTCGCCAGCGCCGCGCGGCCCTCCGGCCTGCGCGTGATCGGCCCCAACTGCCTCGGGGTGATGTCGCCGCACGCGGGGCTCAACGCAAGCTTTGCCGCGAACCCGGCCGCGCCGGGCGACCTCGCCCTGGTGTCGCAGTCGGGCGCGATCGCGGTCGGCATGGTCGAGTGGGGGCTGGCGCGCTCGGTCGGGTTCTCCGCGGTGGTGTCGATGGGCGATGCGCTCGACGTCGACTTCGGCGACCTGCTCGACCATTTCGCGCTGGACCCGCGCACCCGCGCGATCCTGCTGTACGTGGAATCGATCCGTAACGCGCGCAAGTTCATGTCCGCCGCGCGTGCCGCGGCGCGTGCCAAGCCGGTGGTGGTGGTGAAGTCGGGCCGCCACGCGGCCGGTGCGCGTGCCGCCGCCACCCATACCGGCGCGCTGGCCGGCTCCGATGCGGTCTACGACGCCGCCTTCCGGCGCGCGGGGCTCCTGCGCGTGCACTCGCTCGACGAACTGTTTGCTGCCGCGGAAACCCTGCGCCACGTGCGCGGAACGCCCGGGCGGCGCCTCGGCGTGCTCACCAACGGCGGCGGCGTCGGCGTGCTCGCGGTCGACACGCTGTCGGACCTGGGTGGCACCGTCGCCACGCTGTCCGAAGACACCATCACCCGCCTGGACGGCGTGCTGCCGGGCACCTGGTCGCGCGCCAATCCCGTCGACATCGTCGGCGATGCCGACGGCGCGCGTTACACCGCCGCGCTGGAAGCCATGCTCGCCGACCCCGCCACCGACGCGGTGCTGACGATGAACGTGCCCACCGCGCTGTCGTCGGCGTCCGAGGCCGCGCATGCGGTGGTCGACGTGCTCGGTCGTCGCCGCGGGCGCGCCGGCGACAAGCCGGTGTTCGCGGTCTGGCTGGGCAAGCAGCAGGATGCGATCGACACGCTGGATGCGGCCAACATCCCGACCTATGCCACCGAGGCCGACGCGGTGCGCGGTTTCATGTACCTGGTGCGCCACCAGGAAGCGCAGGACGCGCTGAAGGAAACGCCGCCGAGCCTGCCGGAGGATTTCGCACCCGATGCCGGCGCGGCGCAGGCGGTCATCGCCGAGGCGGTGGTGGCCGGCAGCGAGTGGCTGGATCCGCTGCAGGTCGGCCGGTTGTTCGCCGCCTACGGCATCCCGATCACGCCGGTGGTGCGCGCCGCCGATCCCGATGCCGCGGCAACCGCCGCCGAAGACCTGCTGGCCCAGGGCCAGGCAGTCGTGGTGAAGATCCTCTCGCCCGATATCCAGCACAAGTCGGACGTCGACGGCGTGCGCCTGGGGCTGGTCAGCGCCGATGCGGTGCGCGAGGCCGCGGCCGGGATCCTGCAGCGCGCCCGCGAGCGGCAGCCGCAGGCGCGCATCGACGGTGTCACCGTGCAGCCGATGGTGGTGCGGCAGAAGGCCCGCGAGCTGATCTGCGGCATCGCCGACGATGCGACCTTCGGACCGGTCATCGTGTTCGGCCGCGGCGGCACCGCGGTGGAGGTGATCGACGACAAGGCGCTGGCGCTGCCGCCGCTCGACCTGCGGCTGGCCCACGAGCTGATCGGGCGCACCCGGGTGTCACGCATCCTCAGGGCCTATCGCGACGTGCCGGCGGCCGATACCGATGCCGTCGCGCTGGTGCTGGTGAAGCTGGCGCAGCTCGCCGCGGACCTGCCGCAGGTGCGCGAGCTCGACATCAACCCGCTGCTGGCCGATCGCGACGGCGTGGTCGCCGTCGATGCGCGGGTGCGCATCGCGCCCACCGTGCCGCTGCACAAGGGCCCCGGCCATCCGCGGTTTGCGGTACGGCCGTATCCGAAGGAATGGGAGCGCACCGTCGAGCTTGCCGACGGCCGCGAGGTGTTCGTGCGCCCGGTGCGGCCCGAGGACGAGGCGATGTTCCGCGCGTTCTTCGCCCACGTCACCACCGAGGACCTCCGGCTGCGCTTCTTCAGCGCGGTGCGTCATTTCAGCCACGAGTTCATCGCCCGGCTGACCCAGCTCGACTACGCGCGTGCGATCGCGCTGGCGATGATCGATCCCGCCACCGGCGAGATGCTCGGCGCGGTACGCCTGCTGGCGGATGCCGACTTCGACCGCGGCGAGTACGGCATCCTGGTGCGTTCCGACCTCAAGGGCCACGGGATCGGCTGGCGCCTGATGCGGCTGATGATCGAGTACGCGCACTGGCTGGGGCTGCGCGTGGTCGAGGGCCAGGTGCTGCGCGAGAATCGCACCATGATCGCGATGTGCCGGCAGCTGGGGTTCGAGGTGGTGCCCGATCCCGACGATGCCACCCTGGTGCGTGTGGTGCTTCCGATCGGCCCGTTGCCGCCGGAACGCTGATCCCTTCCCCCGCGGCGGTGGCGACCGGTCCCGGCCACCACCGCCGCGTTCCTGCTGATCGTTATTCCGGAACCCTGGCCGGCACGAACGGCGATACCGGGTCGCTGGCCGGGAAGGTCTCCTCCAGCGCCTCGTCCTGGTTCTCGTCGACCTGGTCCTTGCGGTCCTGTTCGTCGGCGTCGGCGTCGGGCTGCGGCTGGGGCGTGTGCTGGGTCATGGTCCTGATCTCCGGCGGCGCGTGATGCCGCCGCATTGCGTGGGTGGGCGAGCGGCCGATGCCACCACGCCATCGGGCGGTGCGCGAAGCGGATCCACCCGGTACCGGTGGATCCTCGCCCCCCGCACGTCAGCGGCAGGTCAAGGACGCCCGTTGCGCTGCTGCGCCGGGGGAACCGCGGCCAGGCCCGCCCGCGGGCGAACGACATCACCGGCGTGCCCGTGAAAGCGTTCACGCGCGATGCTCCCGGCGCCGGCGCCGGGCAAACGCCGCCGACAGCAAATGGCCAGTCGGCGCGGCGGATAATGGCCGGGTGCGCAAGATCCTCCACATCGACATGGATGCCTTCTACGCCTCGGTCGAGCAGCGCGACGACCCCACGCTGCGCGGCCGCCCGGTGGTGGTGGCCTGGCGCGGGATGCGCTCGGTGGTCTGCGCCGCGTCCTACGAGGCGCGCCGCTATGGCGTGCGCTCGGCGATGCCGGCGCTGCGCGCCGAGCGCCTGTGCCCGGATGCGGTGTTCGTGCCGCCCGACTTCGCCCGCTACAAGGCGGTGTCGAAGCAGGTGCGGGCGATCTTCCACCAGCACACCGACCTCGTCGAACCGCTGTCGCTCGACGAGGCCTATCTCGACGTCACCGAGCCGAAGATCGCCGCGCCCAGTGCCACCGCCACCGCGGAGCGCATCCGCGCGCAGATCCGCGAGGAAACCGCGCTGACCGCATCGGCGGGAGTGGCGCCCAACAAGTTCATCGCCAAGATCGCATCCGACTGGAACAAGCCCGACGGCCTGTTCGTGGTGCGGCCGTCGCAGGTCACCGCCTTCCTCACCGACCTGCCGGTGGGGCGTATCCCCGGCGTCGGCAAGGTCATGCAGGGCAGGCTTGCCGAGCTCGGCGTGGCCACCGTCGGCGACCTGCGCGCGCTGCCGCTGGAGCAGCTGGTCGGACGCTTCGGCGCCTGGGGCCGGCGCCTGCACGAGCGCGCACGCGGCATCGACGAGCGCCCCGTGGAGCCCGACCAGCCGGTGCAGTCGATCTCCTCGGAGGACACCTTCGCCGAGGACCTGCCGCTGGACGCACTGGAGTCGCAGATCCAGCGGTTGGCGGAGAAGACCTGGGCCGCCACCACGCGCACGGAGCGGGTCGGTCGCACCGTGGTGCTCAAACTCAAGACCGCCGATTTCCGCATCCTCACCCGTAGCCTGACGCCGGACATGCCGCCGCGTTCGGCGCAGGAACTCGCCACGATCGCCAGCGCGCTGCGCCACCGCGTCGAGCTTCCGGCCACGACGCGCTACCGGCTGGTGGGCGTGGGCCTGTCGGGCTTTCGCGAACGCGAGGAACTGCCCGGCCAGCGCGAGCTGTTCAGCGTCGCCTGACGGTCACGCGCCGCCGTCGGGCGACCAGTCGAAGGCCAGCGTCTCGTCGCGTTCGAAACGCCGCAGGTGGTTCTCGATGACACGCTGCAGGCGCGCGCGCTCGTCGGCGTCGGGATGCTGCAGGCGGATGCGCAGGCGCTCGCCGTCGACGTCGAAATCCGCGCCGCCATCGGCGGTGAACGGCACATGGGCGTGGCCGTCATGGTCGCGGCGGATCTCGAACTTGTGGCGCCAGTGGTTGCACAGCGTACGCAGCAGGCGTGCGGCATCCGGCGATGCGATGACGGCGGTGGAGGTGGTCTGGGACATGCGTCGTCTCCGGGGACTGCAGGGCCCGCACCATAACGCGCGGTCACCCGGCGTGGACGGGCCGGCGCGCGAAGCTGTGTTCCGCTGCACTGGCAGCGTCGCCGCGCGACTGCCAAGGTTTTCGCGAGCTGTTGCGCTAGCGTCGGTGCTGCCCGGAACACACACAGGAGGCGATGCATGCACACCCTGACCCAAGGCGCGGCGGCCGAGCTCTACCAGGCACTGGTGCGCGACGGCGCACGGCGCGGCGGTTGCCCGCTCGACGAGGCAAGCGAGAGTTACCTGGTCTTCGTGCTGTTGCGGCACCAGCGCGACGGCATGCTGCTGGCGCGCACGCAGGCACTGGAATGGCTGCACGCGCAGGAATGCTTCGGGCGGGCGCGTGCCGATGCGCTGCGCGATGTCGGCGATCGTTGCCTGCTGATCGCCGGGCTGTATCCGGCACTGGCGGAGCGCCGGCGGGTCAGCCTGGACTACTTCGTCGACCTGGGCCGCGGCGCCTACCGCGACGTGGCCGCTGCAAGCCGGGATGCCTATGGCGAGCTGTTCGCGCAACTGGCCGCCGGCTATCGCGAGCTGGTGCGCGTGCTGCATGCAATCCGCGGCGACGTCGACGCGGTGCGTCCCGCGCACTGACGTCGCCGGCGCGACGCCCTCGCGCGCGGGTGCGAGAATGGCCCGCCGGCACCGGCAGAGCGCCATGACGTTTCCGTTCCCCGCCGTCCTGTTCGACCTCGACGGCACGCTGGTCGACAGCGCTTCCGACATCGCTGAGGCGGTCAACCGCATGCTGGCCGAACTCGGCCTGCCACGCGTGCCCGAAGCGCGCATCCGCGGCTGGATCGGCGAAGGCGCGCCGCAGCTGATCACCAGTGCGCTGCGCGATGCAGGCAGTCCGTTGTCGGCGGATGAGGTGTATCCGCGCTTCATGGTCCATTACGAGGCCTGCCTGCTGCTGGCGCCGCGGCTGTACGACGGTGTCGCCGACACCCTGCAGGCGCTGCGCGAACGCGGCGTGCGCATGGCCGTGTGCACCAACAAGCCCTCGCGCTTCGTGCCGCCGCTGCTGGCGGCGATGGGTATCGACGGCTTTTTCGATGAGGTGGTGGGCGGCGACAGCCTCGCCTGGCGCAAGCCCGACCCGCGTCCCCTGCTGCACCTGGCCACGCAGCTGGGCGTGCCGCCGCAGCAGTGCCTGATGGTCGGCGATTCGGAAACCGACTTCACCGCGGCGCATGCGGCGGCGATGCCGGTGGTGCTGGTGAGCTACGGCTACCCGCGCAGCTTCGACCTGCACGGCGCCGGCGCCCTGGCGGTGCTCGACCGCTTCGAGGAACTGCTGAGCCTGGCATAGGCACCCAGGCGCGGCGCCGCGGCGGTCGCCCGGCGGCGGATACTCTGTCGCGCCTGAACGCGCTCCCACAGGCAAGGGCCGGTCGGGCCCTGGCCGCGATGCCTGCGCACGGATGGCATTCGCGCCTGAAGGCGCTCCCACAGGCGGTGTGGGAGCGGCTTTGGCCGCGACTGTTCCCCGGGCCGCAAGGGCACGCGGAACTGCGTCGCGCGGTCAGCGTACCGGCGCGTAACGCAGCGTCACCATGAACCCGCGGCCGGGCTGGTTGTACCAGCGCACCGTCTCGTAGTCGCGGTCGAACACGTTGCTCACCCGCGCCTGCAGGGCCCACGCGGGCGCGAAGGCGTACTCTACGCGCAGGTCGGTGGTGGCGAAGCCGCCGACGCGGTCGAGATTGGCGGCATCGTCGTAACGGTGGCCGGCGGCGTTGACCGTTGCGCCCACGCGCAGCGCGCCGAACGCGCGGTCGATGTCGACGCGGCCGGTGTTGCGCGCACGCCGCGCGAGCAGGTTGTCGTGGCCCGGCCCGTCGCTGCGGTTGCGCGGATCGACGTGGCTGAGCTGCGCGCCAAGGCGCCACTCGCCCAGTGCCAGCCCACCGGCCAGTTCGGCACCGCGCAGGCGCGCCTTCGCCACGTTGCCGGGCAGGCCGAGTGCGGCGTCGTAGCTGATGAGATCGTCGACGCGGTTCTCGTACACGTCCAGCGCCCAGTGCCAGGCGTT
Source organism: Luteimonas sp. YGD11-2 (assembly GCF_004118975.1). Classification (NCBI taxonomy): domain Bacteria; kingdom Pseudomonadati; phylum Pseudomonadota; class Gammaproteobacteria; order Lysobacterales; family Lysobacteraceae; genus Luteimonas; species Luteimonas sp. YGD11-2. The sequence goes on along the minus strand of NZ_CP035376.1, from coordinate 2,835,391 downwards.
GCGGGCCTGGCTGACTCCGAGGTTCAGGTTCTTCGATTCCTCGGGCTGCAGGCCGGCGTTGCCGAAGCCGGGGTAGTACAGGTCGTTGAAGCTCGGAGCGCGGAAACCCGTTGAGAAGCTGGCATTGAGGCGCAGGTCATGCGCGAGCGACAGGCCCCAGCCGAGGCTGCCGGTGGCGTGGCCGCCGAACTGTTCGTTGTCGTCGTGCCGCGCGCTGGCCTCGATGTGGTGTGCGCCGAAGCGGCCCGTCCAGACCGCGAACACGCCGAGATTGTCCCGCGATGCCACGTCGTACCCGGAGGTGCCGTCGATCCGGTCGCGCAGCCAGTCGATGCCGACCGCCGCGGTCTGCGTGGTGCCCAGCGGCAGGTTCGCCTGGACGGTGGCCTGGTCGCGACGGGTGCGCAATTCGGCGACGTGGATGCCGTCGGCGTAGTCGTCGGTCCGGTCGGTGCTGCGGCCCACGCTCGAGCGGAGGCCGAAGCCGCTGGCCGGCGCATAGTCCAGGGTGGCGCCGGCCACCTGCTGGACGACCTCCGAGTAGTTCGCCCAGCTGCCGTCGTATTCGTTCTCTCCTTCGGCGCGCAGCAGATGCGCATCGAGGGTCCAGTGTTCGGCCAGCGCCACTCCGCCAAGCACGCTGGTCGACAGGTTGCGGTAGCCGTCGTCGTCGGGTTCGTCGGTGAAGCAGCCGGCGCCGAAGTCGTACGGATCAGCCGGATCCGGCCCGCGCCCGCGGCACGAGTTGATGCCATCGGTGCGGGTGTAGGCGACGTCCGCACCGAACCACGCACGTTCGCTGCCGCCACCGATGCCGGCACCGGCCCGGCGCAGGTTGTCGCTGCCCGCACCGAGGTGCAGACGCGGCCGCAATGCACCGCGGTCGCGGCGGGTGAAGATCTGGATGACGCCGCCGATCGCATCGGCGCCGTACAGGCTGGAATGCGGTCCGCGTACGATCTCGATGCGTTCGATCTGTTCGACGGGAATGTCCTGCAGCGCAGGCAGGCCGGCGGTGGCGGATCCGATGCGGATGCCATCCACCAGCACCAGGATCTGGTTGGAGCCCGCGCCGCGCATGAACAGCGAGGTCTGCTTGCCCGGCCCGCCGTTGTTCACCAGGTTGATGCCGGCACGCCCTTGGAGCAGCTCCGGCAGGTCCAGCGGCTGGGTGCGTTCGATCTCGGCGCGATCGATCACCTCGGTGGGCGAGATGCTGTCGGCGAGCGTGACGGGCAGCCGGGTGCCGGTGACGACGATCTCATCCAGGTCTGCCGCGGCAGTCACGGCGTGGCCGGTCATCGGAACGAATGGGACGCTGGCGGCGATCGCCAGGAACAACGGTCGGACGTGCATGGAAACTCCTCGCGCGCACCCTCGCACGCGTGTCGTGTGGAGGCAGGCGCTGGATGCGACTGCCCGCGATCGACCCGCACGGGTGCACGCAACAGACAGGCGCGAGGCACGGATGCACGCGCACGCGCATCGCGCAGCCTCGATGCCCACCGCATCGGCAACCGCTCGGGCCGGGGCCCGCTCCAGGCCGGTCTCCGGGCTCGCGAGTGGACCGGTCGTGGACCGGCCCCGGCGCCGCGCCTTCCCATGGGCCGCTTGCGCGGGACCACAGTGGCGGAGGCGGCGCCTCGACTCGCTTACCGTTGCGGGGGCAGCGCCGGAATGGCGGCGGAGATCTCCGCGCGCGTCACCGGCTTCCCGTTGGACACTGGCGTGTCCAACCCGGCCAAAGCCGGGTCACCTGAAGCGCGGCGATTGTACGTCAAAGGCCGCAGCACCCGCGGCAGCGGCCCGGCGAACTCCCATGGGAACCCATGGAGTACTCCTGGGATGGACATGTGGGAGCGGCTTCGGCCACGAAATGCCTGCGGTGACGGCGGGCTTGCGGGTAGCGCGATCGCCCAAACGCCGCTCCCCGCACGACTGCTGCCAGGCATCCGCTTGCGCAGGATCCGTTCCGTGCAGGATCCTGCAGTCAGCTCAGCCGGGGTCGATCCCCAGGCGTGCCCGCACCACCACGGCGATGCGCGCGGTCTCGCGCAGAGGCTCGGCGTCGAATGGTTCCAGTGCCGCATCCAGCGCGCGCACGCGCCCGCGCGACAGCAGCGCATCGATGAACTGCCGCGGACGTCCGCGCACGCGCCCGGGTTCGGCGACGAACACCGGCGCCCGCGTCGCACTCGCCTCCGACAGCATGTTGACCGAGTCCGCGCTGCAGACGATGCGATCGGCCCAGGCCAGCAGTCCGGCATAGGGGTTCGCGCCATCGCCGGGGCCGGTCCAGCACACGCCGGGAAGATCGGCCACGCGTGCGCGCAGTGCGCTGACGACGTCGGCCGGCGTGCGCCGTGACACCGTGGCCAGCAGGCTGCCGCCCTCGGCGGCGATGCGCGGCAGCAGCATCGCCGCCAGCCGCTCGAACGCGGCCACGTCGAACCCGACATGCCGGCTCGGCCCGCCCAGCAGCAACGCGGTGCGCGGGCCGGGCAGCGCGCCCAGCGCGGGGTGCGCAACGCGGGCCGCGTCGAGCCAGGCATCGTCGACCGGATGCAGGCTGCCGGTCACGGTCAGTACGTTTTCGCCGCGCAGACCGTCGTGATCGGGTGCGATCACCAGGTCCCAGTGGCACGGGTCGATGCGCGGATCGAGGATCTGCACGGTGCGCGCGCCGGCACGGCCGGCCAGCCGCGTGGCCAGCGCGCCCTGGCGGCCGCAGCCGATCGCCAGCCGCGGCGGCTGCGCCAGCGCCTGTGCCCAGGCATCGCCGAATGCACCCCGTGCACGCGGCAGCATGCGCGGTGCCGCCACGCGCCATGGCGCGCGCGCGGCAAGCGTGAAGCCGCGGGTTGGCCCGCCGAGCGCGGCCGCCAGCGCATCGGCCTGGCGCACGTTGCCGGCGTTGCCGTCGGTGAGGGTCCAGATCGCCGCATCCACGACGTGGTCCTTGAATTGCGCGGGCGTGCGTTCCAGTGGCATGACCTTGCGTTGCGACCCGGGCTCGGCAGCCCTGCGGCCGGGACTCTACACTGCGGGCCTGTTCACACGCGCGGCATCGCCGCAAAGGACCCACGCACGATGAAGGCGCTCGACGCGACTGCCCTGGACCAGCTCTTCCGCACCGCACGCACCTACAACCGCTTCACCGGCGGGATCGACGACGCCACCCTGCAGCGGCTGTACGAACTGGTGAAGTGGGGGCCGACCAGCGCCAACCAGTGTCCGGCGCGTTTCGTGTTCGTACGGTCCGACGAGGCGAAGCAGAAGCTCGCCCCGGCGCTGTCGGAGGGCAATCGGGAGAAGACGCTGTCGGCGCCGGTGGTGGTGATCGTCGGCCATGACCTCGACTTCCACGAGAAGCTGCCGTACCTGTTCCCGCATACCGATGCGAAGAGCTGGTTCGACGGCCCGCAGGAAGCACGCCGCGACCATGCGTTGCGCAACGGCAGCCTGCAGGCGGCCTACCTGATCCTCGCCGCGCGCGCGCTGGGCCTCGACACCGGCCCGATGACCGGCTTCGACGCGGCGATGGTCGACGAGCTGTTCTTCGCCGGCACCAGCATCCGCAGCAACATCCTCGTCAACATCGGCCATGGCGACCCGGCCAGCATCTTCGACCGTTCGCCGCGGCTGTCGTTCGACGAGGCCTGCCGGATCGTGTGATCCGGTGTCCCATGACATGACCGCCGGGTCCACCGACCCGGCTCATGCACTCATCCCGCCACAAGGAGTTCCGCCATGCACATGCATTCCCGCAGGTTCCTGCAACGCAGTGCGCTGGTCGCCGCGCTGGCAGTGGCCGCCGGTGCCGCATTCGCCGCCCCGGTCACCTACACGATGGATCCGTCGCACACCACGGTCGTGGCGAAGTGGAACCACTTCGGCTTCTCCAATCCGGTGATCCTGTTCGGCGATGCCGAGGGCCGCATCGTCCACGACGCCGACGACGTGTCCGCCTCCAGCGTCCAGGTCACCCTGCCGCTGTCCGGGCTGGAATCCAACGTGCCGGCGTTCAACGACCACCTGTTGAGCGACGATTTCTTCGATGCGGAGAAATTCCCGCAGGCCACCTTCCGCAGCACCTCGGTGGAAGCCGCAGGCGAGGGAAAGCTGAAGGTCACCGGCGACCTCACCATCAAGGACATCACTCGCGAGGTGGTGCTCGACACCACCATCAACACCATCGGTGCGCACCCGATGAGCAGGAAGCCGACCGCGGGCTTCGATGCGAAGGCCACGATCAAGCGCAGCGACTTCGGCCTGGGCATGCACGTGCCGCACGTGGCCGACGAGATCGAACTGCACATCACCACCGAGGCCAGCGTCGCCGCGGAGTGAGCGCGCTGCAACGGCAGGATGCGCAGCGGTAAGATCGCGACGCCCCCGGACCCGGGGGCGTCTTCGTCTGCGGAGGTTCCATGCCCGTGTTGTTTCCCGCGCACACCCGCGGCCGCCTGGCGCAGGCCGGCATCGACAGCGTGCACAGCTTCTCGTCGGGCAGCTTTGTCGATCGCAGCCGCATGGGCTTCGGTGCGCTGCGCGTACTGGCCGAGGAATGCATCGGCGCGGGCGTGGCGCTGCCGGCGCAACGTAGAGCCAACATGCAGGTGTTGACCTGGGTGCGCTGTGGCGTGCTGGCGTGGTCCGATGGCACCGCATCCGGCGAACTGCATGGCGGCTGCGCGCAGCTGCTCGACGCCGGGCATGGCATCGACCACGTCGAGCACAACCCGTCCGCGGAGCATCCGGTCGACATGGTGCGCCTGTGGCTGCAACCGGCTGTGCTCAACACCACGCCGCGGAAGCTGGAGGCGTGGTTCGACCGCACGGGCCGTGATGGACGCTGGCAGGTACTGGCGGCTGGCGATGCCGATTCCGGCGATGCCGACAACGCCGACCCGGACGCATTGCCGCTGCGTCTGGATGCGCGGATCTCGGTGGCGAGGGTGCCACCGGGCGAGGGGGTGGCGATCGACGTGAAGCCCGGGCGCAAGGTGTGGCTGCAGGTGCTGCACGGGAACGTCGCGATCGGCGAACACGCGCTGGCGGCTGGCGATGCGCTTGCGTGGGATCGTGAGGAGGATCCACAGGCCGAGGTCACCGCAGCGGAACGGCCGGCGGATCTCCTGCGGGTGGAACTGCCGGCCTGAGCGGCAGGGTCACCCACCAGACCGGCGAGCCGCCCTCATCCGGCGCTCCGCGCCACCTTCTCCCGCAGGCGGGAGAAGGGTTGTCAGTCGCGGGGCTCTCGTAAGGGGGCGACCTTGCCTGTCGAGACACCGCCCGCCTCGACTGATTCCTGCTCCCCCGTGCCGGTGTGCGCGGCATGCAAGCCCTACCCTCCGGCGGGGGGGGGCAGGACCAACCCTTCTCCCGCCTGCGGGAGAAGGTGCCCCGCAGGGGCGGATGAGGGCGCTGTTCCGGCGTGCCGTTCAGCGGTAGCGCGCTTCCAGCATCGCCCACGCCGCGCGCAGGCCCTGGGCCTCGCCGCCTGCGGGCTTGCCGGGGCGGTCGCTGTCGTTCCAGGAATACACGTCCAGGTGCGCCCACGGCTGGCCTTCCGGCACGAAGCGCTCGAGATACAGGGCGGCGGTGACCGAACCGGCCATCCGCGAGCCGGCATTGGCCATGTCGGCGATGCGGCTGTGCAGATAGCGCAGGTACGGCCGCCACAGCGGCATCCGCCACACCGGGTCGCGGTGGGCCAGGCCCTGCTCCAGCCACGCACCGGCCACGCCGTCGTCGTTGCTGTAGAGCGCCGGCAGGTCGGGGCCGAGCGCGATGCGCGCGGCGCCGGTGAGCGTCGCGAAGTCGACGATGAGGTCCGGCGACTGCTCGCCGGCCAGCGCCAGCGCATCGCACAGCACCAGGCGGCCTTCGGCGTCGGTGTTGTCGATCTCCACGCTCAGACCCTTGCGTGTGGCGATCACCTCGCCCGGGCGCAGCGCGTTCGGCCCGATGGCGTTCTCGACCGCCGGGACCAGCAGCGTCAGCCGCACCGGCAACGCGCGGGCCATCACCAGTTCGGCCATGGCGATCGCGTGCGCGGCACCGCCCATGTCCTTTTTCATGTTGCGCATGCCATCGGCCGGCTTGATGTCGAGCCCGCCGGTGTCGAAGCACACGCCCTTGCCCACCAGCACCAGCTGCGGATGTGCGGCGTCGCCCCAGGTCAGCTGCAGCAGCCGCGGCGCGCGGTGCGAGGCGCGGCCGACCGCGTGGATCGCGGGGAAGTTCCGCGCCAGCAGCTCGTCGCCGACGATGCTTTCCACGCTTGCGCCGTGCGCGGCGGCGATGTCGCGGGTAATCTGCTCCAGCTGCTCCGGGCCCATGTCCTCGGTCGGCGTGTTGACCAGGTCGCGCACGCGGTTGCAGGCGGTGACGAGGTGCAGGATGTCGGCATGCTCGCCGTCCAGCACCAGCCGCGCCGGCGCGCGGCCGCCCTTGCAGTAGCGGGTGAAGCGGTAGGCCCCCAGCCCCCAGCCGAGCACGCAGGCGCTGCGCGCGTCGTCGGCGACGTCCACCGTCCAGTCGCCCTGCGGCAACGCGGTCGGGGCCTGTGCCCAGGCGTAGGGGTCGCGGGCGTCGTCCACCACCCACAGCGCGCCCGCCAGGCCGTCATCGCCGGGCAGCGCGATCCAGCCCTTGCCGTCGAAGCCGTGGCCGTCCAGCCAGGCCTGCGTGCGCGCATCCTGGCGCGAGCGCCAGCTGTCGACATCGGCGCGCTGCACCACGTGCAACGGGCGCGGCTGCGTGGCGTCGGTGGCGGCGACCAGGCCGGCGGGCAGGGTGGGGGCGGTCGATGTCATGCGGACTCCTGAAAAAACGGCGAGGTGCGATGTGATGGATCAGCCAGCGCGGGCGATGGCGGGAGCGCGGATGTCGTGCGTTTCCATCCAGTCGGCAAGCCCCGCGAGGCTGTCGAATTCGAGGTCGGGCCGCAGCTGGCGGTTGGTCCATCGGCGGCCGTCGCGGTTGATCCAGCAGGTGCGCAGGCCGGCGCGGAAGGCGCCGGCGACGTCCGCATCCACATGGTCGCCGACGTGCAGCACCTCGCCGTGCGCGCATTCCAGCCGCGCGCAGGCGGCGTGGAAGATGCACGCCGACGGCTTGGCCTTGCCGTGTTCCCGCGAGCCGAGCTGGAACACGAAGTGCGAGTCGATACCGATCCGCGCGAGGTCGGCGTTGCCGTTGCTCAGCGCCGCCACCGGCACCCGCGCGCTGATGCGCGCCAGGGCATCGAGGCTGTCGGGGTAGTGCTCGACCTCGTTGCGCGCGGCGTAGAACGCCTCGTAGGCGGGATCCAGCAGCGCCATGTCGGCGCCGCTGTCGCGCAGCGCGATTTCCAGCGTCATCCGCCGCAGCGCGGAGAGGTCATGGGCCAGGTGCGGATTGTTGCGCCACACCCGTTCGCGCATCGCGCGCATCGCCTCCGGCGGCCAGCGCTTCGCGGTTTCCGGGCTGTGCGTGCGCAGCCACTCGTCGAGCACGCGCTCGATGCGCTCGCCGATCGGTGCGAACGGCCACACGGTGTCGTCGAGGTCGAGGGTGATGGCGCGGACGGCGAAAGCCATGGCGGCCATTGTAGGCCGCGGCCGCTGACCGGCACCCGTGCCGTGAGGCACGCAGCGTCCCGCGCCGGGGACTACTCCAGCAGTCGCGCCCAGCGGTCCATGCCTTCCACGCGCACCAGCGCGATCTTGGCGCAGACGAGCAGAGGCACCGCCAGCAGCAGGCCGATGATGCCGAACAGGAACCCGAACACCATCAGCGCGATGATCAGGATCAGCGGCGACAGCGCCATCCGCCGGCCGAGCACGATCGGGGTGATCAGTTGCCCCTCCAGCGTGTGCAGGCCGAGATAGATCGCCACCGGCAGCAGCGACATGCCCAGCGTGTCGAAGCTCACCAGGCCCATCAGCAACATCAGGAACGCGCCGATGAAGGCGCCGACGTACGGGGCGAAATTCAGCAGCGCCACGATCGTGCCCCACATCAGCGCCTCCGGGCCGCCCACGCCCAGCGCCATCAGGCTGCCGGCGAGCGCCATGCCCAGCAGGGTGTTGATGATGCTGATGGTGAGGATGTAGCGCGACACCTCGCGCTCGATCGAGGACATGATGTCGACGGTGAGCTTCTTGCGCTGGCGGTCGGGCAGGATCGCGATCGCATGCCGCTGCAGGCGCTCGCCGTAGACCATGAAGAAGAACGTCAGCAGCACCACCGCCAGCACCGACGCCATCATCCGTGGCGTGGCCGCCAGCAGCGCCAGCGTGCCGCCGCTTTTGATCTCCACCAGTTGCACGCGCTGCTTCGGGCCGACATCGGCGACCCGGGCGATCGATTCCGCCGCGGCGCTGGCCGACTGCACCGGCTTGGCCATCTGCTGCAGGCGCGGGGTGAGCGAGCGCAGCTGCCGCGGCGCCTCCTCGATCCATACCCGCACCGGGCCCGCCAGCTGCCAGGCCAGCATGCCGGTTGCCGCCAGGCCACCGATCAGCACGATCAGCGCGCCGAGGAAGCGCGGCACGTACAGCCGCCGCAGGCCGCGCAGGATCGGGTTGCCGACCATGGCGAAGAACATCGCCAGCAGAATGGGCAGGATCAGCCCCTGCGCCGCCCAGGCGGCGGCCAGCACGGCAAGGGTGGCCAGCACCACCAGTGAGACCGGCGCGCGTGGGCGGGGGGCGGGCGCCGGTGGCAGCTCGCTGTCGACGGTCTCGGCGCTGGCGACCATGCCGCTAGCGTTCTGACAGGTCGGTGGCGGCCTCGGCCGGTGACGGCTGGCGATCCCACTGCGGGTCCGGCCGGCTGCGATCACTGCGTGGCCGATCCGCATCGAATGGATGCATCGTCGCCGTGGAGCCCGCCGCCACACGCGCGGCAGACATGGACGCGTCCGCAGCCGCGCCACCGGCGGCACCGCCCGCTGCTGCATCCGCGGTGGTCGCGGCCACGTCGGCCGTGGTCGCGGCGTCATCCGCGGTGTCGGCGGCGGTCTGGGCCTTGCTGGCGGCAAAGCTCGACTGCACCGAGGCCACCAGCCCCGCCACCGAGGTCACCAGCTGCATCATCTTCGGGTTGGCGAACTGGCCCACGTGGCGCATCGCCCGCGCCGGCTGTGCCTTGCCGCTGATGAAGCCCAGCAAAGCACCGACGATGATGATGCGCGGCGGGGTCCAGCCTTCCTTCCAGTTGGTCTGCAGCCCGCTCCACGACAGCCGGGTCTGCAGGATGCGGCCGTCCACCACCTGCTCGCTGCGCTCCACGCGCTTTTTCAGTTGTTCGAAGTTCATGGCGCCTCCGTCCCCGGTGGCTTCGGACCGGCCAGTCCGTCACGCTGCGGACCCGCCGCCTCCGAGGGCATCGGGGGTTGGGTGCCCTTGGCGGCGGACGACTCCTCGTCATCCTCGTCGTCCTCGCTGAACAGCCCCAGCCGCTGCAACTGCCGGCGGCTGGCGTGCATGCCCGCGTAATCGAAGAACACCGAGGCCCGCCAGCCGGCAAGCCCGGTGACCACCAGGCTGACCAGCGCGGTGATCGTGAACGAGGCCAGCCAGGAGATCCCGTCGATACGTTGCAGCAGCACGATCAGCGCGCCCATCAGCAGCAGCCACGCCGACGCGCCGAACACCACCCCGATCGCCACCCAGGCCATTGCACGGCCGGTGGCACTGCGCGCGAGCGCGAAGTCGGCCGAGATCAGCCGTCGCAGCGCACGCCCGGTGTCCAGTGCGGACTTCGCGGTGTCACGCCCGGATTTGCCGATGCGACGGACGCTTTCGTCCACGTGCGGCGCTTTGCCCGGTTCGGGCGCAGCGCCGCCTGTGGCGTCCCGGGGGGCTTGGTCGTCAGGTTTCAAGGCTGTTCCCCGTGGCAGGACTGGACGTTAGCGGCCGAGCTTGGCGATCAGCCAGCCGGCAGCGAAGGCAACGCCGAACGACGCCAGCGGACGCTCGCGGATCATGTCGGCCGCGCTGTCGACCAGGTCCTTGCCCTTGTCGAGCAGCTCGTCGACCTGCTCGCGGCCCGCTTCGTTGAGGCCACCCAGCGCCGACATGCCGGCGGAGGCGCCATCGGACAGGTCGGCCTTCAGATTGGCCTGGCCGGCCTTCAGCTCTTCGGCGGCAGCCGCGGCGGCATTGCGCAGCGCGCTGCTGGCATCGGTGGCGGCCTGCTTCAGCGAGCCGCCGCAGTCACCGAGGTCCTGCTTGAGGGTATTGGTCGGGGTGGTGCTCATGGTCGTTCTCCGTTGGGTGAGGGGTGGGGCGGAACTACTGCAGGCGCAGCTGGTACTGGCGGCCACCGCGGACCACCAGCAGCACCAGTGCGTCCGGCTGGCCGGCGAGGGTGGCGCGGAAGCCGGCAAGGTCGTGGAACTGGCCACCGGTGGCGGCGCGGATCAGGTCCCCGGCGCGCAGGCCGTTGCGGGCCGCCGCGCTGCCGGGCTCGACACGCTCCACCAGCACGCCGCTGATGCGGTCGGTCTGGCGGCGCAATGCTTCGGGAAGGTCGGACAGGGTGGCGCCGGCCAGACGCGGGTCGTACGAGGCGCCGTCGCGCGGCAGTTCGGTCAGGCGCGTCGAGATCTCGAGGGTGCGGCCGTCGCGCAGCACCGACAGCGTCATCGGCGCGTCCACCGGCTGCAGGCCCTGGATGTTGCGCAGCGCCTCGGCGTTGTCCACGCGCTGGCCGTTGGCGGCGACCACGACGTCGCCGGTGCGCAGACCGGCACGTGCACCGGCCGCACCTTCGTGCACCCGGGTCACCACCGCACCGCGCGGCTCGTCGATGCCCAGGCCCTGGGCGATGCGCGCATCCACCGTCTGGGTGTCGATGCCGAGCGTGCCGCGGCGCACCGTGCCGCTGTTCTCCAGCTGGCGCATCACGCTGCCGGCCAGGTTCGACGGGATCGCGAAGCCGATGCCGATATTGCCGGCCATGCTGCCACGCACGTTGAAGCTGGCGGTGTTGATGCCGACCAGCTCGCCGCGCAGGTTGACCAGCGCGCCCCCGGAATTGCCGGGGTTGATCGACGCGTCGGTCTGGATGAAGTTCTGGAAGCCGATGCCCGGCACGTTGCTGCGGCCGACCGCCGAGACGATGCCGGAGGTCACCGTCTGGCTGAAGCCGAACGGGTTGCCCACCGCGACCACGAAATCGCCGACCCGCAGCGTGCTGCTGTCGGCCAGCGGGATCGCGGTGAGGTCGGTGGACTCCACCCGCATCAGCGCGATGTCGGTCTCCGGGTCGGAGCCGAGGAACTCGGCCGGCAGCGTGCGCCCGTCCGACAGCGTCACCGACACCTCGTCGGCGCCCTCGATCACGTGGTGGTTGGTCAGCACCAGGCCGCGCTGGGCATCCACGACCACGCCCGAGCCCAGCGACTGGTCCAGCCGCTCCTGGCTCATCTCGGGAAACATGCGGCGGAAGAACGGGTCGTTGCCGAAGGGGCTGACCTGCACGCGGCGGGTGTTGTGCACGCCGACGACGGCCGGGATCACCTGCTCGAGCATGGGTGCCAGCGACGGCAGCGGCTGGCCGCCGATCGACGGCAGCCCCGACGTGACCACGCCGGCCGGCGCCGGCACCGCGGGCTCGGCCGCGCGCGCCTGGCGTGGCAGGTCGGTGAGCACGGTGGCGGCCATGCCGCCGAACGCGGCAGCGGCCATCAGGGCAAGGAGGGTCGGGAATGGGCGCATGTGAAGTTGATTGTTCTGTCGGGGTGGGTGGCAGCGACGTGAAAGCGGGGTGCGCGACACGTCGCCGGGGCCCGACGGTAACGCGCAGTCAGCTTGTGCTCCACACCCGCGGGGCGCCCCGCCACTGCTTGAAAAGCGCCTGTTCATGATCACCCGGCGGGCCGCTCCCGTGGCCCGTGAAGACCCCCGCGCACCGCACGTCGGAGACCCCGTCAAGGCGTTGACTTCGCCCCCGGCCGGGCGTAGCTTGGACCGCGTTGTCCACTACATCTTGGGGTCTGCATGAAGCCCATAACCCAAGCACTGGTGGACAGGCAAGGTCGGCATGCAACGCCTGACGGGGAGGCGGACGTGCAGGTAATCGGCCCCGGGCCACGCACAAACCACGGACACGATCGCGATGCGTAACCACGCAGCGCGCTCCGGGCGTCGGTGCCTCCAGGCGCCGGCACCGGACACCCACCCATGAAACAACATCACGGCGGAAGCACTCCGCCGGACACCACAGGAGACAGGTCAGGCATGAGCACGGTGCGCCTCGAGGCGGTCAGGAACGACACGACCACGGACATCCCGATGCAGCCCGCGTCGGCGGACATCTGGGACAAGAAGTACCGCCTCAAGACCAAGCAGGGCGAACCGGTGGATGCCGACATCGACGGCACCTACCAGCGCGTCGCGCGCGCGCTGGCCGATGCCGAGCCCGACGGCGAGAAGCGCAAGTACTGGTACGAGCGCTTCCTGTGGGCGCTGCGCCGCGGGGCGATCCCGGCCGGCCGCATCACTTCCAACGCCGGCGCGCTGGCCCACAAGCCCGCCACCTCGACCATCAACTGCACCGTGTCGGGCACCATCGGCGACTCGATGGACGGCATCCTGCAGAAGGTCCACGAGGCCGGGCTGACGCTGAAAGCCGGCTGCGGCATCGGCTACGAGTTCTCGACACTGCGACCGCGCGGCGCGTTCGTCGCCGGCGCCGGCGCCTATACCTCGGGCCCGATGTCCTTCATGGATATCTACGACAAGATGTGCTTCACGGTGTCGTCGGCCGGTGGCCGCCGTGGCGCGCAGATGGGCACCTTCGACGTCAGCCACCCCGACGTGCGCGACTTCATCCGCGCCAAGCGCGAGGACGGCCGCCTGCGCCAGTTCAACCTCTCGCTGCTGGTCACCGACGGCTTCATGCAGGCGGTGGAGACAGATGCCGACTGGCCGCTGGTGTTCCCGCTGTCGCTGAAGGAAGAGGGCGATGTCGACCTCGCCGATGCCGAGCAGGTGATCTGGCGCGAGTGGCCGCAGACCGAAGGCTATGTGGTGCGCGACGACGGCCTGGTGGCCTGCCGCGTGTACGGCAAGGTCCGTGCCCGCCACCTGTGGGACATGATCATGGTCTCGACGTACGACTACGCCGAGCCGGGCTTCATCCTGATCGACAAGGTCAACGAGATGAACAACAACTGGTGGTGCGAGAACATCCGCGCCACCAACCCCTGCGGCGAGCAGCCGCTGCCGCCGTACGGCGCGTGCCTGCTGGGGTCGATCAACCTCACCAAGTTCGTGCGCGACCCGTTCACCGACCGCGCGCGTTTCGACTGGGAGGAATACAAGGAAGTCGTGCGCGTGTTCACCCGCATGCTCGACAACGTGGTGGAAGTGAACGGCCTGCCGCTGGAAGAGCAGCGCAACGAGATCATGCGCAAGCGCCGCCACGGCATGGGCTTCCTGGGCCTGGGCAGCACCGTGACCATGCTGAAGATGAAGTACGGCTCGAAGGAGAGCTGCGAGTTCACCGAAGCCATCGCCCGCGACATGGCCGTTGCCGGCTGGGAAACCGGCCTGGCGCTCGCCCAGGAGAAGGGACCGGCGCCGATCATGGAAGAGCGCTTCACCATTACCCGGGAAATGCTGCGCAAGCGCCCGGAGATGGCGAAAGACGGCTGGAAGATCGGCCAGGAGATCGAAGGCAAGGTGCTGCACGCGCGCTACAGCCGCTACATGCAGAAGGTGGCCACCGTGGCGCCGGAACTCGTCGAGCAGCTGGCCGAGACCGGTGCGCGCTTCACCCACCACAGCTCGATCGCACCCACCGGCACCATTTCCCTGAGCCTGGCCAACAACGCCTCCAATGGCATCGAGCCCTCGTTCGCGCACCACTACAGCCGCAACGTGATCCGCGAGGGCAAGAAGTCGAAGGAGAAGGTGGACGTGTTCTCCTTCGAGCTGCTGGCCTACCGCCACCTGGTCAACGCCAAGGCGATGCCGTTCGCCGAAAGCGCCGACGCGCAGCTGCCCGACTACTTCATCTCCGCCGACGACATCTCGCCGAAGGAGCACGTGGACGTGCAGGCCGCCGCGCAGAAGTGGGTGGACAGCTCGATCTCCAAGACCGCGAACGTCCCGACCGACTACCCGTACGAGGACTTCAAGGACATCTACACCTACGCCTACCAGCAGGGCCTCAAGGGCTGCACCACGTTCCGCTTCAACCCGGCCGCCTTCCAGGGCGTGCTGGTGAAGGAGAAGGACCTGGAGAACACCACCTACCGCTTCGAGCTCGAGGACGGGTCCGTGGTGGAGGTGAAGGGCAACGAGCAGATCGAATACGACGGCGAAACCCACACCGCCGCCAACCTGTTCGACGCTCTGAAGGAAGGGTATTACGGCAAGTTCTGATGCACGGCGCGGTTCGCCGCGCCGGGTCGCTCCGCACGACAGCACGTGAAGGCAATCCCGTATCTCCCGCGTGGGCAGCGCCCGCGCACCCGACGAGGAAACCCCGATGAGCAACGGTAATGGAGTGACCGCGACGATCCGCGATACCGCAGAGACCGTGGCGGAGAAAGTGCAGGACGCCGCCGACGGCATGGCCGCCATCGCCCGCGAAGCGGCCAAGCGCGTCAGGTCCGCCCCGAAGAAGACCGCCAGCAAGGCCGCATCCACCCGCGCGAAGCCCGCCCCACCCACGAAAAAAGCCGCCACGTCCGCCAGGCGCGCAACCGACCGGCCGCTGACCGGCGACGTGGTCGCGAAGAAGCTGGTGGCCCGCAACGCCGAGGCCGCGACTGCCCGTCAGGCCGAAGGCCGCGTGGCCGGCCGCACCACCGGCAAGCCGGCGGCCACCACGCCGTCCAGGGCCGTGAAGAAGGCGGCTGCGAAAAAGGTGGCTGCGAAAAAGGTGGTCGCCAAGAAAGCTGCAGCGAAGAAGGTGGCGGCAAGGAAGGCCGCAACCAGGAAGACCGCAACGAAGTCCGCCAGCACCCGCGTGGTGGCGAAGAAAACCGCAGCGCGCACCGCGCCTGCCAGGAAGACCGCGAAGAAGGCCGCCCGCAAGGCGCCGCGCTAGCGCCTTTCCTCACCCCTCTCCCCGCGGGAGAGGGGCAGGGGTGAGGGCCCTCCCATCCAGAACACCGCACTACGGAATCAATAATGGCCGTCAGGATCGAAAAGAAAATCAAGGGTTACGCCGTCGTCCTTCCCGAGGACAAGGCGAAGGAAGCGGCCGCCGCCGCGCAGGCCAGCGAAGCCGCCGAGGCCGCTGCACGCCCCAGCGCCGACGTCATCCAGATGCACGAGCGCATCGAGCGCCCCGAGGTGCTGATCGGCAGCACTTACAAGATCAAGTCGCCGCTGGTCGAGCACGCCATGTACGTGACCATCAACGACATCGTGCTCAACGCCGACACCGAGCACGAGCAGCGCCGTCCGTTCGAGATCTTCGTCAACTCGAAGTCGATGGAGCACTTCCAGTGGATCGTCGCGCTCACCCGCATCATGAGCGCGGTGTTCCGCAAGGGCGGCGACGTGACCTTCCTGGTGGAAGAGATGAAGGCCGTGTTCGACCCCCGCGGCGGCTACTTCAAGGCCGGCGGCGTCTACATGCCCTCGCTGGTGGCGGAACTCGGCTTCATCGTCGAAGAGCACCTGAAGTCGATCGGCATGATCCACGACCCGGAAATGAGCGACGCCACCCGCGCGCTGATCGCCGAGAAGCGCAAGCAGTACGAAGACCGCTCAAAAAAAAACGCTGACGCAGGCGCGCCCGCCGCTCTGAACCCTTCTCCCGCCAGTGCGGGAGAAGGTGCCCGAAGGGCGGATGAGGGCGCTCTTCAAACCGCCAACGACCACCCCGAAGACATCGCCATAACCGGCGACGGCGCCAGCTTCCCGCCCAGCGCCACCATGTGCCACAAGTGCAGCACCAAGGCGCTGGTACTGATGGACGGCTGCGCGACGTGCCTGAACTGCGGGTACTCGAAGTGCGGCTGATCCGGGCACACGACAGGTGATAGCAAGGGGCCGGGCATCAGCAGTGATCCCGGCCTTTGTTTGAGCGCAACGGGTTATGTCCCAGGGTTATGCGCCTTCGGCGGGTCGAAGCTATTGATCCGGTTGGGGAAACGGCCCACATGATGCGTTGGGAAGCAGGATTACGGGGCGAGGTTACACCCCAATTTGTCTTCGAATAGGTGTTAGGGCTCAATTGTGGCTTCCGAAGATCTCAATGCTCTGTTCAATGAGGCTCTCGGGTTCGCTGAGTACATGCTGCTTGCGCATGGCGAGTTCATTCCATTTGGCGTATCGATGACCCCCGACGGAAAGATAGCCCAAGTAGCTGGGAGCCTCGGCACCGAGCAGCCTAAGTCGGCTGATATGGTTGAGTTTCTTCAATCATCTTTCGCTCACTCGGCGGCTCTTGGCTCCATCAGGGCAGCTGGTGTGTGTTTGGATATGTACGTAGTTCCTCCTGGGCAAGAGCAAAAATCGGATGCAATTTGCACCCGGCTGGCTCATGTATCAGGCGAAACAGTAGAGGTATTTGTGCCGTACTCTCGCGACAAGCACGGGGCTTTCCAGCTTGGTCAAACGTTCTCAACAGCGGGTGTCGAGTTCAAGCTAGTTGAGCCCTAACAATGCGTTCAAGCCGAAGCTGCTTCGTTCCACCAAGCACATGGCAGGTAAAGCTTGCCATGTGCTTGGCTCCACTACGCAGCTCGGCTTAACTTAGGCGTTAGATGCCAAATTTGGCTTCTCGTGTGCTCACAAAAAATCTACGCCCACAAGACTGTTTTAAGCGCCTTGTAGCTACCAATATTTCTCCTTCACATCGCAGAGGAGATTACGCATGAAGAACTGGATTTTTCTGTCTATTGCTATCTTTGGCGAAGTCGTAGCAACTTCGGCTTTAAAGTCTAGCAATGGCTTCACAAAGCTGGCTCCCTCTATCGTTGTTGTGGTTGGCTACGGACTTGCGTTCTACTTCCTTTCCCTAGCTCTCAAGTCCATTCCCATGGGAATCGCCTACGCTGTGTGGGCTGGACTCGGCATTGTGCTTGTGGCTGCTATCGCTTGGATGCTTCATGGTCAAAAATTGGATGCATGGGCTTTTGTTGGCATGGGTCTCATCGTTAGTGGTGTTGCTGTTCTTAACTTGCTATCCAAGGCCAGCGCACATTGACGGGGTTGGCAGGTGAATTAACACGCGAAGTGCAACACCCCGAGTAGTTCTTCGAGTCGCTCGATCGGGGACTTGTAGCCATGTCGTTTCCTGGGCCTGTGGTTGAGCTTGTGGGCGATGGTGTCGCAGTGGCCTTGCCGTACTTTTGCAAGGCTTCTTCGTTTGGGAAAGTACTGCCGTAGCAGCCCGTTGAAATTTTCGTTGCTGCCGCGTTGCCATGGGCGGTGCGGGTAGGCGAAGTAGCAACGGATGTGGGCGGCCTGCTCGAGCTCCTTGTAGCCATGGAACTCCGTGCCGTTGTCCCAGGTAATGGTCTTGAACGGCAGGCCGCTTTCGCGGATCAGCTTCAGCGCGGCCCGGTTCACTGCAGTCGTAGTGCGATGCGGCAGCTTGGCGACCAGAGCGAGGCCGGTGCTGCGTTCGACCAGGGTCAGGAGGCAGTCGCGCTCGGTGACCGAGCCCATGACGGTATCTCCTTCCCAATGGCCCACTTCGTCGCGGGTCTCGACGGCTTCGGGTCGGGTGTCGATCATGGGCTTGCCCTGCAGGCGGCCGCGTTTCTCTGGGCCGAACGTGCGTTTTCGTCGGCGCTTGCCGCCTTGGCGCAGGCAGCTGCGGAGCGTGCCACCGCGCCTGGCGTCGCTGTGCACGTGGCGGTAGATGGTCATGTGGCTGATCCTGGCGACGTTGTTGTCGGCCAGCCAGTTCGCGATCTGCTCGGGGCTCCACTGCTCGCTTCGCAGAAGCTCCTCGATGGCCTCGAGAATACCGGGCTCATGCTGCTTCACGCGCCGGGAGCGCCGCCGTCGACCGTTGGTTCGCTCCTGGGCCTTGCTGGGTCGGTAGGCGCCGTCGGTGGCGTGGCAGGCGTTGCGCCGTAGCTCACGACTGATCGTGCTCGGGTCGCGGCCCATGATTCGGGCGATGGCGCGGCCGGTGAGGCCGTGTCGATTGAGGACGCCCAGCGTGTATCTTTCACCCTGGGTGAGCTGGCTGTACATGAAGGATCGTCTCTTGCCGGAGAAGTCCTCCCCAGTCTGCCAGCTCACCTTTTCCTTTCCGGGTGGCGTGGGTGTTGCACTTACTTTGTTAACCTGCGATGCCTAACAATTCATTCAAGCCGACGCCGCTTCGCGGCGCGGCTTAATTCAGCAACTGTCTTGAAGCGTGCCGCTCAAGCCAGTGCCAAGCCTTCCATCCTGAGCTCGTCACGTCGCTTGGCATTGACGATGCCAAGCAGCTTGCGCATGCACGCCACCAACGCAACCTTGCCCAACTTGCCGCGTGCCCTGAGCTGCTGGCGTAAGCTTCCCCGTCAAGCAGACATTTCAAAAGTAGAACCTTCGGCGGCTTGACGATACTCGACCGGCGTCATGTCGCCGAGCGAGTCATGGGGACGCTCCTCGTTGTACTCGAGCATCCACCAGTACGCCGCCTCGCGCACGTCGTCGAGGCGGGTGAACAGGTGCTGGTCCAGGACCTCCTCGCGGAAGGTCCGGTTGAAGCGTTCGATGTAGGCGTTCTGGTTGGGCTTGCCTGGCTGGATGTACCGGATGGCCATGCCGTTGAGCTTGGCCCACTGCACGAAGGCCTCGCCCAGGAACTCCGGGCCGTTGTCGGTGCGCAGGACCTGCGGCAGGCCGTGGTCGCGCTTGAGCTGCTCGAAGATGCGGATCAGGCGCGCGGACGAGATCGAGGTGTCGACCTCGATGTGCAGCGCCTCACGGTTGAAGTCGTCGACCACATTGAAGGTCCGGAAGCGGCGGCCACAGGCCAGCGCATCGGCCATGAAATCAGCCGACCACACGGTGTCTGGCAGACGCGGCACGTACAGCGGCACGCGTTCGCGCTTGGGCAGCCGCTGCTTGGCCTTGCGACGCAAGTTGAGCTTCATGGCCTTGTACACTCGGTAGATCCGCTTGTGGTTCCAGTCCGGTCGCGCACGGCGCAGGACCTTGCAACACTTCCAGAAGCCGCGCGTCGGACGACTCTCGACTTGCCCGGCCAGCGCCGCGATGATCTCGGCGTCGCGCAAGGTCCAATGCTGGGGCGCTTGGTACCACGCGGCCCGCGACAACCCGACGCAATCACAGGACCGGCTCAGCGGCCGCGCATGTACCTCGATCAGGTACCGCACTGCCTCGCGCTTCTGCTCCGGCCCTACAGTTTTTTTGCGATCAGGTCCTTCATCGCTGCGTTGTCGAGCGCCAGTTCGGCGTACATCCGCTTGAGCTTGGCGTTCTCGGCTTCCAGATCCTTGACCCGACGCAGTTCCGAGGCCTCCAGGCCGCCGTACTTCGACTTCCACTTGTAGTACGTCGGCACGCTGATGCCGGCCTGCCGGCAAATGTCCTTGACCGGCACTCCAGCGTCGGCCTGCTTGAGGATCGAGACGATCTGGGTCTCGGTGAAACGGGACTTCTTCATGGAACCTCCTGGCTGGGGAAACATGCCAGAAAGTTCTACTTATGGGGTGTCTGCCGATCGGGGAAGCTTACGAATCCAGAGCCCCGCATCGCAGCAGGCCTCGAGCAGCGGCTCTTCGTAACCGCCGGTGGCCTCGACCACGATCCGCTGCACGTCCATTGCCTCCAGGCGCTTGACCACCTTGTTGATCCCCGCCCGGTTGTTGGCGAAGCGGTCCACGCCCGGCTGCCCATCCACGGCCAGATCCAGGTTGGCCTTGCTCACGTCGATCCCTGCTGCCCGCATGCCCGTTCTCCGCTAGAGTTGGCCGGTCGAGAGCATCGCGCCCGAGGCCCACGCTTATCAGTTCGAGGGCAACCTCGATCAACTGTTCGGGCGCAGGGCGCGAGATCCGGCGTGCGGCCCCTGCTGAATTACGGTGGTGCTGACACCGAGGCGTTATCGGGCGCGCACGCCGGGCTCTCGGCTCTTAGGCTAGGGGAAACTCAAGACATAAGGCGTTAGGCCTTGTTTCCCGCACTGTTGTCGCCGGGTTCCAGGCAATCTGTAGCGCCTCGCTCATCCGCAGCGTTTGCACCTCTCACGCGCGGTGCAGGCATCGGCAGTCAGCCATGCAGCAGCTCGGCTTCGGACAGGCGCGACTCTTCGCAAGGTTCGACCTGCCGGGTCGGCTTCGGGCAGTGCGCGGTGAGGGTTCGTGGCCGCGCGCAGGGTGCGTTTCGGCAGCACCAGGCACAGCGCTTGTTGTACTGTTCGCCTCAGGGGTTGGGCTGCCGCACGTCGGGCGCAGGTGCCAGGGAACGGCGGCCTAACGAGTCGTTCAAGCCGATGCCGCTTCGCGGCACGGCTTAACTCTGGTGTTAGGCGGCTATGGAAGGACTTCTCTACTTCGCAGCAGTTCTCGCCGTGGCTTTGGGCGCGGCTCACTCGCTGCTTGGTGAGCGGTACATCCTGACCCGGCTATTTCGCCGTAGTGATCTGCCAAAGCTATTCGGCGGCTCGGCGTTCACGACCCGAACGTTGCGCTTTGCCTGGCACATCACCACGGTCGCGTGGTTCGGCTTTGCTGCGCTTCTGGTGCATGCGGGTCGCGGCGACCTCACGGTGTCGGGCATGCTCCAGGTCATCGGGCTAACCTTCGTTGCCTCAGGGTTCTTGCCGTTGCTTCTCACAAGGGGCAAGCACCTGTCGTGGCTGGTACTGTTCGTCATCGGCGGCATTGCACTGTGGCGCGCCGCCTAACAATGCGTTCAAGCCGAACCCGCTTCGTTACGCGGCCCAGGCGGCAGGTAAAGCTTGCCACCTGGTCCACTCCACTGCGCGGGTCGGCTTAACTTAGGTGTTAGGCCTCATGGACGTAAAGACGGTCGCACTACTCTCACTCGCTGCAGTGGCAGCAGCTTCTGGCGTGGCTACACAGTATCCCGATCCATTCAATCCGTCAGAAGCTATAGAGGCTCTGCTTGTCATTCTCTTCGCCATGGCCACATTTGTCTGGTTTCGTGCAGATGCCATCCAGAGATCCTACCGTCGCTCGCCGATTCTGAATGTGGCAGTCTTTGGCCTTGCGGCTGTCGCGTTGCCTTACTACTTCATTCGATCGCGCGGCTGGAAGCATGGGGCCGTCGCCTTCTTAGGTGCGGTTGGGGTCTTTGTCGTCGTTTGCGTCATCTCGGCTCTAACCGCCATGGCTACTGCATGGGCTCAAATGGCATGGCTCTAGTATCCGCACCGCGGCCTAACAATGCGTTCAAGCCGAAGCCGCTTCGTTACGCAAAGCACATGGCAGGTACAGCTTGCCATGTGCTTTGCTCCACTACGCGTCTCGGCTTAACTTAGGTGTTAGGCCCCACATGGCGCAGCTCGTGATCTCCATTGCAGCAGTCATCGCATTCCTGTGCACATTCTTTTACTTGCATGCGATGTTTCGGCTGCATGGAGTCATCGCTGCCGAGAAGCCAGAATGGGTCAATGTTCGTGGAGCATTGGACTTCTTCTATACCGGCTTTCCTCGAGTCGCCAATCCGAACGTCGGAGCCGAGGTAGTGAAGATTGCCCTCGGTTCAAGGGCTCGCCAACTTAATGCTCCCGTGGCTGCACGGTTCGTGCGCCGTATCCGCGTTTGCCTGCCACTTGGGCTTCTCAGCTATCTTGTACTGGTACTCGTGGGTTCTACCGGTGGGGCCTAACAATGCGTTCAAGCCGAACCCGCTTCGTTACGCGCCCCACATGGCAGGAAGAGCTTGCCATGTGGTTCGCTTCACTGCGCGGGTCGGCTTAACTTAGGCGTTAGGCGACAACACAGGGCGAATCGACCGTAGTTTTGTTCAACAACAGGGGAAAACCATGGCAACGAAGAAGAGCGCAGGCGGCCGCAGGCCAGGCAGCAAAAATCACTCACCCCGCGAGGATCGGCTCTTGGCGCAAGTAGCGGCCCTTAAGGCCAGCCTTGCCGCGGAGAAGGCGAAGGGCAAGGTAAAGGATGCAGAGAAGAAGGAACTTCGTGTCGCGTTGAGTGAGGCAAAGAAGAAAGCCCTTCCCAAGGCTGCAGTTACGAAGAAGAGCGCGCCGAAGAAGAAGTAAGGGCGCGCATGTTGTCGCCTAACAATTCATTCAAGCCGACGCCGCTTCGCGGCGCGGCTTAACTCTGGCGTTAGCTCCCCAACATGCATCCCCTTGGCGCTCTCTTTGATTGGTTGCCCGACTGTGACTTTGGGGTCATGGACCATGGCTTTGTCCCGCATGGCAGGGACTACACCTTGTTGGTTGAGTCCCCGATGGGCAAAGATCCCGGGCGGCACCAAGTTCAGTTCACTCATGTCGCTGAGTTGAGCTACGTCACCGCCATAGCAGACGATGTATGGGCAAAGTCCTGGGGAGAGGCATTCGTTGACTACCAGTCTTGGCTGGGTGCGGGCGAGCCGGATGGCTATGTGTGGGGTACTTGCTGGTCGCTGGCGTGGCCGGGCATCCGGGCAATTGAGCCATCTGCAAAAGCGGCTGACTGGGCTAATCGACTACGCAGCCCGATGTATGAGGCGGAGATCGAGACGGACCGCTTTCGGATCAATCTTATCTTCAACAGTTTGCGGTGGGCCAAAGTGAGTGACGAGACTTCCACTGTTTCAAGCGTCGTCATCCCGCTTTCCTCGCAGGGGAGCTAACAATTCATTCAAGCCGACGCCGCTTTGCGGCGCGGCTTAATTCAGGCGTTATGCGCTCACTGAGGAGGAACGATGAGCCCGGAAAAGTACAACCGCTCTATCGAACTGCTCTGCCCGACATGCGGGACGAGTAGCTTCTCGCAGTCCACTGGCAACCCCGAAGCTGCCGAAGAGATGATCTGTGCGTCCTGCGGCCTTGAAATCAGCCGAGAGAATCTAATCAAGGCGAATCGCGAGAACATCGACGAGCATGTCAAGGAGATTGGCCGCGAAGTCACTGGCGACATAAAGCGTGAACTGGCAAAGGCCTTTCGTGGTAGCAAGTTCATCAAGTTCAAATGATGAGCAGTTCAATCACATTGACAGATGCTGCGGCGGTACTAGCGCTTATGCTTTCCGCCTATGCCACCTGGAAGACGGTCCAGTTCAACAACCGCCAGCGCGCGCTGATAGAGACTCAGGAGCAACTAAATAGGCGCCTCCTCGCTAGAGAAGAGGCAGAGACAAATAGAGAAAAGCGGGCGGATCTCGGTGCCACGTTCATTAAGCTGGGAAGCAGCAACTACCGTCTTCGCGTCTTCAATAAGGGCAAGGCTGCCGCCACCAACGTGCGCATTTCGTTCCCTGACGGCGATAACGTAGTTAGCAAATCAGATGTTGATCGGAAGTTTCCGATGGAACTGCTTGAGCCGCACCAATCGGTTGAACTGCTTGCGTCGATCCACATGGGCAGCAGAAGCAAGCACAAAGTAGTACTCAACTGGGCTGACGAGGCAGGGGCGTCGAATGAGAAGACTGTGTATGCGACCGTCTGAAGCGCATAACAATTCGTTAAAGCCGACACCGTTTCGCGGCGCGGCTTAACTCAAGCGTTAGCCACCATGAAAGACAAATCGCTCGTTGAGAGATTAATCTACCTTGATGCTGAGTTCATATCCCGAGTCTACGAGGCGGAGCGAAACATATCGCCAACCACCCGGATAACGCGCACACAAAGCATGCAAGCAGCGGCGTCGCTAGCTCTATTCTCGGGAGGCGGCAGCTCTAGCGAGAGCAGGGCGTTCGAGATATCCACGCTGCAAATGCTTGATGAGCTAATGGGGCATCTTGGAAAGTACCCAAAGTTTGAAAATTTCAGCCTTGGCGATGCGTCTGGGCACTTCTGGGTCGAGGGGACCCTCACTGCCAGCAAGGTCAAGCTGACCCGGAGCACGGGAGTTGTGACCGTGGTGGGAGCCCACGAGCATAAACCCGCGGACCCAACGCGAGAACTTATCGGTGAGGAAGCCTTTTTTACGATCAAAGCAAACAATGGTAAGTTTGCCCTCGCCCCAACGGACCAGTATTTTGTTTCTGGCGTCGCCACCTTCAAAGGGCTTACGCATTTAGTCGTAGATCAGATGTCGCTACCCTGCAGATCCTTGCTGCGCGTGTTCTCGGCACGCACTGCTTTCAAGCAGTGGGTGGCCACTCCACTCGTTATCCTTGATCGGGAAGGCGGCTAACAAATCATTCAAGCCGATGCCGCTTCGCGGCACGGCTTAATTCTGGTGTTAGGTGGCATGAAATGAACTTCAGCGATCTCGAACAGACAGCGCTCCAACTCAACGATCTCTACGAGCAGCTTGAGGTCAAACGCTACGGTCGCGTCTGGAGCACTCAGGAACTTGCCCTTGGGTTGATGGGAGATGTTGGCGACTTGGCCAAGCTGATCCAGGCTAACGCCGGCGTCCGAACGATCAGTGACCACCAGCCCAAGCTCGGCCATGAACTGTCGGACTGCCTCTGGTCAATCATGGTGTTGGCCAACAAGTGCGGGGTTGATCTTGAGGGGGAGTTCGTCAGGAATACGCGGGAGATTTCAGAGTACGTGTCAGGCGAATTGGCCAGGTAGATGGAGCCGCCTGGCAATGCGTCCAAGCCGAAGTCGCTTCGTGCGTGGTTCAAAGGTTAGGCAAAGGCTTTGCTGGCTCCACTGTTATAGCGGCGGTCCGCGGGATGGTTTCGATAAGCAGCTGCAAGTCGTGCGCTAACGGCCTCAGATTCACTTTGGGTGGATGACACCCCGGTACGGATGTGCAGTGATCGCTCCTATTGGAGGGGAGTCCATGAAACACGCGCCGCCCGGCTACGCCTGCCCCTTCTGCCGCATCGCAGAATCGCTGCCGACGCCCGCGGTGGATCCGACGGTCGTGCTGGTCGAGCCGGACGTTTTCGCTCTGGTACCGCTGCACCACTACGCCGGCATCCACGGCAACTGCCTGGTGGTGCCGCGGCAGCACTACGAGAACCTCTTCCACATTCCCGATGAACTCGGCAAGGACTTCTTCGGTGCCACGCGGCGCCTCGCGCACGCGATGCGCAGTGCGTTCGGATGCGAAGGGATCTCCACGCGCCAGCACAATGGCCCGGCGGGCGATCAGGATGTATGGCATTACCACCTGCACGTCTTCCCGCGTTCTCCGTGTGATGGCCTGCACGGGGGGCAGAAACTGCCGTACACCCGGGACGAACGCATCGAACTGGCCGCCCGGTTGCGGCGTGCCCTGCGATAGCCTGCGGATTGGTCGGCCACCTTCCGGGGCAATCCCATGATCTGTCGCATGTGGCATGGCATCACCCTCCGCGCCAAGGCCGATGCCTATGCGGCCCTGCTCGAGGAGCGCGCGCAAACGGGCTACCGCGCGGTGCCGGGAAACATCAGCGCCTGCGTGCTGCGGCGTGACGAGGGGGAGATCACGCATTTCATGACGCTCAGCTACTGGGCGTCGGAGGCCAGCATCCGTGCCTTCGCCGGCGACGACGTGCTGGTGGCGAGGTATTTCCCGGAGGACGCGGATTTCCTGCTGGAGTTCGAGCCGCAGGTGCAGCACTACACGGTCACCACCGCCCTGGGAGGCGGCTGACCGTGTCGCGTCGTGGGCGGCGGGTGGTGGGTGTGTTGCTGGTGATCGCCACGGCAGCCATCGCGGCATGCGCGGGCGGGGCGCAGGGCGGGGAGGGGCCATTGGCCTGCGTGCCGTCGGCGTCCTGTGGCTGCAGGATCGTGGTCGCCGGGAACAGCTGCCCCGCGGGGGAGGCGCACTTCTTCCACGAACTCGAGGATGGTGCTCCGCTTCACTTCGATGCAGGGCAGGGCGCGGTTGCCGCATCCGCCTGGACCGCCCGCAGCGATGTCTTCAGCCACGGCCCGGGCGACTCCTGGGTCGAGACCTATGGCCACGGTGAAAGCAGGATCGAAATCCGGTATTCCCCGGCGCCGGCCACGTGCCCCAAGCACGCCCAGGGCGAGGAGTGCGAGTACTTCGACGTGCGCGCGCGCGTGATCATCTCCGGGCCGCAGGGCCGCCGCGGCTATTCCGGCACCGGCACCTGCGGGTGCTAGTGGCGATTCACGACAGTCTTGCCCGTCCATGAACGGGCGCCCGTCGCTCACGCGACGTGTGCACCCTGCTGAGCACACTCCAGCCCACTCCCAAACGCTGGAGATTCCAGATGACCAACAACATCACCCGTATTCCCCTGGCGATCGCGCTGTCTTCCGTGCTGGCGTTCGCCGTCGGCTGCACCGCCGATCGCAACGACGACGGCGTCGCCAACGACCCGGCCATGCAGACCCCGGCCGGCACCGTGGCCGCCGACATGGACCGCAACGATGCCGCCACCGATGCCAACCCCGACGCCATCGGCGACGGCCGCGATTCGGACCAGCCGGTCGACGACACCTGGATCACCACCAAGGTGAAGTCCTCGCTGCTGGCCGATTCCGACGTCTCGGGCCTCGACATCAACGTCGACACCCTCAACGGCGTGGTGACCCTGCAGGGCCAGGTCGAGAGCCAGGCGCAGATCGATACCGCTACCCGCATCGCGCGTGAGATCGAAGGCGTGACCGACGTGCAGACCACCAACCTGACGGTCGGCAACGCCCAGTAATGCCGCACGGGCGTGGCCCGCGAGGGCGCGCCCCGAACGGACACGAAGATGCCGCGCACCTTCCGGGTGCGCGGCATCTTCATTTTGTATTGAGCAGGCCGCGCGCTTACCGCGCCGGCGTGGAGCGGGTGATGGACTACGCCAGCGAGGACCAGGTGGCACTGTTCCTGCGGCAGGTTTGGCCCGCGCCAGACAGGCGCCGGTTCACCGGCGCAGGCAACGATCAGCCCGGGCGATCCACCAGCAGTACGAAGCCGCCGAGCTGTGAACCCATGCCGATCGCGATGCTGCGCTCGCGGTCGGCGGCAAGCGTTGCGATCGGCACCGAGGCATCCGGCGGCAGCGCGCGGTAGCTGGCGTCGTCGGCCAGCACGTCGTGCACCAGGTAGCCCATCAGCACGTTCACCATTTCGCCGAGGGCATCCTGCGCAAGCTCGTCATCGCACTGCCCGGGGGTGATGCGCAGCAGCGCGCAGGCCAGTGCGCGTGCAGTGGGCAGGTCGCTGGCCAGCGCGATGCCCAGCGGGGCGGCGCCTTCCACGCGCACATGCGCAACCACGGGCCAGGTGTCGAGTTCTTCCGGGGCCAGCACTTCGGCCGGCAGGCACTGACTGCCGAGCATGCGCGGGAACAGCCGCGCGCACAGCCCGACCGCACTGTTGGCCAGATCGCCCAGCGGATGCGCCGCCAGCTCGGCTTCGAACGCGTGGCGGGCGTCCTCCTGGCTGGCGCGGTGCAGCGCGAGTTCGGCAGCGAGGCGTTCGGCGTCGAGCGCGCCCTGTTCCAGCAGCACGTCGCCGAGCATCCGCCGGCCGGCCTTCTGCGCGTCGAGCAGCGCATCCAGCTGGGCCTGGTCGAGCACGCCCAGCTCCAGTGCGATGTCGCCGAAGCGCCGGTCCTCCACGCGCTGGCGCTGCTGGATGCGGCGCGCCTGCGCGGGGTCGAGCAGGCCTCGATCCACCGCCAGTTCGCCCAGCAGCGGGTTGGACGCGCGTTGCGCTTCGATCGCCGCCAGCAGCTGGGCGGCGGTGATGACGCCACGTTCCAGCAGGAACTGGCCAAGGAATTTCGCTGCCATCGTGTGACCTCTACAGGGAAACGTCGGCCCCGCCCTCAGGCGAGGGCCTCGCGCAGCACGCGTTCCATCGCATCGGTGTCGATGGGCTTCTGCAGGTAGGAGCGCGCGCCGATGCGCAGGCACTCCTCGATGTCGCGCTGCGCGCCCAGCGAGCTGAGGATCACCACCCGCGCCTGCGGGTCGAGCTCGAGGATGCGCGCCAGCGCCTCGCGCCCGTCGCATTCGGGCATCACCAGGTCCAGCAGCACCAGGTCCGGCCGCAGCGCCTGGTACTGGCGGATCGCCTCCAGGCCGTTGCCGGCCTCGCCCGCCACCGCGAATCCGGCTTCGTCCAGCTGCCCTGCCGCCAGCATGCGCAGCGCCCGCGAGTCGTCGCACAGCAGCACCGTCGGTCGTGCGGTCATCGGTGTCTCCCCGTCATGTCAGCCCCCAGGCCCCTGGTCGATAGCGGCCGGGTGGGGGAAGGCTTGAGGGCTGGGCCCGCAACGGTCCCGGCTGCGATACTCGCGCCGGTCATGAGTTGGTGGCCGATGACTCTGGGGAAGTCCATGACTGTTTCGCGCGGCCGCGATTGGGGCCTGATCTTTCTGTGGCTGACGACGTTCTGGGGTGCCGGCAAGGCCCTGGAGACACTGGTCCGTTTCTCGACCACCAGTGATTTCGCGATCCTGTCGTCGCACGGGTGGGGTGGTCTCTTCTTCGTACTGAGCGGTACGCAGTTGTTGCTGTGGGCGACCTTGCTCTACTACCTTGCGCGCCCGGCCCCGGCGGGTGTAGCGATCGGGCTGGCCGCGATCGGATTCACGGCGCTCAGCGGCGCGGCGATGTCGGCACTCGTGGTTGCCGACCTCCCCGCGGCCCGCATTGCATATACCGTGAGCCGCGAGGCCCGCGGACTGCGGGTACGGGAGGAGACACTGGATGCGGTGTTTTCCGTGGCCGGCATCTGGGGCAGCTACGGCGTGTCCCTGTTGCTGCTGGCGCTCATGGCGAGCGTGCTGTGGCGACGCCGGCGCTGGTTCGGTGCGGACATCGCAACTGTGGATGCGTAACGGGTCGATGGACGTCGCCACGGGGCGCAGGAGTTTCATCCACGCCGGCTCTATTCCGGGGAACGATCGATTTCAGGTGGTGCACTACATGAAGTGGCGTGAACCGTGGCGGGAATCCATCGGACAAACCTGGTCTCTTCCGGGCTCGTTGCGGCGCCTCGGTCGAGGCTTCCTGGTCTGGTTCGGAGTCTTCGCGGCGATCCTGGTCGTCTACGCACTGGTGGGGAAGGTCGGTCTCGAGGATTTGCCGGGCCGCGCCGCTGGTACCTCGGCAATCGCCGCCGCGATGGCGGTGGTCCTGCATCTTGTGTAGCTTCTGAGCCCCCGCAAAATTGAATTCGGGCCTCGCGGCATCCTCGTGGTCAAGTCCGACGAAATGCTCCTCCTTCCCTGGCAGGCGATCGAGTCGTTCCACATATCGAGAACAGTGCTGCCGGGCGTACTGACGCTGCAGCTGCGCTCGGGAGAGACATACGGGGTCGTTCTCCCGTATGACGCCATGCCGACCGAGATCATCGCGGAGCTCCGCGGGATGACCGGATCACAGACGTGACACACGCCAATGGTGTGGATGCCGCGCCTCACACGCTGAGCTTCGCCGCCCTCGACGCGCGTATCCGCGTGATGCCGGACGGGCCGGTGACGCTGCTCGACACCCCGCGCTGGATGCGGCCGCTCAACGTCATCGGCACCGTCGCCATTCTTGTCGGCCTGCTTCCAATGTTCCTGGTGCAGTGGATGGAGCCCGCGATGTGGATGGTCCATCTGATGCGTGTGGCGCTGCTGGTGACGGTGGCGTATCTGCCGTACGTCGTGCGCTCGATCTGGGTGCTTGGAAGAGAGTTCTGGCACTGGCGTCCGAAGCTGGCCGAGCAGGCCGACCACGACCTCGCGCAGTTCGCGCTGCTGCGCAGCTGGCTGTGCGCGTATCCGCGCGGGGAACTGCAGGCCCACCGTGATTTTGCCGTGCACGCGCGCGAGCGGCTGGCATCGAAGCTCGGCCTGCTGGTAGGTGGGGCGGAACGCGTTGGCGTGCTGCCGGTGCTGGTGGCGGTGTTCCTGCTGGCCCGCGGGGTCGACGGGCCCGGCCTCGATGCGTTGGGCGAGGTTCCGCTGTGGGCGGCGGTACTCGGGCCGTTCCTCGTGGTCACCTGGCTGATCGGTGTCATCGCCGTGCGGATGCGCCTGCAGCTGGAGCTGTACGAGGCGGTGCTGGAAGAAGCGCTGCGGCACCTCGATGCACGGACTGCCGCCACAACGGTCACGGCGACGGCAGCGTGCGCGGAACCCGCCGGACCGGACAGCGACGTGCGCCTGGCGTCCGCCGCTTCCATGGCCGGCTGAGCCGCTGGCCGCCGTACACCTGCAGCACGACCCCTCGGTCTCCAATTGGCGATGCCATGGCCAGGTACCTGATCTCGTTTCCTGCGGCGGCGATGGTCTTGGCCGATGGCGAGTGGGAGGCGGTGGTCCGCGACTCGCATGCCGTGATCGAGGAGGCGAAGGCCGCCGGCGTGTACGTCTTCGGCGGCGGCATCGACGCGGCCGTGCCGCCCGTGCGGGTGTCCGCCGATGGCGCGGTCGCGGAGGGTGGTTACCCGTGGGCGCCGGCGCTGGATGGCGGCCTCACCATCCTCGAGCTTGCCTCCCGCGAGGAGGCCGTCGCCTGGGCGGCGCGGATCGCCCGGGCCTGCCGCTGTGCCCAGGAGCTGCGTGTGTTCGGCTTCGACCCGCAGTCCTGAGCAGGCCACTCCGCAACCCGGCCGGACAGCGCGATGAATATCCATCAGGCCAGCTGCAGCTGCGGGCAACTCACCCTGCGTGCCGGGGGCGAGCCCGTGCGTGTCTCGATCTGCCACTGCCGCGACTGCCAGCGGCGCAGCGGCAGTGCGTTCGCGGTGCAGGCGCGGTTTCCCGCGGGCAACGTGACGGTCGAGGGCCAGAGCACGCCGTATGTCCGCGCGGGGGACAAGGGGCGCATCGCCCGCTTCTTCTTCTGCCCCGCGTGCGGCACCACGGTGTTCTTCCGCCTGGATGCCGACCCGGACCATGTGGCGGTGGCGCTGGGCACCCTCGACGACCCCGCCCGCCTGCCGCCACGGTCTCCGTGTTCGGCGAGCGGCAGCATCACTGGCTCGGGCTCTCGGCCGATATCGAGCAGTACGACTGAGCAATTGTTGCAACGATTGGGTCAATGACGTCATCGATGACGTCATTGACATCATCGTCGAGGTCGCGGACCTCATGCATGACGTCGTAGACCTCATCGCTGACGTCCACGACCTCATCGATGACGTCCGGAACCTCACGCGTGAGGTCGACGATCTCATCGATGACGTCCACGACCTCATCGTTGATATCCCGGACCTCATGCGTGACGTCCGCGACCTCATCGTTGATATCCCGGACCCCATCGATGACGTCCGCGACCTGATCGAAGGCGTCCACGACCTCACGGATGAAGTCCGCCATCCCCCGCACGG
This sequence comes from Luteimonas sp. YGD11-2, assembly GCF_004118975.1. Classification (NCBI taxonomy): domain Bacteria; kingdom Pseudomonadati; phylum Pseudomonadota; class Gammaproteobacteria; order Lysobacterales; family Lysobacteraceae; genus Luteimonas; species Luteimonas sp. YGD11-2. The sequence continues at coordinate 2,804,082 of NZ_CP035376.1, read as the reverse complement.
CCCGCCGGCCCTGTCGACCTCGCCGACCCCATCCGTGGAGGTGGGCCGGCGCTGGCCCGCGCCCGTACCGCCGACCCCCGGCAGCCGCGTTCGTCCGTCGGCGCGCCCGGAGTAGGCTGCCTCCAGCCCACTGCAAGGACTGCCCGGCATGCGCACACGAACGTTGTCCGTCCCACTGGTCGTGCTGGCGGTTCTGGCGGCATTGGCCTGGTACCTGGTCGCCGGTCGCGGTGGCGACCGGGATGACGCCGACGGGCACGTCGCAACCGCCGACCGCGAGGCACCGGATGCGGGTTCGTCCGATGGCGGGCGCCGCGGCGCCGGAGATCGGCAACAGCCGCAAGGCACGGCAACCGCGTCCGCCGGAACCGGGCAAGGCGCCGGCAACCGCCCTGCCAGCGCCGGCAGCGGTGGCCAGCCGCCGCTGCCACCGCCCGCATCCACCAGAGCAGGCGCGGGCCCGCGCGCGCTGTCGAGCGATGGCGCACAGCGCATCGCGTCGGCGGTCGCGGCTTATCGCGAGCACGACACCGACTTCGCCGACATGCAGTACCTGCTGGAGAACGAGGCGCGCGACGATGCATGGGCGGAGGCAGTGGAGGCGCGGATCGCGGCGTTCCTGCAGGCGGAAGCCGGTGGCTACAGCGGGCTCGAAATCGCGCCGCCACGCTGCAGTGCCACGGTGTGCCGGGTGGCGGCCACCGCGCTGCCGGGCCTGGACACGGAAGCACCCGAGGCCAACTGGCAGAGGCTGATGTCCAGGATGCAGAACCAGCCCTGGTTCGCGGCGACCTTCATCGACATGCAGCTGCTGGTGACGCAACGCGGTGACGCCATCGTCTATGTCGGCACCTATCTGCGAGGACCACGCTGACGCGTGCTGCCCAGGGCGAGCGCGCGGGTATGTATCCGCTGTCGCAGTCGCGCGTACAGTGCAGGTCCGCGGATGCGCAGTACGCGCCGCTTTTTTCCAGCGCCGGGACCCACATGCTCGATCTCCAGGACATCGAATGCCCGTACTGCGGCGAGGTGATCAGCCTCACGCTGGACAGCAGCGCCGGCTCGCAGCGCTATATCGAGGACTGCCACGTCTGCTGCCGGCCAATCACCGTGGTGCTGGAGGTGGACACCGACGGCGCCGGCCACGCGCACGTGCTGGCGCAGGACGATGCGTAGGCAGCCCTTCAGCCCTGCAGCGACGCCTGCAACGCCTTCGCGATCGCGGCATCGCCGCTGACCAGGTCCGCCCATGCCAGTTCCAGCCCCTTGCGCTTGCCCTTGGGCACCAGCTTCATGGCTTCGGGGGTGATGGTGAGGGTGTAGGTGTCCTCGCCGATGGTCAGTTCGCGGCGCAGGGGTCTGTCGAGTGGCGTCATCGTTGAACTCCGCGGATGGTGTGGCGGTGCGTTGGCCGGCCAGGCGGCCCGGCCTGAACATCGCACCGCGGCCACGCAGGAGATGTGAGGCTTGCGGATGCAGACGGGAGAGCAGGACTGAAAGCAACAGCTGTTGGACGTTTCTGGCGTGTGCTGCGCGCGATCCTCATCGCCGCCGTGGCCGGGTGGGGCGCGCTGGCGTTGTGGTTCCAGCTGCCCTGGCCGTGGCCGCTGCGTGCACTGGCAATCACCGCCTGGTGTGCGCTCGGCCTGCTTGCCATCGTGCGGCCTGCACGCGCTGGCCGCCGGGTGCCGGGCGTGGTCTTCGCAGTGGCCTTCGTCGTGCTGCTCGGGTGGTGGAGCACGCTTGCGCCATCGCACCAGCGCGACTGGGCCGACGACGTCGCCCGCCTGCTCGAAGCCGAGGTCGATGGCAGCCGCGTAACCCTGCACAACGTGCGCAATTTCGAGTGGCACAGCGAAACCGACTACACGCCGCGCTGGGAAACCCGCAGCTATGACCTCGACCGGCTGCAGTCGGCCGACCTGATCCTGTCGTACTGGATGGGCCCGCAGATCGCGCACACGCTGGTGTCGTTCGGCTTCGACGACGGCGAGCAGCTGGTGTTCTCGCTCGAGATCCGCAAGGAACGCCACGAGCGCTTTTCGGCGATCGGTGGCTTCTTCCGGAAGTTCGAGCAGGTGATGATCGCCGCCGACGAGCGCGACATCGTGCGCACGCGCAGCAATGTCCGCGGCGAGGATGTGTATCTGTACCGTTTGCGCATGGCGCCGGAGCAGCTGCGCACGCTGCTGCTGGGCTACATCGACAGCAGCGCGGACCTGCGCCGCGCGCCGCAGTTCTACAACACGCTGACCAGCAACTGCACCACGATCATCTTCCGGTTGGCGCGGCATATCGCGCCCACGCTGCCGCTCGACTACCGCCTGCTGCTGTCGGGCTATTTCGCCCGGTATGTCCACGACCAGGGCGGGCTGGTCCCGGGTCATGACTACGCGGAACTGCAGGCGCTGGGCCATATCAACCAGCGCGCCATTGCCAGCGACGCCGCTGCCGATGACCCTCTGGCGTTCTCCCGCGCGATCAGGCGCGGCGTGCCGGGCATATCGGAGGACGACCAGACCCATGGGGAGTAGCCGCCTGCGCCATGTCGCCATGATGCTGCTGGCGCTGGCCACGCTCGGCCTCGGCGGCTGCGCGATGGTCGAGGTCAGGTCGCAGGACGCCGGCGAATACATCGCCTCGCGCCGCGGCGACATGCTCACCACCGGCAGGCCGAGCGCCGCCACCGCCGAGACCATCCGCGTGGCGGGACTCGAGGCATCGGCGTGCAGCGCGCCCGGGCAGGAATGCATCGCGGCGCTCGCCGCGCTGCCCGGCATCAGCCAGGAGCGCCGGCTGGCCGCGCTCTCCGAGCTGTGGCTGCAGCAGGCGATGGCTGCGCCGTCCGCGCCTGCCGGGCCCGCGCGCATCGATCCGTGGCTGGAGACGGCGCGTCACGCCTATGCCTACCTGTTCTTCAGCGAGCGCAGCCCCGGCGAGCGCGCCTTCGAGGACCGCCAGACCCAGGTCCGCGACTACTACAACTACGCCACCCAGCAGGCCGGCATCGGGCTGTTCGAGGTGCTGGCGGCACGCCGCCGCGACACCGGTGCACCAACGCCCACCACGCTGGAGCACGACGGCTGGGCCATCCACGTGGACCTGGGCGGGGTGCGCCTGCCGGAGGGCGTGGACTTCCCGAAGGCGCTGGTGCCGGCCACGTCGCTGTCGTTCGACGGGCTTCGCAGCACCTATCGGCGCGAGGGCTTCGGCGCGGAGATGGTGGCGATCATGGACGACGCGCTGGCGGCGGTGGCGCCGTCGGACGCGCCATTGGGCACGCAGGCCGACGCGCAGGCCGGTGACGGGGCCCGCGCGCGTCGCCAGCGTCCGCCGGGCTGGAGCGAGATGCCTTCGCCCGGCATGACCCTGCTGTTCCGGTTCCCGGGCGAGGACCTGGCCGGCATCCTGTCCACCCGCGAGGTGCAGGTCAGCGCGCACGACCCCTACCGCGACACCGGCGTCGAACTGCATGGCCAGCAGGTGCCGCTGGCCGCCAACTTCACCGCCGGCTACGGCCTGTGGCTGGCGCGTTCCGGCTTCGCCCGGCAATCGCTGCGGACCCTGCTGGGCCGGGAAGGCGGCATCGATCGCCCGCACCTCTACCTGATGCAGCCCTACGAGCCCGACCGCCGGATCATCCTGATGGTCCACGGCCTGGCCAGCAGCCCGGAGGCCTGGGTCAACGTGGCCAACGAGGTCATGGGCGACGCCACGCTGCGGCGCAACTTCCAGGTCTGGCAGGTCTACTACCCGACCAATGCACCGATCGCGCTGAACCACTTCGCCATCCGCAGGATCCTGGACGAGGCCCTGCGCCATTTCGATCCCGAGGGCACCGCCATCGCCTCGCGCGACATGGTGCTGATCGGCCACAGCATGGGCGGGGTGATCGGGCGGCTGATGGTGTCCTCGTCCGGCGACGCGCTGTGGGATGGCCTGATCGGCGCGCGCGACCTCGACGATGGCCGCCGGCAGCGCGTGGAGCGGCGGCTGGGGCCGGTGCTGCGCTTCGAGCCGGTGCCGGCGATCGAGCGCGCGATCTTCATCGCCGCGCCGCATCGTGGCACCGAGGTGGCCGGCAACCGGCTCGGGCGCTGGGTGGCGGGGCTCATCCGCCTGCCGCTGACGGTGCTGGAAGGCATCGGCGACGTGCTCCAGGACCTCGCCGAGCCCGGGCCGGCGACCGGCCCACCGCGGCTGCCCAACAGCATCGACAACCTCAGCCGCAGCGACCCGTTCGTGCAGGCGGCCGCGCAGCTGCCGATCTCGCCACGCGTGCGCTATCACTCGATCATCGCCCGGCGCAGGGCGGAGACGCCGCTGGCGGAGTCCGACGACGGTCTGGTCCCCTATCCCAGCGCGCACCTCGAGGGCGCGCTGTCGGAAAAGATCATCACCTCCGGGCACAGCGTGCAGGAGACCGCACCGGCGATCCTCGAGATCCGCCGCATCCTGCACGAGGACCTGCGCGAAGCCGGCGTGGTGCCGCGTGTGCGCTGAGCCGGACCGGCTGCAGCGGATTGCCCGATCGTCGGCGCCAGGGCGGTTGTCGGGCCCGATCCCCACGCCCGCCGGCGCCGGAATGGGCTTGCCTCGCGGCCCGTCCCGCGCCGAGGATGGTCGGCCTTGGCATCCGGAGCGCGTCTTGAGCCGTCGCACCCTCGATATCTGGACGTCCTTCGCGCGCTGGCCCGGCGGCAGATGGGCGTTCTCCCGGCTGCTGTGCCTGAAGGCGCCGTACTTCGGCAGCATCCGTCCGCGCTTCGAGGAGCTGCGGCCCGGCCTGTGCCGGGTGTCGATACGCAGGCGGCGCGCGGTGCAGAACCACATCGGGTCGGTGCATGCGATCGCCATGTGCAACATGGCCGAGCTTGCCGGCGGCACGATGACCGAGGTGACCGTGCCGGCGACCCACCGCTGGATCCCGAAAGGAATGACGGTGGAGTACCTGAAGCTCGCGAAGTCGGACCTCGTCGCGGTGGCCACGCCACGCGCACCGCTCGACGTCTCCGCGACCGGCGAGTTCCTGGTCGACGTGGACGTGCGCGATCGTGACGACGAGTCGGTGTTCACGGCGCTGATCACCATGTGGGTGTCGCCGCGCAGGGAGCGATCGGGTGCGGCCTGACGGGGGGCGAGCGATCGCGCGGAGGCTGCCCATGGCATTGATTCTCCCGTTGTCCCTGCTCGCCACGGTCCCGGTAATCGGCGCTGATGCGTGTTTCGCGAACGCCGCTACGCAGGCGGCACTCAACCGCTGTGCCGGCGCGGAGCTCGAGGCCGCGGAGAGTGCCCAGAGCGAGGCCGGGAATGCGTATGCCGAAAGACTGGATCCGGAACAGCGCGAGCTGTTCGAGGCCATGCAGCTCCATTGGCGACGGTACCGGGATGCCGCGTGCGAATTCGAGACCAGCGGCGTCCTGGGCGGCAGCGCATATCGCATGGTGCTCGGTCAGTGTCTGGCAGCGAAAACGAGATTGCGCGCCGCTGAGCTGGAAGCTCTGGACGACTGCCAGGAAGGTGATCTGAGCTGCCCGCACCGCCGCTGAGGCGGGCTGGAAGCTGCAGCGCAACTGGTGTCCGGCTCCGGGCCAGGATGGCGACGCTGCCGATCGGAACCGGTCGATCAAGGGCGCGATGCACCCTCCAGGCAGTGCGTCTGAACCGCGTCGCCTAGTAATCGAATTCCTGGACCAGTTCGCTCCTTGCGCCGGGCTGGCGGCGGGTCAGCACGAACATGCGTACCGCCTGGTAGCTGCCTCCGATGGCGGCATCGGACGATTGCAGCAGCACGTCCTCGATGCCGTCACCGTCGAAATCGCCGCGCGCCAGCAGCCAGACGGACTGTGTCTGCCCGGGTTCGGCATACACGCCGCAGTGCGTGCCACATGGCGAGAACGTGGTCAGCGGAGAGAACAGCGCTTCCCTCCACGTTGCCTTGGGGCGTTCCCTGGCGATCTGCTGGTGTTCGGAGCTGGACATGATCATCGCGACCTGCCAGGGCAGGTGATCCGGCAGACCTTCATCGAAGGCAAGCGTGCGCAGGTGGGAGATCGTGGCCGGCTGCGCGGCCATGGCCAGCCTCGCGGCCTGGCAGTGCAGGGCGCGCGCCTGGAAGATCACATGGGTGGTTGCGCCATGGATGGGGCGCGGCCGCTGGTCCGCGACCGCGAAGTAGTCGCTGCAGGACCCGAGCGTGGCATGCATGCGGTCCTCGCCCGGTGCTTCGATGCGGACCTCGATATCGTCGACCCACGGCTCGGCCATCAGCGATCCGATGGCTTCGCGCGACACGGGCGCTGACTGCGGCTCCTCGAACCACTCGACGTCGTAGGCGATGTCATGCGGCGCCGACGTGCCGCAGGCGGTTGCCAGCACCAGCAGCGCGATACCCACGCCACCCCGGAAGCTCACCGGCTGCCCTCGTGTTCCCGTCGCCGGCGACGCCTTGCCTGCGCTTCGATCCAGTTCCCAGCTCCAGCTCCAGCTCCAGCTCCATGCCATGGCGACTCTCCTGTGTGGCGGACAGGATACGTCCTGGCTACGGCCGCTTCACGGCAGTACCGATCGTCGTGCGCACAGCGGACCGGCAAGGACGACAACGGTTCCCGGGCCGCGCTGCCGGTGGGTCACGCGTTGCGGATCGGGGCCGTGCGCGCACGGGTGGTCTTCGCATGCGCCCCGTCCGCGCTGCAGTAAGGTCGCCGCTTGCCCCCACGCCCAGGCCACCATGATCAAGCTGCTGCTGCCCGTGTTGTTGTCCGCGCTCGCCTTCGACACGCTGGCGCAGGCGCCGCTCGCGGCCCCGCCCGAGCGCTCGCCATGGGGCATCGGCGTGGCGGCGGCGGTGTCCGACAGCCCGTACGCGGGCGAGGGCACGCGGGTCATCCCGATTCCGCTGCTGTCCTACGAGGGCGAGCGGTTCTACTTCCGCGGGGTGACGGCGGGCTGGCGGTTCGTCGTTACGCCGACGTTCGAGTTCTCGGCGCTGGCGAAGGCGCGTTTCGACGGTTTCGATGTCGATGACGACCTCGACCGCGGGCAGCTGGCGCGCAATGGCATCGATGCCGACCTGCTGGAGGACCGCGACCGCGGGCTCGATGTGGGCGTGGGCATGGAATGGAGCGGCCGCGCCGGCGAGCTGCAGCTGGAGCTGCTGACCGATGCCACCGACCGCAGCGGCGGCCAGGAGGCCTCGCTGCAGTAAGGCTATCCGCTGCGCATGGGCGGTGGCGTGCTGACGCCGATCGCGGGTGCGACCTGGTGGTCCGGCGACCTGGCCGACTACTACTACGGCACGTTGCGCGAGGAAGTGGCGCGTGGGGTGGTCGACTACCGGCCGGGCGCGGTGACCATCCCGCATGCCGGGGTGTCGTTCTTCCGGCCGCTGGGGACCACCTGGTCGCTGGTCGGCTCGCTGCGCTACAGCCATCTGCCGGATGCGATCACCGACAGCCCACTGGTCGATCCCGGCACCGACGGCAGCGTGTCGATGTTCATCGGCGTGTCGCGCGGCTTCACCCCGTGGTGGCTGCGTCGCCGCTGACCTGCACGGCCGCGTGACCGGGTGCGGTGCAGGCTGGTGCGCGGTGGACCAGCCGCCGCAACGGAGACCCGCGATGACCACGCCACAGACACGCGACAGCATGAAGAAGTCGCAGCAGGAAAAGGCCCCGGCGCGCACCCCGCGCGAGCAGGATGCGGGGAAGCTGTCGAACCCGGGCGAGGGCGACAGGTCGCAGAAGCGCCAGGGCGGTCACTGACCGCGGTGAGCGAGGGCGCGAACCTACGCCCGCGATGCTCAGAACTCCGCCTGTCCCGGCAGCAGTGCGCGCAACTCGGCGTCGGTGAGGTTGCGCCATTGCCCGGGTTTCAGGTGTGCCAGCTTCACCGGCCCGATGCGCACCCGCACCAGTTGCTTCACCCGCAGGCCGAAATGCGCGGCCATCAGCCGCACCTGGCGGTTGAGCCCCTGCACGAGGGTGATGCGGAAGCCGAACTTCCCCAGCGGGCCGGTGCGGCACGGCAGCGTGGTCTGCCCGTGCACCGGCACGCCGCGGGCCATGCCGCGCAGGATCTCGGGGGTGACCGGATGGTTCACGGTCACCAGGTATTCCTTTTCCAGCTTGTTCTCGGCACGCAGGATGGCGTTGACGATGTCGCCGTTGCTGGTCATCAGGATCAACCCTTCGGAATCCTTGTCGAGCCGGCCGATCGGGAAGATGCGTTCGCGGTGGTCGACGAAGTCGACGATGTTGCCCTTCACCGATGACTCGGTGGTGCAGGTGATGCCCACCGGCTTGTGCAGCGCGATGTAGACGTGCCGGCGCTTGCCGGGTGCGGCCGTGCGCTGCTGCAGCGGCTGGCCGTCGATCATCACGGTGTCGCCTTCGCCCACCTCCGAACCGACACGGCCACGCTGGCCGTTCACCGTGACCCGGCCCTCGGCGATCAGCCGGTCGGCCTCGCGCCGCGAGCAGTAGCCGGTGTCGCTGATGTGCTTGTTCAGGCGCATGGAGTGCGTTGGCGTGGCGGTGGCGAAAGGCGCGCAGTCTGGCAGATGCCGCGGCCGGGGTCATCGACGGGGCAACAAAAAACCCCGGGCTTTCGCCCGGGGTTTTCGTCACCGCTTGCGCGGTAGAGGTCGAGTGGAACTTACTCGGCCTGGACTTCTTCGGCCTGCAGGCCCTTCTGGCCCTGCGCAACCTTGAACGAGACCTTCTGGCCTTCCTGGAGCGACTTGAAGCCGCTGCCCTGGATCGAACGGAAGTGGACGAACAGGTCGTCGCCGCTCTGCGGGGTGATGAAGCCGAAGCCCTTGGCGTCATTGAACCACTTGACGGTACCGGTTTGACGATCAGACATGGTGTTACTCCTTGGATCAGTTGAGGATGCACGGCCCGCGGTGTGCGGTGCCGGACTGTATCGAGCAAGGGGTAACGCGAAGCGATGGAGCGGATCGTCTGGAAAGGCCGCTTTCGCGACCCTGGAACCTGTGATCTACCGCATCGGAGCCACGATGTACCGTGATCCCGCTTTGAACAGTGGGTGCACCTTAGCGCACTTCCGTGCCGGTGGGTGGAATTTGTTTGCGGGGCGATTCCGGGTGCGTCTTCAGGTTCATCGTGGTGACGACGGGCAATCACTGGCCGGAACGTGCCAGCCCGGAACGTGGGTGGGCGCCCGCCGACCCGCGACATGCCGCTGCGCCGCGTACGCCTTCCTCTGCGCGACCAGCACCCGGCAACGCGCATCTCTGTGCACGCTCCTACATCTCCGGCTCGATCACCGCGTCCAGCCGATCCGACGGCACCATATATCCGCCCGCTTCCACGGCGGCGCGCACGTCGAGCAGCTGCACTTCCAGCTCACCGAGTTCATCGGCCTCCGCCACCGCGACGATATGGATGCAGCGTGCGTTGAACCACTCCCAGAACTGGCGGAACGTCCGGCCGTGCCAGTGTTCGTGGCGGATGCCGGTGTAGAGCTCGCTGACGGCAATGGTGAGCTGGTCGCGCATGGTGGCTTCGGGTGTCCGGGCCCGTGATTGTGCACGGCCGGGCCTCGCAACCTGCGATCATGCGCGCATGACCGAATCGCTTCCGTTCAACCAACTCGCGCTGTCGCCAGCCCTGCTGCAGGGCGTGGATGCGCTGGGGTACACCTCGATGACGCCGGTGCAGGCGCAGGCGCTGCCCGCGATCCTCGAGGGGCGCGACGTGATCGCGCAGGCGCCGACCGGCAGCGGCAAGACCGCCGCGTTCGGCCTGGGGCTGCTGACGCGGCTGGATCCCGCACGCATCAAGACCCAGGCGCTGGTGCTGTGCCCCACGCGCGAGCTCGCCGATCAGGTCGGCAAGCAGCTGCGCAGGCTCGCGGTCGGCATCCCCAACCTCAAGGTGTCGATCCTGTGCGGTGGGATTCCACTGGGGCCGCAGCTGGCATCGCTGACGCACGATCCGCATGTGGTGGTCGGCACGCCGGGGCGCATCCAGGAGCTGGTGAAGAAGAAGGCGTTGCATCTGGATGGCGTGCGCACGCTGGTGCTCGACGAGGCCGACCGCATGCTCGACATGGGCTTCGAGGACGCGATCCGCGACATCGCCAGACGCGTGCCGAAGGATCGCCAGGGCCTGCTGTTCTCGGCGACGTTTCCCGAGGCGATCCGCGCCCTGGCCAACGCGATGCTGCGCGACGCGGCGGAGATCAGCGTCGATGGCGGCGCGCAGCCTGCAACGATTGCCCAGCTGTTCTTCGAGATCGACCCGGCGCGCCGTGCGCCCGCCCTTGCGGCGCTGCTGCTGCGCTTCCAGCCGGAATCGACGGTGGTGTTCTGCAACACCCGCGCCGACACCGTGGAGGTGGTCGGTTCGCTCACCCATTACGGCTTCACCGCGCTGGCCCTGCATGGCGACATGGAACAGCGCGACCGCGACGAGGTGCTGGTGCAGTTCGCCAACCGCAGCTGCAGCGTGCTGGTGGCCAGCGACGTCGCCGCGCGCGGGCTGGATGTCGAGGACATCGGCGCGGTGATGAACTACGAACTGCCCACCGATGCCGACACCTACCTGCACCGCATCGGCCGCACCGGGCGCGCCGGCCGCGACGGCCTTGCGCTGAGCCTGTGCACGCCGCGCGAGCTGCCGCGCGCGACGATGATCGAGGACGCGCAGGGCCAGCCGTTGAGGTGGGAAACGCTGCAGCCGCTGTCGGGCAGGGCCGCCAACGTGCCGCCGGCGGCCATGGCCACGCTGCGCATCGATGCCGGCCGCACCGACAAGCTGCGCGCCGGCGATATCGTCGGTGCACTGACCGGCGAGGCGAAGCTGCACAAGGATGCGATCGGAAAGATCGACGTGTTCGCGACCCGCAGCTATGTCGCCATCGCGCGCCGCCAGGCTGACAACGCGCTGTCGGCCCTGCGCCAGGGGAAGATCAAGGGACGGAAGTTCCGGGTCAACAGGCTGTAACCAGCCGGACCGCGAAGGATTCGCTGGCCGGGTCGCGTCGGAGCTGGTGGCGGTCAGCGCGTCAGGATGTCGACGATGATGCCGGTGGCTGCGGCCACCAGGAGGTAGCGGTCGTCGTCCTGGCGGACCCAGCGGTGGCCTGGCGGGGGTGCGTGCAGGTGGTAGCGCTCGTAATCGCTCACCCAGTAGCCGTCGAGCTCCACGAGCGGCAGGCGCTCCCCCTCGCGCCAGGCATTCTTCACCCAGCCGGGCGGCGCGCCGTGCGGCCCGCCCGCGTGCGCCGGCGGCCCCTTGCCACGCGCATGCGGCGGCGGATCGGCGAGTGCGGCCGGGGCAGCGACGGCCAGGGCCACGGCAAGGGCAAGCATTGCGGTTCTGCTGGACATGGGCCGGTCCTCCTCGAAGTTGCCCGATGCTATGCCGGCCGAGGTGAACGCGCCGCTGCTTCAACCGTGCATGCGCGTGGCGGTGTCGTCGGCGGGCGGACGCGCGGGACCCCACTGCCGGGCAGACACCGGTCGCCACGCGCAGGCGTGGGCATCGGCCGCTACCGCGACGCGTACGGACCGAACACGGCGCGGACCCGCATGTCCTCGTTGTCGTCGTCGAGGACGTAGACACGGTACCGCGCGCCGCCGCGCTCGACGCGCACCACCACGTGGCCCTGGGTGCTGCTGGCGCTGCCGATGCCGTAGGTCGTGCTGGCGGTCGCCGGCGAGACGTTGGTGATGAAGATGTCGCGTTCGCCCGGCCAGATCCGCTCCGACGTCATGCGCCGGTAGGTGTTCACCGAGGGATGGCCGTCGGCCCGCGAGGTCACCACGATCACGCGCGGCCGCAGCGTCGCGAGGAAAGGGACGCCGTTCGCGTCCCAGCTGCCGTGGTGGTTGGCCTTCATCACGTCGACCGGGCCGCTCGCCCGGGCGACAGGCGGTTCCACGTCCAGCCAGGGCGCGGGGTGGGACGCGATGGTTTCGTCGATTGAGGACAGGTCGCCGCCGGAGAAGTAGTCGAACCTGCCGTAGCTGATCCGGAACGCGGTGCTGAGCTTGTTCTCGGTAGGCCGTTCGTCGGGCGCGAGGCCTTCGATCGGCGGGAACAGCGCGCGCGTTTCGCTACCCACGCCGGTCCAGACCGAGCCGTTGGCGTACAGGTTGCGAAGCTCGAACTGCGGGTACGCTGCGGGATCGCGCAGGAGGCGGATCTGGTCATTGCGGCCCGGCTCGAACCGTTCCACCTGCAGATCGCGATGACGGACCTGCCAGTCGAGGAAGCGACGGTAGTTGTCCACCGTGGGGTTGCGGATCGGCGCCGGGTAGTCGTAGTCCGGCCAGCCGCGATCGATGAACCGCGCGATCGGCAGCAGTTCGGCCACCTGGGTGAACCCGCTGAGCCGGTAGCCGCCGCCCGACGTCGTCAGCGGCGAGTCGGCAACGATGGCGCCCATGTGGTCGCCGTGGAAGTGCGAGACCAGCGCGTAGTCGATGCCCTCCGCGCCCGGTGGCAACAGCCGCCCGACGTAGCGGGCCACCCATTCGCCCGGCGGACGCGAGTCGTCGGGCCGGGTCGGCAGCGAGAACGGCGCCTGCTCCACGGTCTTCCCGCTGGCATCCTTGAGCAGGGTGGTGCCGTCCGGGAACACGAAGAACAGCGCGTCGCCGCGACCGGTGTTGACGTGGTGGATGTCGAGCTCGCCGTGGGACCACGCCGGCAAGGGTTCGCCCACCGGGCACCCGGAGGCCTGGCCCGGCCCTTCCGCCGTCGCCGGCGCCGAGGCTGACGCGTGCAGCGCCAGCGCGCACGCCAGCAGCGCGGGTAGCGGGCACCGCCTCCACGCGCGGCGCGCTGTCCGCGCCGCGGGTCTCATGCCCGTTCCACTCCGGGCCGACCATGTTCGGTCACCAGCCGGGCGACGACGTGCTTCTGCCCGCCGGCGACGGATACCCGGTCGATCGCGACCACGTCGGTGCGCCAGCGGTCGCCGTCGATCTCGAACAACTGGTAACCCCGCCTGTCGTTGACCAGCGTGGTGTGGGGGTTGTCCGACAGCGTGTCCTTCCAGCTGTCCGGTATGTCGGTCCCGTCGCCGCCCGAGGCGATCGAGGTGGTGACGTACTCGGTGGCGATGGGCGTGCTGAGCAGGTCGTCCGGATCGGAGGGAACCACGCCGGCGTGGTGCTTGTGGACGTCGCCCGTGGCGACCACGACATTGCCCAGGCGGCGCTGCGCGATCATGTCGATCAGCCGCTGCCTTGCCTGCGGGTATCCGCTCCACGAATCGGTGTTGAGTGGCCCGGCCGGCCGGCTCTGCGGATAGCGGTACGGCATCATCATCACCTGCTGCGCCAGCAGGTGCCACCGTGATCCGCCGTCCAGGCCCTGTGCCAGCCAGCGCTCCTGCGCCTCGCCGATGACCTCCTCGCCGACTTCGTCCTGCCCGCGGCAGGGCCGTTTCTTCTCCAGGAGCGCGGGGTCGCAGCGCTGCTTGGTGCGGTACTGGCGGGTATCCAGGAGATGCACGCGCAGCAGGCTTCCGTAGTCGAGGCGGCGATGCATCGTCAGGCCATCGGTGCGGGGAAACTGCGCGCGGCGCACCGGCATGTTCTCGTACCACGCCTGCATCGCGACATGGCGGCGCAGCGCGAACACCTCCGGCGGCACGCCGTCCTGGTCGTAGACGCCCGTCCAGTTGTTGTCGATCTCGTGGTCGTCCCAGGTGCACAGGAAGGCGGCTGCAGCATGCGCGGCCTGCAGGTCCGGGTCGGTCTTGTACTGGGCGTAGCGGCGGCGATAGTCGTGAAGCGTGTAGATCTCATCACCGACGTGCTGCCGGGGAACGCGGTTTCCCGCGGCATCGGTCACCGACTTGCCGGGCTTGCCCGCGCCTTCGTAGATGTAGTCGCCGTAATGGAATACGGCGTCCAGTTCCGGCTCCCGGCTGAGGTGGTGGTAGGCGGTGTAGTAGCCGGCCTCCCAGTGCTGGCAGCCCGCCACGCCGATGCGCAGCCGGTCCACCTCGGCGCCGGCCGCCGGTGCGGTACGTGCCACGCCCGCCCGGCTCATGGCCTCGCTGCCGACGCGGAAGCGGTACCAGTACGGCCGCTGCGGCCGCAGGCCATCCACCTCGACGTGCACGCTGTGGCCAAGCTCGGGGCGCGCAATGGCATCGCCGCGGAGCACGATCTTCTCGAACCGGTCGTCCTCGGCCACCTCCCACAACACCGGGACGGCGACCATTGGCATCCCGGCGTTTTCCGCCAGCGGCTCGGGCGCGAGCCGCGTCCAGATCACGAAGCCGCCGGGCAGGGGATCGCCCGAGGCCACGCCCAGGGCGAACGGGTCGCTGTGGAAGGCGGGCGAGGCCCACAACCTGCCCACGGGGCCGAGGCCGGCGAACAGCGCCATCGCGCCTGCGCCCGACAGGAACTTCCGGCGATCGAGGGATACGGTTTTCATCATGCGCGCTCACTTCTCAGGCAGGCGGTCGCCGGGCGCGCCGAGACGGCGCACCCGAGAGATGCCGGCAGGTTCAGAACCGGGCGCGCAGGCCGATCGAGCCCCTGCGGCCGCTGGTGATGTAGATCTGGCTGTGGTGACCCTTCTCGCTCAGGCCCGTTTCGCCGTTGGAATAGACGGTGTGACGGTTCTGGTCGAAGAGGTTGTTGACGCTGAAATAGGCTTCCAGGCCCAGCCAGTTGCCCTGCGTCCTCGGAATGATGGTGAAGGCGCCGGACATGTTCACTTCCAGGTAGTCGTCGAATGGCTGCTTCTGGTTCATGACCACGCCGAAGGCGTTGGTGATGTTGCCGGTGAGGCCGCGATCTTTTTCGTCGCTCCACACGGTATTGAGGTTCAGGCGTCCGCGGCCATGGCGCCACGCCAGGCCGAGGTTGGCCACTTGCTGGGCGACGCGCGGCATGACCACCGACGGGTTGGTATGCGTATAGGAACCCCGCACGGTCAGGCCGGCCAGCGCGCCGGGCAGATAGTCCATGGCGTGATTGAACTCGAACTCGTAACCGTTGACGCTGATGTCATCGGGCAGGTTGGCGCGGGTGGACACCAGGTCGACCGGTTCGTCGCCGTCGTAGCCGAACTCCTCGCGGGTCATGGTGACGTCGCGGATCAGGTCCTTGATCGTGTTGTGGAACACGCCGAAGGCGACCAGTCCGACCGGCTCGAAGTACTTCACCAGCCGCAGCGAAAGATTGTCCGAGTACTCGGGCAACAGGTTGATGTTCGGCGCGCTCAGCACGTTGCCGTCGTCACCGCCGTAGTTGACCGACCACACGCCTGCCAGGTCTCCCACCTCGGGGCGCAGGATGGTCCTGCTGTATCCGGCCTGGAGGTCGAAGCCGTCGCTGAAGCTGTACTTGAACGACGCGCTGGGGAAGAGGTCGTCGTAGCTTGCCTTCCGGGACATGCGGGGATTGGTGAAGTACTGGTACTCCAGGCCCTCGACCGTGGTCGCGCGCCCGGTCGTGGGGTTGACGGCGTAACCCGCGGCGGCGAGCTGGTCCGGTCCCAGCGGGTCGAAATCGTGGCTGGTGGTCCTGGTCTGCTCCCAGCGCAGGCCGCCCCGCACCGTCAGCTTTTCGGTCAGCTCGGCCGTGCCCATGAAGTAGAGCGCGTTGATCTGCTCGTCCATGGCGTTGGCGTTGGCCACGTTGGCGTTGTACCACTGCGCCGGCGTCAGGCTGTGCACCCATTGGCCCGGGTCGGCCTTCATCATGTCGTAGATCTTGGCGAGGCTGTACACGTACAGGTCGCCCCCGCCCAGCGTCGTGACGTTCATGCCCGACTCGCCGCTGTGCCAGTCGTTGGCACTCTGGATCGCGCGCAGGAATTCGGTGTTCGTCAACGGACCGTTGTAGGTCCAGATGTTGGCGTCGGAGGTGTTGCCGAACTCGTACTCGCCGCGCGTGGACTTCGCACCGGTCTTCCAGGTGACCGCCACGTCGCCGATGTCCTGGTAGAACTCGAAGTTCAGGCTTCCGCCGCGGTAATCGAGGTCGGCGCGGCTGCCGCTGGTGGTCCGGATCGACGGACGCGTCGAGTTGCCCAGGGCGCCGGCATACGAGCCGATGCTGTAGCTGTCGGGCAGCGACCAGTCCGGCCCGCTGATCTGCCGGATCTGCCAGTCCTGGTGCATCCAGTCGCTGCGGGACGCGCTGTAGTTGCCGGTCGAGGTGATGTTGTTCAGCACGTCCGACACCTGGCCCTTCTTGCCGGAGTCGTAGCGGCTTTCGGACTGCGCGGAGAACATGTTGCCGTCGAACTTGAACCGCTCGTTCTGCCACACGAAGCTCGGCACGAAGTTGCGCGAGTAACCGAGCTTGTAGGTATAGGTGTAGTTGGTATTGAGGGTGTTGGTAGTCGCCGGATAGTTCGTGGTCCAGTCCAGCGACGGGTCGCCGCTGGACGCGCGCGAATTCGAGAACGTCGGCGTTATCGTGCTCGGATCGATGTCCCCGCGGCTGACATTCGCAGCCAGCGACAGGATCAGTTCGTCGGTCGCCTTGAAGTCCACCGCCAGCTGGGCGACGCGGCGGTTGTACTCGCGGTCGTAGCCGGCGCCGGCGATCGAAGTCACCGCATACGGATACGGGCTGGCTGGGGTGGCCACGTAGTTGCGCCCCGAGGTGATCTGCGCCTGCTCGACCAGGTTGGTCACGCTGCTGATGCCGGCGGCGATGCCGAGGCGGTTGTCCATGAACACGTCGGCGTAGTTGATGGTGGTCGCGGGCAGGAACTTCCTGTCGTAGCCGCCCTCCATCCAGCCGGTGTTCTTGCTGTCCCACAGGCCGGCGTGGGTATTGCCGCCGACCGCCACGGTGATGCGGCGTCCCCTGGCATCGAACGCGCGCCTGGTGCGGATGTCGATGGTGCCGGCCGGGGCGTTGGCGTCCATGTCCGCGCTGGTGGTCTTGTAGATGTTGATGGAGTCGACGCCTGCAAGCGCGGACTGCTCGAAGCTGAAGGTGCGAGAGCTCGACGAGTTCGCATCGATGCCCGGCAGGCTGATTCCATTCAGGGTCACGCCGGTGTACTTGGCGGGCAGACCGCGCAACGAGATGTTGCGAGGTGCATCGTCCGCGACCACATCGAAGTCCACACCCGGCATGTACTTGAGGAATTCCCCGGGGTTGCCGTCGGCGATCTCCCCGAAGCTGTCGGCGGACAGCGTGTTGGTGATGTTCATCGAGGCGCGCTGCTCCATGATCGCGCGCGCATCGCCTTCGCGCGCGCCGACCACCTGCACCGTGTCCAGCGAAACGGCTTGGTTTCCGCCGGTGGCGGTGCTGAACATCTCGATGACCGGTTCGCTGGTCTCGCCGGCGCGGACTTCCACCGCTTGTTCGACCGTGCCGAAGCCGGTGAACTCCACCGTCAGGCGCCTGATGCCCGACGGCACGCCCGCGATGCGGAACTCGCCACGGTCGCCCGACAGTGCCGTCTGGCGGCCATCGATCCGCACGCGTGCATTGCGCAGGTATTCGCCGGTCGCGGGATCGAATACGCGGCCGAGGATCGTGCCGGTCGTGGCCGCGGTGCCGGCTTCGGACTGCACGCGTACCGGCTCGCGTTCGTTCGCGAAGGCCTCGGGAGATGCACAAAGGACGGCCATAACCGCGCTCGACAGCGCGGTCTTCATCAGTGCGGACATGGGGCTGATCTCGGTTGCTGGAGGACGGGAGCGACGCAGGGGCTGCAACCGCGCGCTTCGCACTACTGCGCTCCGGAGAAGCGCGACCCGTCCTGGACTGCGTACGTCGCCAAGCGGGCGGCGTGCCTCGCCACCCTGTGCCCCGACGCACCCTTCCCTCTCGGATGCGTCGGCGGCAATCATCATGGGGATGTGTGACAGCGCATTGACATATGTCCTGTTCTGCGCGGGACGGTTCGCGTTCCCCACGGCCACGCCGACGCAGCTGGACACAGGAGCGCATGCGCGTTCGGTGCGCCGGGATCCACCTCGGGTCCGCCCCAGTTTCGGCATCGGGCGCGGATGCCTAGTCTGCTGCGCGTCCATCCGGAGCCTTCCGATGCTCGACGCGATCAATCCGCTGGCGCAGTCGCCGCTGCACCCTTTCCAGGCCATGAAGCCGATGTCCGCACTCGATGCCGCGGCGTCGGGTCTCGATCTCGAACGCCATCTTGCCGACCTTGCCGACAGCGGCGCGCTGCCGGACTTCCTCGGCCAGGTCGATGACGCCATTGCGCTTGCCGTGCAGTCGCCGGTGTTCGGTGAACAGCTCGATCCGCTGCTTGGTCGCATCCAGGCCGCGCTCGAAGGCATGTCCACGCGCGGGCTCGACGCCGCCACGCGCGAGACGCTGGAGGGCACTATCGAGCGACTGGGCGAACACCTCGGCGCCGAAGGCCCCGACGCGCCCGATGGTACCGGCCGGGTACCGGGCGGTGGCCTCGAGGCGCACGAGGATGTCGGTGGGCATCTGATCGAGCGCCACGTCGGCAAGAGCGAGCAGTGGCTGGTGGACCGCGTGCGCCGCGAGAACATCAGTGCCGCCTCCAGCTTCGTCGACCTGCCTGCCGCCGAGCACTTCGTGTCGGCCACCCTCGACGAGCATCAGGACCGTATCGATGCCTGGCTCGATGGACAGGGCGGCAACCGTCTGGTGGTGGATGCACGCTTCGATGCGAGCACCGGCATCTCGGTGAAACGTGGCGACAGCGACGCTACCGATGTCCATTCGGTGCGGCTGGTGCTGGAGCGGTCGGACCGTCTGGACATCGGCTATAGAATCGTCACCGGTTATCCGACACCGCCCTGAGCGCCGAGCCGATGAGCGATTACCCGCACCTCGAGAACTTCCTTGCCGCGTACTTCCACCAGGACTGGCAGACCGAACACGGCAAGCCGGAAGGGGTGATCGACTACTACCGTGAGTCGGAGTCGCCCGCGCAGGTCGAGGCGGCGGCCGAAGACATCGCACGGCTGTTGTCACACGACCACGACGAGGCCGCGCTGGGCGCCATCGCACGCGACATGGGTTGCGAATACGATCCCACGGAGGACGGCGCCACCTGGCGCGCCTGGCTCCAGCGGCTCCACGACCTGCTGCTCGGCAAGGGCTGAACCCGTCGCCCCGTCCGCAAGCGGGGCGGCAATGGCTCGGCGCGCGCGCTACCGCACCAGCTGCAGGAAGTGCAGATGGCGCTGGTACTGGTCGAGGACGTCGTGGATCAGTGCCTCGCGGCGCCAGCCCATCACGTCATATCCCTGTCCGCCCTCGCGCAGGTGCACCTCGGCGCGGTAGTCGACATCGTCGGTGTCGCGTTGCTGGCGGCGCGGGTCGGACAGTATGAAGCTCGGCGGTTCGTAGGCCTGCGGGCGCACCGAGTAGAAGAAATCCATCTCCTCGCCGTGGCCGACTTCCACCCAGACGCGGCCGTCGTCACCGGTTTCCACGCGGGCATCGAGGCCCTGCCGGCGCAGTTCCTGCGCGACTTCCTCCATCGCCGGGCGTACCTGTGAATCGATGAAGGCGCGCACCTCGGCCAGGGTGGGGTGGCGCACCAGCGCCTGCAGGCGCGCCTTCCAGTTCTCGCCGCCCAGGCCCGCCGGCAGCAGCCGGGCGTCGCGGGTGCTGCGCTGCTTCACCATCTCCAACTGCATCGCCCGCAGCAGGCCCCAGCACATCAGAATCATCACCACGGTGAAGGGCAGGGCGCTGGCGATCGCAGCGGACTGCAACGCCGCCAGTCCGCCGGCGATCAGCAGCGCGATCGCCACCGCCCCGACCAGCAATGCCCAGAACACGCGCTGCCACGTCGGGGACTGCTCCTCGCCGCGGCTGGTCAGCATGTCGATCACCAGTGAGCCCGAGTCGGCCGATGTCACGAAGAACACCACCACGATCAGCACCGCGAGGCCGGACGTCAGCGACGCCAGCGGGAATTCCTCCAGGAAGCGGAACAGGGCGACCGAGGTATCCGCCTGCACCGCGTTGGCCAGATCCGTGACGCCCTCGACGATCACCAGGTGCAGCGCGGTGTTGCCGTAGATGGTCATCCACAGGAAGGTGAACCCCAGCGGCACCAGCAGCACGCCGAGTACGAACTCGCGCACCGTTCGCCCGCGCGAGATGCGCGCGATGAACATCCCCACGAACGGCGACCAGGCGATCCACCAGCCCCAGTAGAACAGGGTCCAGCCGCCGATCCAGCTGGTGGGCTCGTAGGCATAGAGGTTGAACGTCATCGCGAACAGGTTGGAGATGTACATGCCGGTGTTCTGCACGTACGCCTGCAGCAGGTGCACGGTCGGCCCTGCCAGCAGCACGAATGCAAGCAGCGTCACCGCCATCAGCATGTTGAGTTCCGACAGCCGGCGCACGCCGCGGTCGAGTCCGGTCATCACCGAGACCGTCGCAATGAGCGTGATCACCGCGATCAGTACGACCTGCATCACCACGTTGACCTCCATCCCGAACAGGTAGGCCAGGCCGGAGTTGATCTGGATGACGCCGAAGCCGAGCGAGGTCGCCAAGCCGCACATCGTGCCGAGTACGGCGAAGGTGTCGACCGCGTGGCCGATGGGCCCGTGGATGCGTTCGCCGATGATGGGGTACAGCGCCGAGCGGATGCGCAGCGGCAGGCCATGGCGGTAGGCGAAATAGGCCAGCGACAGCGCGACCACCGCATAGACCGCCCACGCGTGGATGCCCCAATGGAAGAAGGTGATGCGCATCGCACTGCGTGCCGCGGCGATGGTGCGCTCGTCGCCGACCGGCGGATCGGCGTAATGCATGATCGGCTCGGCCACCCCGAAGAACATGAGGCCGATGCCCATCCCCGCGGCGAACAGCATCGCGAACCAGGTGCGGTAGCTGTAGTCCGGCCGGCTGTGTTCCGGGCCGAGCCGCAGCGTGCCGAAGCCGCTGATCCCAAGCGCGATCACGAACACCAGGAAGCCCGCGACCGCGGCGATGGTGAACCAGCCGGCATCGTTGGCCACCCAGTCCTGCGCGCCCTGGAACACGGCCTCCATGCGCGTGGGGATGACGAAGGAGAGCAGCACCAGTGCGATCACCAGACCGGCCGACGGCAGGAACACCGGCCACAGCACGTGCGCGAAGCGCTCCCGGGTGGCAGGTGTTTCGTCGGATGGGGTCATGGCAGGTCCTCGATGCAGTGGCGACGCCGCGGCGATGATGCGGTTGCGGCCGGGGCGACAGTGTGGAGGAGCCCCGCGGGAAGAGCTGCTGTCATGCAACAGTTGGGCGCTGGGCCATGCCCGCGGACGTGGGCTACCCTGCGCTGCCGCATCCCCGGTGTCGCCATGCGCACGCAGTACATCCTTCCGGCCCTTGTGCTGCCATTGCTGCTTGCCGCCTGCGCCGGCGGCACGCTGCGCATCGACGACAGCCATCCGGCCGCGGTGCAGGCCAGCCGCGTACAGCACCTGGTGCTGCACTACACGGTCGCCGACTTCGAGGAATCACTCGACATCCTGACCGGCCACGAGCGCGGCGTGTCGGCGCACTACCTGGTGCGCAACGATCCGGTGCGCATCTACCGGCTGGTACCGGAAGAACGGATGGCGCGGCACGCGGGCGAGAGCTACTGGAACGGTGCGACCGCACTCAATGCATCGTCGATCGGCATCGAGATCGTCAATCCGGGCTGGGTGGACACGCCTGATGGCCGGGTCTACGCGCCCTTCCCCCAGGCGCAGGTGGATGCGGTGATCACGCTGGTGCGCGACATCGTCGCCCGCCACGACATCGCCCCGTCGCGGGTGCTCGGCCATGCCGACATCGCGCCGGGACGCAAGCAGGATCCGGGCCCGATGTTCCCTTGGAAACAGCTGGCCGACGCCGGCCTCGTGCCGTGGCCTGACCCGCGGCAGCTGGCGCAACGGCTGGCCGATTCCCGCGTGCAGCCGGTGCCGGACATCGACTGGTTCCAGCAGCGGCTGGCGGCGGTGGGTTACCGGGTACCGAACAGTGGCGAGCTCGACGCCCCGACGCGCGACGTGATCAGCACGTTCCAGATGAAGTACCGCCCGGCCGACATCGCCGGCGAGCCGGATGCGGAAACCGCCGCGCTGCTGGATGTGGTGTCGACACCCGGCGGCATGCGGGTGGCGGATCGGCAACTGCCCTGAGGCACCGCACGTCGCGCGACCGCTCGCGGCCTACTCGCCCTGGTACTGCTTTTCCTCGACCAGGGCCGAGCCGGCGACGCGGTTGATCTCGTTCTTGACCTGCACCCGTTCGCCGTTGGTGGCGTAGACGCTGCGCGCAAGCTGGATGAAGCGGTCGTCGAAACGCTGCGCGGCTTCGCACTCGCGCAGCGCGTCCTGGATCTCCCACATGCGGGCGTTGATCGCATGCAGCCGGGCCTTCAGTTCGCCGAGCACCGGCTGCCGCGATTGCTGCGCGTCCCACAGCGGCACCAGCCCATCGAGTTCGGCGCGCACGTTGCGGCGCTTGGCCTCGTCGTCGATGCGCTCGGCCTTGAGCTCGAGGATGGTGATCTTGTCGACGAGTTCGCCGATGGACACGGGCGTGAGGAGGGTATGCATCGCGAAGGCGGGGACGGGACTGGGAGCGCATCATGATAGCCCCCGCGACCCGTGCGACCGGATTCACCCGATCGTGAATCGGGCTTCGCGAAGGTCGTGCGCATGGAAGCGCCGACGCTGTACCTGGTCCACCTCGACCCACCGCCGCCGGACGGCGAGACGGTTGCGCATGGGTTCGAGCTGGCGCGGGGGCTGTACGTGGTGAGCAGCTGGGACACGCGCTCGCGGCTGTACCACGCGGTCAAGCACCGCTGGCGGCCTCATCGCCTGCTGGTGGCGCCGCTGGCGGACGCACCGAAGTTCCACGGCATGGCGCCCGGTGCACTGAAGTGGGTGCGCGGGCAGGTGGAATGAACGCTGGAGCCGCCGCCACCCCGGCGACATACTGCGCGGAGCCCTTCGACAGGAAGCACCGCATGGCTGGATCCGGCTGGTCACGTCGCCAACTGCTTGCAGCGCTCGGCGCCGTGGGGACCTGCGCGCTGCTGCCGTCGGTGCGTGCGGGTACGCCGCAGGCATTGCTGCTGCGCGATGTAAGGCTGGTCGATGGCACGGGTGCACCGGCGCGCGCCACCGATGTGCTGGTACGCGACGGCCGCATCGCGCAGGTCGGCCGTGCAGCTGCGCGTGCACCGCGCGGCGCCCGGGTGGTGGACGGCGGCGGCCGCGTACTCACACCGGGCTTCATCGACCTGCACGTGCATGGGAATCCGCTGGAAGCCTCGTACGCCAGCTTCCTCGCCATGGGCGTGACCACCGTGGTGCTGGGCCAGGACGGCAGCAGCCCGGCCGGCGCCGCTGCCGGCGGGTTGCGCGGATGGTTCGATGCGGTCGAGCGCGCGGGGCCGGACATCAACGTGGCCGCGCTCGCCGGCCATGGCACGCTGCGCCGGCAGGCCGGCATCGCCGATGACAGGCGCGACCCCGATGCCGCCAGCATCGCGCGGATGCGCGAACTGCTCGTCGCCGACCTCGATGCGGGTGCCTTCGGGATGTCCACAGGGCTGGAATACGTGCCCGGTATGTACGCCGGCGCCGCGGAACTGTCGGCGCTCGCCAGCGCGGTGGCCGCGCGCGATTGCGTTGCGATGAGCCACATGCGTTCGGAGGACGACGACCGCGTGGAGGCCTCGCTGAGCGAGCACATCGAGGCCAGCCGCCCGGCACGCACGCACGTGTCGCACCTGAAGGTCGTGTACGGGCAGGGGGAGTCGCGCGCGGAGCGGCTGCTGGCGGCGCTCGACGCGCATCGGCGCGGCGGCGTGGACCTCACCGCCGACGCCTATCCCTATGTCGCCAGCTACACCGGCGTCGGCATCCTGTTTCCGGACTGGGCGTTGCCGCCGCACGATTACGCCCGGGTGCTGGCCACGCGGCGCGACGAACTGCGCGGCGCACTGGTCGAACGCATGACCCGCCGCGGCGGCCCGCAGGCACTGCTGTTCGGCAGCGGTCCGCATGCGGGACGCACGCTGGCGCAGGTGGCCGACGCGATGGGCCTGGCGTTCGCCGATGCCCTGCTGGAGATCGGGCCCCGCGGTGGCAGCGCCGCGCATTTCGTGATGGACGAGGGCCTGCAGGTGCGGCTGCTGGAGGATCCGCACGTGGCGATCGCCAGCGACGGTGGGCCGGGCATGCGGCATCCGCGCGCCACCGGCACCTTCGCACGCTGGATCGAACGGACCGTCACCAGCGGCGGGGTCCCGCTCGAGGAAGCGGTGCGCAAGGCCACCGCGTTGCCCGCCTCGATCCTGCGACTGGCCGACCGCGGCATCGTGCGCGTCGGCGCGGTCGCCGATCTCGTGCTGTTCGACCCGGCGCGCGTGCAGGCGCGTTCGGACTACATCGATCCATTCGCGCATGCGCAGGGTTTCGACCTCGTCGTCCTCGCCGGCGTGCCGGTGTTCGAGCAGGGCGAACGCACGGGGCGTGCGGGGCAGGTGCTGCGATCCATGTTGCGGTGACAACGCGCATTCGGCATTCGGCATGCTCCCGGCCAAGTGTGGCTGCAGGCACCCGGTTGATCGGCCGTCTCCGGAGCAGCGCCGCTCTTCCAACTCCGGGCCATGTCGTATGGCTGAAGTGGCTCCGTTCGCGCGAAAGCCGGAGTGCGGGACGCGTTGATGGAGTGCTTCATTTGGAGGCGCGCCGCCCGTCGCGCGCACCGGGGGGTGTGCTCCCCCGGCCGGAGTCCGCGTCCAGCTACCACGGCCGGCCGCCGGCCATCCATGGCCGGCTGGGAGCACACCCCCCGGTGCACGCGACGGGTCCGTGCATCGGCGGCTGCGGTACGCAGAGCAGGAGCATTGCGCGCGGCTGACCCGCAACGACCACTCCCGTGTGTTGGGGCGATTCCGGGCACGGAGCCAAAAGCGGCGGTTGCTGACGGCGTCGCCTGCAACGACCACGCTTGTTCGGCAGTTCCGGCATGGAGGTCAACAGCGGCAGCCGGAAGTCGGCGACTGCCCCGACGGCCTACGTTCTTCGCCGTTGACCTTCGGGACGCGACGACGGTCGGGGCTCGCCGTGGACGCAGGGGGATGTCCAGAGCCGGCCATGGATGGCCGGCGGCCGGATGTGGGAGCAGGACGCGGAGATATCCGGCTGGGCATCCCCCTGTGGCCGCGGCGGGCTGTCCGCGCCCCTCCCGGGCCCGTGCTCTGGCACTGGCTTGACTCCGGTCTTACGGGCTTCCGGGCTCGATGCTCTGCGCCTGGATGGAACTCTCTCCCAGGGGAGGAACCATCTCTATCAGGACTGCTCCGGCAGCGCGTCCCAGAACGCCTCGATGCGGCGGCGCTGGGACGCGTCCGGCAGCGCGCCGCGGCCGGCGGCGAGGTTGTCCTCAAGGTTCTTCAGTCGCGTGGTGCCGGGCAGCACCGCGGTGACCGCGGGATGGCCGAGGTTGTACTTCAGGAACAGCTGCGCCCAGCTGGTGGCGCCGAACTCCGTGGCCCACTCCGGCAGCGGCACGTCCCTGACCCGCCCGAACAGGCTGCCGCGGCGGCCACCCAGCGGCACGTTGAGCAGAACCGCGGTGCCACGCTCCTGCGCCGCGGGGAACACGGTGTCCTCGGCGATCCGGTTGCCCAGTGAATAGTTGACCTGCACCACGTCGAGCGGATGCGCGCGGATCAGCGCCGCGGCTTCGGCATGCTGTCCGTCGTTCGAGGTGGTGATGCCGATATGGCGCAGGCGCCCGGCCTGCTTCCACTCCAGCAGCGTGGGGATGATCGCTTCGGCACCGTTGAGGTTGTGCACCATCATCAGGTCGATGGTGTCGGTGCGCAGGTTGCGCAGCGAGGCTTCCATCTGCGCGATTCCCGCGGCGACATCGCCATCGGGCGCGGTCACCTTGGTGGCCAGGAAGAAGCGGTCGCGCAGGCCCAGCTCGTCGATCAGTTCGCCGAGGACCGCTTCGGAATTGCGGTACGCCGGTGCGGTGTCGATCACGCTGTTCCCGACCTCCGCCAGTCGCCGCAGCACCTCGCGCAGTGGCGCCTTCTCCTCGGCCGTCTGCACGCCGTAGGCATTGGTGCCCAGCCCGACCACCGGGATGCGCTCGCCGCTGGAGGGGATCGCACGCAGGATCGGCGCATCCGTTGCGGCCGCCGTGGCGGCGCGTGCCCAGGCGGGCAGTGCCAGCGCGGCGGTGGACAGGGCGATCCCCTGCAGCAGGCGGCGGCGCTGCGGATCGCGGATGGAGGTGGTCATGGCGGGATCCTTGCGGGAGGTGCCCGGATTCTTCCACCGCGCCGACGCGCGGACAACGTTGCGGTGCAGCGCGGCGGGGCGTCCGGCCGATGTCAGCCCGGTACACCGGGTCCGCTAGCATCACGTGTTCCCGTCCTGCGAGCGCATGCATGTCCATATCCCGAAACCGGCGTACGTTGCTCGCTGCACTGCCCGCACTGCTGGTGCCCTGGCTGGCGGACGAAGCGCGCGGCGCGGCACGTGCGGGTGGCGCCGCCCCGGGGTCGCACCCGCGTGCGGGCGCCACCGCCGACGAGGTGATGCAGGGCGTCGATCTGGCAGGCCGGACGATCGTGGTGACCGGCTGCAACTCGGGCATCGGGCTGGAGGCCATGCGCGTGCTCGCCGCCAATGGCGCACACGTGATCGGTACCGCACGCGACGAGGCCAGGGGCAGGGCGGCCTGCGGCTCCGTACGCGGCAGGGCGACGCCGGTCGTGCTGGAACTCACCGAGCCGGAATCGATCGTCGCGTGCGCGCGGCAGGTGACGACGCTGGCGCCACGCATCGATGCGCTGGTCTGCAATGCCGGCATCGTGCTCGATACCCACGAGCAGCTCGGCGCGCTGGAGAAGCAGTTCGCGGTGAACCACCTCGGCCACTTCCTGCTGGTCAACCGGCTGCTGGCGCCGATGCTGGCGGCACGCGGCCGCGTGGTGGTGGTGGGCAGCGGCAACCACCGCGATGCACCCGAGGGCGGCATCCAGTTCGACGACCTGTCCGGCGCCGGCTGGTACCGGCGCGGCTACTCGCATTCCAAGCTTGCCAACGGGCTGTTCTCGTTCGAGCTTGCGCGACGGCTGGCCGGCACCGGCGCGACCTCGAACTGCGTCACGCCCGGCCATACCCGCACCAACATCCTGCGCTCCACCGGTCTGGGGTATGCCGACAACGCACGCACGCCTGCCCAGGGCGCGGCGACGCCGTGCTATGCCGCCGCGCACCCGGCAATGGCCGGCATCAACGGTGCCTACCTGAGCGACTTCCGCGAGGCGCCACAGGGCGCGGCGCAGACCGACCGCGCGATGGCCGCGCGTCTATGGCAGGTGTCGGAAGCGCTGGTGCAACCATCTCTGCAGCCGTGGCCGCGGGCACTGCGCGACTGACCGCTCACGCCCGACACGCGACGATCCGGGGATGAACATCACCAGCGTGCTGCATGTGGGTGCCACCGGGCTGGTCGGCCGCGACGTCCTTGCACGGCTGCTCGCCGATCCGCGCGCCACCCGGGTGGTGGCGCCGACGCGGCGGCCGCTTGCGGTCGCGCATCCGAAGCTCGTCAACCCGGTGGTCGATTTCGATACCCTGCCGGCGACCGCCGACTGGTGGAAGGTCGATGCGGTGATCTGCACGCTTGGCACCACGCTGCGCCAGGCGGGTTCGCGCGAGGCGTTCCGCCGCGTCGACCACGCTTACCCGCTGCAGGTGGCGCGCCATGCGCAGGCGGCGGGTGCGCGCGTGTACGCGCTGAACTCGGCGGCCGGTGCCGACCAGCGATCGCGGGTGTTCTACAGCCGGGTCAAGGGGGAACTCGAGCGCGACCTCGAGGCGCTGGGGTTCGAGTCGCTGGTGCTGGTGCGCCCGGGCCTGATCGGCGGCGAGCGCGAGGAGCACCGCACCGGCGAGGCGGCAGCGTCGGTGGTGCTGCGCGTGCTCGGGCCGGTCTTGCCACGTCGCTGGCGGATCAGTCCGGCCACGCGGATCGCCGCGGCGCTGGTCGACGCCACGCTTGCGCCGCACCCGGGGCGGCATGTGATCGGCGCGGACTCGCTGGCCGATTGAGGCCGCGCCGTTGCGCCAGCGGCGGCAGGCGCCTACCGGCTGCGCGAAGGAGTCCGGCGCGGCGGTGCGCCGTGAAGGCGCACCGCCACAGGCCGACTCAGTTGTTGCCGGTGTTGGTGCCCTGCGGTGCACCGTCGACCCGCACGAGCTTCCACAGGCCCCACTGGTCCTGCACGCCATCGCCCGTGGTCCGGCCGGCGCCGGCATCGGCGGCGTAGCGGTAGAGCGGCTCGCCGCTGTAGGTCACGTGGTGGCTGCCGTCGGTGCGCGGGATCACGCCGGCGCCGCCCGGGCCGATGCGCGGGTCGGTCCGCGGCGTGGTGGCGTTGTCGGTCAGGGCCGGCGGCCAGACTTCCTCGCACGCGGCATCGCAGCGCTCGCCGGCGGTGTTGCCTTCGAGTACGTACAGCGACTGTCCGGCGGCGTCGGTGAGGTAGCCCGGCCCGGTACCGTCGCCGGCGATCGACAGCAGTGGGCGATCACCGGCGCCGCCCGCTGCGCCCGCCGACGCCCCTTCCGCCGGCATGGTGCCGCCGGGCATCGTGGTGTCGGCGGCGGTGTCGCCACGTGCCTGGGTGTTCGCGGTGTCCCTGTCGGTGGCACGGTCCTGGCAGGCCGTGAGCAGCAACAGCAGGGCGAGGGCGGAACCGGACTTCATGCATGCGGACATGGCAATCCCTTTCACGTTGGCGTGTGGAATCCAGTATCGACAGCGCCGCGGCGAGCCCGCGTGAAGCGCCAGCGCGCCCGTGGTCGGCGCCGCCACGGCCTAGAATGCGCGGCCCGCAGTCCCCGAGCCGAGCCATGCCGCACTCCTTCCGTTCGCACCGGCGCCCGTGAGCCGGCTCGAAGCCGATGTCGTGGTGATCGGTGGCGGCGCCGCCGGGCTGATGTGCGCGATGACCGCGGGCGCGCGCGGGCTGCGCGTGCTGGTGCTGGAGGGATCCAACCGGGTCGGCAAGAAGATCCTCATGTCGGGCGGCGGCCGCTGCAATTTCACCAACACCGGGACCGGGCCAGGCAACTACCTGTCGGCCAACCCGCACTTCGTGAAGTCGGCGCTGGCGCGCTACACGCCGTGGCATTTCCTCGAACTGGTCGAGCGCCACCGCATCGCCTGGCACGAGAAGGAGCTCGGCCAGCTGTTCTGCGACGAGTCGTCGAAGCTCATCGTGCGCATGCTGCTCGACGAGTGCGCGCAGGCGGGCGTGCGGGTGGAAACGCAGGCGGCGATCGACATCGTGGCAGTCGGCGAGGACGGGCGCTTCGAACTCGACTGCCGGCTCGGGCGCGTGCACGCCGCGCGGCTGGTGGTGGCCAGCGGCGGGCTGTCGATCCCGAGCCTGGGTGCCAGCGGATTCGGTTACCGGCTGGCCGCACAGTTCGGCCATGCGCTGCTGCCTACCCGCGCCGGCCTGGTGCCGCTGACGCTCAGCGGCAAGCACCAGGAACGCATGGACGGGCTGGCCGGGGTGGCGTTTCCCATCGAGGCCCACTGCAACGGCCAGTCGTTCCGCAACGCCATGCTGGTCACCCATCGCGGCGTCAGTGGCCCGGCGATCCTGCAGATCTCCTCGTACTGGCAGCCCGGCGATGAGCTGCGCATCGACCTGCTGCCCGACCACGACATCGATGCATTGCTGCAGGGCTGGCGACAGGACCGCCCGGATGCCGAGCTGCGCACGCTGCTGGCCGAGGTGCTGCCGCGCCGCTTCGCCCAGCGCCTGGCCGAGGTGTGGCTGCCGAGCCGGCCGATGCGCCAGTACAGCGCACCGCAGCTGCGCGAGGTGGCCACGCTGCTGCGTGCCTGGCCGCTGGTGGCCAGTGGCACGGAGGGCTACCGCACCGCGGAGGTCACGCTGGGTGGCGTGGATACCCGCGAGGTGTCGTCGGCCACGTTCGAATCGCGCCGCGTGCCCGGGCTGTATTTCATCGGCGAGGTGCTCGATGTCACCGGCTGGCTGGGCGGCTACAACTTCCAGTGGGCGTGGGCCTGCGCGCACGCCGCCGGCAGCGCGCTCGGGGGCGAATGACTGCTGGCATGGCATGCTCTGGCGCCGCATCCGGAGCCCGTCATGACCGTCTTCCCGTTCCGCGCCGCGCTCGTCGCCGGCTGCCTGGCCGTGCTGGCCGCCTGCGGCGGTCCGCCGCCCTACACCGGTGGCGACGTGGCGAGCCTTGAACGCATCGACCTGCGCCCCGGCGACGGCGAGACCGCACGTGCCGGCGACACGGTGACCGTGCACTACAGCGGCTGGCTGTACGACGGGAATGCCGTCGACCGCCGCGGCGCGGCCTTCGACAGTTCGCGCGAGCGCGGCGAACCCTTCGAATTCACCCTCGGCGCCGGCCAGGTGATCCGCGGCTGGGACGAGGGCGTGGCCGGAATGCGGGTGGGCGGCCAGCGCGAGCTGCGCATTCCGGCCGGACTCGGCTATGGCCAGCGCGGTGCCGGCCGGGCGATCCCGCCGGGCGCGTCGCTGGTGTTCGATGTCGAGCTGCTGGGCGTCGAGCGCCCCTGATCCCTCAGCGCGGCAGCTTCAGCGCCGGGAACTGGGTGGTGGTACGTACGCCGTCCACCAGCCCCCAGCGCACGCCGATGCGGCGCAGGCGCGCTTCCACGTCGGCACGCAGGTGCGCCGGCGTCATCGCCAGCACCGCGTCATGGCGCTCCGCCCAGGCGTTGGCATAGGCGAACAGGTCGCGGTGGCGATGCTGCAGGTCCTGCATCTCGGCCTCGAGCCGGGCAAGCGCCGCGTCGACGGCGAGTTGCGCGGATGCCGGGTCGGCGGAGGAAAGCTGGGACATGCGGACGTCTCGGTCAACCATCGAACACGTCGCCGGAGCGACAGTGGCTGCCGCCTGACTGCGACAGTGGGCACATTCTCGGCCAGATGGACTGAGAGGCAACCCAATGCTGTAGCGGCCGCCGCATTGACATCTGGAGACCGCCGGTCGGCCACCCGACCACGGTGTGCGCACGTCCTGTCGGTCAGGCTGCAGCCCGGTTCTCCAGGAGCGTTGCCATGACCCATGACTATCTGCCGGAAACCCTCACCCGCGCCGATGCCGATGCACTTGCAGGGGTGACCGTGCTGGATTTCGGCACCGGCTGGTGCGGCCACTGCCAGATGGCCATGCCGCTGGTCGACGCGGCCGTCCGTGCCTGCAATGGCGCGGTCCGCCATATCCGCATCGAGGACGGGCGCGGCCGCCCGCTGGGGCGCAGCTACCGGGTCAAGCTGTGGCCGACGCTGGTGGTGCTGCGCGATGGCGAGGAAGTGGCACGCGTGGTGCGGCCGCAGGAACGTGGCGAAGTGGAACAGGCGCTGGCCGCCGGCGCCCCGGCACCCGGCGAGGCCTGAGGCGGGCGTCTCGCCGCGTCCGTCACGGCAGGCTTCCTAGAGTGGACGCCAACATCCCGAGACACAGGAGGCTCCATGAAGATTCCGGCCCGTACCCTGGTGGTGGTTGCAGATGGCGGCGGCGCGCGTGTGTTCCGCAACGTCGGCGACGAGCAGTACCTGATGCTCAAGCAGGAGGAACTGCTCGAGCTGATGAACATGAACGATGACGGCCCGGCGGGCAGCATGCCCACCGAATCCAGCGGCGAGGCCATCGACGAGGCCACCTTCGCCAAGCAGCTGGCGCAGAACCTCAATGCCGGCGCGCTCAAGCACAGGTATGACCACCTGGTGCTGATGGCGGATCCGCAGACGCTGGGACAGATGCGCCCGCTGCTGCACAAGGAAACCACCGCGCGGATGCTGGCCGAGATCGGCAAGAACCTCACCAACGTGCCGCTGGAGGACATCGAGCGCGCGCTGCAGAACGGCAAGGCCCAGGGCGCCTGAGCGCCCTGGCCAGGTGCGGGCTCAGGCGTCGGCGAGCGAGGCCGTATCGATCACGAAGCGGTAGCGCACGTCGCCCTTGAGCATGCGCTCGTAGGCGGTGTTGATGTCGGCGATGTCGATCATCTCCACGTCCGCGGCCACGCCGTGCTCGGCACAGAAGTCGAGCATCTCCTGGGTTTCGCGGATGCCGCCGATCATGGAACCCGCCAGGCGGCGGCGTCCGGCCACCAGCGGGAAGGCGCTCAGGGGGGTCGGGTCGGGAATGCCCAGCAGCACCATGGTGCCGTCGATCTTCAGCAGGTTGAGATACGCGTTGTAGTCGTGCTGCGCCGACACCGTGTCGATGATGAAGTCGAAGGTGCCGGCATGTTCGCGGAACATGCTGCGCTCGCGGGTGGACAGGAAGCCCGTCGCACCCAGCGCCATCGCGTCCTGGCGCTTGGATTCCGAGGTGCTGAGCACGGTCACCCGTG
Organism: Luteimonas sp. YGD11-2; assembly: GCF_004118975.1. Lineage (NCBI taxonomy): Bacteria > Pseudomonadati > Pseudomonadota > Gammaproteobacteria > Lysobacterales > Lysobacteraceae > Luteimonas > Luteimonas sp. YGD11-2. The sequence continues at coordinate 2,771,693 of NZ_CP035376.1, read as the reverse complement.
CGCCCATCGCCCGCGCCAGCTTGACCGCCATATGGCCGAGCCCGCCCAGGCCGACCACGGCGACCTCGTCGCCGGCCTTGACGCCGAAGTGGCGCAGCGGCGAATAGGTGGTGATGCCGGCGCACAGCAGCGGCGCGGCACGCTCGGGCGGGATGCCGTCCGGAATCCGCACCACGTAGTTCTCGTCGACCACGATCCGCGTCGAATAGCCGCCGTAGGTCGGCTCGCCGCTGTCGCGCTCGCGGCTGTTGTAGGTGCCGGTCATGCCTTCGCGGCAGTACTGTTCCTCGCCGGCACGGCACGGCTCGCAGCTGCGGCAGGAATCGACGAAACAGCCCACGCCCACCAGGTCACCGACCGCGAACTTCGTCGCGCCTTCGCCGGCACGGCTGACGCGGCCGACGATCTCGTGGCCCGGCACCATCGGAAAGATCGATCCACCCCATTCGTCGCGGACCTGGTGGATGTCGGAATGGCAGACACCGCAGTAGAGGATGTCGATCAGGACCTCGTGCGCGCGCGGTTCGCGGCGCTCGACGGTGAACGGGGCCAGCGGCTCGTCGGCTGACGGCGCGGCATAGGCGGGAGTGCGCATGGCGGCCTCGCGGTGCGGGGAAAGCGCGCATGCTAGACCATCGGCGGGAACATCCCGTTGTCCCGCAGCGGTGGATCGCCAGCCGGCCGATGCCCTGAACCAGGCCAGCGCGGCACCTTCCGCGTGTGCGCCCGCACCCCCGGCCCCGCCCGTAGGGGGGGCGATGTGTCCTCAGTCCGCGGCGTCGGGGTTGCGCTGTTTCCAGGCCGCCAGCCGCCGCCGGTAGTCGTCCAGCTCCTCGGCGTAGCTGTCGTACACGCAGACGCTGCAGCCGCTTTCGCAGCAGTCGCTCGGCAGTGGTGGTTCCGGCGCCAGCGGGCGCGGATCCGGGGCGGAATCAGGCATGCGGTGAAGGATATCGCACGGCAGAAGTCCCCTCCGGGGAGGTCGTGGGGGCGCCGCGTGGCGCGCGACGGGCCTGCTAAAGTCCGGCGGGTTGCAGCACGGGACGGCGATCTGGTGAACGCGGTATCCATGGACACGGGCGGGACGGCGGCCGCGCCCGACAACGAGGGCCGCATCGTGGCCGCACTGGTCGCACGCGGTCGCCTCAAGGAAGCGGACCTCGCCCGCGCGCGCCGCGTGCACGACGAATCCGGTGGCAGCCTGCTGGGCCTGCTCGGAAGGCTCGGGCTGGTCTCCGAGCGCGACCATGCCGAGACCTGCGCCGAGGTGCTCGAACTGCCGCTGCTTGCCGCACGCGAACTGCCGGATACCCCGCCCGAGCCGCTGGAAGGCAGCCAGCCGCTGGCGCTGCGCTTCCTCAAGGAATTCCACCTCTGTCCGCTCGGCGAGCGCGACGGCCGCCTCGAACTGCTGATGGCCGACCCCTGGGACGACTACGCGCGCCAGGCGGTGGCGCTGGCCACCGGCAGTGCGCTGGCCCCGGTGGTCGGGCTGCGTTCGGAAATCGCCGACCTCGTCGAGCGCTGGCACGGGCAGGGGCGCAGCGCGATGGGCACGATCGTCGAATCCGCCGATGGCGACGGCGGTGCCGATGTCGACGACGTCGAACACCTGCGCGATCTCGCGTCCGGCGCGCCGGTGATCCGGCTGGTGAACCTGGTGATCCAGCGTGCCGTCGAACTGCGTGCCTCCGACATCCACATCGAACCGTTCGAGAGCCGGCTGAAAGTCCGCTACCGCGTCGACGGCGTGCTGATCGATGGCGAGAGTCCGCCGGTCAACCTGACCGCGGCGGTGATCAGCCGCATCAAGATCATGGCGCGGCTCAATATCGCCGAGCGCCGGCTGCCGCAGGACGGCCGCATCATGCTGCGCGTGCAGGGCAAGGAACTCGATCTGCGCGTGTCGACCGTGCCCACCGCGCACGGCGAAAGCGTGGTGATGCGCCTGCTCGACCGCGAGACCGTGGTGCTGGACTTCCACCGGCTCGGCTTCACCGACGAGTTCCTGCCGCAGTTCCAGCAGGTGCTCGAGCAGCCGCACGGCATCCTGCTGGTCACCGGCCCGACCGGCTCGGGCAAGACCACCACGCTGTACACCGCGCTGTCGAAACTCAACACCGCCGACGTCAAGATCATCACCGTCGAGGACCCGGTCGAATACCAGATCGAGGGCATCAACCAGATCCAGGCGAAACCGGCCATCGGCCTCGACTTCGCCAATGCGCTGCGTTCGATCGTGCGGCAGGACCCGGACATCATCATGATCGGCGAGATGCGCGATCTGGAGACCGCGCGCATCGCGATCCAGTCGGCACTGACCGGGCATCTGGTCCTGAGCACGCTGCACACCAACAACGCCGCCGGCGGGATCACCCGCCTGCTCGACATGGGTGTCGAGGACTACCTGCTGACCTCCACCGTCAACGGCATCCTCGCCCAGCGGCTGGTGCGGCGGCTGGAGCCGACGCATGCCGAGAGCTACCCGGCGAGCCCGGAGGAGATCGAAAAGTTCGACCTGCGCCGCTTCCAGCCGGAGGGCGAGATCCGCCTGTACCGTCCGCGCGCCTCGGCGATCGCGCCGACCGGCTACCTCGGCCGAACCACCATCGTCGAGTTCCTGGTGATGAACGACGAACTCCGCCGCGCGGTGATGCGCCACGCCGGCATGGGCGAACTCGAGCGCATCGCCCGCGATGCCGGCATGCAGACGATGTACGAGGACGGCATCCGCAAGGCGCTGGCCGGCGAAACCACCATCGAGGAAGTGCTGCGGGTGACCGAGGATGCGTGACGGGGACGCATGGATGCTGCCGTGGCAGTGGGGCGTCCATGAAGCGATCCCGCTGTTGCCGTCATCCCCGCGAAGGCGGGGATCCAGTGTCTTTCTCTTCGCGGACAACGGTCATGGACAGACTTCCGGCGGTCTACATCCTGGGTAGTGGCCGCAACGGCACGCTGTACATCGGCGTGACCCGCGACCTGGTTGCGCGGATCTGGCAGCACCGCGAGCACGTTGTGGATGGATTCACCCGCAAGTACGACGTCACGCGATTGCTCTGGTACGACGTCGCGGAGACTATGGAAGCCGCGATCCGGCGCGAGAAGCAACTGAAGAAGTGGAACAGGGACTGGAAGGTTCGCCTGATCGAAACGCAGAACCCGTACTGGAATGACTTGTGGCCGACAATCTCGGATACCGTGCCGAAGACGCTGGATTCCCGCCTTCGCGGGAATGACGGGCAAGGGCCTGGGCACGGGAACGACGAGCAAGGACAGGACCACAGGGATGACAGGCAAGAGTCTTAGCCGGATCAAATGACCCTCTACCGCTACAAGGCGCTCAACGCGCGCGGGGAACTGCTCGACGGCCAGATGGAGGCCGCCAGCGAGCAGGAGGTCGCGCTGCGCCTGCAGGAGCAGGGGCATCTTCCGGTCGAGGCGCGGCCGGCCAGCGAAGGCGGTGGCGACGGTGCGTGGAAGACATTGTTCAGACCGAAGCCTTTCGGTGGCCAGCGGCTGGTGCAGTTCACCCAGCAGCTGGCGACATTGCTTGCGGCCGGGCAGCCGCTGGATCGCGCGCTGACCATCCTGCTCGACCTGCCGGAGGATGCCGCGGCGCGGCGCACGCTGGTCGACGTGCGTGATGCGGTGCGCGGTGGCAGCCCGCTGTCGACCGCGCTCGAGCGCCAGCACGGCACGTTCTCGCGGCTGTACGTGAACATGATCCGCGCCGGCGAGGCCGGTGGCAGCCTGCACGAAACGCTGCAGCGCCTGGCCGACTATCTGGAACGCAGCCGAGCGTTGCGCGGACGGGTGGTCAACGCGTTGATCTATCCGGCGATCCTGCTGGTGATGGTCGGCGGCTCGCTGCTGTTCCTGCTCGGCTACGTGGTGCCGCAGTTCGCGGCGATGTACGAAAGCCTCGATGCCACGCTGCCGTTGTTCACCCGCATCGTGCTCGGCATCGGCGAGGCGGTGCGCGACTGGTGGATCGTGCTGCTGGTGCTGCCATCGCTGGCGCTGTGGTGGCTGGACCGGCGCCTGCGCCTTCCGGCATTCCGCCTGCGCTTCGATGAGCGCCTGCTGGGTGTGCGCGTTGCCGGGCCGCTGGTGGCGCGGCTGGAAACCGCACGGCTGACGCGCACGCTGGGCACGCTGTTGCGCAACGGGGTGCCGTTGATGGGTGCGCTGGGCATCGGCCGCAACGTGCTGGGCAATCGCGCACTCGCCGCCGACGTCGCGGCAGCCGCGGAAGAGGTGAAGGGCGGGACGGGGCTTGCCACCGCGCTCGCACGCAGCAAGCGCTTCCCGCGGCTGGCGGTGCAGATGATCCAGGTCGGCGAGGAATCCGGCGCGCTGGATACCATGCTGCTCAAGACCGCCGACACCTTCGAACAGGAAACCGCGCAGGCGCTGGACCGGATGCTGGCCGCGCTGGTGCCGGTGATCACCATGGCACTGGCGCTCATCGTGATGGTCGTCATCCTCGCCGTGCTGGTCCCGATCTACGATCTCACCAACGTCATGGGCTGATGGCATGAATTCATATCGTTATTGCAGAAGGGCGGGGCGCGTGGGTCCTGCCGGAACAAATGGAGTTTCGCGGGTGGGTGTGCGTGGTGGTTCGCCTTGCGCAGGCCGTGGCGACGGCTCCGGCAGCATCAGACTTTCACTCCAGTCCCAGCGCCGTGACGGCTTCGGCAGGCCGGGCGCTTCGATGTCCGCGCAGCGCGGTTTCAGCCTGATCGAGATCATCCTGGTGGTGGTGCTGATCGGCGGCATCGTGGCGTTCGCCGCCACCCGCATCCTCGGCGGCGGCGACCGTGCGCGGGTCAACCTTGCGCGCGCGCAGGTGCAGACGCTGGTGGAAAAGGTCGACAGCTACCGCATGGATACCGGCCGCCTGCCGAATGCACTCGGCGACCTGGTCACCCAGCCCGGCGACGCCGCCGGCTGGCTTGGTCCGTACGCACGCGCGTCCGAACTCAACGACCCCTGGGGCACGCCGTTCGAGTTCCGCGTGCCCGGCGAAGGCAGGCCGTTCGAGATCGTGAGCTACGGTGCCGACCGCAGCCCGGGCGGCGACAGCGTCAACGCCGACATCCGCAGCGAGTGATCCCATGGCGGCGGCGCACCGGGCGTGGCCGTCGCGTTCGCGCGGGTTCTCGCTGATCGAGGTGCTGGTGGTGGTGGCGTTGATCGCCGCCGCCGGTGTGCTGGCGGTCGGCGTGTTCGGCAATGGCTTCGAACGCCTGCGGCTGCGCTCGGCGGTCAACGAGGTCGCCGGCAACCTGCGCCACACCCGTGCACTGGCGATCGCCACCGGCCAGCCGCAGCGATTCGTGGTGGTGCCGCAGGAGCGTACCTGGCGTGCCGCCGGCGATCGTGATGGCCGCTTGCCGGAGCAGCTCACGGTCGAGTTCACCGGCGCACGCGAAGTGCAGCCGCGCGACGGCGAAGGCGCGATCGTGTTCTTCGCCGACGGCGCATCCACCGGTGGCCGCGTCGCGCTGGTGACCGGCAACGCGCGCTGGCATGTCGACGTGGCCTGGCTGACCGGCGAGGTGCGCGTGCACCGCGGTGGGGTGACGCCATGACGGCCGCGCATCGCGGGACCTCCGCGCCTGCCGGTTGCCGGCACCACCGTGGTCCGGCCCGGCACATGCGCGGCTACACCCTGCTCGAGGTGCTGGTCGCGTTCGCGGTGCTGGCACTGGCGCTGACCCTGCTGCTCGGCACGCTGTCGGGCGGTACGCGGCAGGTGCGCTGGTCGGCCGATGCGGGTCGTGCGGCGTTGCATGCGCAATCGCTGCTGGCCGATGTCGGCGTCGGTACGGTGCTCGAGGCCGGTCGTCGTGACGGCGTGTTCGACGATGGGCGTTACCGCTGGTCGCTCGAGGTCTCGCCATGGGTGGAACCAAGCCTGCCACCGCCGGCCGTGGTCGATCCCTTTGCGCCGCAGCTGCTGTCGCTGCAGCTCACCGTGCTGTGGGGCGAGGGTGGCCCGCGCGAACGCCTGCAGCTGCATTCGTTGCGGCTGGTGCAGGCCGATGCCATTGCCGGGCCGCTGCCATGAGGCCGCCCCGGTACCGCGGTCCGGGTCGTGCAGGCGGTGGCGATGGCTTCAATGGAACGGGTGGGTCGTGCCGGTCCAGGCGGCAGGCATGCTCACGCGGTGACCTGCCGTGCGCAGACCGTGGCGACGGCCCCGACAGCGCCGGGGTTTCATTTTCGTCCTTGCGCGGCCGTGGCGACGGCTTCCACCGGCCCGGTGCGTCGTTCCGGTTCCAGCGGCAGGGGCTTTGTCGCAGTGGTTCACCGTGCGCAAGCCGTGCCGACGGCTTCTGCAGGCCGGTTGCTTCAATATCTGCTCAGCGGGGCTTCACCCTGATCGAGATCCTGCTGGCCACCGTGCTGCTGGCGGCCGGGCTCGCGCTGGGGTTTGCCACGTTGCGCGCGGCCACCGCCACCGTCGAACGCGGCGAGACGCTGGCGCGCGACAGCGAGCGCATGCGTGCGGTCAGCACCTTCCTGCGCGGACGCCTGACCGCGGCGTTGCCGATGGCGTTCGGCCAGGACGAACAGACCGGCGCGCCGCTGCGCTTCGTCGGCGAGGCCGACCGCATGCGGTTCGTCTCGCAGCTTCCGGACTACCTCGGACGCGGCGGGCCGGCCCTGCACGATGTCGGTGTCGAACGCAGCCGCGACGGGCTGCGCCTGGTGGTCTCGTTTGCCAGCGTGGTCGGCGGCAGCACCTTCGAGGAACGTCCCGCACGCGCGCCGGAGCCACTGGCGGACGGACTGGAGGCGGTGCGCTTTGCCTATCGCGGCCTGGATGCCAACGGCGAACCGACCGCGTGGCTGGAGCGCTGGGGCGGTGCCGACGAGCTGCCGCTGCAGGTGCGGGTGGAGATCACCGGCAGGAACGGCGCAACGTGGCCGACGCTGCTGGTGGCGCTGCCACAGGGCAGTGGCCGCATGCAGGATCCCGCGGGCCTGGTGCCGTGACGCGGGCATCCGCGGGTCGACATGCACGTGGCGCGGCGCTGCTGCTGGTGCTGTGGCTGATCGCGCTGCTGGCCGCACTGGTCGGGGCATTCGCGCTGACCGCACGCACCGAACATCTGCAGGGCCGCGTACTCCACCGCGGCGTGGTGGCCAGCGAAGCGGCGCGTGCCGGGCTGGAGTACGCCGTTGCGCGGGTCATCGACACCACGCCGGAAGGGCGCTGGCTGCCCGACGGCCGCGACTACGCATGGCGTTTCCACGATGCCGCGCTGACCCTGCGCATCGTCGACGAGACCGGCAAGGTCGACCTCAATGTCGCCCAGCCTCCGTTGCTTGCCGGGCTGCTGCAGGCGGCCGGTGCCGAGGCGGACATGGCGGAGCAGCTGGCAGGCGCCATCGCCGACTGGCGCGACACCGATGACCTCGGCCAGCCCTCCGGCGCCGCGGAGGATCCGCAGTACGCCGCGGCCGGCCTGCCCTACGGTGCCAAGGACGCACCGTTCGAGGACGTCGGCGAACTGCAGCAGGTGCTGGGCATGACCCCCGCGCTGTACGTCGCGGTCGCGCCGCACGTCACGGTCCATAGCGGGCTGCCATCGCCGGACCCGCGGTTCGCCGGCGCGCTGGTGCTGCAGGCCATGGGTCTCGACCCGCAGCCGGTGCTGGAGCAACGCACGCAACTGTCTGGAATCACCCCGCCGCCGGACCTGCTGGGCGCCGGAACCGGCACGTATAGTATCGACAGCCATGCCCGCCTCGCCGATGGTCGCGAGGCGGTGCTGCGGGCGGTGGTGCGGGTCGGCGGGGGGGCGCCGGGCACCGCCTATACGCCACTGTTCTGGAACGAAGGAGTGTCCGTATCCGAGCCGCAGTCCAGTCCCTGATGCGCCCCGTCGCCGGTGCCGGTGCCGGCGTGGCCGTGCACGGGGATACGCCGTTGCCGGTGCGTGCCGACGCTGCGGTCGGCCATGGCCGGAGTGCCAGCCGATGGCGGGCGTGATGTCGCCCGCGCCCGCGACCTCGCGCGCGGCGTTCGCTGGAAGGATCGGCCCACGCCTGCTTGCGGCGTGGCGGTGGTGGACCGCGGCACTGCTGGCGTGGCTGCCATTGCGCCTGCGCGAGCGGCTCGGCCTGCTGCCGCAGCGCCTGCTGCTGCACCCGCAGGGTGCCGATCTCGCGATCGCGCTGGAACGTGCCGGTGAGGCGCGCGCGCTGGCCGTGCTGCCCTGGCAGGACGACGACAGCAATGCCGCCGCGGTGCTGGCACGCGTGCTCGCACCGCAGCTTGCGGACCTGCCGCGCTGGCTGGTGCTGCCGGCCGGCAGTGGCCTGCGACGCACGCTGCGCCTGCCCGCTGCCGCGGCGGAGCGGCTGCGCGACGTGGTCTCGTTCGAGATCGACCGCCAGACTCCCTTCTCCGCGCAGACCGCGGTGTTCGATGCCCAAGTGATCGCGCTGCGCGACGACGGCCAGCTGGATGCCGAGCTGATCGTGGTGCCGCGGCGCACGCTCGACGACGCGCTTGCGGCGCTGGGCCCGGTTGCCGACACCCTCGCGGGCGTCGACCTCGATGACGGCAGCGGCCAGGCGCTGGGCATCGACCTGCTGCCCGCCGGGCGCAGGCTGCACCGCGCGGATCCGCGGCGGCGCTGGAACCTGCTGCTGGCGGCGATCGCGCTGTGCGCGCTGGTGGCCGGGATGTGGCAGGTCCTGGACAACCGCCGCGCGGCGGCCGATGCATTCGAGGACGCGTCGCGCCCGGTGATCGCGCAGGCGCGTGCGGCCTCGGCCCAGCGCCAGCGCCTGACCGGTCTGATCGAAGGCATGCAGTACCTGGAGACGCAACGCGCGGCGCGCCCGACGATGGTCGAGATCCTCGACGAGCTCAGCCAGCGGCTGCCCGACAGCACCTATCTGGAGAAGCTCGCGGTCGAGAACGACCGCCTGCTGCTGATCGGCCTGAGCAGCGAGGCCTCCGCGCTGGTCGGGCAGCTGGAAGGCTCGCCGCTGTGGCGGTCGCCGGCGCTGACCGGCGCGTTGCAGCCCGATCCGCGCAGCCGCCGTGACCGCTTCACGCTGACGGCCTCGCTGGCGGTCAGTGACGTGGCGACGACCGCCGCGCCGCCGGCACGCGGAGGCCCCGATGCGGGCGGCTGAGGTGCGGCCGCGCGATCGCTGGCTGGCGCTGGGCCTGCTGGTCGCGGTGCTGGCGCTGGCCTACCTGGTGCTGGTGCATCCGTGGTGGACGCGGCCGATGCGCGAGGCCGGGGCGCGGATCGAATCGCTGCAGCAGCGCGAGCTGCGCGCACGCACGGTGCTGCAGCAGGCGCCGCAGGTCGAGGCGCGCGCGATCGAGCTGGCCGAACGCTACGCGCGCACGCCCGGGTTCCTGCCCGAGCGCAGCCCGGAACTGGCCACTGCGTTCCTGGTGCAGCGGCTGGAATCGGCGGTGGCCGAGGCCAGCCCGGGCAATCGCAGCTGCGCGATCGTCAACCGCTCGCCGATGCAGCTGCCGGGGCAGGACGCCCGCTTCCCGCGGGTGGTGGTGCAGGCACGGATCCGCTGTGGCGCACCGGAGCTCGCCGCGCTGCTGCATGCGCTTGAAAGCGGTGCGCCGCGGCTGTTCGTGGACAACCTCAACGTGCTGTCGCAGCGGCATTTCCTTGCGGCGGAAGCGCCCGGCCAGGGCGTCGGCCTCGACGTGAGTTTCGACCTGTACGGCTTCCTGCAGCCCGCGGAGGCCGCCGATGCGCCTTGAGCACGTGGGCACCTCGACCGGCGTGCTCGCGGCGCTTGCGCTTTGGGCGGTGCTGCTGTGGCTGCTGGCGCTCGGCGGGCTCGGCAGCCGCGTCGGCGCACTGGCCGATGACGCCTCGCTGCTGCAGCCGTTGCCGCAGGCCGGCGAGCCCGCGGCCGAGCGCCTCGGCCCGCTGCCGCAGTACGCGGCCATCGGCGAGCGGCCGCTGTTCGCCGATGACCGTCGCCATCGCCCGTTCGTGCTGGATGGCGGCACCGGGGAGACCGGCGCACCGGATTTCGACGTCGTGCTGACCAGCGTGCTGATCACCCCATCGCTGCAGATGGCGATCGTGCAGCCCCGCGAGGGCGGTGATGCGTTGCGCGTGCGCGTCGGCGATGCGCCGCGCGGATTCGGCAACTGGGCGCTGCGCTCGGTGTCGCCGCGTGCGGCGGTGTTCGCCGGTCCCGATGGCGAGCGCGTGCTGGAACTGCGCGTCTATGACGGCCAGGGCGGGCAGCCGCCGACGCCTTCGACTGCCGTCACGCCACCGGCCGTGGCCGCGATGCCGGTGCAGCCTGTACCGCCGCCCGCGCGCACCCGCGCACAGGCCCGACAGCAGGCGCAGCAGGCCCGGGACGCGGCACAGCCCGCGCAGGCCGCGCAACCTCCGCAGGCGGGCGCGGTGGAGGCCGGCGACAGCCCGCCGCGCGACGCCGACCCCACCCCGGCCAGCCAGGCCGAAGCCATCCGCCGCCGCATCGAGGCGCGCCGCGCGCGCCTGCAGGCCGAACGGGCCACCCGGCCCGCAGAACCCGTAGAGTCCCCGCAATGACGCGATCCCGATCCGCCCTGCTCCGTTACGGCCTGCTCCATTACCGCCTGCTCCATTACCGCGTGCTCCATTACGGCATGTTCCGTCTGCGCCCCTTCGCGCTCGCACTGCTGCTCGGCCTGCTCACCGGCTGCGCCTCGATCGCGGTGCCGGAGATCCGCCGCGATGCCCAGCCGATGGTGGCGCCGGGCGAGGTCGAGCGCGAAGCACTCGACGAGGCGGAAGCCGGCCCGCGCGCGCAGGTGCGCCGCGGCACCCAGCAGACCATCAACCGCGCCGCCGCCGCGCAGCCGCTGCCCAACCTCAGCGCCACCAGCGGAGAGGCCACCTTCAACTTCGAGGGCGAATCCGTGCACGCCGTGGTCAAGGCGGTGCTCGGCGACATGCTGGGCCAGAACTACGTGATCGCCCCGGAAGTGCAGGGCACGGTGACGCTGGCCACGCCGCGTCCGGTCGGCGCCTCGCAGGCGCTGAGCCTGCTGGAGATGGTGCTGGGCTGGAACAACGCGCGGATGATCTACAGCGACGGCCGCTACAACATCGTGCCTGCCGATACCGCGATGGCCACCGGCGCGGTCGCCCCGCGCACCGGCAGCGCGGCGGGCGCGCGCGGCTTCGAGGCGCGCACGGTGCAGCTGCAGTACATCTCCGCCACCGAGATGGAGAAGATCCTCGAGCCCTACGCGCGGCCGAATTCGATCGTCAACGTCGACAACGGCCGCAACGTGATCACCGTGGCCGGCACCCGCGCCGAGCTCGAGAACTACCTGCGCACGATCGAGATCTTCGATGTCGACTGGCTGGCCGGGATGTCGGTGGGCGTGTTCCCGCTGGAATCCGGCCGCGCCACCCAGGTGGTCGGTGACCTCGAGAAGGTGTTCGGCGAGGACAGCGGCTCGCCGGTGGCCGGCATGTTCCGCTTCCTGCCGCTGGACGGGGCCAACGCGGTGATGGTGATCACCTCACAGCCGGCCTACCTCGACGAGATCCAGCGCTGGCTGGAGCGCATCGACACCGCCGGCGGCGAGTCGCGGCTGTTCTCCTACGAACTCAAGTACATCAAGGCGGCGGAGCTGGCCGAGCGGCTGGCGCAGGTGTTCGGAGCATCGTCGGGTGGTTCGGGCGATACCGGGGGCAGTGCGTCGCTGATGCCGGGCACCACGCAGACGCGCATCGGCAGCCAGGACGACAGCCGCCGCGACGACACGTCGATGAGTAGCGGCAACGACCGTTTCGGTGGCGGCGCCGGCACCGGCGGAGGCTTCCAGGGCGAGATGTCGCTCAACCCGGCCAGCCAGGGCAATACCAGCGTGATGCTGGAAGTCGAGGGGTCGCGGGTCGGTGTGTCCGCGGTGGACGAGACCAACACCCTGCTGGTACGTGCGACGGCCTCGGCGTGGAAGTCGATCCGCGAGGTGGTGGAGCGGCTCGACGTGATGCCGATGCAGGTGCATATCGAGGCGCAGGTGGCCGAGGTGCTGCTCACCGGCGACCTGCGCTACGGCGTGAACTGGTTCTTCGAGCGCGCCGTGACCGACGCCGGCCTGCCCAGCGCGGTGGGACGTACGACCTGGAGTGGCCTGGCCGGCAATGTCAGCGGCACCACCCAGGGCGGCGTTGGCCCCGGGCTGGGCTGGACCTTCCTCGGCCGCAATGCCGCGGCGGTGCTGTCGGCGCTCGACCAGGTCACCGACGTGCGCCTGCTGCAGACGCCATCGGTGTTCGTGCGCAACAACGCCGAGGCCACGCTCAACGTCGGTAGTCGCATCCCGGTGGCCTCGGTCAGCGTCAACCCGGTGTTCGGCGGCGGCGACAACGCCATCAGCCAGGTGCAGTACATCGATACCGGCATCATCCTCACCGTGCGCCCGCGGGTGACCCGCGACGGCACCGTGTTCCTCGACATCGTGCAGGAAGTGAGCACCCCCGGCGACGAGCCCGACCAGTACGGCAACGTGCGCATCAATACCCGGCGCATGAAGACCGAAGCCGCGGTGCAGGCCGGCGACACGGTGATGCTGGCCGGCCTGATCAGCGACCAGAACACCCGCGGCTCCACCGGCTTCCCGGGGCTGAGCCGCATCCCGGTGGTGGGCGGGCTGTTCGGCCAGCAGCGCATCGCCAGCGAGCGCAGCGAGGTGATCATCCTGCTGACCCCGACCATCGTGCGCGATCCCAACGAGGCGCGCCGCCTCACCGACGAGTACGGCCGCCGCTTCCGCGCGCTCGATCCGATGCGCCAGCAGCAGGCGGACGAGGCCGGCCGGGCCGCCGACCGGGTCGAGTGAGCATGTCGCGGGACGGGGCCCGCCGATGAGCACCTTGCCGATCATCGTGCTGCCGCTGGGCAGTGACGACGACGCGCTCGACGCCTGCCTGGCCGCGCTCGATGCCGGCACGCCGGCGGGTACGCGCGTGTGGCTGGCCGACGACGCCTGCGCCGGCCCGCGCGGGCTGGCGATCGTCGAGCGCTGGCTGGGCGGCACCCGACTGCAGGCCGACTACAGCCGCCGCCAGCGCAGCATCGGGGAGGTCGCGCACCTCGACGAGGTGCTGGCCGCCTGCGGCGATGCCGACGTCGTCGTGCTCGCGCCCGATGCCATTCCCGCAGCCGGCTGGCTGACGCAGCTGGTGGCCTGTTTCGCCCGCGACGCCGCCATCGCCACCGCCACGCCGTGGTGCAACGCCGGCGAAACCGTGGCCTGGCCGCGGATCGGCGAGATCTGCGCGGTGCCGCGCGACCTCGTGCGCCTGGGTGACGCCTGTCTCACGCTGCCGCCGCTGCATCCGGAACTGCCCGCGGCGGTCGGCCACGCGGTGCTGCTGCGCGGCAGTGCACGGCGCCGGGCCGGTGGTCTCGATGCGTCGAGCTACGCCTCCTGGTATGCGGCGCTGATCGACCTGTCGCTGCGCCTCGCCGGGCTCGGCTGGCGCAATGTGCTGTGCGAGACGGCATTCGTCGCGCGCGGCGGCGAGGGCGGTGCCGCGGATGGCGACATGCCGGCGCTCGCCGCGCGCTGGCCGGACTGGCATGCGCGCCTGGCGGCGTTCCTGATGCGCGACCCGCTGGCAGGCTGCCGGCAGGCGCTGCAGGCCGCGTATGCCGCGCTGGAAGGCCCGCCGACCCAGCGCGAACTGTTCCAGCAGGAAGCGGCCGCCCCCGGCGGCCCGCCACCGTCCCTCCCCCCTGCCACGCCGCCGCCTTCCGCTCCACGGACCCATTCCGCATGACGCACGCCAGTGCCACCACCACCGACGGCATCGCCGCGGTGGTGGTCAGCTACAACAGCGCCTCGACCATCGATGACTGCCTGACGCGCCTGCGCGCGGCCGATGGCGTCACCGAGATCCGCATCGTCGACAACAACTCGCAGGATGCGACCGTCGCCCTCGTGCAGCGCCATGCCAGCGCCGATGCGCGCGTGCGTTTCATCGCCAACCCGGACAACCCGGGGTTCTCGGTGGCCTGCAACCAGGGCGCCGCGGCCAGCGACGCGCCGTGGCTGGCCTTCGTCAATCCGGACTGCCTGCCCGATGCCGATGCACTGGCGCGGCTGCGCGCGCATGCCGCCGCGCACGACGGCCCGGTGCTGCTGGGCGGCGACCTGGTCGACGAGGCCGGCGTGCGCGATGGCGCCGCGCGCAGGCGCGATCCCGACTTCGGCGCGATGCTGCGCTCGGCGGCGGCACGACAGCTGGACGTGCCGGTCGACGATGGCACCGCGTTGCAGGACGTCGATGCGATCTCCGGTGCGCTGATGCTGATGCCGCGCGCGCTGTTCCGCCGTATCGGCGGCTTCGACAGCGGCTATCGCCTGCATGCCGAGGATCTCGACCTGTGCCGGCGCGCGCGCATGGCGGGGGCCGCGGTGCGGGTCGCCAATGACGTGCGGGTCGTGCATGTGCGCGGGGTGTCCAGCCGCTCGCGGCCGGTGTTCGTGGAATGGCACAAGCACCGCGGCCTGTGGCGCTATTTCCGGCGTTTCGAGGCGCCACGACGCAGCCTGCCGGAGCGCGGCGCGGTGTGGGCGGCGATCTGGCTGCGCTTCCCGCTGGCGGTGCTGCGGCAGCTGCGCCGGTAGGCGTCGCCGTCCGTTCGCGGGAAATGTCCTAGCCTGTCAGCCCGCACACGGGGGCCGCACATGCCCGTCATCCAGTCGCTGCTCGACACCGATCTCTACAAGTTCACGATGATGCAGGCGGTGCTGCACCAGTACCCGGCCGCGCAGGCCGAGTACCGCTTCCGCTGCCGGACCCCCGGCGTGGACCTCGCCCGCCACCTCGATGCGATCTCGGCCGGGATCGATGCGTTGTGCGCGCTGCGCCTGCAGCCCGACGAGCTCGACTACCTGCGCGGCCTGCGCTTCATCAAGCCGGACTTCGTCGACTTCCTCGCCCTGTTCCGCTTCGACCGCAAGTACGTCGACCTGCGGGCCTCGGCCACCATGCCGGGCGAGATCGAACTGACGATCAGCGGGCCGTGGCTGCACACCATCCTGTTCGAGGTGCCGCTGCTGGCGATCATCAACGAGGTGTATTTCCGCGACAGCCACGGCGCACCGGACGTGGCCGAGGGCATGCGCCGGCTGCAGGCCAAGATCGGACGCATCAACGACGCGGTCGGCTACGAGGACTGCCGCATCACCGATTTCGGCACCCGCCGGCGGTACTCGCGTGCCTGGCACGAGGCGCTGGTCCCGCACCTGGTGGATGGCCTTGGCGCGAAGTTCGCCGGCACCAGCAATGTCGACCTTGCCCGTCGCCACGGGCTGGTGGCGCAGGGCACGATGGCGCACGAATGGCTGCAGGCCTTCCAGGCACTCGGGCCGCGGCTGCGCGATTCGCAGGCCGCGGCGTTCGATGCCTGGGCGAAGGAATACCGTGGCGACCTCGGCATCGCACTGACCGACGTCATCGGCCTGGATGCCTTCCTGCGCGATTTCGACCTGTACTTCTGCAAGCTGTTCGACGGCATGCGCCACGATTCCGGCGATCCGGTGGACTGGGGCGAGCGCCTGATCGCGCATCTGGAAGCGCATCGCATCGACCCGCGCACCCGCACGCTGGTGTTCAGCGATGGCCTCGACATCGAACGCGTGATGCAGCTGTACGCGCATTTCCATGGCCGCTGCCGGATGTCGTTCGGGGTCGGCACCAACCTCACCAACGACCTCGGCCCGACGCCGCTGTCGATCGTGATCAAGATGGTCCGCTGCAACGGCCAGCCGGTGGCCAAGCTCAGCGATTCGCCGGGCAAGACCATGTGCGACGACCCCGCCTACCTCGCCTACCTGCGGCAGGTGTTCGACGTGCCCCAGCGATGAACACGACCGCGTCCGCCGCGAGGCCGGTGCTCGTCATCACGATGGGCGTGAGCGGTTGCGGCAAGTCGACGCTGGCAGCAGGCCTTGCCGTCGAATTCGGGTTGCGGCTGCTCGAGGCCGACGATTTCCACCCGCCCACGAACGTGGCGCGCATGCGTGCCGGCGAACCGTTGAGCGATGCCATGCGCGAACCGTGGATCGCCGCGATGTGCGCGACCCTGCGCGGGCACCGGCAGCGCGACGAGAGCTGCGTACTGGCCTTTTCCGGGCTGCGTCGCGCCCATCGCCAGCGCTTCCGCGAGCTGGGCTACCCGACGCTGTTCCTGCATCTGGTCGGCGACCCGGCGGTCATCCGCGCCCGCCTGCAGGCCCGCAGCGGTCACTTCGCGCCACCCGGCCTGCTGCACAGCCAGCTGGAGGCGCTGGAACGCCCGATGGACGAGGCGGATGTCGTGGCCATCGACGTCACGTCCGGGTGCGGCCCGATGCATCCACAGGCCATCGCTGCCGTGCGGGCGTTCATCGCCGGCGTCAGGAGCGCGGGCGCCGCCCGGGACTGATCCTCAGCGCGCGGCGTCGAGGGTGTCGCGCAACGCGCGTGCGGCGTCGGCCGCGGCGTCCGCGTAATCGTCGCCGGACGACGCGTACAGGATCGCGCGCGACGAACTCACCAGCAGGCCGGTGCCGTCGGCGCTCTTCGCATTGCGCACCACCGCTTCGGCGTCGCCACCCTGGGCGCCGACACCCGGCACCAGCAGGGGCATGTCGCCGACGATCGCGCGCACCTCGGCCAGCTGGGCAGGCCAGGTGGCACCCACCACCAGCGCGCAGTTGCCGTGCGCGTTCCAGTCACGGGCGATGGTTCCGGCCACGTGCTGGTACAGCGGGCGGCCACCCACGTCGAGATCCTGCAGGTCGCCGGCACCGGGGTTGGAGGTGCGGCACAGGATCACCACGCCACGCTCGGCGTGGTCCAGGAACGGCTGCACCGAGTCGCGGCCGAGGTACGGGTTCACGGTCACCGCATCGGCGTCGTAGCGCTGGAACGCCTCGACCGCATAGCGCTGCGCGGTGCTGCCGATATCGCCGCGCTTGGCATCGAGGATCACCGGCACCCCGGGGTGCGCGGCATGCAGATGGGCGATCAGCCGTTGCAGCGCGTCCTCGGCGCCGAGCGCGGCGAAATGCGCGATCTGCGGCTTGAACGCGCAGGCGAATTCCGCGGTGGCATCGGCGATATCACGGCAGAACGCGAACACCGCATCGGGATCGCCGCTGAACTTCGCGGGGAACTTCGCGGGCTCGGGATCCAGCCCCACACACACCAGCGAACCCGACGTGGCCCAGCGTTGCCGGAGCTGCTGCATGAAACCCATTGGATGCTTCCTCTCGCAAAGGATGTTTATGCCGCGGATTCATGCGGACAGCGGGCCGGGCCGGACATGCACGGTTGCCGTCACTCCCGCGAAGGCGGGAGTCCAGTGTCGTCCGTGGGTGGTCGCCGGAAGACACCGGATCATCGTAATCCGCAATCCGCGGATCTCCAGCGCAACTCCGACCTCCGCACGCAACCGCAACCGCAGTGGCCCGGGATGGCCCCCCATGCGGCCGTCGAGCGCTCCGACAGAAGCAGTCGGGCTGAAGGCCTGGCCAACGCGCCCGCGCGAACGCGGGCGCGTCAGGCCGTCACTTCAGGGCCTTGAACCGCAGGCGCTTCGGGCCGGCGTCGTCGCCCATGCGGCGCTTCTTGTCTTCCTCGTACTCGCGGTAGTTGCCCTGGAAGAACTCCACGTGGCTGTTGCCTTCGAACGCGAGGATGTGGGTGGCGATGCGGTCCAGGAACCAGCGGTCATGGGAGATCACGAAGGTGTTGCCCGGGAACTCCAGCAGCGCGTCCTCGAGCGCACGCAGGGTCTCGATGTCGAGGTCGTTGGACGGTTCGTCGAGCAGCAGCACGTTGCCGCCCTGCAGCAGGGTCTTGGCCATGTGCAGGCGGCCGCGCTCACCACCCGACAGCGTGCCCACCAGCTTCTGCTGGTCCTGGCCTTTGAAGTTGAAGCGCCCGATATAGGCGCGCGACTGGATCTCGATACCGTTGATGTTGAGGATGTCGAGGCCGCCGGAGACTTCCTGGAACACGTTGTGGTTGCCCGTCAGCGCATCGCGGCTCTGGTCGACGTAGGCCAGCTTCACGGTCGGGCCGATGTCGATCGAGCCCGAATCCGGCTGTTCCTGCCCGGTGATCATCTTGAACAGCGTCGACTTGCCGGCGCCGTTCGGCCCGATGATGCCGACGATCGCACCCGGCGGCACCATGAAGCTCAGATCGTCGATCAGCAGGCGGTCGCCGAACTTCTTCGAGACGTTCCTGAACTCGATCACCTTGTTGCCCAGGCGCTCGCCCGGCGGGATGAAGATCTCGTTGGTCTCGTTGCGCTTCTGGTAATCGACCGACTGCAGTTCCTCGATGCGGGCGAGACGCGCCTTGCCCTTGGAGCGGCCGCCCTTGGCGTTCTGCCGCGCCCACTCGAGCTCCTTCTGGATCGCCTTCTGGCGCGCCTTTTCCTGGTTGTCTTCCTGCTTGAGGCGGTCTTCCTTCTGCGTCAGCCACTCGGTGTAGTTGCCCTTCCACGGAATCCCGCGGCCGCGGTCGAGTTCGAGGATCCACTCGGCGGCGTTGTCGAGGAAGTAGCGGTCATGGGTGACGGCGACCACGGTGCCGGTGTAGCGCGCGAGGAACTGCTCCAGCCACTCCACCGATTCGGCGTCGAGATGGTTGGTGGGCTCGTCGAGCAGCAGCATGTCCGGCTTCTGCAGCAGCAGGCGGCACAGCGCGACGCGGCGCTTCTCGCCACCCGACAGCTTGCCGATCACCGCATCCCACGGCGGCAGGCGCAGCGCGTCGGCGGCGACTTCCAGCTGGTTCTCCAGCGTATGCGCGTCACCGGCGGCGAGGATCGCCTCCAGGCGCTCCTGCTCCTTGGCCAGCGCGTCGAAATCCGCGCCTTCCTCGGCGTAGGCGGCATACACCTCTTCCAGGCGCGCCTGCGCCTGCAGCACTTCACCCACGCCTTCCTCGACCGCCTGGCGCACGGTGTGCTCGGGGTTCAATTCCGGTTCCTGCGCGAGGTAGCCGACCTTGGTGCCGGGCTGCGGGCGTGCCTCGCCCTCGAAGTCCTGGTCGACGCCGGCCATGATCCGCAGCACCGTGGACTTGCCGGAACCGTTGAGGCCGAGCAGGCCGATCTTGGCGCCCGGGAAGAACGACAGCGAGATGTCCTTGATGATCTGCCGCTTGGGCGGAACCACCTTGGACACGCGGTTCATGGTGTAGATGTATTGCGAGGACATGCAGGCTCCGTACGCGGACGGCGACGCGAGCCGGGGGCTGCGCCGCGAAGGGAATTCGGGAACGGGGCATTATAGCGTCCGCCCGCGGGCCGGCTCCCGGTGGCGGGGTCGCCGGTTCAGCTGGAGCGGCGCGCCCGGCGGGTTTCCGGGGCACATGGCCGACCCTGGTCGCGGGGGCCGATACCGGCGCGCGGGGCTACAATCGACGGCACGCCCCCGCTGCCTGTGGAGTCACGATGTTCCCCCGCGATGCACGTATCGAAACCTACGATCCCGAGCTGGCCCGGGCGATTGCCGACGAGGCGCGCCGCCAGGAAGACCACGTCGAGCTGATCGCAAGCGAGAACTACGCAAGCCCGCGGGTGATGGAGGCCCAGGGCAGCCAGCTGACCAACAAGTACGCCGAGGGCTACCCCGGCAAGCGCTATTACGGCGGCTGCGAATACGTCGACGTCGCCGAACAGCTGGCGATCGACCGCGCCAGGGAACTGTTCGGTGCGGACTATGCGAACGTGCAGCCGCATTCCGGCTCGCAGGCCAACCAGGCCGTATACCTGGCGCTGCTGCAACCGGGTGACACCATCCTCGGCATGAGCCTTGCCCACGGGGGCCATCTCACCCACGGCGCCAGGGTCAACGTGTCGGGCAAGCTGTTCAACGCCGTGCAGTACGGCGTCGACGAACAGGGCCTGATCGACTACGACGAGGTCGAGCGGCTCGCGGTCGAGCACCAGCCGAAGATGGTGATCGCCGGTTTCTCGGCGTATTCGCAGGTCATCGACTGGGCGCGTTTCCGCGCGATCGCCGACAGGGTCGGTGCGTATTTCTTCGTCGACATGGCCCACGTCGCCGGGCTGGTGGCGGCCGGCGTGTATCCGAATCCGGTGCCGCACGCGCACGTCTGCACGTCCACCACGCACAAGACGCTGCGCGGGCCGCGCGGCGGCATCATCGTCGCCAGCCGTGACGCGATGGGCGAGCGCGCCGACGAGATCGTCAAGAAGCTGCAGTCGATCGTGTTCCCGGGCATCCAGGGCGGCCCGCTGATGCACGTGATCGCCGCCAAGGCCGTCGCGTTCAAGGAAGCGCTGGAGCCGGAGTTCAAGGCCTACCAGCAGCAGGTGGTGAAGAACGCGCAGGCGATGGCGAAGGTGATCATCGAGCGCGGCTACCGCATCGTGTCGGGCGGCACCGAGAACCACCTGATGCTGGTCGACATGATCGGCAAGGGCGTGACCGGCAAGGCCGCCGAGGAGGCACTCGGCCGCGCCCACATCACCGTCAACAAGAACGCGGTGCCCAACGACCCGCAGAAGCCGTTCGTGACCTCGGGGCTGCGCATCGGCACGCCGGCGGTCACCACCCGCGGCTACACCGAGGCCGATTGCGCGGAACTGGCCGGCTGGATGTGCGACGTGCTCGACGCGCCGGAAGACGAGGCGGTGATCGAGCGCGTGCGCGCGCTGGTGACGGAGCAGTGCCGGAAGTACCCGGTCTATGGCTGAGCGCGGAGCCGATGTGCTGACCGACGCCGTGCCCCTGCGCGCGGCCGCCTGATGCATTGCCCGTTCTGCCAGCACACCGACACCCGCGTGATCGATTCGCGGGTGTCGGAGGACGGCGCGACGATCCGCCGCCGTCGCGAGTGCGAGGCCTGCGGCCAGCGCTGCTCCACGCTGGAGACGATCGAGCTCAAGCTGCCGGCGATCATCAAGTCCGATGGCCGGCGCGAGCAGTTCGACGCCAAGAAACTGCGCATCGGCTTCGACCGGGCACTGCAGAAGCGGCCGGTGTCGGAGGAACGCATCGAGGCCGCGGTGCGCGCGGTGGTGCACGCGGTGCGCATGAGCGGTGAGCGCGAGTTGCCGTCGATCCAGGTCGGCGGCTTCGTGATGGACGAGCTGCGCAAGCTCGACCATGTGGGCTACGTGCGCTTTGCGTCGGTGTACCGCTCGTTCCAGGATGTCGCCGATTTCCGCGAGGAACTCGACCGTCTCGAGCGCGAGCAGCCGGCCGAGGCGCAGCTGCCGCTGCTGGCCGGCGACGTGGTCGCCTTCGACAAGGGCGGCAAGGGCAAGGGCCGCAAGCGGTGAGGCGTGGCGCGGCGGTCACGGATGGCGCGGTGCCGGGACTGGTGAAGGCGCTGGTCGCGTCACTGCCCGGCGCGTTGCTGCCCTGGTTGCTGGATCGCACGCTGGTGCCGGTGTTCATGCAGGCCGATGCCGGCGTGCCGGCACTGTCCGCGGCGTGGGCACGGCTGTATCCGCTGGCCTTCGCATGGCCGCTGCTGGTGGCCGGGATCTGGTGGCTGCTGCGCCGGCATCCGCTGCGCGACCGCCTGGCCGCGGGCATCGCCTGGGGCGGCTCGCTGCTGATCGATGCGGTGAGCATCGTCGCGGTGTTCCTGCTGGTGCTGGCGCTGCCGGCCTCGATCGCCTGAGGCGTCTGCGGCGCGTTTCGCCGCCCATCCTTTTCCCGGAGCGACGATGACCGCGAACACGTTCACCGCAATCGACCACGCGATGATGGCGCACGCGCTGCGCCTGGCCGAACGCGGTGCGTACACCACGAAGCCCAACCCGATGGTCGGCTGCGTGGTCGCGCACGCCGACCAGGTCGTCGGCGAAGGCTTCCATGCCCGGCGCGGCGGGCCGCATGCCGAGGTGGTCGCACTGGCCGCGGCCGGTGGCCGCGCCCGCGGCGCCACCGCCTACGTCACGCTCGAACCCTGCGCGCACACCGGCAGCACCCCGCCATGCGTGGACGCGTTGCTGGCCGCCGGGGTGTCGAAGGTCATCGCCGCGATGCGCGATCCGTTTCCGCAGGTCGACGGCCGCGGCTTCGAGCGCCTGCGCGCAGCCGGCGTGGACGTCGCGTCCGGGCTGATGGAGGCGCAGGCGCGCCAGCTCAACCGCGGCTTCCTGTCGCGGGTGGAGCGCGGCCGCCCGTGGGTGCGGGTGAAGCTCGCGATGAGCCTGGACGGCCGCACCGCCGCTGCCGATGGCGATTCGAAATGGATCAGCGGCGAGGCGTCGCGCCGCGACGTGCACCAGTGGCGTGCCCGCGCCGGGGCGATCCTGACCGCCAGCGGCACCGTGCTTGCCGACGACCCGGCGCTGACCGTGCGCTTCGATGACGACACGCCGTTCGTGCCGCCGCTGCGGGTGGTGCTCGATGCCGGGCTCGCCACCACCCACCGCGGCCGCATCCGCGAGGGCGATGCGCCCACGCTCTACCTGCATGCACCGGACGCGCGGCCGCCGCGCGACCTCGACATCGCCCGCGCCGCCGTGCCCACCCGCGATGGTCGCCTCGACCTGCATGCGGTGATGGCAACACTCGCGGACCTGCAGATCAACGAGGTCCACGTCGAGGCCGGCGCCTCGCTGTCCGGCGGCCTGCTCAGGGCCGGGCTGGTCGACGAGATCGTGCTGTACGTCGCGCCGCTGCTGCTGGGCGAGGATGCGCGCCCGCTGTTCGACGGGCTCGACCTGCGCACCATGGCGCAGCGCATCGGGCTGGAAACGCTGGAGACCCGCCAGGTCGGCGCCGACCTGCGGCTGATCCTGCGGCCACGCGTGTCCGCCACGGCCTGAACGGCGCCGCCGGCGGGACGGTGCGTCTGCCGCCGCCCCGGGGGCGCGCCGGGGCCCGGTGCTAGAATCCCGGGCTGCCGGCCAGCCGGCATTCCCACCACCAGGCGTCTTCAGGGCGGGGTGCAACTCCCCACCGGCGGTAGGTGCCAGCAATGGCACGAGCCCGCGAGCGCTCCTTCGGCGTCAGCCGCGGGAGGTCAGCAGATCCGGTCCAATGCCGGAGCCGACGGTCACAGTCCGGATGAAAGAAGACGGGTTTTCGCGGCGCGCAGCCGCGCGTCCGTCGTGTCCGCAGACGTCTTTCGCCGAGCGGAAGACAGCAGCATGTTCACTGGAATCATCACCGGGGTCGGCCGGATTGCCGCACGCGAGCCGCGTGGCGGCGACCTGCGCCTGACCGTCGCCACCGGCAACCTGCCGTTCGAGACCCCGCAGCTGGGGGAGAGCATCGCCGTCAACGGCGTGTGCCTGACCGTGGTGGCTTTCGACGCGGCGAGCTTCCAGGCCGACGTCTCCACCGAGACCCTGGCGCTGACCACACTCGGCCGCCTGGCCGACGAGGCCCCGGTCAACCTCGAACGCGCGCTGCGCGCCAGCGACCGTCTCGGCGGGCATCTGGTCAGCGGCCATGTCGACGGGCTCGGGCGGGTGGCGTCGATCACCGACGATGCGCGCGCGCAGCGCTGGCGCTTCGAGGCGCCGCCGGCGCTGCTGCGCTATATCGCGAAGAAGGGTTCGATCTGCGTCGACGGCGTCAGCCTCACCGTCAACGAGGTGGATGCGCAAGGTTTCGAGGTGGCGCTGGTGCCGCACACCGTCGCCAACACCGCGTTCGTCGCCATCGGCGTGGGCGATGCGGTGAACCTCGAGGTCGACCTGGTCGCGCGCTATGTCGAGCGGCTGCTCGTCGACCGCGGCCCCGCCGCGCTTCCTTCCGCTTCCTGACGGACCGCCATGTCATTCGCCCCCATTCCCGAACTGATCGAAGAAATCCGCGCTGGCCGCATGGTCGTCATCGTCGACGACGAGGACCGCGAGAACGAGGGCGACCTCGTGATGGCCGCGGAACTGGTCAGGGCCTCCGACATCAATTTCATGGTCACCCACGGCCGTGGCCTGGTGTGCCTGTCGATCTCGCAGCCGCGCAGCCGCCAGCTGGGCCTGGAGCCGATGGTCCAGTCCAACACCGCGCAGTTCGCGACCAACTTCACCGTCAGCATCGAGGCGGCCGAGGGCGTGACCACCGGCATCTCGGCGGCGGATCGTGCGCACACCATCCGCACCGCGGTGCGCCCGGATGCCAAGCCGACCGACCTCAGCCGCCCGGGCCACATTTTCCCTCTGATCGCGCAGCCCGGCGGCGTGCTGACCCGTGCCGGCCATACCGAGGCCACCGCCGATCTCGCCGAACTCGCCGGGCTGGAGCCCGCCGGCGTGCTGGTGGAGATCCTCAATGCCGACGGCACCATGGCCCGGCGCCCGGAGCTGGAAGTGTTCGCACGCGAGCACGGCCTCAAGATCGGCTCGATCGCCGACCTCATCGCCTACCGGCTGGCCACCGAGCACACCGTTGAGCGCGTCGACGAGCGCGACGTCGAGACCGATGCCGGTCCGTTCCGGCTGGTGACCTACCGCGACCGCATCGCCCACGAACTGCATTTCGCGCTGGTGCGCGGCACGCCCTCGGCGGAGCGGCCGGCGCTGGTGCGCGTGCACGTGGAGAATCCGCTGTCGGACCTGCTGCGCTGGCGCCGCGAGGACTTCGGCGTGTCCACCACCGATGCGCTGCGTGCGATCGCCGCTGCCGGCGAGGGCGTGCTGGTGGTGCTGTCGTCGCCGCGCGATTCCGATGCCCTGCTGTCGCGCGTGCGCTCGCAGCCGGAGTCCACGACGGCGGGCAAGGGCAAGGATGTCGGCCAGTGGCGTCGCAACGGTGCCGGTGCACAGATCCTCGCCGACCTCGGCCTGCGCCGCCTGCGCGTGCTGGGCACGCCGCGGCGGCAGGTCGGGCTGTCCGGCTTCGGGCTGGAGGTGGTGGACACCATCGAGCCGGCCATGCTCGCCACCGGTCCCGCGACCCTCGCGGGTTAAACTGCCGCCTTCCCCGGAGTCCCCCGCATGAGTCATTACGAAGGCGACCTGCACTCGCCGCAGGGCGCGCGTTTCGCCATCATCGCCAGCCGCTGGAACCCGCGCATCACCGACGCGCTCGTGGCCGGCGCGCGCAAGGTCTTCGCCGACAACGGCGTGCCCGACGACGCCATCGACGTGGTCCGCGTGCCCGGCGCCTGGGAGATTCCCGTGGCCGCCGCGCGCGTGGCCTCGATGCGCAGCCACGTCGCGCTGCTGGCGCTGGGCTGCGTGATCCGCGGCGATACCCGCCACTTCGAGCATGTCGCCGACTACTGCGCGGAAGCCCTGATGCAGCTGCAGCTGGAGTTCGGCGTGCCGGTGACCAATGGCGTGCTGGCGGTCGACGATGCCGACGATGCCGAGCGCCGCGCCGGTGGCAGCCATGGCAACAAGGGCGAGGAGTGCGCGCTGGTGGCGATCGAGATGAGTGACCTGATGGAGAAGCTGCCATGACCCGCCCCCAGCGTTCCGGTATCGACCCGGTGCTGCGCACGCGCGCGCGCCGGCGTGCATTGCAGGCGGTGTACGCCTGGCAGGTGAGCGGCGGCGAGGCGACCGCGGTGATCGCGCAGTTCGCCCACGAACAGGCCAATGAAGTGGCCGACCTCGAGTATTTCGAGGACCTGGTGCGCGGCGTGATCACCCACCGCCGCGTGCTCGACGAAGCGCTGCAGCCGTTCCTCGACCGCGGCATCGAGGAGGTCGACCAGATCGAGCGGGCGATGCTGCGCATTGCCGGCTACGAGCTGCAGCACCGCATCGACGTGCCCTACCGGGTGGTCATCGACGAGGCGCTGAAGACCGTCAAGCGCTTCGGCTCCGAACACGGCCATACCTACGTCAACGGCGTGCTCGACCGCGCCGCCGCCACATGGCGCGCGACCGAGGTGCAGGCCCCGCGCGGCTGACGTGCCCGGCCATGCGATGAGCGCCCGCCTCCGCGTCATTCCCACGGCGATCGCGCCGGCATGAGCGGCGAGTTCGACCTCATCGCGCGCATCCGCGCACGTGCCGGCAGCCGCGACGACGTGGTGCTCGGCATCGGTGACGATGCCGCGGTGCTGCAGCCGCCACCCGGCCGCCAGTTGGCGGTGTGCACCGACACGCTCAACGTTGGCGTGCATTTTCCCGATGACACCGCGCCTGCCGACATCGGCTGGAAGGCGCTGGCGGTGAACCTGTCCGACCTCGCGGCGATGGGCGCGGTGCCGTCCTGGTGCACGCTTTCGCTCTCGCTGCCCGACGCCGACCGCGCGCGTGCCGACGCCCTGCTGGGTGGTCTGCTGGAACTGGCGGCGCTGCACGGGGTCGCGCTGGTGGGTGGCGACACCACCCGCGGGCCGCTGTCGCTGTGCGTGACCGCGATCGGCCATGTCGCGCCCGGGCATGCGCTGCGGCGCGATGGCGCACGCGCAGGCGACGAGCTCTGGGTGAGCGGCACGCTCGGTGACGCGGCGGCGGCCCTGCGCGGCTGGTCGCGCGGCGAGACGGTGCCGGCGGCGTTGCGCGCGCGGCTGGACCGGCCATCGCCACGCGTCGCGCTCGGGCTCGCGCTGGCGGGGCTGGCGACGTCGGCGATCGATGTCTCCGACGGTCTGTTGGCGGACCTCGGTCATGTGCTCGCCGCCAGCCGCATCGGCGCGGAAGTCGATGTCGACGCGCTGCCGGCATCGCCCGCGTTGCATGCGGCCTGCGCCGACGCGGCGCTGCGTCGCAGCCTGCAGGCCGGTGGCGGCGATGATTACGAACTCTGCTTCACTGCACCGCCCGCACTGCATGACGCCGTGCGCGCTGCGGCGGAAGGCGCCGGGATCACGGTGACCCCGATCGGCCGGATGCGGGCCGACGGCGGCCTGCAATGCCGGACCGCGGACGGCACCCCGTGGACCGGCACGCGCGCCGGCTACGAGCATTTCATGGGGTAGCAGCGTGCCCCACGTGGCGTCGGCGACCTGATGCCGCGCGTCGCCAGCAAGGCCAGTGCGGTGGGGAAGTCGAAGCCGGCCGTGCCTCGGCAGCGCAACGGACCGCCGTCCATGGCCGGCCCGGATATGCGCTCAGGTCCTGCCGACCGCGCCTGCCATCCGTGTCAGCGCTTCCTCCAGCAACGGTCGCGGCATCGCGAAGTTGATCCGCACGAACCCCTCGCCGCCGCGGCCGCAGTCCGCCCCATCGGTGAGCGCCACGCCGGCCGCCCGGAACCGCGGCGCATGCGGCCCCGGGCCCAGCGTGCGGCAGTCCAGCCATGCCAGATAGGTGCCTTCGGGTTCGCGACAACCGATGCCGGGCATCTCATCGCGCACGCGCTGCATCAGCAGTGCGCGATTGCCGGCGAGGTAGGCGAGCACTTCCGCCAGCCAGTCGCCAGCCTCGCGGTAGGCGACGGTATTGCCGATGACGCCCAGGGTGGCGGTGGCATGTCCGGCCAGCGGCTCCATCGCACGCCAGCGCCGCTGGTCGTCGTCGTTGGTCAGGATCAGCTGCGCGCACTTCAGGCCGGGCAGGTTCCAGCCCTTGGAAGCGGACGTGGCGGTGATCGCCTGCGCCGCGGCTTCGGCGTTCACTGCGGCGTAGGGCAGATGCCGGTGCGGTGCGAACACCAGCGGCGCGTGGATCTCGTCGCTGAACACGCGTGCATCGTGGCGGGCAACGATGGCGGACAGCCGCGCGAGTTCCTCGCGCGTGTACACGCGGCCGATCGGGTTGTGCGGGTTGCACAGGAGCAGCAGCTTCGCCCCATGCGCGAAGGCCGCATCCAGGGCGTCCTCGTCGAAGCGCCAGTGGCCGTCGACGTCCAGCATCGGCACTTCGATCACCGGGTGCCCGAGCAAATGCAGCAGCGGCAGGAACGGCATGTAGCTGGGCGTCGGCAGCACCACCGGCGCACCCGGCGGCAACAGATGCCGCAGCGCCAGCTCCAGCCCGGTCAGCACGTCGGGCAGCGGGTGGATGCGTGCGGGCTCGACGTTCCAGCCATAGGCGCTCGCGTGCCACCCGGCACAGGCTTCGGCGAGCGCGTTGGTCAGCGGGGTCGACAGGTAGCCGGTGCGGCCATCCGCGATCGCGGCGTGCAGGGCATCGGCGATCGCTGGCGCGATCCCGAAATCCATCTCGGCAACGAACGCACCGATGCAGTCGGGGAACGCGTTCCACTTGAGTCCGCCAGCCGCGCGCAGCTGATCGTGGGTGAGGGCGTCGATCCGGGTGGCGAAGTCCACGGTGGTCCTCGGTGCTGCTGGCATTGCAGTCTAGGACGAACCGCCTGGCGGACCGGCGGACTCCGTTCCTGATGGCGCGGAGGGTGCTCGCACCCGGGCCGTCCGAACGCTCATGGATAACTCGTCGGCCGAGCCCATCGGTGGGCCAATTCGCAGGACTGCGCAGAGTATCGTTCCGGCGTTTTGTCGGGCTCGTCCAGAGATGCGGCACTGAAGCAGATCGGGAGTGTTCGTGCGCCTTGTGTTGCTTCGTTGTGGTGCGCGCTGCCCGTCGCGTGCACCGGGGGGTGTGCTCCCCCGGCCGGAGTCCGCGTCCAGCTACCACGGCCGGCCGCCGGCCATCCATGGCCGGCTGGGAGCACACCCCCCGGCGCACGCGACGGGCTCAGGCAATCGCGGGCTTCGGCACGAAGAGCAGGAAGCAGGAGCGGTCCCGCTGCAATCGTCTGCAACGACGACGCGCTCGTTCCTGCTTTTGATTTGGATCTTTCGCGCCGATGCGACGACCGGTCGGTGCCCGCCGCGGACGCAGGGGGATGTCCAGAGCCGGCCATGGATGGCCGGCGGCCGGATGTGGTAGCAGGACGCGGAGATATCCGGCTGGGCATCCCCCTGTGGCCGTGGCGGGCTACCCGGACATCCATTGCCCGGAGACCCGGCTCAGGGTCCGCGAGCACAGCCTGGTGACTTGCGTGGCGCGGGTTGTCCCAGGGCACTGGCCTCGCGAAGACGCCATGTACGGCGCGCAGGCTGCACACCGAATCCGCGTCAATGCGTTGCCTGGGCATTCCAGACGCATCCGCCGCGTCTACGCCTTGCGCGGAAACCGGTAGATGACGCTGCCGACGAGGATCGCCACGCCCACTGCCAGCAGGTTGGTGGTGCTGGCGCCCAGCAGCAGGGTGATGCCCAGCAGCAGTGCCGCCACCGGGATCAGCGCGCCGCCGGGCAGGCGCAGCGTGCCGGGAGGATCGCCATGCCGGCGCCGCAGCACCAGCACGCTGGCGGCGGTGGAGATGTAGGCCAGCAACCGCGTGACCATCGACAGCAGTGCCAGCTGCACGAACGAACCCGACAGCGCCAGTGCCAGCGCGAGCACGCACTGCACCACGATCGCGGCCATCGGCGTGCGGAAGCGCGGGTGTACGCGCGACAGCGCCGCCGGGCCGTAGCCGTCCGCGGCCAGCGCATGCAGGAAGCGCGGGCCGAGCAGCATGGTGTTGTTGTTGGTGCCGAGGATCGACAGCGCCGCGCCGATGGTGAGCAGCAATGCCAGGCCCTCGCCGCCGAACACCGCCGCCGCGTCGGCCAGCGGCGTGGTGGAGCCGGCGATGCCCGGCAGCGTGCCTTGCGCCACCAGCTGCACCGCGGCATACAGCAGCGTCACCAGCGCGATCATCGTCACCAGCGCGAACGGCACGTTGCGTTGCGGGTTGCGGTACTCGCCGGCGGCGGCGGGCAGGTTCTCGAAGCCGGCGTACGCGAACAGGAGGAGCAGCGCGGCTTCGGCCGCACCGTCGCCGGACAGTGACGTCGGCGGCCCACCCGCGGCCAGGCCCCAGTCGACATGGAACAGGCCGATGAACACGAACAGCAGCAGCGGCAGCAGTTTGCCCACCACCAGCACCATCGCCGCGCGCGCCGCCCAGCGCACACCGGCGATGTTGATCGCCGTCAGCAGCAGCAACGAACCGGCGATCACCGCCACGCGACCGCTGCCATCGCCCGCCGCAGGCCAGAACCGCGCCACCGCATCGGCCAGGCCATTCGACAGCGACGCGGCAACGCTGATGCGGGTCAGCCAGATCGTCCAGCCGACCTGGAAGCCTACGAACGGGCCGAACGCCTCGCGGGCATAGAGGTAGCTGCCTCCGGGCTGTTCGAAGTAGCTCGCCGCCTTGGCGTAGCACAGCACCAGCAGCGCGACGGTCAGCCCGGCCAGCAGCACCGCCCACACGCTGAAGGGCCCGAGCAGGCCGAACGCGATCGCCGGCAGCAGATAGATGCCACTGCCGACGACGTCGTTGATCGATAGGCCGACGATCTGCCAGCGCCCGACCGCGCGCAGCAGGCCGGCCTGCACCGGCACCCGGGTGGTGGATGGATCGGATGTGTCCAGCGACGCGTCCCCCGCAGCGTGAGCATCCGATGGTAACCGCGTCGCTGGCGCGGGCAGGCGCCGCCCGAAGCGGGCCGGGGCGTCAGTCGTCGGCGCGGAACGCGTCGCGGATCCACTGCAGCCGCGGCGGCTCGCCGCTGGCCTCGACGACGTCGAAACGGCAGGGGGCCGCCATCCAGCGCGGGTGTCGCGACAGGAACACCTGCGCGGCGCGTACCAGTCGCAGGCGCTTGCGCGCATCGATCGATTCCGCGCCGCCGCCATAACCCGCATTGTGGCGGTAGCGCACCTCGACGAACACCAGCGTGGTGCCGTCGCGCATCACCAGGTCGAGCTCGCCGACGCGGTAACCGGCGTTGCGCGCGACATCCTGCAGGCCGTGCGCGTGCAGCAGGTCGCGGGCGAGCTGCTCGACGGCGTCGCCGCGGCGTCGTTTCGCGGTCGCCGCGCGCCTGTCAATCGGGTTGGGCATCCTGCCTCCGGTGGCGCGCATCCTGCGCGCGGTCAGTGGATCAGCGGTCGGCGACCGGCACCACGTGGCCGCCGGTAAAGGTGGCCCACGACGGCGCGCGCAGGATATTGCCTTCACCGTCGATGCGCAGCAGCCCGGTCGCGCCGCGCAGCTCCGCCTCGTCGCCGGTGACCAGGCGCTCCATGAAAGCGGTCAGCAGCCAGGCGTCGTAGCCAAACGCGAACAGCCGCGCGGCCGGGCCACGCGCGGTCGGCAGCGACGATGCCACCGTCGAGGCCATCGGCAGGCCGGCCACGCCGGCCGCTGCCCAGCGCTCGGTCGGGAACACGATGCCGTCGAGCACGGAGTCCTGTTCGGAGCGTCCGCTCGAATACAGCTGCGAGGTGCCGATGCGCGGACGGGTAGCGAAGCCCGCCGCAACCAGTTGCGGGGCGATCGCGCGCGCCTGCGCCACGCGCAGGGCCAGGAACACCGCCTGTGCGCCGTTGTCCTTCAGCATCGCGGTGCGCATCGCCTCGGTCATGTCGGCCGGGGTTTCGCCGGTGACCACCAGCATGTCGCTGACCGCGCCGCCACCGGCTTCCAGACGCTTGCGGAAAGCATCGACGCTGCGGCGCGCAGTGTCGTCACCGCCGTTGAGCACCAGCACCTGGCGCACGTTGCGCGCAAGCAGGTAGTCGGCGGCCGCGGTGCCGTCGTCCTCGGGTGCCAGCGCAAAGCTGAAGGAGCCGGCCGGGGCGCCTTCGCCGGCGCGGTTGAGCGCGAGCACCGGCACCTGCAGGCGATCGGGGCGGGCGAGCAGGGCGGCGACCTCGTCCTGGCCGAGCGGGCCGAGCACGTAGTCGGCACCTTCGGTTACCGCACGCTCGTAGGCCGCACCGGCACCGCCGGCGGTGTCGTAGAACACCAGTTCCGGGCGGTTGCGACGCTCGCCGTAATACCCGGCCAGCAGCCCGTCGCGCACCGGCGCGGCCGCGGTGGCGAGGTTGCCCGACAGCGGCAGCAGCACGCCCAGCCGCATCGGCGGGCGGTAGCCGTCGTGGTCGGCCGGTGGCCGGTTGCCCGCGTGCACCGCCCACAGCGCGGCCAGGTCGTAGGGGCGCGGCAGCGGCAGCCCGCGCGCCTGCAGCACGCGGCCGGCATGCGCATACATCGGGTCGCCCTCCGGCAGGCCGGCGGCGAAATCGGTCAGTGCCTGGTCGGGCACCGTGGACAGCAGCTGCTCGATCGCCTGCGCGGCCTGCGCGCGTTCCGGCCCGCGCAGGGTGGGGTAGCGCTGCGCCAGTTCATTCGCGGCGACCAGGTTCGGGTCGGTCGGCGCCGGTGGTGGTGCCGTCGGCGCGAGCGTCACCGATGCGCAGCCGGCCAGCAGCAGTGCGGCCATCAGCAGGAGCGTGCGGGAAAGGCGACTTGCCTGGTTGCGCATGGAAACCGGTCCGGAAGGGAGAAACGGCTAGGATTCTACCGACCCCGAGTGTGGAGACACGATTGGCCGCTTCCCCCGACGCCCGCGGCGTGCTGCACGTCGTCGCCACCCCGATCGGCAACCTCGCCGATCTGTCGCCGCGCGCGCAGCAGGTGCTGCGCGATGTCGATGCGATCTGTGCCGAGGACACCCGCCACACGCGCGCGCTGCTGGCGCATTTCGGCATCGATACGCCGGCGCTGGCGCTGCACGAGCACAACGAGGAGGCGCTGGCGGGCCGGGTGGTCGCGCGGCTCCTGGCCGGTGAATCGCTGGCGCTGGTCAGCGATGCGGGCACGCCGCTGGTGAGTGATCCCGGATTCCGCCTGGTGCGCGCCGCGCGCGAGGCCGGGGTGCGCGTCAGCCCGGTGCCGGGCCCGAGCGCGGTGGTCGCGGCACTCAGCGTCGCCGGCCTG
Source organism: Luteimonas sp. YGD11-2 (assembly GCF_004118975.1). Classification (NCBI taxonomy): domain Bacteria; kingdom Pseudomonadati; phylum Pseudomonadota; class Gammaproteobacteria; order Lysobacterales; family Lysobacteraceae; genus Luteimonas; species Luteimonas sp. YGD11-2. Next base: position 2,739,016 of record NZ_CP035376.1, on the reverse strand, counting down.
CCGAGCGACCGCTTCACCTTCGAGGGCTTCCTGCCGGCGAAGGCGACGGCACGTCGCGAGGCGCTCGCGCGGCTGGCAGGCGAGCCGCGCACGCTGGTGTTCTACGAATCCTCGCATCGCATCATCGAGACCCTTGCCGACATGCGCGGCGCATTCGGCGACGACCGCCCCGCGGCGCTGGCCCGCGAATTGACCAAGCTGTTCGAGACCGTGCTCGACGGCAGCCTCGCGGAGCTCCAGGCGCAGGTCGACGCCGACCCCAACCAGCGGAAAGGCGAGTTCGTCGTGGTCGTGCAGGGTGCCGGCGACGATGCTGATGCCCAGCTGGCCGAGGGCCGGCGCGTCTACGCGCTGCTGTCGGCGCAGCTGCCGCCTTCGTCCGCGGCGCGCCTGGCCGCCGAGATCACCGGCGCCCCGCGCAAGGCGCTGTATGGCGGTGGCGGCGCCGACAATTGAGATCACCCCCGGATCGCCCATGACAGGAGTTGCGATGGATCGCCCGTTCCGTTTCATCTGGCCGCTGGCTGCGGCAGCCGTCCTTTCCGCCTGTACCTACCAGCTGCAGGAATCTCACCTGGTCAGGCCGCAACCTGCGCCGGCGACGGATATCGCCACGCTCGCCGAAGCGTTCCCCGGCTACGCACTCGACGAGGTGCGGATCGATACCGGCGACGGGGCGTCGCTGTACTCGCTGCGGCTGACCCGGCCGGATGCGCGGGCGACGGTGCTGTACTTCGGCGGCAACGGCTACCGCATCGGCGTGCATGCGCAACAGACCCTGCGCGGTTACGCCCGGCTGCCGGTCAACCTGGTGCTGGTCGATCATCGCGGGTACGGCGGCAGTACCGGCGATGCGACGCTGGCCGCGCTGCGCGCGGACGCGCTGGCCGTCCATGATCGGCTGCGCACCGAGCCGACGTTCTCGACGCTCCCGCTGCTGGTGCATGGGCAGTCGCTGGGCAGCTTCCTCGCCGGCCATGTCGCCCGCGAGCGCCGGCTCGACGGGCTGGTGCTGGAAAGTTCGATGACCACCGCCGAGGACTGGGTGGCGGACATGCGCGCGCGCGCGGGCTGGCGGACCCGGTTGCTGGTGCGCCGTATCGCGGTGCCGCCCGCGCTGCAGGGTGCTGGCAACCTCGAGGTGGCACGCACGCTCGACGAGCCGGTGCTGTTCCTGGTCGGTGCCGACGACGCCACCACGGCACCGGCGTACTCGCGGATGCTGTACGACGCCACGCCGCTGCCCGCCGCCGACAAGCGCCTGGTCGTGGTGCCGGGCAAGGGCCACAACACCGCCACCCATTCGCCCGAATTCCTGGCGGCGATGGCTGAACTGGTCGAGCGGGTGGCAGCGGTCGCGGGAACGGCAGGCGCCGCCGGCACGTGAGACAATCCGCGCCGGCGGAGTCGGCCGGACAGTCGCGTCATCGCTTGCGATGCCGAGGAAAGTCCGGGCTCCACAGGGCACGGTGCCAGGTAACGCCTGGGCGGCGCGAGCCGACGGAAAGTGCAACAGAAAGATACCGCCGATGGCCCTGTCACCCCTTTGCCGCCACCCGATCGAACGGGTGGACATCTCCAGCGCGCTGCCGGCGAAGCCGGCCAAGTGTTTTCTGGAGACGGCAAAGGGGTGGCAGGGATCAGGCAAGGGTGAAATGGTGCGGTAAGAGCGCACCGCGAGTCTGGCAACAGACCGGCACGGCAAACCCCACCGGGAGCAAGACCAAATAGGGACCTCATGGCGCGGCCCGCGTCGGGTCCGGGTAGGTTGCTTGAGCGTATCGGTGACGATGCGCCTAGAGGAATGACTGTCCACGACAGAACCCGGCTTACAGGCCGGCTCCGCCACTTTCCCGGGCTGCCCCCGGGAAACCCAAGGGTTCGCCTTGCGAACCTCGGGCCCCGCTTGTGCTCCCGACCCCCACTCGCGCCTGCGGCGCGAGCCGCCCCCTGACTCAGGGGCCCCATGGCGACACCGTCGTCGCACCCGAAGCTCCACCGCACGGCACCATCGCCCCTTTCCCGTTCACGGGAGAGGGGTTGGGGTGAGTGAGAAGTCGCGATAGCGCCCTCATCCACCCCTTCGGCGCACCTTCTCCCGCAGGCGGGAGAAGGGAAAGCCGGGTCGCCGAAGCGCCGCCGGCACGCACGATCACCCCTCCGTTGACGGACGAGGGGTTGGGGTGAGGGGCGCGGAAATACGCCCTCATCCACCCCTCCGGAGCACCTTCGCCGGCAGCCAGAAGAATGGTGTGCTCGTCGGTGAAGTCATTGGTCATTGATCTCGCCGGTGCCAGGGCCAGCGTCCCGGCGCGAATCCCCCCTCTCGCGCAGTGCCCAAGCTGAAGGTCGGTACGGAGCACGAATCCATCCGTCGCCCATGCCACCCTTCACACGCCCTCCACGACCCTGAATTCTGTGAGCTATCTCAAAATTTGAGACGAAACAGCAGCTTGTGGATAAAGCTTGAACAAGTATGTGAACTTCTTCGCAAGTCATTGAGCGGACTAGCGAAAATTTGACAAACGCATTGTTGACAACCCCCTGACCCGACCCTAAGGTGGCGCCACGTGGGGAAGCCGGGGTTTTTGTGGTTTTCCGCGGAATCTGAAGCCCGCCGCAGACGGGCATCCGGGCCGAGACCAAGTGTTCCAGGGCGAGACCGCCATCACCATCGACGACAAGGGCCGACTGGCGATTCCCACCGCCTATCGGGACATTGTCGCGCGCGTGTGCGCCGGTCGCCTGGTCCTGACCTACAACCCGTTCGAGTCCGGCTGCCTGTTCCTGTACCCGGAAGCGGAGTGGGAGCGGGTGCGCGACGCGGTCAACCAGCTGCCCGGCTCGCTGTCGGCGCACCGGCGCATGCAGCGCTGCCTGGTCGGTTCGGCGGCGCATGTGGAACTCGACGGCAATGCCCGCATCAGCGTGCCGTCCAGCCACCGCGCGGCGGTCGGCATCGAGAAGAAGGCCGTGCTGCTGGGCATGGGCGACAAGTTCGAACTCTGGAGCGAGCAGGCGCACCACGCGCAGATCCGCCAGGTGATCACCGACGAGGATCTCAGCGGGCAACTGCTCGAGTTGAAGCTATGAACGGCGGTGGCACGGACACCCCGTCCGGCCACCTTCCAGTCATGGTCGCGCAGGTCATCGACGGCCTGCGGGTGGTGGAGGACGGCGTGTATCTGGACGGCACGTTCGGTCGTGGCGGCCATGCGCGACGCGTACTGGAACGTCTGGGCGCACAGGGCCGGCTGCTGCTGATGGACAAGGATCCCGACGCGATCGCCGTGGCCGGACGCGAGTTCGGCGCGGACGCGCGCGTGCACGTGCGCCAGGCCAGCTTCGCCTCGCTCGGCGGCTGGGACCTCGCGCGTGCCGGCGTCGACGGCATCCTGTTCGACCTCGGCGTGTCCTCGCCGCAGCTCGACGTTGCCGAGCGCGGATTCTCGTTCGGCAAGGACGGCCCGCTCGACATGCGCATGGACCCGGGCTCCGGCGAGAGCGCGGCCGAGTGGCTGGCGCACGCCGACGAGCGCGCGATCGCCGACGTGCTGTGGACCTATGGCGAGGAACGGCACAGCCGCCGCATCGCCCGCGCGATCGTCGCCCGGCGCGCGCAGGAGCGGATCGTGCGCACCGCGCAGCTGGCCGAACTGGTGGCCGCGGCGATGCCGCGCGGCAAGCCGGGCAGCGAGCGCAACCGCATCCACCCGGCCACGCGCAGCTTCCAGGCCATCCGCATCCACATCAACCGGGAACTGGCCGATCTCGAGGCCGGGCTCGATGCCGCCCTCGAGGTGCTGCGCCCGGGCGGGCGGCTGGCGGTGATCAGCTTCCATTCGCTGGAAGACCGCATCGTCAAGCAGTTCATCGCACGCCACGCCAAGCCGCCGCCGAGCAACCGCCGGCTGCCGGAGATCGCGCCGTTCGTGCCGCGCCTGCGCGACCTCGGCGGCGCCATCCATGCCGAATCCGACGAAGTGGCGGCCAACCCGCGCGCGCGCAGCGCGGTGTTGCGGGTGGCCCAGAAGCTCGACGGGGTGGCGGCATGATCACCCGCTTCCTGGTCGCCATCGTGCTGGTCGCCATCGTCATCACCGCGATCGGCGTGGTGCATGCGCGCCACCAGCACCGGCAGCTCTTCAGCCAGCTCACGCGGCTGGAGAACGCCCGCGACGAACTCAACATCGAATTCGGCCGGCTGCAACTCGAGCAGGCGACCTGGGCGGAAAGCACCCGTATCGACCAGGTGGCGCGCGAGCGGCTGGGGATGAAGTTCCCGGAAACCGCCGACATCGTGGTGATCCGGCCATGAGGTTCGGACGCATCCCCGGTGGCCATGCCAAGCGCCCGCGTGCCCGCGCGCAGTTCGACCTGCGCGCGCGGCTGCTGCTGGTGGGCGGCGGGCTCGGGCTGGTGGCGCTGGTGCTGGTGGGCCGTGCCATCGACCTGCAGCTCATCGACAACGCCTTCTACCAGCAGAAGGCGGACTCGCGTTTCCTGCGCGAACTGCCGATCGCCACCTCGCGCGGCATGATCACCGACCGCAACGGCGAGCCGCTGGCGATCTCCACGCCGGTGGCGTCGCTGTGGGCGAACCCGCAGGAACTGGTGAAGCACCCCGAGCGCATCACCGAGCTGGCCGAAGCGATCGGCCAGGACCCGGACCAGCTTGCGCGCGCGGTCGCGCAGCGCGCCGACAAGGAGTTCATGTACCTGCCGGGGCAGCGCCGCATCCACCCGGCCAGCGCGCAGAAGATCGTCGCGCTCAATATCCCCGGCGTGTTCAGCCAGCGCGAGTTCCGCCGCTTCTACCCGCAGGGCGAGGCGCTGGCGCATGTGCTCGGCTTCACCAATATCGACGACCGTGGCCAGGAAGGCATCGAGCTGGCGTTCGACGAATGGCTGCGCGGGCATCCGGGTGCGCAGAAGGTCATCCGCGACCGCCGCGGCCGCATCGTCGAGAACGTCGACCTGGTGCGCCCCGCGCAGCCGGGCAAGGACCTGACGCTGTCGATCGACCGCCGCATCCAGTACCTCGCCCACCGCGAACTGCGCAACGCGATCGTCAGCTCCGGCGCCAGTGCCGGTTCCTCGGTGATCCTCGACGTCGCCACCGGCGAGGTGCTGGCGATGGCCAACCTGCCGGCCTACAACCCGCATGTGCTGGGCAGCACTGACCGCGAGGCGCGCCGCAACCGCGCGGTGACCGACCTCATCGAGCCGGGCTCGACGATCAAGCCGCTGACCGTGGCCGCGGGGCTCGAGGCCGGCACCATCCGCCCCGATACCCGTATCGACACCAACCCGGGCTGGATCCCGAACGGGCGCTACCGCACCAGCGATTTCCGCAACTACGGCGTGCTCGACGTCACCGGCGTGCTGACCAAGAGTTCCAACGTCGGCGTGGCCAAGATCGTGCACACGCTGCCCGACGAACGCTTCTACCAGTTCCTGCAGCGCTTCGGTTACGGCCGCAGCACCGGCAGCGGCTTTCCCGGCGAGGCGGCGGGCTTCCTGCGCGAGCCGGCGAGCTGGGACGGCACCATGAAGCAGACGATGTCATACGGCTACAGCATGTCGGTGACGCCGCTGCAGCTGGCGGTCGCCTACGCGGCGCTGGGCAACGGCGGCAGGCTGATCGCGCCGACCTTCGTCAAGGGCCAGCACAACGAGCCGACCCAGGTGCTCGATCCGGGCATCGCCGCCGAAGTGATGCGGATGATGCAGACCGTGACCGAGCCGGGTGGCACCGCCACGCGCGCGGCGATCCTGGGCTACCACGTGGCCGGCAAGACCGGCACCGCGCGCAAGGCCAGCGGCGGCGGCTATGCGCGCCGCTACGTCGCGTTCTTCGCCGGCCTGGTGCCGGTCGACAACCCGCGTTTCTCGATGGTCATCGTGATCGACGACCCCGACACCTCGCGCGGTGGTTCCACCTATGGCGGCGGTTACATCTCCGCACCGGTGTTCAAGGCGACCATGGAAGGCACGTTGCGGCTGATGGACGTGCCGCCCGACGACATCGACACCTGGCTTGCGGCGCAGGCCGATGCCGAGCGCAAGCGCCGGGCGACCGCCGCGCGCCAGGCACCGGCGCGCCCGGTCGCACCGGCGGTGGCCGCCGCGGTGGCCAATGCGGGAGCCGCGCGATGAGCCGCATGGCGCTGCGCGAGCTGCTGCCCGACGTCGCCGGCGTGCCGGCCGGGCTGGCCGTCTCCGGGCTGGTGCAGGACAGCCGCGAGGTCGGCCCGGGCGATGCCTTCATCGCCATCCCGGGCTTCGGCACCCACGGCCTGCGCTTCTCGTCGCGCGCGCTGGATGCCGGTGCCGCGGCGATCGTCTACGAAATCCCGGCGCCGGAAGACCTCGAGGTGCCGGCCGACGCGATCGCGGTGCCCGGGCTGCGCAGCCGCCTGGGTGCAATGGCCGACCGCTTCCATGGCTCGCCGTCGAAGGCGATGGTCACCGTCGGCGTCACCGGCACCAACGGCAAGACCTCCACGGTGCAGCTGCTGGCACAGGCGTGGACCCTGCGCGGCCTGCGGGCGGGCAGCATCGGCACCCTCGGCGCCGGCCTGCATGGCGCGGTGGAGCCGACCGGCTTCACCACGCCGCAGGTCTCGCAGCTGCATGCGCTGCTCGCGCGCCTGCGCGACGACGGCGCGCAGGCGGTGGCGATGGAGGTCAGTTCGCACGCGCTCGACCAGGGGCGCGTGGATGGCGTGCATTTCCGCGTCGGCGTGTTCACCAACCTCACCCGCGATCATCTGGACTACCACGGCGACATGGCCAGCTACGGTGCCGCCAAGGCGCGCCTGCTGCGCTGGCCGGGGCTGGAAGCGGCGGTGGTCAACCTCGACGATCCTTACGGCCTGCAGCTGTTCGAGTCCGGCCATGCCGGGCGCACGATCGGCATCAGCACCCGCGGCCATCCTGCGGCGTTGCTGCGCGCGGAGTCGGTGGCGCTCGACGGTGCCGGCATCGGTTTCCGGCTGTGTACCGGCGAGGCGGAGCATCCGGTGCGTTCACCGCTGCTGGGGCGCTTCAATGTCGACAACCTGCTGGCGGTGGCCGGCGTGCTGCATGCGCTCGGCGAGGACGCTGCGACCATCGCCGACACCCTGTCGCGGCTGCAGCCGGTGCCCGGGCGCATGACCCGGCTCGGCGGCGCCGGCCGACCGACCGTGGTGGTCGATTACGCGCATACCCCCGACGCGCTGGAGCAGGCGCTCGCCAGCCTGCGCGACCACGTGCGCGGTCGGCTGGTCTGCGTGTTCGGCTGCGGTGGCGAGCGCGACCGCGGCAAGCGCGCGCAGATGGCGGCGATCGCCGAACGCCTGGCCGATGCGGTGGTGGTCACCGACGACAACCCGCGCGGCGAGGACGGCGATGCCATCGTCGCGGAGATCCTCGACGGCTTTGCCGGGCGCAGCGCGGTGACCGTGCAGCGCGACCGCGCTGCCGCGATCGCGCAGGCGATCGGCCAGTCCGGCCCGGGCGACATCGTGCTGGTCGCCGGCAAGGGGCACGAGCCCTACCAGGAGATCAGCGGCGTGCGCCATCCCTTCGACGACGCGCAGGTCGCGCGCGCTGTGCTGGAGCAGTGCGCATGAGCCTGGCGATCACCCCGATGCCGCTGTCGCAGATTGCCCGTTGGGCGCAGGGCCGGCTCGATGCCGCGCCCGACAGCGACCCGCTGATCGATGCGGTCGAAACCGATACCCGTGCGTTCGGTGCCGGCGCCAGCACCCTGTTCGTCGCCCTGCGCGGCGAACGCTTCGACGGCAACGACCATGTCGCCGCCGCTGCGGCCTGTGGCGCGCGCGCCGCGCTGGTGTCGCGGCCGTCCGATGCCGGCATCGCGCAGATCGTGGTCGATGACACCCAGACCGCGCTGGCGATGTGGGCCGGCGCCGTGCAGCGTGCGCGCAGCGGCACCGTGGTCGGCATCACCGGCAGCAACGGGAAGACGGGGGTCAAGGAACTCACGCGCACGATCCTGTCGCGGCTGGGGCCGACCTACGCCAACCCCGGCAACCGCAACAACGAAATCGGGCTGCCGCTGTCGGTGCTGTCGGCGCCGGAAGACAGCCGCTACGCGATCTACGAGATGGGCGCCGGCAAGCCCGGCGACATCGCCTGGCTGACGGCGGTTGCGCGGCCGCAGGTGGCGCTGGTCAACAACGTGGCGCCGGCGCATCTCGAGCGCATGGGCAGCCTGTTCGGCATCGCCGAGACCAAGGCCGCGATCTACGAGGCGCTGCCCGCCGACGGCACCGCCATCATCAATGCCGACGACGCCTTCGCGCCGTACTTCGCCGAACGCGCGCATGGCCGCCGCCTGCTGCGCTTCGGCATCGACAACGGTGCCGACATCGCCGCCACCGCGATCCGCGCCAGCGATGCCGGCAGCACCTTCGTGCTGGTGCTGCCCGATGCCGAAGCCGCGGTGGAACTGCCGCTGGCCGGCCGCCACAGCATCCGCAATGCACTGGCGGCGGCATCCATCGCCTGGGCGCTTGGCGCCAGCGCGGGCGTCATCGCCAACGCGCTGTCCACCGCGCAGCCGGTGGCCGGCCGCCTGGTGCGCCATCGCATGGCGGGCGGCGGCCTGCTGATCGACGACAGCTACAACGCCAACCCCGGTTCGATGGATGCCGCGATCGACACCCTGGCGGCCGCTGCGGGCCAGCGCTGGCTGGTGCTGGGCGACATGGGCGAGCTGGGCACGGATGCCGCCGCGCTGCATGCCGAGATCGGCCGCCGCGCACACCAGGCGGGCATCGAACGGCTGTACACGGTGGGCCGGCTGAGCGCCGCCGCGGCGCAGGCATTCGGCGCCGACGCCCACCACCACGACGACCAGCCCGCACTGATCGACGCGTTGCGACGCGAGGTGCAGGCGCGGGCTGCGGCAGGCGAGGGCGCATCGCTGCGCGTGCTGGTCAAGGGATCGCGCTCGAGCGCGATGGAGCGGGTCGTGTCCGCATTGCTGGACCTGACGGAGGACACCACCGATGCTGCTTGAGCTGGCGCGCTGGCTGCAGGGGCTCGAGGATTTCTTCGGCCTGTTCGCGTACCTGACCTTCCGCGGCATCCTCGCCGCGCTGACCGCGCTGCTGCTGTCGCTGTGGTGGGGCCCGGCGGTGATCCGCAGGCTGGCCCAGTACAAGGGTGGCCAGCCGATCCGCAGCGACGGCCCGCAGACGCATTTCTCCAAGGCCGGCACCCCGACCATGGGCGGTGCGCTGATCCTGCTCACCGTGCTCGCCTCGGTGCTGCTGTGGGGCGACCTGCGCAACAAGTACGTGTGGGTGGTGCTGCTGGTGATGCTCGCCTTTGGCGCCATCGGCTGGTACGACGACTGGATCAAGATCGTCAGACGCGACCCGAACGGGCTGAAGTCGCGCTGGAAGTACCTGCTGCAGTCGGTGTTTGGCCTGGCGGCCGGCATCTACCTGTACCAGACCGCCGACGTCGCCGCGGCGACCACGTTCTATATCCCGCTGTTCAAGGCGGTGGCGTTGCCGCTGGTGTCGATCACCTTCGTCGCCATCGCCTATTTCTGGATCGTCGGCTTCTCCAACGCGGTCAACCTCACCGACGGCCTCGATGGCCTGGCGATCATGCCGACGGTGCTGGTGGCCTGCGCGCTGGGCGTGTTCGCCTATGCCTCGGGCAACGCGGTGTTCTCCAACTACCTGCAGATCCCGCAGATTCCGGGTGCCGGCGAACTGGTGATCATCTGCGCGGCGATCGCCGGCGCAGGGCTCGGCTTCCTGTGGTTCAACACCTATCCGGCGATGGTGTTCATGGGTGATATCGGCGCGCTGGCGCTCGGTGCGGTGCTGGGCACCATCGCGGTGATCGTTCGCCAGGAACTGGTGCTGGTGATCATGGGCGGCATCTTCGTCATCGAGACGCTCTCGGTGATGATCCAGGTGGCGTCGTTCAAGCTCACCGGCAAGCGCGTGTTCCGGATGGCGCCCATCCACCACCACTTCGAGCTCAAGGGCTGGCCGGAGCCGCGCGTCATCGTGCGCTTCTGGATCATCTCGGTGATCCTGGTGCTGGTCGGCCTCGCGACGTTGAAGGTGCGCTGATGGCCGTTGCCGACACCACCGCCAGCCGCCAGGCCACCCGCCTGGACGCCATCCAGGGGCGCTTCGACCCGTGGCTGTGCGGCGCCGCCATCGCGCTCGCGGTGCTGGGCGTGGTGATGGTCGGTTCCAGCTCGATCGCGGTGGCCGAGGAGCTGGAGGTCGGCCCGTTCTACTTCCTGGTGCGCCACCTGATGTTCCTGGGCATGGGCGCGGTGCTGTGCGCGCTGGTGATGCGCACCGAGCTCAAGAGCATCGAGAAGTACGACCGCCTGCTGCTGCTGGGCTGCTTCGGCCTGCTGCTGCTGGTGTTCATCCCGGGCCTGGGCCACAGCGTCAATGGCGCGCAGCGCTGGATCAACCTCGGCGTCTCCAACTTCCAGGTCGTGGAAGCGGTGAAGCTGATGTACATCGTGTGGCTGGCCAGCTACCTGGTGCGCTTCCGCGACGAGGTCAATGCGACCTGGGGCGCGATGCTCAAGCCGATCTTCGTGGCCTGCGGCCTCATGGTGCTGCTGGTGTTCCAGCCCGACTTCGGCTCGCTGGCGCTGATGCTGGCGATCACCGCCGGGATGCTGGTGCTGGGCGGCGTGCACCTGCCGCGGATGGCGGCGCCGGTGGTCATCGGCCTGCCACTGCTGGCGATCGTGGCGATCGCCGAGCCGTACCGCATGCGCCGCCTCACCTCGTTCATGGACCCGTTCGCGGATCCGTTCAATTCCGGCTACCAGCTCGCCAACGCGCTGATGGCGGTGGGCCGCGGCGAACTCACCGGCGTCGGCCTGGGCGCGTCGATCCAGAAGCTCAACTACCTGCCCGAGGCGCATACCGACTTCATCCTGGCGGTGATCGCGGAGGAACTCGGCTTCCTCGGCGTGTGCCTGGTGATCGGCCTGTACGCGCTGCTGGTCGGGCGCGCGCTGTGGATCGGCCTGAAGTGCGTGGAGATGCGCCGCCACTTCGCCGGCTACTGCGCCTTCGGCGTGGCACTGGCGATCGCGCTGCAGAGCCTGGTGTCGATCGGCGTCAACCTCGGCCTGCTGCCAACCAAGGGCCTGACCCTGCCGCTGATCTCGTCCGGCGGCTCCAGCGTGATGATGACCTGCGTCGCGGTGGGCCTGCTGCTGCGGGTGTCCTTCGAGCTCGACCGCGCCCAGCGCCAGGTCGCACGCCTGCGCGGCGATGCTCCTACTCCGGTACCGGCACCGTCCAGCCACGACCCCGCACCGGCGCGCGCGACGCCCGCCGCCCCTGCGCCTGCCGCCGACGCCGCAAGGGCGCCCGCCTACGGCACCAGCCGCCTGCGCCAGCGCGTCGAACCCACCTTCGGGAGAACCTCTGCATGATCCGTCGCCTGCTCGACGCCCGCCTGCTGTCCGGCGCCGAACTCGCGCGTGCCTACGGGCGGGTGCATTTCGTCGGCATCGGCGGCGCCGGCATGAGCGGCATCGCCGAGGTGCTCAACACGTTGGGCTACAGCGTGTCGGGTTCCGACCTCGCCGACAACGCGGTGACGCGTCGCCTGCAGGCGCTCGGCATCCGCGTGCATCGCGGGCATGCCGCCGACAACGTGCAGGGCACCGACTGCGTGGTGATCTCCAGCGCGATCCGCGCCGACAACCCGGAACTGGTGGAAGCGCGTGCGCGCCGCATTCCGGTGGTGCCGCGTGCGGAGATGCTGGCCGAACTGATGCGCCTCAAGCGCGGCATCGCGGTCGCCGGCACCCACGGCAAGACCACCACCACCTCGCTGACCGCCAGCGTGCTGGCCGAAGGCGGCATGGACCCGACCTTCGTCATCGGCGGCCAGCTGCTGGCCGCCGGCGCCAATGCGCGGCTGGGCGGTGGTGACTGGCTGGTGGCCGAGGCCGACGAGAGCGACGGCAGCTTCCTGCGGCTGAACCCGCTGGTGGCGGTGGTCACCAATATCGATGCCGACCATCTGGAGAACTACGGTGGCGACTTCGCACGCGTGCAGGCGGCGTTCTCCGAATTCCTGCACCGGCTGCCGTTCTACGGGCTGGCGGTGCTGTGCATCGACGATCCCGAAGTCGCGCGGCTGGCCGAGGAGACCCCGCGCCACGTGACCACCTACGGCTTCAGCGTGGATGCCGACGTGCGGGCCGAGGACGTGGTGCAGCATGGTGCGCGCATGTGCTTCACCCTGTGCCTGCCCGATGGCAGCCGCACGCCGGCGACGCTGGCACTGCCCGGCCGCCACAACGTGCAGAACGCGCTGGCGGCGGCGTCGGTGGGCTGGCAGGTCGGTGTGGAGCCGGCGCGCATCGTGCAGGCGCTGGAGAAGTTCCAGGGCATCGGCCGCCGCTTCAACCTGCTGGCCGAACTCACCACCGCGCAGGGCGCGACGGTGCAGCTGGTCGACGACTACGGCCACCACCCGAAGGAACTCAAGGCGGTGTTCGAGGCCGCGCGCGGTGGCTGGCCGGAGAAGCGGCTGGTCGTTGCCTTCCAGCCGCACCGCTACAGCCGCACCCGCGACCTTCTCGATGACTTCGCCGCGGTGCTGTCCGAGGTCGACGTGCTGGTGCTGACCGAGGTCTATGCCGCCGGCGAGGCGCCGCTGGCGAATGCCGATTCGCGGGCGCTGGCACGTGCGATCCGTGCGCGCGGGCGTCTCGACCCGGTGGTCGTCGACGACACCGATGAACTGCGTGCGGTGCTGCCCGACGTGCTTGCCGATGGCGACCTGCTGCTGGTGATGGGCGCGGGTGACATCGGCCATGCCGCGCAGCAGCTGGCGCTCGATGGTTTTCCGGAGGTGCTGCGATGAGCGCACGTCCGCTGCCCGCCCCGCGCCTCGCCGATCCGGCCGGCTTCGGCCGCGTCGCCGTGCTGCTTGGCGGCACCGGGTCGGAGCGCGAGGTGTCGCTGGAGTCGGGCCGCAACGTGCTCGAAGCACTGCGCGCGCGCGGCGTCGATGCACAGCCGGTCGACGGCATCGCCGCGCTGGCGCAGGCGCTGGTGGCACGCCGCTACGACCGCGTGTTCAACGTGCTGCACGGCCAGCACGGCGGTGGCGAGGACGGCGTGGTGCAGGGGCTGATGGATGCGCTCGGGGTGCCGTACACCGGCTCCGGCGTGCTCGGCTCGGCGCTGAGCATGGACAAGATCCGCACCAAGCAGGTGTGGTTGAGCCTCGGTCTGCCGACGCCGGCCTACGCGCGCCTGGCGCGCGGCGACGACGTGCATGCCGCCGCGCGCGCGCTCGGCCTGCCGGTGATCGTCAAGCCATCGCAGGAAGGTTCGAGCGTCGGCGTCAGCCGCGTGTTCGACGATGCCGGCCTCGAGGATGCCGTGCAGCTGGCCGCACGCTACCCGGGCGAACTGCTGGTCGAGCGCATGGTGGTCGGCGACGAGCTCACCGTCGGCATCCTCGACACCGGCGACGGCCTGCGCGCGCTGCCGTCGATCCGCATCGTGCCCAAGGGGTCGTGGTACGACTACGAAGCCAAGTACGTGTCCGACGCCACGCAGTACCTGTGCCCGGGCCTCGAGGGCGACGACGAGCGTCGCATCGGCGAACTCGCGCTGGCGGCCTTCGTCGCCGCCGGCTGCGGTGGCTGGGGCCGCGTCGACATCATGCGCGACCGCGAGACCGGCGACTTCCAGTTGCTCGAGGTCAACACCGCGCCGGGGATGACCAGCCACTCGCTGGTGCCCAAGGCCGCCGGCCAGATCGGCATCGGGTTCGAGGAACTGTGCTGGCGCGTGCTGGAGCAGACCCTGTGAACGCGATGCTGCGCATCCTCGCCTGGGCACTGGCGCTGGCACTGGTGGCACTGCCGGTGGTGGCGGTGGTGCAGGGCTGGATCGGCGCCGAGCGCTGGCCGCTGCGCACGCTGCGGGTGATCGGCGACCTCGCCTGGGTCGAGGACGCGGCGCTGCGCGAGGCGGTGTTGCCGCATGCACAGCGCGGGTTCTTCGCCGTCGACCTCGCTGCCGCCCAGGCCGCCGTATCGACGCTGCCGTGGGTGGAACAGGCGGAAGTGCGCAAGCGCTGGCCGGACGTGCTGGAAGTGCGCGTCAGCGAACACCGTCCGTTCGCGCGCTGGGGCGACGACCGCCTGCTGTCCGAGCAGGGTCGGCTGTTCCCGGCCGCGGGCACCACGCCGCCGGATGGCCTGCCGTGGTTCGACGGCCCGGAGGCACGCGTGCCGGACGTGGTCGCGCTCTACAACGAGTCGCGCGCGCTGTTCACCGCGGTCGGCGACGACGTCGAGCGCGTGGCGGTGGATTCGCGTGGCAGCTGGTCGATGCGCCTGGCCAGCGGCACCGACGTGGTCATTGGCGGGCAGCAGGCGCGCCCGCGCATCGAACGCTTCGCCCGCCTGTTGCCGCGGCTGCTGCACGAGCGCGCCGAGCGCCTGCAGCGGGCGGACCTGCGCTACACGAATGGCTTTGCACTGACCTGGGGCGAAGCCGCCCCGGCCGATGGCACGAACACCGCCACCGTGGCGGTGAATGGCCGTCCGCTCGCAGCCGCGCGAATGCGTGCAGCGCAGCCGCTCGACGCGATCGTCCGTGCCCTGACCTCCGGCGCCCCGCGCGCACTGTTTCCCCCCTTCATTTCCGGCAGCACCGCATGAACCGCAAAGGCGACAAGGCCCTGATCGTCGGCCTCGACATCGGCACCTCCAAGGTGGTGGCGCTGGTGGGCGAGTACTCCCCCGGCAACCCGATCGAGGTGATCGGCATCGGCAGCCATGAATCGCGCGGGCTCAAGCGCGGCGTGGTGGTCGACATCGAGTCCACCGTGCAGTCGATCCAGCGCGCGATCGAGGAAGCCGAGCTGATGGCCGGCTGCGAGATCCGCTCGGTGTATGCGTCGATCTCCGGCAACCACGTGCAGTGCAAGAACTCGCCGGGCATCGTGCCGATCCGCGACGGCGAGGTGACCTGGGCCGATCTCGACCGCGTGCTCGACGCCGCCAAGGCGGTGGCGATCCCGGCCGACCAGAAGATCCTCCACGCGATTCCCCGCGAGTACGTGCTCGACGACTCGCAGGAAGGCATCCGCAATCCCGTCGGCATGACCGGCGTGCGCCTGGAGGTGCACGCGCACCTGGTGGTGTGCGCGCAGTCGGCTGCCGCCAACATCTCCAAGTGCGTGCAGCGCTGCGGGCTGCAGATCGACGACCTGGTGCTGTCGTCGCTGGCATCCAGCACCGCCGTGCTCACCGCCGACGAGCGCGAGCTCGGCGTGGTGCTGGTCGACATCGGCGCCGGCACCACCGATCTGGCGGTGTTCGTGCAGGGCGCGATCTCGCACACCTCGTCGCTGCCGATCGCCGGCGACAAGGTCACCGAGGACATCGCGCACATGCTGCGCACGCCCACGCCGGAAGCCGAGCAGATCAAGGTGCGCTACGCCTGCGCGCTGGCGCAGCTGGCCACCAGCGAGGAATCGATCCAGGTGCCGAGCGTGGGCGACCGCCCGCCGCGGCGTCTGCCGCGGCAGTCGCTCGCGCAGGCGGTTCAGGCGCGCTACGAGGAGATCTTCGAGATGGTGCAGGCCGAACTGCGCCGCTCGGGCTTCGAGCAGCACGTGCGCGCCGGCATGGTGCTGACCGGCGGCGCCGCGAAGATGGAAGGCGTGGTCGAACTCGCCGAGGAAATGCTGCAGATGCCGGTGCGCGTGGGCATTCCGCAGCACGTGACCGGGCTGGGCGAAGTGGTCGGCAACCCGGTGCACGCCACCGGCGTGGGCCTGCTGCTGATGGGCAGCCAGATCGAACATCCCCGCCGCCCGGTGATCCCGACCGGGCGCGCAGGCAGCTTCTTCAAGAAATTGAAGGAGTGGTACCGGGGCGAATTCTGAGCCGGCCCGCCACGCGCGGGACGGACGGAGGGAAGCAGGGCGGAGCAGGGCGTTTCAACAACATATCGATAAGCAACACACACTTGCGAGGACAACGGACATGGCGCATTTCGAACTGGTAGAGAAGATGGCACCCAATGCCGTCATCAAGGTCATTGGCGTGGGCGGTGGTGGCGGCAACGCCGTGGCCCACATGGTCAGCAGCAGCGTGGACGGGGTGGAGTTCATCACCGCCAACACCGACTCGCAGGCGATCAAGAACTGCGGCGCGAAGCTGCAGCTGCAGCTCGGTGGCAATGTCACCAAGGGCCTGGGCGCGGGCGCGAACCCGGAGGTCGGCCGCCAGGCCGCGCTGGAAGACCGCGAGATCATCATGGACTCGCTGCAGGGCGCGGACATGGTGTTCATCACCGCCGGCATGGGCGGCGGCACCGGCACCGGTGCGGCGCCCGTGGTTGCGCAGCTGGCCAAGGAGATGGGCATCCTCACCGTCGCCGTGGTCACCAAGCCGTTCCCGTTCGAGGGCCGTCGCCGCATGCAGGTGGCGCTCAAGGGCATCGAGGACCTGTCGCAGCACGTCGATTCGCTGATCACCATTCCCAACGAGAAGCTGATCACCGTGCTCGGCCGCAACGCCACGATGATCCAGGCCTTCCGTGCCGCCAACGACGTGCTGCTGGGCGCGGTGCAGGGCATCGCCGACCTGATCGTGCGCCCGGGCCTGATCAACGTCGACTTCGCCGACGTGCGCACCGTCATGTCCGAGATGGGCCTGGCGATGATGGGCACCGGCCACGCCCGCGGCGACGACCGTGCGCAGGCCGCGGCCGAGGCGGCGATCCAGAACCCGCTGCTCGACGACGTCAACCTTGCCGGTGCCAACGGCATCCTGGTCAACATCACCGCCGGCCCGGATTTCACCATGTCGGAGTTCGACGAGGTCGGCCGCACGGTGGAGAACTTCGCCAGCGAGGACGCCACCGTGGTCATCGGCACCGTGCTCGACCCGGACATGCAGGACGAAGTGCGCGTGACCGTGGTCGCCACCGGCCTCAACCGCGCGGCCACCCGCAGCAGCGTGCGCGGCAGCGACTACAACGCCGAGCCGGCGCGTCGCCCGCAGGTGCAGCTGATCCACACCCAGGCCAAGCGCGACGGCACCACCGGCATGGTCATCGAGGACGCCGTTGCCGGCCAGGCGCCGAGCATCGCCTCGGCCCTGCGTGGCCGCAGCGTGGCTGCCGAGGACACCGCGAAGCCCGCCGTCGCCGATTTCGGCAACGACAGCAGCTACCTGGACATTCCTGCGTTCCTGCGTCGTCAGGCCGACTGATGCCATCCATGGCGAGGCGGCACGGGATCAGAGCCCCCGGCCCGGCCGTCCATGGACGGGGGTTCGCCCACCCTCGAGGCAATGCCTCGCAGGCGGGTGGGCTCACCCTGCGCCGCCAGGCTGACTGACGGTCGTCTCCGTTGCAGCGGTCCGGGCCGTCCGTCCCGGGCCGCAGTGGTACTGACGTGTCCTTTGTCACCGGGCCTGCGCCGGCCCGGTGGCGTTTTACGCGAGGCCTCCCGGGCCCCGTCGCTTCCGTTCAGGTTAAGCGGGGCGCGTGCTAACCTTCGCGCGTTCCGCGTTGGCCCACCGGGTTCCCGCGCTCCTGGCAGACCCCTGATGCCCAAGCAACGCACCCTCAAGAACACCATCCGCGCCACCGGCGTAGGCCTGCACAGTGGCGAGAAGGTCTTCCTGACGCTGCGTCCGGCGCCTGTCGATACCGGCATCGTGTTCCGCCGCGTCGACCTCGATCCGGTGGTGGAAATTCCCGCCAACGGCGAACTCGTCACCGAGACCATGCTCTGCACCGGGCTGACCCGTGGCGCGGGCAAGGTGATGACGGTCGAACACCTGATGTCGGCGTTGGCCGGGCTGGGCGTGGACAACATCCATGTCGAGCTGTCGGCGGCGGAAGTGCCGATCATGGACGGCTCGTCCGGTCCGTTCGTGTTCCTGCTGCAGTCGGCGGGGATCGTGCTGCAGGACGCCCCCAAGCGCTTCATCCGCATCAAGCGCCACATCGAGGTGCGCGACGGCGACAAGATCGCGCGCTTCACGCCGTACGACGGCTTCAGGCTCGACTTCACCATTGAGTTCGACCATCCGGCGATCCCCGCCACCCAGTCGCGCGCCGTGGTGGAGTTCTCCACCGAGAACTACATCCGCGAAGTGAGCCGCGCGCGCACCTTCGGCTTCATGCGCGACCTCGAGTTCATGCGCGAGCGCAACCTCGGTCTCGGCGGCTCGATGGACAACGCCATCGTCCTCGACGAGTTCCGCGTGCTCAACGACGACGGCCTGCGTTACGCCAACGAGTTCGTGCGCCACAAGATCCTCGACGCCGTCGGTGATCTCTATCTCGCCGGCCACCCGATCCTCGGTGCCTTCGAGGGCTTCAAGTCCGGCCATGCGCTCAACAACAAGCTGGTGCGTGCGCTGCTGGCCGAGCCATCGGCCTGGGAAGAGGTGAGCTTCGACGCGCAGGCCGAGGCCCCGGTGTCCTACGGCGTTCCCGTCGCCGCCTGAGCATGTACCCGCGCGGCGTCGGCATCGACCCTACGCGGCAAACCCACGAACCGGTCCGGACGCGACGCCCCGACGCGATGACGCGCGTCGGGCGCCGATCGCACGCGCTGGACGCCCTGCATCCGGGCTGATGCCGGGACGCCCCGCATGTACCGATGTCGGGTTGCGCATGGCCACTGGATCGCACGCGCGGTGCGGTCGCATCCGGGCTATCGGGCGACGCAATCGCAACGCCAGCGCGACCCGCGCAGGTCACTGGTTTCATTGGACTTTCCAACGCGATGCGTGCCCCGCACGGGGCTTTGACCGCTGGCAAGGTGCGTCGCGGGGGCTCACCAACGTGAGTTCCGAGTGAACTCATAACGAAAAGTTAACGGAAATTTACGCTTACTTACCGAGTCGTTAACCCTTCGCGCGGGTATGGCCGATAGGATGCCCCGTCCCCGCCGTGCAGGCCGCGTGAAGCCGCGGCGGGTGTCAGGACCCGCTTCGATCGTCGGTGTCGTTGGTCGACAGGAGCGTGACCGCCTCGCGCAGGGCCTGTTCGGCGTGTGGCGAAAGAGGACGTGACCTGGGTCTGGCCGGGGGAGGCGGCGAGGCGGGTCGGCTGGTGGTACGCACCACCAGCACCGTGACATCCAGCCCGAGGGAGCGGGCGGCTTCGAGGATCTGTGGACCGGCCAGCCTTGCACGGGCATGCCAGACCGCAGCTTCCACCAGCAGTACGAGCCTGCCACCGTCGACGTTGCCCAGCCGCGCATGCGCGGCCAGCGCCGGGGGAAGCAGGGGACGCAGTCGCCGGTCCAGGTCGTCGAGCCACAGTGCCCGACGCAACGGATCACCGGCCGCACCGCCCAGCAGCGTATCGAGCGCCGGCTGTGGGGTTTGCGGACCGGTCCTGGGTGGCTTTGAACGAACTCCGGACATGTGAAGCAATGACCCTGAACTCTTATACCCGGCAGGCGCGAGCCCGCATGATGCACTGGTTGCGGTGCACGCGCGCCCGGATCGCCCGCCGCCCGATGACCGCCGCCGCCGTGCTGGCCTGCTCGGGCCTCGTGCTCGGTGCCGGCGCCGCTGCCGGCGAGATCTCCCGCCTGAAGGCGGAAAACACCCGCCAGCAGGCGATGATCGACAACACCCGCCAGGAGGCGCAGCGCGAGGTCAACGCGCTCGCCGCGCGTCTCGGCGAACTCCAGGCCCAGGCCAACCGCCTCAATGCGCTGGGCGAGCGCCTGACCCGCATCGGCAAGCTCGGCGAGGGCGAGTTCGACTTCACCACCGCGGTCGCCGTCGGTGGTCCGGGTCCCGTCCAGGACATGCCGGCCCGTGCGCTGCACGAGGGCATGGAGCAGGTGGACACCCAGTTCCGCACCTCGGGCGACCAGCTCTCGGTGCTCGAGGCGCTGCTGCTCGGCGAGGAGATGGAGCGTGCCGCGCTGCCCTCGCGCTCGCCGGTGGGCAGCAGCTACGTCACCTCCAGCTACGGCTACCGCGCCGATCCGTTCAGTGGTGGCCGTGCCTTCCACCGCGGCATCGACTTCAGCGCCCGCCTCGGCGACCCGGTGATGGCGGTGGCCGATGGCGTGGTCAGCTACTCCGGCCAGCGCTCCGGTTACGGCAACGTGGTCGAGGTCGACCATGGCAATGGTTACGTCACCCGCTACGCGCACAACTCGCGCAACACCGCGCGGGTCGGCGACCTGGTGCGCGCCGGCACCGAACTGGCGAAGGCCGGCTCGACCGGGCGCTCGACCGGCGTGCACGTGCACTTCGAAGTGTGGGAAGGTGGCCGCGTGCTCAACCCGCGGCAGTTCCTCGCCGACATGGGCGTCTCGCGCCAGTAGGACCCGAGGCGAACCGTGCGAAAGATCGTCCGGTTGCGACCCGCCACGTTCGAAGTATCTCCCGCCCGGCACCATCGCCCCTCTCCTGTTTACGCGAGAGGGGATGGGGTGAGGGCGAAGCTCGCCGCGCTCGTCCGAAGGTGCCCTCGCCAGTCGGGTCGGTGACTCGGTTTTCCTTGAAAGCCGCCGCGCGCGTCCCCACGCTACAATCCGCGTTGCCATGAGAAAGGGCGCCCCGCGCCCTTTTTTCGTTGCGGGCCGGCACGACCGGCCCGTGCCCCGAACCCCGAACCGGTACACCCATGCTCAACCGCCTGCTCACCAGCGTCTTCGGCAGCCGCAACGAACGTCTCGTCAAACAGCTCGACAAGGTCGCCCAGAAGGTCAATGCACTCGAGCCGGAGATGCAGAAGCTCACCGACGCCGAGTTGCAGGCCAGGACCCCGCACTTCAAGCAGCGCGTCGCCGATGGCGAGTCGCTCGACAAGCTGCTGCCGGAAGTGTTCGCGGTCTGCCGCGAGGCCAGCCGCCGGGTGCTGGGCATGCGCCACTACGACGTGCAGCTGATCGGCGGCATGGTGCTGCACATGGGCAAGATCGCCGAGATGCGCACCGGTGAGGGCAAGACCCTGGTGGCCACGCTGCCGGTCTACCTCAACGCGCTGGAAGGCAAGGGCGTGCACGTGGTGACGGTCAACGACTATCTGGCACGCCGCGACGCCGCGCAGATGGGCAAGCTCTACAACTGGCTGGGACTGACGGTCGGCGTGGTCTACCCCGGCATGCCGCACGGCGACAAGCACGCCGCCTACGGCGCCGACATCACCTACGGCACCAACAACGAGTTCGGCTTCGACTACCTGCGCGACAACATGGCGCTGTCGAAGGCCGACCGCTACCAGCGCGGGCTGAACTACGCGATCGTCGACGAGGTGGACTCGATCCTCATCGACGAGGCGCGCACGCCGCTGATCATCTCCGGCCCGGCCGACGAGACCCCCGAGCTCTACATCAAGGTCAACCGCATCGTGCCGTCGCTGGTGCGGCAGACCGCCGAGGATGGCGAGGGCGACTTCTGGGTCGACGAGAAGCAGAAGCAGGTGCACATGTCCGAGGCGGGCCAGGAGCACGCCGAGGAACTGCTGCGCAAGGCCGGCATCATCGGCGAGGACGAGGGCCTGTACGACCCGCACAACATCCACGTCGTGCATCACCTCAACGCCGCGATGCGCGCACACGCGATCTACCAGCGCGACGTCGACTACATCGTGCGCGACGGCGAGGTGGTGATCGTCGACGAGTTCACCGGCCGCACGCTGCCGGGCCGGCGCTGGTCGGATGGCCTGCACCAGGCGGTCGAGGCGAAGGAAGGCGTGCCGGTGCAGCGCGAGAACCAGACGCTCGCCTCGATCACCTTCCAGAACCTGTTCCGCATGTACGGCAAGCTCTCGGGCATGACCGGTACCGCCGATACGGAAGCCTACGAGTTCCAGTCGATCTACGGGCTGGAAGTGGTGGTCATCCCCACCCACCGGCCGATGGTGCGCAAGGACCACCCCGATGCGGTGTTCCTCAACCGCGCCGGCAAGTACCGCGCCGTTGCCCGCGAGATCAAGGACGCCTACGAGCGCGGCCAGCCGGTGCTCGTCGGCACCACCTCGATCGAGGTCTCCGAACTGCTGTCGGCCGAACTGCGCAAGGACAACATCCCGCACGAGGTGCTCAACGCCAAGCAGCACGAGCGCGAGGCGCAGATCATCGCCCACGCCGGCCGCCCGAAGGCGGTGACCATCGCCACCAACATGGCCGGCCGCGGTACCGACATCGTGCTCGGTGGTTCGCTGGAAGCGGAGCTGCACGAGCTCGGCGAGGAAGCCGGCGACGAGCAGAAGGCGGCGGTACGCGCGGCGTGGCAGCAGCGCCATGACCAGGTGGTGGCGGCGGGTGGCCTGCACATCATCGGCACCGAGCGGCACGAGTCGCGTCGTATCGACAACCAGCTGCGTGGCCGCGCCGGGCGCCAGGGCGATCCGGGTTCCAGCCGCTTCTACCTGTCGCTGGAAGACAACCTGATGCGCATCTTCGCCGCCGACTGGGTGCAGAAGGTGATGGCGCGCATGGGCCTGCAGGAGGACGACATCATCGAGTCGCCGCTGGTCACCAAGCAGATCGCCAACGCACAGCGCAAGGTGGAAGCGCACAACTTCGACATCCGCAAGAACCTGCTCGACTTCGACGACGTCAACAACGACCAGCGCAAGGTGATCTACGGCCAGCGCGACGAACTGCTCGACGCCGACAGCGTCAAGGAAACCGTCGACGGCATCCGCGCCGACGTGGTGGCGGAAATCGTGGGACGCTTCGTGCCGCCGGAATCGATCGACGCGCAGTGGGACCTGCCGGGCCTGGAAGCGGCGCTGGAAGCCGACTTCGGCCTGCGCCTGGACCTGCGCAGGCTGGTCGAGGAGGAGATCGACGCCGAGGGCATCACCGCCCACGTGCAGGAGGCGGTGGACGGGCTGTTCGCGGCCAAGGAGCAGCAGATCGGCAGCGAGACCATGCGCATGCTCGAGAAGCACCTGATGCTCAACGTGGTCGACCAGAGCTGGAAGGAGCACCTCGCGCGCATGGACTACCTGCGCCAGGGCATCTACCTGCGCGGCTACGCGCAGAAGCAGCCGAAGCAGGAGTACAAGCGCGAGGCGTTCCTGCTGTTCTCGGAAATGCTCGACAAGGTCAAGCGCGAGGTCATCGCCATGCTGGCGCGCGTGCGCGTGCGCAGCGAGGAGGAGATCACGGCGATGGAGGCCGAGGAGCGTCGCCAGGTCGAGGCCAAGCTCAACCAGGCGCAGTTCCAGCATGCCGATGCCGGCGGCTACGGTGCCGACGAGGAAGCCGAGACCGTGCAGCGTGGTCTGGCCGCGCAGGGCGGGGTGGCACAGGTGACCCGCGACGCGCCCAAGGTGGGCCGCAACGATCCCTGCCCCTGCGGCAGCGGCAAGAAGTACAAGCATTGCCACGGGCAGCTCAGCTGAGCTGAGCTGCCCGTGGTGCCGCCCGCGGAGCGGGCGGCAACCCCCAGGTCCGCGTTGCGGACCATGGGGGTGCCACGGGGTTGCTTCCACACCCCCGCGCCGTCGGCGCGCCCCCCTCACTCAGGGGGGCTCTGCTCTTCCAACAGCGGCCGCACTCTTGGGTCCGCGGCGTGTACGGGAGGCCACGACTGGGCCGATCAGGCGTGTGGCTGGACGCAGCTGTCTGAGCCCTTCTCCCGCCTTCGGGAGAAGAGCCTGCCCCCGGGATGCTTCTGGTCGACAACATTCACCCCGACAGAACCGCTGTTCCTGATGATGTCGCCATGAGTGACGAAGACAACGCCCCCGTCGTCGAAGTGATGGCGGGCGTGATTACCGACCCGCGCGGGCGCGTGCTGCTGACCCGCCGCACCGAGGGGCGTGACCTGGCCGGCCTGTGGGAATTCCCCGGCGGCAAGCGCGAGCCGGGCGAGACCCCGGAGCAGGCGCTGGTGCGCGAGCTGGACGAGGAGCTGGGCATCCGCGTCGACGTCGGCGCACCGCTGATCAGCGTGCCGCAGCGCTACCCGCACAAGCGCCTGCGCCTGGACGTGCGGATGATCGATGGCTGGCGCGGCACGCCGAAGGGACATGAAGGCCAGGCGATGGCCTGGGTGCCGCAGGACAAGCTCGAACGCTACATGATGCCGCCGGCCGATCGCCCGGTCGTGGCGGCGTTACGCCAGCCGGATCGTTACGCCGTCACGCCGCCGCCTGCGGAGGACGAACGCGACGAGGACTGGCTGGCCGGCGTCGAGCGGCTGCTTGCCGATGGCGTCCGCCGGCTGCAGCTGCGCCTGCCCGGCGTCGGGCCCGAGCGACGCGAGCGGCTGGTCGCCGCGGCGGCGCTGCTGGCACGCGCGGTCGACGCCGAGGTGCTGGTCAATGGCGATGCGGTGCTGGCGGCGGAGCACGGCTGCGGGCTGCACCTGCCTGCGGCCCAGCTGATGGCCTGCGAAACACGCCCGGTGGCCGAGGAGATTCCGTTCGGTGCTTCCTGCCACGACATCGCCCAACTGCGCCACGCGCAACAGGTGGGCTGCGATTTCGTCGTGCTCGGCCCGGTCGCGGCGACGGCGAGCCACCCGGACGCCACCGGGATCGGCTGGGAGGCCTTTGCGGCGATGCGCGAGGAGGTGTCGCTGCCGATCTACGCGATCGGGGGCCTGGGCACCGGCGACATCGGGATCGCACGCACGCATGGCGCGCAGGGCATCGCCGCGATCCGGGCGCTGTGGGCTGCGCACGAGGCCAGCCCGCCACGGCGGCGGGTGCGCGGCCAGGCACGCCGCCTGCTGGGCATGGGTGCGGGGCACGGCAGTGTGTAGCGGTTGCGCACCCTGACCAGAAACGCCAGGGGATGCGCTTGTCGGGCGAGAGAAGGCGCCCGGGCCGCGGCGCCGACCACATTGCAGCCAGGGCCCGCCGGCCAACCGCCGGCCAACGTGGTCCGGAGACCCTGTGACGGCGCCTCCGGACCACCGGAGCGCCGCGACAGCCGTCGGCGGCGCTCATCCACCTGCTTCGATCAGGCGGCCTGTTCGGCGGCGCGCTGGTTGCCACCCTGCTCTGCAAGGATGGTGAGCTTCTCGTCGGTCGCCTTCTCTTCCTCGAGGGTTTCCAGCAGCAGCGGCAGGGCATCCTTGTAGCCGAGGCTCTTGGCCATCGCGCACAGCGTGCCGTAGGCGGCGATCTCGTAGTGCTCGGCCTTCTGCGCGCCGCCGATCAGCGCGGCGTCGCGCAGCGGGCCGGCGTCGATGGCGTCGATGATCTCCTTGGCCTCGTCGACCAGGCCTTCCATCGCTTCGCACTTGATGCGCTTGATCTTGATGCCCAGCACTTCGGCCACCTGCTCCAGGCGCTCCACCTGTGCCTCGGTCTCGGTCAGGTGCGCCTCGAACGCGGCCACCAGGCCTTCGTCGGTGGCGGCCTTGGCCAGCCGCGGCAGCGACTTGGTCATCTGCTTCTCGGCGCTGTAGGTATCGGACAGTTCGTGGATGAAGAGGTCTTCAATCGTCTTGATCGCCATCGTGTGACTCCTGGAGTGAGGGGGCCGGAACCGGTCCACGGGCGGGCGGGGCGGACGCTCGTCGCGTCCGGTGGCAGGCGCGGTGGCGGCGGATGTGCCGTCTCCGCGACGCTGCGGTGGCTGCCGCTCAGCGTGGATGCCAGACCGTAGACAGCGCCCCGTGAGCGTGGCGCATAGGGAAAACGAAGGCGCGCAGATGCCGCGGGCCGGCACCCGGCCCTGCAGCGGATCGACGGAGCGCGGGCTCAGCAGGCGTCTGCGGCCAGGCGCCGGTAACGCGCATCCAGCGCCGCGACATGGCCGTCGAGCGCGGCCAGCGGGCCGTCGTTGTAGATCACGTCGTCGGCCAGTTCCAGCCGCGTCGCGCGGTCCACCTGTGCCGCCAGCATGCGGCCGGCAAGCGCCGCGTCGATGCCGTCGCGCTGCTGCAGGCGTGCCAGCTGCACCTCGCGCGGCACGTCCACCACCAGCACCCGGTCGATCCACGGGTAATGCCCACGCCCGCCTTCGGCCAGCAGCGGAATCGCCGCGATCGCGTAGGGGCCGGGCGCGGCTTCGCAGGCGCTACGCAGGCGCAGGCGCACCTGCGGATGCACGATGGCCTCCAGGCGCCGGCGCGCGTCGTCATCGGCGAACACGATCCGCCGCATCCGCGCACGGTCGAGGCTGCCGTCGGCCTGCAGCACGCCGCTGCCGAATGCATCCACGACCGCGGCCAGGCCTTCGCTGCCCGGCGCGACCGCGTCGCGGGCGGCGATGTCGGCGTCCGCCACCGTCACCCCGCGCGCCGCGAAACGGCGTTCCACCTCGCTCTTGCCGGAGGCCACGCCGCCGGTCAGCCCGACCACGTAGGCGCTCATGCCTCGTCCCCGGTCGGGGATGCGTCGTCCTGTACGAACAGACCGCCGTCGTCGCGCAGCACGCGGATGCTCTGCGCCATCGGCGCGAGGTGGATGCCTTCCTCGCGCAGCCGCCGCAGCAGGGTGAACAGCAACTCGCTGCGCACACCACCGGCGATGCGTGGCGAATCGACGAACCCGACCGCGGTCACCGGGATGCCGTTGGCGGCGATGCCGTCGAGCGTCATCGAGGGCGCCGGCTCGGCGAGCACGGCGGGGTGCGCGGCAAAGGTCTCCAGCATGATCCCGCGCAGGCGGTCGACATCGGTATCCAGCGGCACCGGGAACTGCAGCAGCACGCGGCCCAGCGGGTTGGCCAGGGTCATGTTGCGCAGCGGCTTGGTGATGAGTTCGGAGTTGGGCACGATCACCGTGGAACGGTCGGCGACGCGGATTTCGGTGGCGCGCACGCTGATGCGCTGCACATCGCCCTCGAAATCACCCACCCGTACCCAGTCGCCGATCTTGACCGGGCGTTCGGCGAGCAGGATCAGCCCGGAGATGAAGTTCTGGGTGATCGCCTGCAGGCCGAAGCCGATGCCGACCGACAGCGCGCCCACCACCAGCCCGATCTGCTGGATGCCGATGCCCAGCGCCGCCAGCCCCAGCGCCAGCACCACGGTGATGCCGAAGTACCGCGCGACGGTCGCCACCGAGTTGCGCGAGGCGGCGTCGAGGTCGGTGGCGGGCAGGTAGCGTTCGACCAGCCAGCCATGCAGGGCCTGCACCGCCACCCAGCCGCCGCCGAAGATCAGCACCGCCTTGAGCACCCCGGACGGCGAGATCACCACCTCGCCGATGCGCAGCCCGTTGCCCGCCGCCGCGACCAGCTCGCGCCAGCCGGAGAAACTGGTGCCCAGCGGCGCCAGCACCAGCGCGATCGCGATCAGCGCCAGCAGCACGCGGCTCACCGCCGAGACGATCAGCCCGGCCTGGCGCAGCCGGTGCGGGCGGATGCCGGTGGCGCGTGCGGTTGCGGTCCCCAGCCGGCTGTCGTCGCCGAACACCAGACCGCAGAGATCGTCGACGCCGACCCAGGCGAGGTACAGGCCCATCGCCACCACGCCCACCCACACCACCTCGCGGCCGATCAGCAGCGCGAACTGGAAATAGCCCAGCGCCAGTGCCACCAGCAGCGCCAGCACCGCAAGCCGGATCATCACCAGCAGCGCCCGCACCCAGGCAGCGACCGCCACGGTGTCGGTGCCGCCACCCAGCGGCAGGCGTCGGCGCCGCACGCTGATCGCCAGCACCGCATAGCTCAGCGCCACCGCGCCGGTGACGGTGGCGGCGAGCGCGGCGTGCGCATTGATCGCGACCATCACCCCTTCGACCACCCGGTCGACGAACACCAGCCCGCCGGCCAGCCACGGATACGGCCGCAGGCTGCCCACCATGTCTTCCGACAGCGGGGGCAGGCGCCACTCGGGGCTGGCGCGCATCAGCAGGCTGTTGCCCAGGCTCGCCACCAGCGCGCCGTACACCGCGGCGGCCACGATGGCGTTGGCGAGCTGCTCCATCACCGCCACCGGCGGGTCACCCCAGCGCAGCAGGTGCGACGCCAGCCACGCCGCCAGGCCGATGCACAGCATGCTCGACAGCACCAGCCATGCCGCCAGCGCGGTGCGGCGCAGGCGGCTGTCGCCGGGGGTGTGGCGCAATGCGAAGCGGCGACCCGCCCGACGCAGCACGCGGCGCAGCGGCCACGCCAGCACCCCCGCCAGCACCAGGATGGTGATCGCCACCGGCACCCCGAAGCGGGCGATGCCATCGCGCACGCTGCGCTCGAGCAGGCCGAGGAACGCCTCCACGCGCTGGCGGTCGCTGGGGAAGTCCTCCGCGACCGCATGCCACAGCCGCGGCGTCAGCGGCGAACCGTAGCGCTGCGACAGCTGCTCGCCGAGCTGGCGGCCCTGGGTAGCGGTGATCTCCTCGCGCACGTCGCGGATGTCGATGCCGAGGAGCCGCCCGCGCTTGACCGCGCCATCGAGCACCGAAACGCGCGCCGCAAGCTCGGCACGGCGTTCGCGGATTCCCGCGTCCTCGCCGGCGGCGTCCTCCGGGATCGGCCCCAGTTCGTCGAGGCGACCCTGCACGCCTGCGAGTTCGGCTTCCAGCGTGCGCACTGCATCCTGCACGCGCACGTCAAGTGCCACCGCGGCATCGCGAAGCTGCACGAAGCCGGCGGTGTCGGTGGTTTCGCCCAGCCGCTCGCGCAGGGCCAGGAGTTCGTCGTCGGCCGTGTCGAGCGTGGCGGTCGCCGCCTCCGCGGCCGGGACGGGGGCCGTGGGTTCCACCGCCGGTTGCGCGAAGGCCGGCGCCATCAGCAGCAGCCACAGCAACACCATGGCGATACGCGCGGCCAGCGGATGCGACAACGCCCCGCGTTGCGTGGAGCGGGCAGAACTGCAGCGGAACCTGGGCGCTGGCGTCATGCGGACCGTTCGGACGGGAGTCGGCCGCCATTGTCGCCGCCGCAGGCGTGATGTCCACGCGTCAGGTGCAGGCGCTCTCATCCGCGCTGTACGCCGACCTCTCCAATCGTGGCCGATGGCGCTACTCCGCGTCGGACCAGCGCGACAGGTCCTGGGTGATGCGGTCGATGTCGGCCCACGGGTGCTTGCGGCGGCGACGCAGCAGCGCCGGTACCTCGTGGATGGTGAAGGCATCCGCGCGCTTGAGCTTCGACAGTTCGCTCCATGCCAGCGGCAGCGCCACCGGTGCGCCCGGCCGGCCGCGCAGCGAGTACGAGGCCACCGCGGTCGCGCCGCGGCCATTGCGCAGGTAGTCGACGAAGATGCGCTTGTTGCGCAGGCTCCTGGTGGCGGTAGCGAGGAAGCGGTCCGGCTGCGCACGCGCCAGCGCATCGGCAAACCCGTGTGCGAAGCGCTTGGTGAGGTCCCAGTGGCAGCCCGGGTTGAGCGGCACCACCACATGCAGGCCCTTGCCGCCGGACACCCGCAGGAAGGATTCGAGTTCGAGTTGCGCCAGCAGCTTGCGGATATCGACCGCGGCCTTCCTGACCTCGGCGAACGGCACGTCGGGCCCGGGGTCGAGGTCGAACACCACGCGATCGGCGATGTCGGGTTCGGCCGCGTGCGAGCCCCAGGGATGGAACTCGATCGCGTTGAACTGCACCAGCTCCATCAGCGCGGCCTCGTCCTCCACCATCAGGTAGTAGGCGTTGACGCCACTGTCCTCCTTCAGCCGCACCGACGAGACCAGCTCCAGCCCGGCGGTGTGGTGCTTCTGGAAGAAGCAGGGGCGCTCGACGCCACTGGGGCAGCGGATGATCGACAGCGGCCGCCCGGCGATCTCCGGCAGCAGGTGGTCGATCACGGCGGTGTAGTAATCCCAGACATCCTTCTTGGTCGCGCCGATGTCGGGAAACAGCACCTTGGTCGGGCTCGACAGCCGCGGTGGCGTGCGATCGGCCGCGGGTGACGGGGCTGCGGTGGCGCTGGATGTCGCGGCCGTCGTGCGCTTCGTCGACTTCTTCGCAGCGGCCTGCTTGCCCGCAACCCTGGTCGGGGCGGCCTTCGTTGCCTTCCCTGCAGCCGCTTTCGAGGCGGCCGTCTTCGTCGCGGCCCTGCTCGCGGTTTTCGCCGCCTTCTTCGCCGGCTTGCCAGCGCCCGGCCCGCGATCGGAATCTGCAAGATCGTCCACGGACTTGTCCCAGCGCACCGCCTTCAGCGACGGCTGCCGCAGCAGCTCCTGCCGCCCGATGCCGCGGTAGAACACCTCCACCACGAAGCACGGCTCGAACCAGGTGGCGGTGCGCAGGTCGGTGTCGGTGGTGCCCACGTGCACGGTGGGCTTGCGCGCGCCGCCCTTGCCGAGTTTCGCGGTGACCTCGCGCATCAGCGTGTCGTTGAAGCCGCTGCCCACGCGTCCGGCATACAGCCAGCCATGCTCCGCATCCGGTTTCGCCAGCAGCAGCGAGCCGAAGCCGGTGCGGCTGCCCTTCGGCGCGGTGTAGCCGACGACGGCGAACTCGTCGCTCGCCAGCAGCTTGGTCTTGCGCCAGTCGTCGCTGCGGCCGCCGTGGTAGGGACGGTCGATGCGCTTGGAGATGATGCCCTCGAAGTGGGTGTCGCCCGCCAGCTTGAACGCGGCGTCGCCATCGCCTTCGATATGCGAGCTGTAGGCCAGGTGCGGCGGCGCACCATCCAGAAGCTCCTGCAGCAGGGCCTTGCGTTCGAGCAGCGGTGCGGCGGTGACGTCCACGCCATCGAGGTGCAGCAGATCGAACAGCGCGAAGGCCAGCGCGCCCTGGCGTTCGCCCGACAGCGTGGACTGCAGCAGGTTGAAGTCTTCCTTGGTGCCCTTGCCGGCGATGAGCTCGCCGTCGAGCGCGCCGGACTTCAGCCCGAGCGCGGCGATAGCGTCGCGGATCTCGGGGATCCTGTCGGTCCATTCCAGCGCATTGCGCGACCACAGGCGGACCTCGCCGTCGGCGATCGTCGCGAGGATGCGGTAGCCGTCCCACTTGAGCTCGTGCAGCCACTGCTCGCCCCTGGGCGGGGCATCGCCGAGCTTGGCCAGCTGCGGCTGGAACGGCCCGGTGGGCGCGTCGGCGCGCTTGGCACCGTCGAGTGCCAGCGCCTTCTTCGCCCAGTCCCGGCGGCGACGGCGCGCGGGTGCGGGCGCGGTGGCGAGCTTCTTCTTGACCGCCTTGCCGGCGCCTGCGCGTTTCAGGTCCGCCGCGGGTGGCGGGGTGACGTCGGCCAGCAGGTCGTCGGCCTCCAGCGTGCCGGCGTAGGCATCCTTGTCCTTGAACAGCAGCCACTGCGGCTGCCGCGCCGGCTTGCCGGAGCGCACCAGGTGCCAGCCGCCCTTGAGCTTGTCGCCGAACAGCTCGAAGCGCAGATGGCCCTTGGCCAGCTGCTCCTCGGGGTCGCCGCGGGTGGCCCAGACCCCGTGGTCGAAGCGCGCGACATGGCCGCCGCCGTACTGGCCCTTGGGGATCTCGCCCTCGAAGCCGGCGTAGTCGACGGGGTGGTCTTCGACCTCCACCGCCATCCGCTTGACGTCGGGGTCGTAGCTCGGGCCCTTGGGCACCGCCCAGCTCTTCAGGGCGTCGCCGACCTGCAGGCGGAAGTCGTAATGACGACGGCTGGCGTGGTGCAGCTGCACCACGAAGATCGCGCGCCTGCCCTTGGGCACCGGCTTGCCGGGCTCCGGCTCGCGGGTCTTGTCGAAACTCCGCTTGCGGCGGTAGTCGGCCAGGCTCATGCCGGCGCCGGGGCGTTACTGGCCGAGGTGGCGGCGCACCGCGTCCGCGGTGGGGCCGACCGCGTCCACGGCCTCCTGCAGGCGATCACGGCTGACGCCCAGCGCCTTGGTCCAGTACTGGACTTCGTAGTCCTCGCTCATGTTGATGCGGTCGCGGTCCGGGCTGCCGGTCTGGGTCTTGTCGTCGGCCATGGGCTGTCTCCAGGTGAGGGTGGCCACACCGTGCGATGGCCTTTGTGGTGCCGCCGTGAACCGGCGTGTCAGCCGCTCTGTGCGGCCAACGCAGCGTCGCGCGCGTGCGGGGTGCGTCAGGCGCTTTTCGCGCTTTTCGCGCTCCTGGCGGTCTTCGCGGTCTTCGCAGTGGGTGCGCGCTTGCGTGGTGCGGCGGGCGCGGTGACCTCGATCCAGGTCGGTGCGTGGTCGCTGGGCTTTTCCAGCGCGCGCACCCAGCGGTCGACGCCCGCCGCCTTCAGGCGTTTGGCCAGGGGCGGGTTGAGCAGCAGGTGGTCGATGCGCAGGCCGCGGTCGCGCTGGAAGTGCTGGCGGAAGTAGTCCCAGAACGTGTAGATCGTCTCGTCCGGGTGCAGCGTGCGCAGCGCATCCGTCCAGCCCTGCGCCAGCAGGCGTTCGAAGGCCTCGCGCACTTCCGGCTGCAGCAACGCGTCCTTGCGCCAGGACTTCGGGTCGTAGACGTCGGCGTCGGTGGGAATGACGTTGAAGTCGCCGATCATCGCCACCGGGTGCGGCAGCTCCACCAGCGTGCGGGCGTGGCGGATCAGCCGCTCCATCCACGCCAGCTTGTAGTCGAACTTCGGCCCCGGCTGCGGATTGCCGTTGGGCAGGTACAGGCAGGCGACCACGATGCCGTGCACCGCCGCCTCCAGATATCGGCTCTGGGTATCGCTGGCGTCACCGGGCAGGCCGCGCCGGCTTTCCACCGGCACCGCGCCCCGGGCCAGCAGCGCCACGCCGTTCCACGAGCGCTGGCCCTGCCAGATCGCGCCGTAGCCGGCGGCGTCCAGGGCATCCACCGGGAATGCCTGGTCGAGCGCCTTCAGTTCCTGCAGCGCGACGATGTCGGGCTGTTCGCGTTCCAGCCAGGCGAGCAGATGCGGCAGCCGGGTGCCGATGCCGTTGACGTTGAAAGTGGCCAGCCGGAGCGTGCGGCGGCTCATGCCCGCACCATGGCGCGATCATCCGTGTTCAGGCGATCTCCGGGCGGGATCGATCGGGGCCAGCGTCGCTCCCACAAGCACGGCGCACGGTCGGAGGCCGCTGCTGGTGCCGGTGACGACGATTCCCCGATCGGCGTGGGCTTCATGACAGGACTCCCCGATCTGGACGGCGAGCGTAGGGCGGGCGTGATCGGCAAGGAGTGAAGCCGGCGCGGATTCGCGTTGCCCTGACCAGCGCGTGGCGAGGCGGGGTCCACGTCAGCCTTTGAGCGAAAGCGCGAGGCTCCCGCGGGCGCGCCGATCGCCGATGGTGTTGCCGCGCACCCGATGGCGCGCGGCAGCGGCGGGGACGCCTGCGTGATCTTGCCGCCGCCATGACGCGGAACCGCCTACGCTCGGCCGACGCGCAAGGAGGAAGGATCATGGTCGAGCACGCATCTGTCGATATTGCCGCGCCGATGGCATCCGGCGCTGACGCGCACCTGGTGTCCACTGGTCCCGCCGCGTCGACGGAGGCGTCGCCCAGGCGCCCGGGCGCGCTTTCCGACGAACTTGAGACCCGCCTGTGCTCCCTGCAGCGCCGCCTGCCTTGGGCGCGCGAGCGCTACCCGGCCGACGAGGACTTCTGGACCTGGTTCCGCGGCGAGCTCTCGCTGATCCAGAGCCTGCCGACCACCCCGGCGGAACGCGCCGCCTACCAGCTGCGGATCGCGCTGATGATTGCCGAGCGCCCGACCACGGCCGCAATCCCGCGGGCCGCCGCCTGACCCTTCCCCGCACGCCGGAGAAGGTGGCGCGCAGCCCGGATGAGGGCGGCTCCCTAGCCCCCGAGCCCCGCCACGCCCATGTACCAGCCGATCAGCCGGTCGCCCCACATGAAGACGATCCAGCCCGCGATGGCCAGATAGGGCCCGAACGGAATCGGCGATGCCCGGTCGCGCCCCTGCGTGGCCAGCCAGATGGAACCGATGATCGCACCGGCGACCGCCGACACCAGGATGATCGGCAGGATCCCCACCAGGCCGCACCACGCACCCAGCGCGGCCAGCAGCTTGAAGTCGCCGTGGCCCATGCCGTCCTTGCCGGTGAGCTGCTTGAACACCCACCACACCGACCACAGGCTCACATAGCCCGCGATGGCGCCGAGCAACGCAGGCTTTGCGGGCATATATAAGTTGTCGGCGGCGGCGATCAGCCCCAGCCACATCAGCGGCAGCGTCAACTGGTCCGGTAGCAGCTGCGTGCGCAGGTCGATGCCCGATAGCGCGACGAGGAAGCAGGTCAGCACGATCGCGCCGAAGCCCTGCCAGCCGAAGCCGAAGTTCCACACGCAGGCCAGTACCAGCAGCATCGTCAGCAGCTCGACCAGCGGGTACTGGATCGAGATCGGCGCCTTGCACGAGCGGCACTTGCCGCGCAGCGCCAGCCAGCTGAAGACCGGGATGTTCTCGTACCAGCTCAGCTGGTGGCCGCAGTGCGGGCAGTGCGAGCGTTCCACCACGATGCCGGGTGGCGGTGGATCGTAGATCTCCGGCGCTTCCAGCACCTCGCGCGCGTCGCGCTTCCATTCCCACTCCAGCCGTTTCGGCAGCCGCAGGATCACCACATTGAGGAAGCTGCCGAGCATGAGCCCGAGCGCAGCCGCAGCCGGATACCCCAGTTCGGGGTGCTGATCGAGAAATGCCATGCGCAGGATTCTAGAGGAGCGGGCTAGCGGCTGCGGATCAGACCACGGCCGCCAGCTTGAAGATCGGCAGGTACATGCCAATGACCATGCCGCCGACGACCACGCCGATGAAGATCATGATCATCGGCTCGATCAGGCTGGCCAGTGCATCGACCGCGTTGTTGACCTCTTCCTCGTAGAAATCCGCCACCTTGAACAGCATGGTGTCGAGCGCGCCGGCTTCCTCACCGATCGCGGTCATCTGCACCACCATGTGCGGGAACAGGTTGACCTGCTTCATCGCCATGTTCATCGGGTAGCCGACGGAGACATCGTCGCGGATCAGCCAGGTGGCCTTTTCGTAGACCATGTTGCCGGTCGCACCGGCGACGGATTCGAGCGCCTCCACCAGTGGCACACCTGCCTTGAAGGTGGTCGCCAGCGTACGGCTGAAACGGGCGATGGCAGAGTTGTGCATGATCTGGCCGATCACCGGAATCTTCAGTACGAAGCGGTCCATGCCGTGCTGCAGGGATGGCGAGCGCTTGTAGGCGTAGATGAAGCCGAAGACTGCTGCCAGCACGATGCCGAGGATCAACCACCAGTACGCCACCATGAAGCGGCTGGCGGCGACGATCATCTGGGTGAAAGCAGGAAGTTCAGCGCCAAAATTGGAGAACACCGATTCAAACTGCGGCACCACAAAGATCAAGAGGATCGCGCTGACGATGATCGCGACGGCGATGACCGTTATGGGATAGAAGAGCGCCTTCTTGATCTTGCCCTTCAGGGTCTCGATGTTTTCCTTGTAGGAAGCAATGCTGTCGAGCACTGTCTCCAGAACACCGGCGGATTCGCCCACGCGTACCAGGTTGCGGGTGAGTTCGTCGAACTGCACCGGGTATTTGCCCAGCGCCTCGGCAAACGCGGTGCCGTTTTCGATGTCGACACGGATGGCGTTGATCATGTCGGCCATCTTGGGGTTCTTGTGCCCGTTGCCGATGATCTCCAGGGCCTGCACGATCGGCACGCCCGACTTGATCATCGTGGCGATCTGCCGGCTGAACACCGCGATGTCCTTCGGGGTGATCTTCTTGCCGGTCCCGCCGAACAGCGGCTTCTTCTTCGGCCTGACCACGCCCGGGCTGATACCCTGCCTGCGCAGCTCGGCCTTCAGCAGGTTGGCGTTCTTCGCCGACTGCTCGCCCTTCATCTTCTTGCCGCGCTTGTCGGTGCCCTCCCAGACGAACGTCTCCAGGGTCACGCCCTGGCGACCGGGCGACACGGGCTTGCGGGCCGCGGACTTGGCGGCGGATCGGGTCACGGACATCGGCTTATCCCCTTGACCGGCCTCCCCGGGCCGGGTAACGCCCGCATGGTAGCGCGTCGCGGCCCCGTGCGGAATTTCCCACTGTGACGCCCGGCAGCCTTTGCATCACCCGCGGCTTCGCCCCCGCCTTTGCCCCTCTCCCGTTCAACGGGAGAGGGTGCCCCAAAGGGGCGGGTGAGGGCGCTCCTGGCTCAGTCCTTCGTCACCCGATTGATCTCCGCCAGGCTGGTCACCCCCTGCTTCACCTTCAACAGGGCCGACTGCCGCAGATCCCGCACCCCGGACCGCTTTGACGCCTCCGCGATCTCCAGCGCATTGCCGCCCGCCAGCACGATGGCCTGGATCTCCTCATTCATGGGCATCACCTGGTAGATGCCGGTCCGGCCCTTGTAGCCATTGGTGCAGTCGTCGCAGCTGCCGGCGTCGAACAGCTTCAGGCCCGCATGGATCTCGTCCGCTGTGAACCCCTCCGCCAGCAGTGCGTTCTCCGGCAGGTCGATCGGCTTCTTGCACTTCTCGCAGAGCCGCCGCGCCAGGCGCTGTGCGATCACCAGCGTCACCGAAGAGGTGATGTTGTACGGCGCGATCCCCATGTTCATCAGGCGCGCAATGGTCTGCGGCGCATCGTTGGTGTGCAGCGTCGACAGCACCATATGGCCGGTCTGGGCCGCCTTCACTGCGATCTCGGCGGTTTCCAGGTCGCGGATTTCGCCGACCATGATGATGTCCGGGTCCTGGCGCAGGAACGAGCGCAGCGCCGCGGCAAAGGTCATGCCGCGCTTGGTGTTCTGCTGCACCTGGTTCACGCCGGGCAGGCGGATTTCCACCGGATCCTCGACGGTGGAGATATTGCGCTGCTCGTCGTTGAGGATGCCCAGCGCCGTGTACAGCGACACGGTCTTGCCCGAGCCGGTCGGGCCGGTCACCAGCACCATGCCGTAGGGCTTGTGCACCGCATCCATGAACAGCTTCTGCTGGTCGGGCTCGTAGCCCAGCTTCTCGATGCCCAGCTTCGCCGCGCTGCCGTCGAGGATACGCAGCACCACCTTCTCGCCGAACAGGGTGGGCAGGGTGCTGACACGGAAATCGATCTGCTTGGTCTTGGACAGGTTCAATTTGATGCGCCCATCCTGCGGCACGCGCTTCTCGGCGATGTCCAGCTGCGCCATCACCTTCAGGCGCGCCGTGATCCGCCCGTTGAGCTTGACGGGCATCTTCGCCGCCTGCTTGAGGATGCCGTCGATGCGCAGCCGCACCCGGTAATCATCCTCGTAGGGCTCGAAGTGGATGTCGGATGCACCCTTGCGGATCGCATCCACCAGTACCTTGTTGACGAACTTGACGATCGGGGTGTCGTCCTTGCCGTCGGCCACGGTGTCGGGGCGGCCGTCCTCGTCGCCGCCCACGTCCAGGCTTTCGAGTCCTTCCGCATCTTCGAGCGCGTCGCCAAAGCTGTCGTTGGCCTCGAGCCACAGGTCGAGGGTGCGCCGCAGCACTTCCTCATCCACCAGGATCGGCTCCACAACCAGGTTGGTGTGGAACTTGATTTCGTCCAGCGCCCGGGTGTCGGTCGGGTCTGCCGTGCCCACGAAGAGCTTGCCGCCACGCTTGAACAGCGGCAGCACGCAGTGCTTGCGCAACAGCTCGTCCTTGACCAGCTTCACCGCGCTTTCGCCCGCATTCATCGCGGCGGGGTCGAACAGCGGCATGCCGAACTCGATGGAGTTCGCGGCTGCCAACTGGGCGCCGGTGATCTTGCGATTCTCACGCAGCCAGGCGCTGACGTGCTTGCGCTCGGCTGAAGCTCGGTCGAGTGCCTCACGGGCGGTCGCCTCGTCGAGCGCGCCATCCATCACAAGACGGCGGGCGATGCCGGTGATGCCGACAAGGTTGGCGGAGACAACTGCGCTCATGTGAATGTTCCCTGCAGACTGACGCGACTTTAGCGCAAGGGCAAAGCTGAGTCAGTCTCGATTGGCCGGCGCGACCAGCGGATTCGAGATTCGAGACATTCGTCGTCATCTGAACCCGACTCTCGGGGTCGCAGTGAGCTGATTCAATTCTGATCAATAGCCCGGTCATTGCCGCGAGGCGAGAACGCGAAGCGGGAAAAAATAGGGGTCGTGGACCAGATCACACCGTACAGATCGAACAAACAAAAACCCCGGCAGAAGCCGGGGTCCATGTTGAAAGCCGGAAGGATGTTCTCCGCTGGCTAGTCGCTAATGATTAGCGGCAGCCGGACGGGATATGGTTCGGCTTAGTCAGGCCTGCACAGGTCCAGCTTGCGATCTGGTCACCAGTGGCGGACAGGTTCGGCGTAATGGTCATAGCTTGGGTGTCGAGCGCACCATCATTAAACGTAACAGTGATGACGCCATTGCCCCCGCCCAGAACCGCTCCGCCCGGGGCGAAGTACTTGCCATCAAGGAGCAAGGTGGCGGCGTGAATCGGACTACCAGCAGCAGGAAACGCGTCATTCTCTGCAAGTTCAACGCCCAAGTCAGCACGCACGCCAGCCGTAGCGGTCAGTGCTTCGCTCGCCTGCGCACGAGCCACGTAGTCCTGGTAAGCCGGCAGCGCGATGGCGGCCAGGATGGCGATGATCGCGACGACGATCATCAGTT
Source organism: Luteimonas sp. YGD11-2 (assembly GCF_004118975.1). Taxonomy (NCBI): domain Bacteria; kingdom Pseudomonadati; phylum Pseudomonadota; class Gammaproteobacteria; order Lysobacterales; family Lysobacteraceae; genus Luteimonas; species Luteimonas sp. YGD11-2. Next base: position 2,700,608 of record NZ_CP035376.1, on the reverse strand, counting down.
CGATCAGCGTGAAGCCCTTCTGCATCTTCTTCATGGTGTATCCCCTAGGAGTGATTTGAACTCACGTGCCGGTGGGCGGCGGGTGCCGGGTCCGTTGGCAGCCGTGCGACGTCCCGCACGTGCCTCATGATCTACGCAACTCGCGTGCCAACCCTGTCGGGGATCCCCTGAGTGGCAGGTTTTGCCGGGTGGGGTCACAGAATGGGATTGCCGGAACGAGTCGGGGTGACGCGACGCGTCAGTTCGAGGGTTCGAAGTGACGCGAAAGGTTGGGTGTGCCTCGGTGCCGCGCGACCGCAGATCCTCAGGGCGAAACCGCCTTCCAGTAGATGTAGCCGAGACCGAAGCTTTGCACGAGCAGCCATATCCACGCAGCGGCGGCGTACTGGAAGCGACGGTCCAGCGGCAGGTCGTCGCGGCTGGCGACGATGAGGCCGACCCAGGCGATGGCTAAGGAGATGCCGAAGGTGAGCAGGCCGCCGCGCGGCTGGAGCAGGCTGTAGCGGGGCTCGACCTGCATCAGGGCGAGGTACCCGAGGAGGTTGGCGAGGGTGACGAGGGCGGCGATCCGCTTCACCGTCAGCGCTCCGGATCGATCACGCCGACCATTGCGGAGACTTCAGCAGCCCTTGCACCGCAGCGTCTGGCCTCCTCCTGCCAGGGCCGGACCGCGTGGCGCACCTCATCCAGGATCTCGCGGGCCCGTGCTCCTTGAAGACGGTAGAAGTCGTGCACCTCGAGCAGCAGGCGGCTGTCCGGGGTGGGGTCGTCGGCGCCGATGGCCAGCACATGGACGTCCTTGTCGGGGTTGGGGTTCACGTCGAACGCCGGGGAGAGCCGCCAGCCACCGGGCGCGCGGAGGAAACCGTGGTTGCGCAGGTGGTCGTCGCGGTTGCCGACCAGCACGTTGAAGGCGACACGGCGGAACAGTGCGTGCAGGTCTTCCTCGATCGCGTCCGGCACGTTTTGATGCTCGATGGTCTCCACCAGGTCCAGATAACTGCTGCCTTCGCTGTCGTCCACGTCCAGCAGGGTGAAGGCCGAGGCATAGGCGCGCCGCTGACCTGTCCGTGTCCGGTCGAAGCGCTGGACGGCATAGGTCGTGCCGTGCCCGGACAGCCGCATCGGCATGGCCTGCGACATGACGATGCCGGCCTGAAGTGCCAGGCGATGGGCGATGTATTCCCACAGGCCGACGTCACGACGATCCTCCGCGGATGGAAACTTCGCCATCCACAGCGATCCGGCCGCGTCGCGCGCCCCGGCCTTCGGTCTCGCGCCGCCGAGCGAGGCGCCGGGCGCCACCAGTTGCCGGATCCACGCCGCTTCCTGCCCGTCGGCGGCCGTGTCGCCCTGCTCCATGCGGCGTGCGATCGCTTCCAGTTGTCGGAGTTCGGTCATGGGCGGAGCGCTCAGCACGTCGTCGTCCAGGTATGGACCGTCCGGCGTGCGCAGGCGCAGTGCGCCCATCCTGGACTCGTCATTGACACCGAGGAGGTAGTCCCAGTGGCGCAGGGTGCGGGGTCGCCGATCCTCCGCACGTGCGGCGATCACTTCACGGCGGTCCATCAGGATCTTGCCCCAGCGGTCGGGGGAGCAGTCCAGGAACGCGCCGGTCAGGCTGGCGGCGCCGGCACGGGCACGCTTCGCGCCAGGGCCGAGGAGGAGCTGTGGATCCAACGGAAACCTGCGGTGGGGCGGAGCGCTTTCCAGCCAGCCCGGAGCGTAGGTGAAATCGATGGTGTCGCCGGTCCGGCTGGGGCGGCGGTTCAGTTGCCCCACCAGCGCGGGGCCACCCAGGGTGGCGTCGTCGAGCCAGACCTCGACCATCGTGATGTCTTCGCTGGATCGCGTGGCCGGGGTCATCGGGGCCCACCCCCCGGGCGCCGCAGACGGTTGTCCTGGAGTTCCCGCCCCAGCGGATCGTCCTGGGCCAGCTTGTCGATGTCGGCCTCCAGCCCAAGCACCGCAAGCACGCGCCACACAGTGGAGAAACTCGTGGACGAATCGCCCGCTTCCAACTTGCCGATCGTGGGGACGCTGACGCCAACGCGCGTCGCGAGTTCGCCCTGCGTCATCCCACGCCGCATCCGCGCCGCGCGCAGGCGCGCGCCCAGCCGTTGGATCTGCCGCTGGGCACGGGGCATCACTGGGGGTGTCCGCTTGGCCATGCGAAATTAAATTACGCTTGAGGCCGGTTAAATGCAATTTAATCTCTAATCGATCCCCAGCTTCTTCAACTTGTACCGCAGCGCCCGGAAGGTGATGCCCAGCGCCGCCGCGGTCTTGGTCTTGTTGTAGCGGTTTTCCTGCAGGGCCTGCTGGATGGCGGCGCGTTCGATTTCCTCGATGTACGAGGGCAGGGCGGTGGAGGCGGTGTCGTAGGGGCTGAGGGTGCGGGGGTCGGGCGTGGGCGCGGGGCCTTGCGTGCCGCCGGGCGACTGGCCGGGTGATGCATCACTGCGGCCGGCGCCTGCACCCAGGTGCATTCCCGGGCGCTGGCCGCGCGGCAGGTGCAGGTCCTCGGCCTGGATGAGGTCGCCTTCGGCCAGCGCCAGCGCGCGTTCGAGGATGTTCTCCAGCTCGCGCACGTTGCCGGGGAAGGGGTATTCCTCGAGCGCGGCCAGTGCGGCCGGGGCCAGTACCGGGGTGGGGCGGCGCATGGCCTGGGCCAGGCGCTGCAGGATGCCCGTGGACAGCAGCTTGAGGTCGCCGGTGCGCTCGCGCAGCGGGGGCACGTGCAGGCCGATGACGTTGATGCGGTAGTAGAGGTCGTGGCGGAAGCTGCCGAGGTCCACCAGCTGGGCGAGGTCCTTGTGGGTGGCCGAGAGGATGCGCACGTCCACCGGCACCTCGATCGAGGCGCCCACGGGGCGGATGGTCTTTTCCTGGATCGCGCGCAGCAGCTTGACCTGCATCGACAGTGGCAGCTCGGCCACCTCGTCCAGGAACAGCGTGCCGCCGTCGGCGGTCTGGAACAGGCCGGGCTTGTCGGCGTGGGCGCCGGTGAAGCTGCCCTTGCGGTGGCCGAAGAACTCGCTTTCCATCAGCTCGCTGGGGATGGCGCCACAGTTGACCGGCACAAACGGGCCAGCCGCCCGTGCGCTCTGGCCGTGGATGGTGCGTGCCACCAGCTCCTTGCCGGTGCCGGACTCGCCGCTGATGTGCACCGGCGCCTGGCTGCGCGCCACCTTGGCCACCGTGCGGCGCAGGTCGACCATGGCGTCGGATTCACCGAACAGGCGCCCGGCGGGCTCGTCGCTGGGCGCCGGGGCCGGGCGGGTGTTGAGGTCGAGCGCCTGCCGCACCAGCCCGCGCAGCATGTGGATGTCGACCGGCTTGCTGACGAAGTCGAATGCGCCGGCCTTCAACGCTTCCACCGCCGCCTCGACGTTGCCGTAGGCGGTGATCACCGCGACCGGCGTGCGCGGGAAGCGGGTGGTGATCTCCGACACCAGTTCCAGGCCGGAGCCGTCGGGCAGGCGCATGTCGGTCAGGCACAGCTCGTAGCTGCCGCTGCCCAGCAGCTCGCGCGCGGCGGTGAGGGTGGCTGCGGTGTCGGTGCGCAGGCCCATCCGCCCCAGCGTCAGCACCAGCAGCTCGCGGATGTCGTGCTCGTCGTCGACGATCAGTACGGAGCGTTGTTCGCTGGTCGTGGTCACCGGGGATCCTCGTTGGGTTGCCTGGCCGCGATCCATGCGGTTGGGGAATGGGGATGGGCCGCGCCTGCAGGGGCTCACGCGCCCTGGCAGTGGCGATGTGAGGGGCGTCCGCATCGGTGCGGCGGCGCCGGCTTTTGCCCGCGCAGGTCAATAGGTGACCAATTATGCCGAAAGCAGCGGGTTGCGTCCCGACAGCACCAGGCGGAAGCAGGCGCCGCCGCCCGGCACCGACACGTAGTCCAGGGTGGCGCCGTTGGCCTTGGCCAGTTCGCGGGCGATATAGAGGCCCAGCCCAGTGCCGTATTCCGAGGTGGTGAAGAACGGCCGGCCGATCTGCGATGCCACTGCTTCGGGGATGCCCGGGCCACGGTCGGTGACTTCGATCGCCGGGCGGCCCTCGCGCACCTCGACCGCCACCGTGACCCTGGCGATCTCGCCGGGCAGGCGGCCGTGGTTGATGGCGTTCTGCACCAGCACGGTGAGGATCTGCTGCAGGTGGCGCGGGTCGAACACGGCTTCGAGGGGGCGATCTCGGCCGGCCTGCTGCAGGCTGCCGTTCTCGGGCGCCAGGGTGAGGTGGAAATCGGCGATGAAGCGGCGCACCGCGGCCACCAGTTCCAGCTGCTCGGGCATCGCACGTTCGCGCCGTGCCAGGCCGAGCACGCTCTCGACGATGCCGTTAGTGCGCTGGCACTGCTGGCTGATGATCTGCAGCAGGCGGCGGTCGGCATCGGCGAGTTCGGCTTCCTCCAGCAGCTGCGCGGCGTAGTTGATCGCCGCCAGCGGGTTGCGGATCTCGTGCGCCAGGCTGGCCGAGAAGCGGCCCATCGCCGAGAGGGTCAGCGATTCGGCCCGCCGGGAGACCAGCGAGGCATCATCGAGGAACACCAGCACCGAGTCGCTGCCCGGCAGCAGGCGCATGAAGCGCGGTTGCACCTCGATGCGCTCGGGGCCGCAGAGAACGGGGGATTCGTCGTTGCGGTTGTCGAGCCGCCAGCTGACGAGGCGCGCGGCCAGCTCGGGCGCGGGTTCGGCCAGCGCGGTGCCATCGAGTGCGCCATCGTCCTCGCCACCGAGCACCAGCGTCGCCGCCTCGTTGGCCAGCTTGATGCGGTCGCGGCCGTCGACGATCAGCACGCCCGTGCGCATGCGCCGGATGATCAGCTCGTTGAGGCCGGCGAGGTTGGCGGCGTGCTCGCCATGGCGCTCGGCCAGCGCCTGGCTTTCGCGCATGCGCTCGCCCAGCAGGTTGCTCAGCACCGCGATGGCGATGAAGCTGATCGCGAACATCAGTGCTTCCGCCAGTGGCCGCACGGAACCGCCCTCGATCTGCGACCAGACGTATTCCCCGATCATCGCCGCGGCGGCAGCGAACGCCACCAGCAGCGCCACCCGCAGCTTGAGGAACAGTGCGGCGCCGCCGATGTTGGTCAGCAGCAGCAGGGCGACGCCGGGGCCGGCGGTGGGCAGGGCGTGGGTGATCAGCAGGGCCAGGGTGATGTCCACCGCAACGCCGATCAGTGCCAGTTCGCCGAGATGTGCGTCCGGCCTGCGCGTCCACAGCCACAGCGCGAACGCGGCGGGCAGGCCGCCCAGCGCCACGGTGATTGCCAGGTTGGCGTCGTGCGGTTCGGCGATCAGCGGGCCGATCGGGCTGAACACCAGCAAGCACAGCAGGCTCGCCTCGAGCAGGCGGTACAGCGCCAGCAATTGCAGCTCGCGTCGCAGGACGCGGTCGGTGTAGACGATGCTGGCGGGCAACTGGAACAGAAGCGCCTTCCTGGGCGGGATCGTCGCGAGTATAGGCGGGCGGCCAGGTATGCCTGCGCGGCGCGATTTCCGACCCTTCACTCGCCTGCGGGATAAGGGTCAGCCCGATCGATCCGATTCACCGCGCCGATCGCGACCCTCACTTTTGCCCCGCAGCGCAGCATCGGCGAGAATGGCGGTCTGCCCGCGCCCCTGTCGCCAGCCTTCCGGCCAGCGAATCCGTCGTGCGCGGTCCGTCACCCCACGCAGGATTCCTCATGAATTTCCACGAATATCAGGCCAAGCAGCTGTTTGCCGACTACGGCATCCCCGTGCCGGCCGGGCGCGTCGCGTCCACCGCCGATGAAGCCGTCGAGGCCGCCAACGCCCTCGGCAACGGCCCCTGGATGGTGAAGGCGCAGATCCACGCAGGCGGCCGCGGCAAGGCCGGCGGCGTGAAGTTCTGCAAGACCACCCATGACGTCAAGGCCGCAGCGGCGGGCATGCTCGGCACCAACATGGCCACCTACCAGTCGGCGGGCGTCGCCCTGCCGGTGAACCTGGTGCTGGTGACCGAAGCCGGCGAGATCGCCAAGGAACTGTACCTGTCGGTGCTGGTCGACCGCGGCACGCGTTCGATCACCTTCATCGCCTCGTCCGAAGGCGGCGTCGACATCGAGCAGGTCGCGGCCGAGACCCCCGAGAAGATCCAGACCTTGAACGTCGACTTCGTCGAAGGCCTGCAGCCCTACCAGGCGCGCGAGATCGGCTTCAAGCTCGGCCTCAATGCCAAGCAGGCCAACCAGCTGGCGAAGATCATGGGCGGCCTCTACCGGCTGTTCAACGAGAAGGATCTGGCGCTGGTCGAGCTGAACCCGCTGGCGATCCTCGACTCGGGCGATCTGTACGCGCTCGACGGCAAGGTCAATTCCGACGACAACGCCACCTTCCGCCACAAGGACCTCGCCGCCATGCGTGACACCACGCAGGAAGACGAGGCCGAGGTGCGCGCCAGCGAGCACGACCTCAACTACGTGACCATGGACGGCAACATCGGCTGCATGGTCAATGGTGCGGGCCTGGCGATGGCGACGATGGACGTGATCTCGCTCAACGGCGGTTCGCCGGCGAACTTCCTCGACGTTGGCGGCGGCGCCACCAAGGAGCGCGTGACCGAGGCGTTCAAGCTGATCCTGTCGTCCGACAAGGTGAAGGCGATCTTCGTCAACATCTTCGGCGGCATCGTGCGCTGCGACATGATCGCCGAGGGCATCATCGCCGCGGTCAAGGAAGTGGACGTCAAGGTGCCGGTGATCGTGCGCCTGGAAGGCACCAACGTCGAAGCGGGCAAGAAGCTGCTGGCCGAGTCCGGCCTGGCCATCACCCCGGCCGACGACATCAACGACGGCGCCCGCAAGGCCGTCGCTGCCGCTGCCTGAGCCCTCACCGTTGTTTCCTCCCTTCTCCCGCACGCGGGAGAAGGTGCCCGAAGGGCGGACGAGGGCGCATCCAGACTGCAGCCCTCGCCGCCAAACCCTTCTCCTTCGCGGGAAGGGCTCCAACAGGAAGATTCCATGTCCGTTTTGATCAATAAAGACACCAAGGTGATCGTGCAGGGCTTCACCGGCCAGCAGGGCACCTTCCACGCCACCCAGATGGTGGAATACGGCACCCAGGTCGTCGGTGGCGTCACGCCCGGCAAGGGCGGCACCACCCATATCAACCTGCCGGTGTTCAACACCGTGCGCGAGGCCGTCGAGGCCACCGGCGCCAACGCCTCGGTGATCTACGTGCCGCCGCCGTTCGCGGCCGACGCGATCCTCGAAGCCGCGGCCGCCGGCATCAAGGTGATCGTGTGCATCACCGAAGGCATCCCGGTGCTGGACATGCTGCGCGTCGACAACGTGCTCAAGCAGCACGACGACGTGGTGCTGATCGGGCCGAACTGCCCCGGCGTGATCACCCCCGGCGAGTGCAAGATCGGCATCATGCCGGGCCACATCCACATGCCGGGCAAGATCGGCATCGTGTCGCGCTCGGGCACGCTGACCTATGAAGCGGTCAAGCAGACCACTGCGGCCGGCCTCGGCCAGTCCACGGTCATCGGCATCGGTGGCGACCCGGTCAACGGCCTGAACTTCGTCGACTGCCTCAAGCTGTTCAACGAGGACCCGCAGACCGAGGGCATCATCATGGTCGGCGAGATCGGCGGCGACGCCGAGGAAGCGGGCGCCGAGTACATCAAGGCACACGTCAAGAAGCCGGTCGTCGGCTTCATCGCCGGCGCCTCGGCCCCTCCGGGCAAGCGCATGGGCCACGCCGGCGCGATCGCCTCGGGCGGCTCGGGCACCGCGGAAGGCAAGTTCGCGGCGATGGAAGCGGCAGGCGTCAAGACCGTCCGCTCGCCGGGCGACCTCGGCGCGGCGATCGCGGAACTGGTGAAGTAAGAGCACGCAACGCGCACGGGTGTGCGGTAAGCACCTCTTGAAAGGCCGCCTCCGGGCGGCCTTTTCGGTGCAGAGGCGCGGGCCGTTGCAGTCGCGCGGAGTGACCCCTCTCCGGCGAGCGAACAAAGGCCGAGGGCGTTCCGGTGCATCGAAGCGGTCCTCATCCGCCCGCTGGGGCACCCCCGACCAAAGACATCTCGGGGGCAGGCTCTTCTCCTGCGTGCGGGAGAAGGGTGGCGCGTGCTTCGCGGCCGCAGGTTCGAGTTGTTCCAACGCGCGGAATTACCCCTCTCCCGCGAGCGGGAGAGGGGCTGGGGTGAGGGCAGAAAGGCGGAGCATCCGACAACAACGCGCGGACTTTTCCGATGGTCGCAGCAGGGCGGGTGTCGCACATTGCGCTCGTCGCTGGACCGGAGCGCATGGATGCGCCAGAACGTGAAGAAGGGTCTCGCGCGCCAGTTGCGCCGCGAGATGACCGACGCCGAGCAGCTGATGTGGTTCCACCTGCGTAGCCGGTCCATGCTGGGCGCGAAGTTCCGTCGCCAGTGTCCCGTGGGCCCTTTCGTGGCCGACTTTGTCTGTGCGGAAGCGCGCCTGATCGTCGAGATCGATGGTTCGCAGCACGGCAGCGACGTGGACGCCGCGCGTACCCGATTCCTCGAGCGTCGCGGTTACCGGGTGCTGCGGTTCTGGAATCACGATGTGCTGGTGCGAACCGCACGGGTGCTGGAGGCGATCGTGGCAGAGCTGGACGTAGCGGATTGTGCGTGCGCGACCGTGGCATCGCGGTGGAGGGAGGTCCAGCAGGCCTGAGACGCCCTCATCCGCCCCTTCGGGGCACCTTCTCCCGCACGCGGGAGAAGGGTCCAAATAGCGGCGTCCGACTGTCCGGCATCGCGCGCCCTTCGAGGGTCCGGTCCTGCACCACGACAGACCGATGTGGGATGACCCCCTCGCCATCGATCCGGCCGACGGTCGTGCTGCCCGGCAGGTCGGTCGCCTGATCCAGCGCATGCAGCCCGTACAGTGCAGTCTGGAATAATGGCCACCTTCCCCGTTTCCGGTGTCCCCATGTCCACGACCCTCCGCATCGCGTTGGCGCAGTTCGATTTCCCGGTGGGCGCAGTGGAGCGCAATGCCGACCGCATCGTGCAGATGATCGGCGAGGCGCGCGACGAGTTCGGCGCCGACGTGGTGCTGTTTCCGGAACTGGCGATCAGCGGCTATCCGCCGGAGGACCTGCTGATGCGGCCGTCGTTCCTGGCCGCCTGCGAGCGCGCGTTGCAGCGGGTGGCGAAGGAGACCACCGGCATCGTCGCGGTGGTCGGCTGGCCGGAGTCCGCTGGCAGCGTGCTCTACAACTCGGCCAGCGTGCTGCGCAACGGCCGCATCGAGCGCACCTACCGCAAGCGCGAGCTGCCGAACTACAACGTGTTCGACGAGCGCCGCTACTTCCATGTCGATCCCGATGGCGGCTCCTGCGTGTTCGAGGTCAAGGGCGTGCCGCTGGGCGTGCTGATCTGCGAGGACCTGTGGTTCGCCGAACCGATGGTCGACACCGTGCGCGAAGGTGCCGAGCTGGTGCTGGTCGCCAATGCGTCGCCCTACGAGCGCGGCAAGCACGCCGAGCGCGACGGCATGCTGGCCGACCGCATCGCCGAGACCGGCGCGGCGATCGCCTACGTCAACGTCGTCGGCGGACAGGACGCGCTGGTGTTCGACGGTGCCTCGCTGGTGGCGGATGGCGATGGCTCGATCCATCCGGCGGCCGTCGCGTTCGCCGACCAGTGGCTGGTGGTGGATTACGACGCCGCCACGCGCCGGTTCTCGCCGCTGGTGTGGGTGGACGACGGCGACGAAAGCATGGATGCGCTGGCGTGGCGTGCGGTGACCCGCGGTATCCGCGACTATTTCGGCAAGAACGGTTTCGCGCACGCGTGGATCGGGCTGTCGGGCGGGCTGGATTCCTCGGTGGTGCTGGCGATGGCCGTCGATGCGCTGGGTGCCGGGAACGTCACCGCGGTGCGCCTGCCGTCGCGCTACACCGCGGGGCTGAGCAACGACCTCGCCGCCGAACAGTGCGAGGCGCTGGGCGTGCGGATGATGAGCCTGCCGATCGAGGCCCCGTTCAGGGCCTACCTCGACACGCTGGCCGAGACGTTTGCCGGGCAGGAGCCGGATGTCACCGAGGAGAACCTGCAGTCGCGCATCCGTGGTGCGATGCTGATGGCGCTGTCCAACAGGTTCGGTGGGCTGGTGCTGACCACCGGCAACAAGAGCGAGTACGCGGTCGGCTACGCGACCATCTACGGCGACATGGCCGGCGGCTACGCGCCACTGAAGGACCTCTACAAGACCGAGGTCTACGGGCTGGCGAAGTGGCGCAATACCGTGGGTGGCGCGCCCGCGATCCCGCGCGGGGTGATCAGCCGGCCGCCGTCGGCGGAGCTGCGCGCAGACCAGACCGACCAGGACTCGCTGCCGCCCTACGACGTGCTCGACGCCATCCTGTTGCGCCACGTCGACTACGAACAGTCGCGCGACGAGATCGTCGCCGCGGGTTTCGAGACGACCCTGGTCGACCGCGTGCTGCGGCTGGTGCGCACCAGCGAGTGGAAGCGCCACCAGGCCGCGCCCGGCCCGAAGATCTCGCGGCGCGCGTTCGGCCGCGAGCGCCGCTACCCGATCAGCAACGGCTACGGCGCCTGAGGCGTCAGCGGTAGCGGGTCCAGAGCACCGTCGCCTCCGGGCTGCCGGTGGGCGGCGCGGTCCCGGCAGCGCCGCAGGACGCGCCCAGGCAGGGCAGCGCCCCGGGATCGAAGGCGATGTCGCCGGTGGTCTGGTTGATGGTGGTGCTGCCGCTGATCGTCGCCGCGCCGGTGGCACCCGACTGCGCGGCGACGATGATCGAGCCGTCGATCCGGGTGCTGCCGCCGGTGGCGAGGGTGTCGCCGGCCACCACGTTGCCGGACGCGACCGTCGACGCGCCGAGGTCGATGAAGCCGCCGCCGTACGTGCCGTTCGGCCGGTAGCCACCGGCGATATAGGCGGCATTGGCGAGCGTGCTGTCGAGCATCGTGCGGGCGGCGGTATCGCACAGGTTGGTGGGCACCAGCTCGGCGAAGTTGGCGTTGACCCCGCCGGCCACGGACGCATTGGTGCAGGTGGATGCGTAACCCGCCCAGTTCGGCGCCATGGTGCGGTGGGCACCGGCGGTGCGGATGTTGCCGGTGGCGATGAAGGTGTTGACGTAGGTTCCGTTGCCGACTTCGAGGTTGCCGTCGAACCACGCGAGGCCGCGCGCCATCGACGTGCCGTTGACCGTCCAGTTGCCGTTGGCATGGGCGAAGCAGCTGTTCTGCGGCGAGAACCCCTGGCAGATCGTCGCCACCGGCCGCGTGCACAGCGTGCCGGACATGTCCTGCGGGCGGCACAGCCAGTCCGGCTGGCGGCTGTTGTTGGCCAGCCGATCGCCCAGCACATAGGTGCCGGCGGGGATGCCCTGCACGTGCGCCACCGTCACCTGGATGCGTCCGTTGGCGACTTCGAAGCGGTAGTTCGCGGCTTCGCGCAGCGGGAACGTGTCCACGCGCACGCGCGGGATGTCGATCGCCGCGAGCACCGGCACGGCGACCGTCGCCGGCATGGGCACGCCTGCCTGGTAGCCGCGCTGCACGGTGACGCGGACGTTGTTGTTGCCGGCCTGTGCGCGCTGCAGCGCACCGCCGATGGTGCCCGCCCCGACCGCCTGCCAGCCGGATACGTACAGCGAGCCGCTGGCGAACACGGCGTCCGCCGCGCCGCTGCCCTCCAGCCGCACATTGCCGCGGCTGGTGATGGTGCCCGCCGAGGTGCTGCCCAGCAGCACGACGTCGCCACCGGCACGCACCTGGCCGGTATGGCCCCAGCCCGACAGCTGCACCCGGCCGCCGGCATGCGCTGATGTCGCGCCGGCGGCAACGCTGATGTTGCGTCCCGCCACCAGGGTGGTCGGGTTGCGGTTGGCGCCGCCGTACTCGATGTCGCCGTTGGCGCGGATGGAGCCGGCGCCGCCGCCGCTGCCGGTCCAGCGCACGCTGCCCTCGCTGGTGATCGCGCTGATGGTCACGCCGCCGGCGGTCACCAGCACGTCGCCCTTCGCCTCGACCACGTCGCCGCTGCCGCCGGCGAAGGTGACCGTGCGGTCGCTGCGGATCGACATCGGCCGGGCCCCGCCTTCCACCCGCACATGGCCCTTCGCGCGCACCTGCGACACGCCGGAGCTGCCGCGCAGCACGACGTCGCCATCGCTCTCCACGGTGTTCACCCGGATGCCGCTGCCGATGGTGACGTTGCCGGTGGCGCGCAGGGTGTCGATGCCGGTGATCGAGGCGTTGTCGAGGCGCACGTCGCCATCGACGTTGATGACGGCGTTCTCGCCGGTGAAGGCGATGCCGCCGGAGATGTCGAGGTCGCGGTAGATGTTGATCGCCCCCAGCGTCGCCGCGCCGCCACCGCCGGGCGGGGCCGCGGCACCGGGCAGCGCGACGATGTACACCGCTTCCACCGTCGAGGTGGTGGCGGATGTGCCCTCCGATGCGCGGCCGGTGACCTGCGCGGTCACGCGGTAGGTCGCCGCGCCGGGCAGCCGGCAGACCTCGCTGATCGTGGCCCGCGGCACCGCGATGGCTTCGGCGCCGGTGATGGCGATTTCCCCGCGCACCGGCGCGCCCTGGCAGGCATACGGATCGGCGGACGGCGCCGCCGCCGCCGCGGCGGCGGGTGTGGCCGGTACCGCGTCGCGACGGCTCCAGCCCTGGCCATCGGCCCAGCGTTCGTAGCGGTCCTCCGGCAGCGCCAGCAGCGCGGTGCGGATGGTCTCGACACCGCGCCACGCGGCACCCTGCGCTGCGGTGGCCGCGTGCACGGTGAGCTGGCGCTGCTGGGTGCCGCGCAGCGAGCCGGTCATGGCGAAGACCGTGGTGCCGACCACCAGGCCGAGCAGCAGCAGCACCAGGATCGTCGCCACGCCGCGTTGGTGGCGGGGCGGATTGCTGCGATGTCCGCGGACAGTGCTCATCCCACGCCTCCGCCACCGGCCCGCAGGTTGGCGAGGCAGGTGGAGAACACCACGTCACTGCCGACCTTCAGCGACACCCGCTGCGATACCGGCAGCAGGTCCGCCTGCTGGGCGTAGGGCAGGCTGCAGGCGCCGTCCCGCTCGAAGCGCGCACTGCCCAGGGCGTGCACGCCGGCCTCGTCGCCATAGGCAGTGCCGTCCGCGGCCTGCGGCACGAAGAAACCGGTGGCCGAGACCAGCCGCCGCGGAGCCGACGGCCCGGTTGCCGTCCAGGCGAGTGCCGGATCGTCGGCGGCACTGCAGCTGCGCCCCGGCAACCAGTAGAGGCCGCGGCGGTCGGCGCCGGCATCGGCGGGCGCCACCGGCAGGCCCGGCGCGTTCGCGGCGGTGGCGATGCGCAGTCCCGCACAGGCATGGCCGGGATCGGGATGCAGGCTGTAGCGCCAGACGACCTGCCGCCCGCCGTCGAGGATCGCCAGCACGCCCGGCTCGCCCGGTGCGATGCCGAAACCGGCGCGCTGCATCTCCATCTGCACGGTGAGCAGCGCGGATGCCAGCTGGCCATCGCGTTGCGCGCTGCGCGAGGCGTTGCCGGAGACGTCGATCAGCACGCGGTAGACCGACACCATTGCCGCGATCGTCACCAGCGAGATCAGCACGCCGACCATCATGCTGATGAGGCTCTGGCCACCTTGCCTGCGCGGACTGCGGGGCGCGGAAATCATCGCGCCACCTGCCGGGTGCCGACCACCAGGGTGGCCGCGTCGGGTGCCTGCGAGGCCGTGCCTTCGAGCGCCTGCACCGGGACGCGCAGTGCCACTTCCCGCGGGGCCGTCACCGTCGCGTTGGCGCCGCCGCCGAATCCGAGCGATACCGCCGCGCCCGGTGCGCACTGCACCGAAACCGGCTGCTTGCCCTGCGCGGTCCACGGCGCGACGATCGTGGTGCCGCCGGCATCGCACAGCGCCACGCCCTCCATCTGCAGGGTGTGGCGCAGCTGCTCGACCGAAAGGTTCGCGACCCGCGCCTCGTGCTGCCCGGCCGCCACGCGGCCCGCCACATGCGCCATGGCAGCGCCCAGCAGGGCGGTGATCAGCACGCCGACCAGTGCTTCCAGCAGCACGTCGCCGCGCTGGTGCCTGTGCATGGGCCTAGAGCAGTTCCACATATTCCAGCGCTTGGTTGCCGGCCCCGATGGCGATGCGCTCCTGGGTGGCGAGCGCACAACCCGGGGCATCGGTACGGTGGCCGTGGCTGTCGTACGCCACGCAGGAGAATGCGTTGCCGTCGGCACGGAAGCTGGACACGCTGGCGAAGCCACCGATGCCGGTGAGTTTCAGTTCCATATCGCGGTGCGGCGGCAGCTCCGCCTGCCATTCGGGTGCCGTGCGCCAGCTGCCATCGGCGTTGCGCACCCGCACCTGCAGGCGCCTGGTGTCGTCGTGCGACACCAGTTCCAGGCGTGCCACCCCGCCAACGGTGTCGGACGGCAGCGCGCCCGGGTTGCGCAACGCCAGCGCGCGGGCCTGTGCCACCGCTTCGCTGGCCTGTGCACGGGCGTGCATCTGCCGGGCGCCGTCGATCCAGCCGGCGGTCAGCGGCACGCCGACCAGCATCAGCATCGCCGCGATCGCCAGCGTGATCACGAGTTCGATGAGGGTGACGCCGCGACTGTGGTGGCGCGCGCACAACCGTGCGTCCGGCACGGGTGCGCAGGCGGATAACACCGGTCGGGGCGCCAGACTCACCATGCGCTGCCGCCCACGTCGGGGCAGCCCTGGCTGGTGCGGGTATTGCCCGCGGTCAGCCGCAGCGTGCAGCCGCCGAGCCGGCCCCCGGTGCCGGTGGCGGTCAGCGTGTAGCCGTTCTGCGGCGAATACGCGAAGGAGAAATCGCCGGCCTCCGATGCCGGCGACCAGCCCGGGAAGGCCGAGCGCAGCGCCGCGGTGCTGCCGAGTGCGCTGGCCGGATACAGCAGGGTGCGCTGGCGGTGGTTCTCGACATTGGCCGACAACGCCAGCAGGTCCGCCTGGGCAACGCGCATCTTGCTGCGCAGCACATAGTTGCCATACGCAGGCAGCGCGATGGCGGCGAGGATCGCGATGATCGCCACCACCACCATCAGTTCGATCAGGGTGAAACCTGCGGTGCCCTCCCGTCTGGCCATGCGTGCTTCTCCGGTCGTCCCCGCGCGGGTATTGAGGCCGCCCGCGCGATACGTGCATGCGCCACGATAGGTGGCGGCCGATGGACCTCCGGTAAAGCGCGCCGTTTGGGGGCGTCTGCAGTCAGCTGGCGTTGCGTGAGATCGCCACAGCGTGCAATTGGCCGATAAAACGTGAGACCTGGGCCGCAGTTATGCCATGCGTTCCAGCCCGTCGCCGGATGCCCCATCCGGCCGGCCGCGACCGGGCAATGGCTAGAATGCGGCTCGTTCGAGGGGGACAGCTGATGGCAAAGAAGAAGCGCCGGCCAAGTGCCGGCCCGGAACGCGGTGGCAGTGCGCGCGTGGCCAAGCCGCGGTTGCGGCCCGATGCCGTTGCGTTGGCGATCGCAGCCGCGGGCCTGCTGCTGACCGGATACCTCACCATGCTGGCCTGGCGTGGGGCCACGCCCGCGTGGTGCACCGAAGGCAGCGGGTGCGACGCGATCCAGTCGAGTGCGTGGTCGACCCTGCTCGGCCTGCCGCTCGCGCTGTGGGGCTTCGTGCTCTACGCGCTGGTGGCGCTGGCGGCGGTCACCGGGCGTTCGGTGCTGGCGCGCTGGCGCTGGCTGTCACGGCTGTCGCTGCTCGGGCTCGCGGTGAGCGTGCTGCTCACCGTGGTCGGCTGGGTCGACGTGGGCGCCAGCTGTGCCTGGTGCCTGCTGTCATTGCTGCTGCTGGCGGCGCTGTTCGCGTGGACCCACGTCCGCCGGCCGGCCGCGGCGCCGGGCGGCCCCGGCTGGACCAGCTGGTGGCTGGGCAATGGCCTGGTCGCTGTCGCGGTGATGGCCCTGCTGCTGGTCAGCGGCAGCGGCGTGCTCGACCGGCGCCCGGAGGACCCGCGGGTGGCGGGCCTGGTCGACCATCTGGATGCGATCGGCGCGACCTACTACGGCGCGTCGTGGTGCGCCAACTGCCGCAGGCAGACACGCATGTTCGGTGCGTCGGCCAGCCGGCTGCCGTATGTCGAGTGCACGCCCGAGGGCCGCGGCGGGCCGGTGGCCGGTGCCTGCGTGCGGGCCGGCGTGGGCGCCTACCCGACCTGGGTGATCCACGGGCTCCACCATCCCGGGCTGAAGACGCCGGAGGAACTGGCGCAGCTGTCCGGCTATGTGTGGCCCTCGCGCCGCGAGTAAGGCGCGGGCCCGCACGGTCGTCTGTGGGTCGCCGGGGGCGGCGGGCGCCCACGGATGCGACAGGCACACGCCAGCAGCATCGAGCCATCCACAGCGGGCAGAAACGAGGAAGCCGGCCATCGGGCCGGCTTCCTGCTGTCTGCTTCTGCAGCCCGCTCA
Source organism: Luteimonas sp. YGD11-2 (assembly GCF_004118975.1). NCBI lineage: Bacteria > Pseudomonadati > Pseudomonadota > Gammaproteobacteria > Lysobacterales > Lysobacteraceae > Luteimonas > Luteimonas sp. YGD11-2. The sequence goes on along the minus strand of NZ_CP035376.1, from coordinate 2,684,193 downwards.
ATCCTGCAGCGGCGAGCGCTCGCCGGCGAACGGGTTGAGCTTGCGGATCGCCCACGGATAGTCGGGCCAGTTGCGGCCCTGCAGCCAGGCGTGGTCGGGATCGTTGAGCTCGAGCACGTGGCGCGCGTCGGCGGCCAGGGTCTCGTTGCCGAGCTGGGTGTAGGCCTCGGCCAGCACCGCCACGGCGTCGCTCTGGTACTCGCTCTGCGGGTAGGTCTCCAGCGCGTAGGTGGCACGGTTGGTGGCCGCCACCCAGGCGCCGCGGCGCAGGTAGTACAGCGCGGTGTCGACCTCGTGGCGCGCGAACATGTTGCGCAGCGCGACCATGCGCTGGCGCGCGTCCTCGGCGTAGCGGCTGTTGGGGAAGCGCTCGGCGACGATGCCGAAGTCCGCATACGCCTGGTTGGGCGTGGCGAGGTCGCGGCGGCTGGCGTCCAGGCTCCACACCCGCTGCAGGAACACCGTGTCGCGGTTGGAGTTCACCAGCCCGCGCAGGTAGTACATGTAGGCGGTATTGCGGTGCGTGGGATAGGTGCGCAGGAAGCGGTCGATGCTGGAGATCGCTTCCTCGTTGTTGCCCATCTTGTACTGCGCGTAGGCGGTCTCGATCAGCGCCTGCTCGGTGAGCGGCCCGTACGGGTACTGCGCGACCAGCCGGCGGAACGTGGTCGCGGCCGCGCTCCAGTTGCCGTAGCGCATCGACTGGTGGCCCCTGTCGTAGAGCTCCTCGACCGGAACCCCCTCGTTGACCTCCTCGCGGTCGCCACGCAGGCGCGAGCACCCGCTCGCCAGGAGGACGGCCAGCAGCGACAGGATTACTGCGACACGGAAGACGGACGGGGTTCGGGTCATGGGCTGCTGGGCGTTCAAAGCGCGAAGCGCCGATAATAGCAGTCCCGGCCGGGCACCCGTCCGGTCCCCCCTGAACCGGACCCGATGATGACCGAACCCCACGCCAGCGACGCCGATCGCGCCGACGACGAGCTCGAACCGCGCACCGTGGTGGTGCCCGCGGCACTTGCCGGGCGCCGCTTCGACCAGGTGCTTGCCGAGCTGCTGCCGGAGTTCTCGCGTTCGCGGCTGAGCGAGTGGATCAAGTCCGGCGATGCGCTGCTCGACGGCCGCCAGGTGCGTCCGCGCGATCCGGTGGCCGGCGGCGAGACGATCGTGCTCGACGTGGTGCTCGAGGATCAGACCCACGACGAACCCGAGGACATCGCCCTCGAGGTGCTGTACGAGGATGCCGACGTGCTGGTGATCGACAAGCCGGCCGGCATGGTGGTGCATCCGGGTGCCGGCAACCGCACCGGCACCCTCGTCAACGGCCTGCTGTTCCGCGACCCCACGCTGTCCACGCTGCCGCGCGCGGGCATCGTCCACCGCCTCGACAAGGACACCTCCGGCGTGATGGTGATCGCGCGCACCGTGCAGGCGCATGCCGCGCTGGTGGAGCAGCTGTCGGCGCGCGCCGTGCACCGCCAGTACCTGGCGATCGTGGTCGGCGCGCTGGTCAGCGGCGGCACCGCCGATGCGCCGATCGACCGCCATCCGCGCGACCGCCTGCGCATGGCCGTGCGCGAGGGCGGCCGCGAGGCGGTGACCCATTACCGCGTGCGCGAACGTTTCCGTGCCCACACCGCGCTGGAGTGCCGCCTGGAAACCGGCCGCACCCACCAGATCCGCGTGCACATGCAGCACCTGCGCAACCCCATCATCGGCGACCCGCTGTACGGCGGTGCGCTGAAGCTGCCCAAGGCCGCGACGCCGGAACTTGCCGCGGCCCTGCGCGGGCTGCGCCGGCAGGCGTTGCACGCGGAGACCCTGGAATTCGTGCATCCGCGCACCGGCGAACCGGTCCGCGCCACTGCGCCGATCCCCGAGGACATGCGCACGCTGCTGCGGTTGCTGCGCGAGGACACCCGCGCCTTCAATGACGACGGGCGCGGCTGACATGGGTCGTGTCGCTGCCGATCGCGGTACCGGCGCGACGCCCGCGCCAGGGCGCCACGCGCGGAGCCGCTGAGATGGCGAGCGGTGCGGATCCGTGGCTTGCAGCCGACTGGCCGGCACCGCCCGGCGTCACCGCGTTCACCACGCTGCGTCACGGCGCGGGCGTGTCGGCGCCGCCGTTCGACAGCTTCAATTTCGGCCTCAACAGTGGCGACGACCCGGCGGCGGTCCAGCGCAACCGGGATGCACTGGTGGCGCTGGGCCGGCTGCCGAACGCGCCGCGCTGGTTGCGCCAGGTGCATGGCGCGCGGGTGGTGCGGTTCGACGGGCGAAGCGAAAGCCCGTCTCCCGTGCATGGGGAAAGCGCCTGCCCCCGAGATGATGCCGCTCGCGGGCGGGGCGACGCGCCGGACAAGGGTGGCCTGGATGATGCCGGCGCCCCTGGGCAACCGGAAGCCGACGCCGCGGTGACCGGCACGCCCGGCGTGGTGCTGGCGATCCTCACCGCCGACTGCCTGCCGGTGGTGTTCGCCGCGCGCGACGGACGCGAGGTCGGCGCCGCGCACGCAGGCTGGCGCGGGCTTGCCGGCGGCGTGCTGGAGGCGACCATTGCCGCGATGGCCACGCCTGCCGCGCAGCTGCTGGCATGGCTCGGTCCGGCCGCGGGGCCGCGGGCCTACGAGGTCGGTGCGGAGGTGCGCGACGCCTTCGTTGCCGGCAGCACGCAGGCGGCGGCCGCCTTCGTCGCCACCCGGCCGGGGCACTGGAAGGTCGACCTGTATGCACTGGCACGGCAGCGGCTGCTCGCCGCCGGCATCGCTGCGGACAGCATCCACGGCGGCGGCCTGTGCACGATCGGCGATGCCGCGCGCTTCTATTCGCACCGCCGTGACCACCGCACCGGCCGCATGGCGACGCTGGCATGGATCCGCGCGCCGCGGTAACCCGCTGCGTGCGCGTTCGCGGGCAACGCATTGCGGCACGATCGCCTGCACGCGACCAGGCCCCGCCGCCGCGCGGCCCACTCCGTGCGCATGCCTCGCCGCCTATCGGGCGCGCAGGTCGGCCAGGTAATTGCGTCGCCAGGCGTGGATGTCGTGGCTGCGCAGGTGATCCATCATCGAGCGCCAGCGTTCGATGCGCTGCTCGCGCGGCATCGTCGACGCCACCGCGATCGCGTCGGCAACGCCATCGAGATCGTGCGGGTTCACCAGCAGCGCGTCCTTGAGCTCATAGGCTGCGCCGGCCAGCAGCGACAGCACCAGCACGCCAGGGTCCTCGGGATCCTGCGAGGCGATGTATTCCTTGGCCACCAGGTTCATGCCGTCGCGCAGCGGGGTCACCAGGCCGATCCGCGCGCTGCGATAGAAGCCGGTCAGGGTGGCGTGGGCGAAGTTGCGGTTCACGTAACGCAGCGGCGTCCATTCCGGCTCCGCATAGGCGCCGTTGATGTGACCGGCGATCTGCTCCAGCTCCTGGCGCAGCTGCCGGTACTCGTTGACCTCGCCGCGCGAGACCGGCGCGATCTGCAGGTAGGTGAGCGTGCCGCGCTGCTCGCGGCGGGTCTCGAGATAGCGTTCGAAGCCGCGGAAGCGCTCGGGCAGGCCCTTGGAGTAGTCGAGCCGGTCGACGCCGATGGCAAGCGCGCGCCCGTCGAGGCTCGAACGCAGGTCCCTGACCGCGGTCTTGGCGACCGCCGCGCGCGCCTGCGTGGCGATGGTGTCGGTGTCGATGCTGATCGGATACGCCCCGGCGCGGAACCTGCGGCCGCCGGGTGCTTCCATCCAGCCGTCGTTGAGCACGCGGCCGCCGCCGAACAGGCGCACGTAGTCCTGGAAGCGCTCGACATCGCGCTGGGTCTGCATGCCGATCAGGTCGTAGGCATACAGCGACGAGAACAGCCGGGTGTGGTTGGGCATCGCCGCCAGCAGGTCGGACGAGGGCATCGGCACGTGCAGGAAGAAGCCCATCCGGCAGCCGACTCCGCGTTCGCGCAGCAGCGCCGCCAGCGGGATCAGGTGGTAGTCGTGGATCCACAGGGTGTCGCTGTCGCGCAGCTGCGGCGCCAGCGTTTCCGCGAACAGCGCGTTGACCCGCGCATAGCCCTCGCGGGTGTCGCGGTCGTAGTCGACCAGGTCGAGCCGGAAGTGCAGCAGCGGCCACAGCGTGCGGTTGGCGAAGCCGTTGTAGTACGCGTCGAAATCGCGGCGGTTGATGTCGAGGGTGACGTAGCGGATGTCGCCTTCGCTCTGCTCGTGGATGGTGCCGCTCTCGCCGCGCACCGCGCGCCCGCTCCAGCCGAACCACAGCCCGCCGTTTTCCTGCAACGCCGCCTGCAGGGCCACGGCCAGCCCGCCGGCGCGATTCTCCCCCGGCACCGCCACGCGGTTGGATACCACCACCAGACGGCTCATGTTGCGTCCTCCCAGGAGCGTGACAGGCGCATCGCCGCCATGATCAGGCCGACGTGCGAGTAGGTCTGCGGGAAGTTGCCCCACAGCTCGCCATCTTCCAGCGCGAGGTCTTCCGACAGCAGGCCGAGCGGATTGCGCCGCGCGAGGATGCGCTCGAACATCTCGCGGGCCTCGTCGACGCGGCCGATCGCGGCCAGCGCGTCGATGTACCAGAAGATGCAGATGGTGAAGCTGGTCTCGGGCGAACCGAAATCGTCCGGGGCGATATAGCGGAACACCCCGTCGCCGCGCTTGAGGTCGCGACCGATCGCCTCGACGGTTGCCACGAAGCGTGGGTCGGTCGGTGCGATGAAGCCGACGTCGGCCAGCAGCAGCAGCGAAGCATCGAGGTAGTCGCTCTGGAACGAGGCGCTGAAGTGGTTGGCGTCCTCGCGCCAGGCACGTTCAAGGATGCGCACGCGCATGCCGTCGGCACGTTCGCGCCAGTGCGTGGCGCGCTCGTCCAGCCCCAGATGCCTGGCGATCTTCGCCAGCCGGTCGCAGGCGGCCCAGCACATCACCGCGGTATAGGTATGCACCTCGGTGCGGCCACGGAACTCCCACAGCCCCGCATCCGGCACCTCGTAGAGCTCGAAGGCGTGGTCGCCCAGCGGTTCGAGCCGCTCGAAGTCGGCGATGCTGCCGGGATCGGCCAGGCGGCAATCGAAGAACAGCTGGGTGGAGGCCAGCACCACGCTGCCGTAGACATCGTGCTGGCGCTGTACCCACGCCAGGTTGCCGCGCCGCACCGGGCCCATGCCGCGGTAGCCCTGCAGCGCCTCGACCTCGTGCTCGTCCAGGCGCGCCGAGAAGTCGATGCCGTACAGCGGCTGCAGGCCGCCGTCGTGCGTCGCAAGGTTGAAGATGTAGCGCACGAACTCCTCCATGCTGCGCGTCGCGCCCAGGCGGTTGAGTGCGCGCACCACGAAGGCGGCATCCCGCAGCCAGCAGTAGCGGTAGTCCCAGTTGCGCGCCGAACCCGGGGCTTCTGGGATGGAGGTGGTCATCGCGGCGATGATCGCGCCGCTGTCCTCGTACTGGCACAGCTTGAGGGTGATCGCGCTGCGGATCACCGCGTCCTGCCACTCGAATGGAATCGACAGGTAGCGCACCCATTCGCGCCAGTAACCGGTGGTGCGGTGGAGCGCCTCCTCCATGAAGCCGTGCAGGGGCCGGGTGAGCGTTTCATCCACGCCCAGCAGCAGGTGCACCCGGTGGGCGAGCACGAAGGGCGTGCCCTCGCGCACGAAGCGCACCGGCACGTCGGTGGTCAGGCGCAGGGTGAAGTCCGGCAGCAGGTAGCGGATGTGGTTGCTGCCCCAGGTGGTCGCCGCGCGCTGCTCGCCCCAGTGGGTGAGCGGACGCAGGCGCACGCGGATGCGCGGACTGCCCGACAGCGGGGTGACGCGGCGCATGATCGAGACCGGGCGGTACAGCCGCCCGTGCTCGCGCCAGCGCGGTGCGAAGTCGATGATCTCCACCGCACCGCCATGGCTGTCGTGGAGCACCGTGCGCAGGATCGCGGTGTTGGCCAGGTAGGCCTGTTCGCTGCGCTCGAAATCCTCGAGCTCGATGGCGAAGTCGCCGCCCTCCTGCTCGCGCGGCGACAGCAGCGCGCAGAACGCGGGATCGCCATCGAATGCGGGCAGGCAGCTCCAGACCACCCGCGCCCGGGCGTCGAGCAGGGCGCCGAAGCTGCCGTTGCCGATCACGCCGAGGTCGAGGGTGGCAGCGGTATCGGGCGCGAAGGGTGCGGTGGGTGGTGCGTTCATGCGGGAAGGGCATCCTGCAGCCAGGCGTGCACGGCGGCGACGTCGGGCAAGGTGTAGTGGGCGGCGCTGGGTTCGCGGGTGCCGACCAGCACGCTTATGCCGTGGCGCGCGTTGACGACGGCGAAGCCGTGCTCGTCGGTGAGGTCGTCGCCGACGAACACCGGGGTGCGGCCGCGGAATGGCGGCTGTTCGAGCAGCGCGGCGATGGCATCGCCCTTGTCGGCGCCGGCAGGCCGCAGCTCGACCACGTGGTCGCCGGGTTGCAGGCGGTAGCCGGGCAGGCGCGGCAGCGCGGCCTCGGCGAACGCACGCAGCTGCGGCCCGTGCTGGGGCGCGGCGCGCCAGTGCAGGCCGAGCGCGACATCCTTGTCCTCGACCAGGGTGCCGGGCAGGCGCGCCGAAAGTGCTTCCGCTTCGGCACGGATGCGATGCAGCGCCCCGGGTGCGGCCACCGGTGCGGACTGCCGGTCGCCGTTGCGGCGTTCCAGCCCGTGCAGGCCGGCAGCCGGAAGTCGCAGGGGTGCGAACAGCCGGTCCAGCGTCGACAGCGGGCGTCCGCTGATCAGCGCCAGCGCGCCATCGAGGCGCTGGTGCGCATGCTGGAGGCTGTCACGCAGGACGGGGTCGACGACCACCGCCGACGGTTCGGTGGCAAAGGAGAGCAGGGTGCCGTCCACGTCGAGGAACAGGGCCCAGGCCTTGTCGATCGACGGCGGCGGCGGTCGGGTGGGGGACTCGGCAGCCATCGGGGCATTCTGCCGGATGCGGCGTGAGGATTGGTCTGCACGGCGTGGCGGGCGATCGTGCAGGCGCCATCGCCGATAATGGCGGGTCCTTCCACGTCAGGAGTCCACCATGACTGCAACCACTCGCGCCGGGCTGGCGCAGGTCCCGGGCGTCGCCGGCGAGCGCGACGTCGCCACCCGCGGCTTCGTGTTCAACCACACGATGCTCAGGATCAAGGACCCGCAGGCGTCGCTGGATTTCTACACCCGCGTGCTCGGCTTCACGCTGGTGCGCAGGATCGACTTCGCCGAGGCGAAGTTCAGCCTCTACTTCCTGGTGTTGACCGATGACTCCGGCGCGATCCCCGACGACGATGCGGCGCGCAAGCAATGGCTGGCCGCGCGGCCGGGCGTGCTCGAACTCACCCACAACCATGGCACCGAGAGCGAGGACGGCGCGGTCTACCACGACGGCAACAGCGACCCTCGCGGCTTCGGCCACATCTGCGTGAGCGTGCCCGACGTGGTCGCGGCCTGTGCGCGCTTCGAGGAACTCGGCGTGGCCTTCCAGAAGCGGCTGACCGACGGCCGCATGCGCGAGATCGCCTTCATCAGGGATCCGGACGGCTACTGGGTGGAGATCATCCAGCCGACGCCGCTCGGCTGACCTGATGGAGCTCGTCCGCCTGGCTGAGGCCGGTTCTGGAGGCTGCCCATTGTCGCGTCGGTGATGTCGTTGGCGAGAGGCTTCGTAGTGAGCCGGCGCGGCATCACCCGCGGGGACACGCCGTAAATCCGTCCATGGAGGCTTGTCGGCGCCATCCATGGCGCCGACAGTCCCCGCGGGCGGTGCCGCACCGTCTCTGCCGACACCGCTGCGGCTCCAAGAAGAGTGCGGATGACTTCCCGGAGTAGCGAGCCGATAAACAGGCGAGCGCGCCTACCGCAGATTCGTGCTTTGCGCTCTCCTTCAACGGCACCAGCAGTTCACAGGCGGGATGGGGCCGGCCAGTGGAAACCGCGGGCGCGTGAATGGCGCCGACAAGCCTCCATGGACGGATTCACGGCGTGTCCCGCCGTGTGATGCTGCGCCGGCCCTACCGCGCAGCCAGCCCTGACCGGTCGCCGCATCAGCTGCTCTGGAGCGCGGGCCATCCGCTTGAATCGATACCAAGAGCCCGCATCTGATGGGTATCGCCGGCCAGCCGCCGGCCACGATGCCCGAGGACACGCCCATGCGGATGGACAAGCTCACGTCGCGCTTCCAGCAGGCCATTGCCGACGCCCAGTCGCTGGCCGTCGGGCGCGACCACAACCTCATCGAACCCACGCACCTGCTGGTGGCGCTGATCGACCAGCAGGGCGGCGGCACGCGCCCGCTGCTGTCGCAGGCCGGGGTCAACGTGCCGCTGCTGCGCGAACGGCTGGGCGAAGTGCTCGAGCGCCTGCCGAAGGTGTCGGGCCAGGCCGGGCAGGTGTCGGTCGGCAACGACCTCGCGCGCCTGCTCAACCTCACCGACAAGCTCGCGCAGCAGCGCGGCGATGCCTATATCGCCTCGGAACTGTTCCTGCTGGCCGCGCTCGAGGACGGTGGCGACGCCGGCCGCGCGCTCACGGCCGCCGGCGGCACGAAGCAGGCGCTGGAGGCCGCGATCGACAAGGTCCGCGGCGGCGAGCGCGTGCAGGACGAGAACGCCGAGGAATCACGCCAGGCGCTGGAAAAGTACACCGTCGACCTCACCGCCCGCGCCGAGAGCGGCAAGCTCGATCCGGTGATCGGCCGCGACGAGGAGATTCGCCGCACCATCCAGGTGCTGCAGCGCCGCACCAAGAACAACCCGGTGCTGATCGGCGAACCCGGCGTCGGCAAGACCGCGATCGTCGAAGGCCTTGCACAGCGCATCATCAACAACGAGGTGCCCGAGGGCCTGCGCGGCAAGCGCGTGCTGTCGCTCGACATGGGCGCGCTGATCGCCGGCGCCAAGTTCCGCGGCGAGTTCGAAGAGCGCCTCAAGGGCGTGCTCAACGACCTGTCCAAACAGGAAGGGCAGGTCATCCTGTTCATCGACGAGTTGCACACCATGGTGGGCGCCGGCAAGGCGGAAGGCTCGATGGATGCCGGCAACATGCTCAAACCCGCCCTTGCGCGTGGCGAACTGCACTGCATCGGCGCGACCACCCTCGACGAGTACCGCAAGTACGTCGAGAAGGATGCCGCGCTGGAGCGCCGCTTCCAGAAGGTGTTCGTGGGCGAGCCGTCGGTGGAGGACACCATCGCCATCCTGCGCGGGCTCAAGGAGAAGTACGCCGTGCACCACGGCGTCGAGATCACCGACCCCGCGATCGTGGCCGCGGCCACGCTGTCCAACCGCTATATCGCCGACCGCCAGCTGCCCGACAAGGCCATCGACCTGATGGACGAGGCGGCCAGCCGCATCCGCATGGAGATCGATTCGAAGCCGGAGGAACTCGACCGCCGCGAACGCCGGCTGATCCAGCTCAAGATCCAGCGCGAGGCGCTGAGGAAGGAGAAGGACGACGCCTCGAAGCAGCGCCTGGCCGACCTCGAAGCCGAGATCGCCACGCTGGAGCGCGAGTACAACGACCTCGAGGAGGTGTGGAAGGCCGAGAAGGCCACCGTGCAGGGCGCCACCAGGATCAAGGAGCAGATCGAGGCGGCGCGGCTGGAGCTCGAGGCCGCGCAGCGCCGGCAGGACTTCGCGAAGATGAGCGAGATCCAGTACGGCCGCCTGCCGGAGCTGGAAAAGCAGCTCAGGGCCGCGCAGGAGGCCGAGACCACCGGCTTCACCCTGCTCCAGGACAAGGTCACCGCCGAGGAGATCGCCGAGGTGGTCGCGCGCTGGACCGGCATTCCGGTCAGCCGGATGCTGGAAGGCGAGCGCGAGAAGCTGCTGAAGATGGAGGACATGCTGCATGCGCGCGTGGTCGGCCAGGACGAGGCCATCAAGGTGGTCTCGGATGCGGTGCGGCGTTCGCGCGCGGGGCTGTCGGATCCCGATCGGCCGTCGGGCTCGTTCCTGTTCCTTGGCCCCACCGGCGTCGGCAAGACCGAACTCAGCAAGGCGCTGGCGGAATTCCTGTTCGATTCGGCCGAGGCGATGGTGCGCATCGACATGAGCGAGTTCATGGAGAAGCACGCGGTGTCGCGGCTGGTCGGTGCACCGCCCGGCTACGTCGGCTACGAGGAGGGTGGATATCTGACCGAAGCGGTGCGCCGGCGCCCGTACAGCGTGATCCTGCTCGACGAGGTCGAGAAGGCGCATCCGGATGTGTTCAACATCCTGCTGCAGGTGCTCGACGACGGTCGCCTCACCGATGGTCAGGGCCGCACGGTGGACTTCCGCCACACCGTGATCATCATGACCTCCAACCTCGGCTCGCAGATGATCCAGGAGCTGGCCGGCGAAGGTGGCTCCGGTGGCGACGAGGGGCAGTCGGCGATCGCCTACACGCAGATGAAGGCGGCGGTGATGGGCGTGGTGCAGGCGCACTTCCGCCCGGAATTCGTCAACCGGCTCGACGACATCATCGTGTTCCACCCGCTGCAGAAGGCGCAGATCCGCCGGATCGCGCGGATCCAGCTGCGTGGCCTGGAACAGCGCCTGGCGGACCGCGGGCTGAAGCTGGCGATCAGCGACGCCGCGTTCGACCTGCTGGGCGATGTCGGCTTCGACCCCGTGTATGGCGCCCGCCCGCTCAAGCGTGCGGTACAGCAGCAGCTGGAGAATCCGCTGGCGCAGAAGATCCTCGCCGGTGAATTCACCAGCGGCGATACCGTGAGGGTGGATGCGGCCGCCGGTGCACTGGTGTTCGCCCGGGGCTGAGCCTGCATTGCATGCGGCCGCTGCGCCGCATGCATCCAGCGGCTTCATGACGATGCGCAGTCAGCGTTTGCTGACGTGCATTTCATCGGCGCTCTGTTGCAGTGCCGGCGAACGGACGACACAGCGAATGGACGCGGGTCGCTCCATGCATTCCACGAGGTTCCCGATGCGCATCCTGATCACTGGCGGCAGCGGCTTCCTGGGCCGAGCGCTCACCGCTGCGCTGCTGTCGCAAGGGGCGACGCCCACCTGGCTGTCGCGCGATCCGCGCGGCATCGACGCGCCCGTTGGCGTCGAGGTGCGCGGCTACGACAGCCTGCAGCCGGGCGACTGCTTCGACGTGGTGGTGAACCTCGCAGGCGCCGGGATCGCCGACCGCCGCTGGAGCGATGCCCGCAAGCAGGAACTGTTCGACAGCCGCCTCGGCCCGACCCGCACGGTGGTGGACTGGATGCGCCGTGCGCAGGTGCGGCCGCGGCTGCTGCTCAGCGGGTCGGCGGTCGGCTGGTACGGGCGCCAGCCGGCCACGCGGGAACTGGCCGAGGACAGCACCCCGCATCGCGAATTCGTGCATGCGCTGTGCGCGCAATGGGAACGCGCGGCGCTGGAGGCGGTGGCACTGGATGTGCCGGTGGTGCTGCTGCGCACCGGGGTGGTGCTCGACCCGGCCGGCGGCATGGTGCGCAGGCTGCTGCCGGTGTTCCGGCTTGGTGCCGGTGGCCGCCTGGGTGATGGCGAGCAGGTCCTGAGCTGGATCTCGCGCGAGGACTGGGTGCGTGCGGTGCTGCAGCTGCTCGACCCGCATGCCGGCCGGCCTGCGCTGGCCGGGCCGGTCAACCTGACCGCGCCGGCGCCGGTGAGCAACCGTGAGTTCACCCGCATCCTCGCCCGGTCGGTGCGCCGGCCGGCATGGGCCGCGGTACCGGCGCAAGCCCTGCGGCTGGTGCTCGGCGAGATGTCGACGCTGCTGCTGGACGGCCAGCGGGTGCTGCCGCGGCGGCTGCTGGACAGCGGCTTCGAGTTCAGCCATCCGCGCCTGGATACGGTGCTGCGCCCCGGATTCGCCTGACTCGTCTGCCGGCGTACCACGCAAGCCCGCCAGTGCGGCTACGCGGCCGAGGCCGTCCCCGGGTCCGGCAGCGGCGTGGTGCTCGCAGGTACCGCTGCCGCGGCGGCCGGCTGGTCACGCAGTGCACGGAATGGCGGCGTCGCCATCACCATTTCCGACAGCGAGTACGCGAGCTCGCGCTCGGCCAGCACCGCGGCATCGGCACCACGTTCGAGCAGGTGGCGCACCTCGCCCTCGCTGTGTGCGCGCGCCAGGATGCTCAGTGCCGGGTTGGCCTGGCGCATGCGGGCGATGGTCTCGCCGGCCTCCAGCACATGCGGGATCGCGAAGATCGCCATCTTCGCAAGCTCCGGCCGCGCTTCGGCCAGCACCGCTTCCATGGCGACATTGCCGCGCACGGTGGGAAAGCCGGCATCGCGCGACTGCGCGACGCGTTCGCCATCCGCCTCGACCACCACCAGCGGCACGCCGCGCTCGCGCAGCAGGCCGGCCAGATCGCTGCCGACGCGCCCGAAGCCCACCAGGATCGCGTGATCGGCGATCAGCAGCGGCGGCGGCTGTTCCGGGCGCGGCGCCATGGCCGCGGCACGGGCGTCCTCGCGCGCCTGCCAGCGGTCGAGCAGGGCGAACACCAGCGGGTTGCACATGATCGACAGCAGCGCGCCGGCGAGGATCAGGTCCTGGCCTTCAGGCGGCAGCACGCCCAGCGCCAGCCCGAGCCCGGCGAGGATGAAGGAGAACTCCCCGATCTGCGCCAGGCTTGCGGAGATCGTCAGCGCCGTCGCATTCGGTTTGCCGAACGCGCGCACGATGCCCCAGGCCGCCAGCGACTTGCCGACCACGATGATCAGGAAGGTCGCCAGCACTTCCAGCGGGTGCTCGACGACGATGCGCGGGTCGAACAGCATCCCCACCGAGACGAAGAACAGCACCGCGAAGGCATCGCGCATCGGCAGCGAATCATTCGCGGCCTCGTGGCCGAACTCGCTTTCGTTGAGCAGCATGCCGGCGAAGAACGCACCCAGCGCGAACGACACCCCGAAGAACTCGGACGCGCCGAACGCCACGCCCATCGCCACCGCCAGCACGCACAGCGTGAACAGTTCGCGCGAGCCGGTGCCTGCCACCCGCCCCAGCACCCAGGGCACCACCCGGCGGCCGACCAGCAGCATCACCGCCACGAACGCGCCGACCTTGCCCAGGGTGAGCAGCAGGCTCATGCCGACTCCGCGACTGCCGACGCCGGTCGCAGTGCCCTCCAGCGCCGCGGCGACCGGTGGCAGCAGCACCAGCGTCAGCACCATCGCCAGGTCCTCGACGATCAGCCAACCCACCGCGATGTGGCCGCGCCCGGTGTCGAGCAGGCGTCGCTCCTCCAGCGCACGCAGCAGCACCACGGTGCTCGCCACCGACAGCGCAAGCCCGAACACCAGCCCGGCCGCGTGCGACCAGCCCAGCAGTCGCGCCAGCGCCCAGCCCATCGCGGTCGCCACGCCGATCTGCACCACCGCGCCGGGCAGGGCGATGGCGCGCACGGACATCAGCTCGCGCAGCGAGAAATGCAGGCCGACGCCGAACATCAGCAGGATCACCCCGAGCTCGGCGATCTGCGGTGCCAGTTCCTGGTCGGCGACGAAGCCTGGGGTGAACGGCCCGGCGATGATTCCCGCCAGCAGGTAGCCCACGATCGGCGACATCCGCAGCCGCTGCGCGGCCAGGCCCAGCACGAACGCCAGCACGAAGCCCACGCACAGGATCGAGATCAGCGAGATGTCGTGCGGCATCGGTGGCGTCCCGGTCAGGCGGTTCGCGGTCGGGTCGGGCGCACCTCGCGGCTTGCGCGCGCGAGTGGATCATCTGCAGGCGACGCGAGTCTGGCACAGCGGCCGCGACACCCGGATGACGCCGGGCGCCGCGGCCGACCCGCAACGCGCGTGGCTACCAGCGGTAGCCGATGCGGCCGTACACGTAGGCACCGTTGAAGCCGAACGGGCTCTGCGACGGGTAGATCAGCTGGCCGGAGGTGGAGTTGGCCGCCAGCACCTCGTCCGGGTAGTCGTTGAACACGTTGTCGCCGCCCACCGTGAACTCCCAGCCGTCGACGCGGTACGTCGCGGCGACGTCGAGCAGCCATTTCGCGCCGAACGTCTGGTCGAGGTCGGGGTTGGCGTTGTTGAGGGTGAATTCGCCATGGCGGGTGGCGGTGGCCGAGAGGCTCAGGCCACCGCGCGTCCAGACGGTATTGAGCATGGCCTTGTCGCGCGGCGCACCGACCTCGAACCGCCCCAGTTCCACCCGGCCGAAGCGCAGCGCGGTGGGGTCGATGGCCTCCAGCGACGCCGGGTTCGGCGCCACGCGGTCGATCTCCGTCCGGTTGTAGTTGTAGCCGAGCGTCAGGTCGAGCGCGCTGGCCGCGAGCTCCCAGCCGTAGGTGCCGACCACGTCGATACCGGTGGTGGTGGTGTCGAGTGCGTTGGTGAAATAGCGGCCGCCGGCGACATCCGGGAAACCGTTGGTGTTCAGCCAGTTGCGCACCGCCGTGCTGTTGAGGTTTTCCGACAGGGTGATGCGGTCCTCGAGCCTGATGCGGTAGGCGTCGATGGTCACGTACAGGCGCTCGGCCGGGGTCAGCACCAGGCCGAGACTGAGGTTGTCGGAGGTCTCGGCCTGCAGCGGCTCCGCGCCCAGCGCGATGCCGGCCGGGTTGGTGACGCGGAAGGTGACCAGGTCGAACGGGATACCACCGATGAAGTTGGTCGAGGTGGTCTGGTAGTACTGCTGCGCGAGCGACGGCGCATGGAAGCCGGTGGACACCGTGCCGCGCAGCGCGACGGCATCGTTGAACGCATAGCGCGCGGTGAGCTTGCCGGTGGTGGTGTCACCGAAGTCGCTGTAGGACTCGTGGCGCGCGGCGATGCCGGCCGAGAAGCGTTCGGTGATGTCGCCTTCGAGCGCGGCGTAGAACGAATAGCTGTGGCGGTCGAAGCTGCCGCTGTCGGACTCGCGGAAACCCGGGAACACCTGCGCCCCGGACGGTGCCGGCTGCCCGTTGGGCAACAGCACGCCGCCGTTGATGTAGGAGGCCGGCTCGCCGGCGCCGATGGTGTATTCCTCGCCGCGCCATTCCGCGCCATAGGACAGGGTGAGCGGATAGGCCATGCCCCAGTCGAGCTGGCGGTTGAAGTCGAGGTTCAGCACGTGCTGGTCGAGTTCCAGCGCGCCGGCGTAGAAGCGCGTCGGCGATGACGGCCCGAGGCTGCGGTTGAGGGTGTTGAGGATATCGAACTCGAGTTCGTTGCTGCCGTAGGTGTAGCTGAAGTCGATGCCGGTGCCGCCGGCGGTGGTGGTGCGCAGGCCGGTCGACACGCTGATGTCGCTGGAGGTGTTGAAGATCTGTGGCAGGAAGCCGTCGGGATGGATGGAAGGAATGTTGCGGGTGTCGCCGGCGGGCCGGAAGAAGCCGTTGGAGAGGGTCTCGCGGCGGGTGTACAGGCCGTAGGAATAGACCTGCAGGTAATCGGTGATGTCGACCTCGCCGTTGTAGAGCACCGAGCCGTTGTCGACCTCCGGGTCGCCATAGCGCTGCACCACGTCGCCGGGCGCCGGATTGGTGGGCGAGGCGGGACCCGCGAACGGGCGCGCGCGGTCGGTCTGTTCCTGGTAGCCGGACTGCGCGGCCAGATGCACCTTGCCGCGCTCGCCCAGCCGCAGGCCCACGTCGCCCAGCAGCTGCGCCTGCTGGCCATCGCCGGCGCTGTACTGGCCGCCGGTGAGGCT
Source organism: Luteimonas sp. YGD11-2 (assembly GCF_004118975.1). Lineage (NCBI taxonomy): Bacteria > Pseudomonadati > Pseudomonadota > Gammaproteobacteria > Lysobacterales > Lysobacteraceae > Luteimonas > Luteimonas sp. YGD11-2. Next base: position 2,668,602 of record NZ_CP035376.1, on the reverse strand, counting down.
GACCGCGCCGCCTTCGCCGGAGCCCTTGAGCACGATGTTGATCACCCCGGCGATGGCATCCGAGCCGTATTGCGCCGAGGCACCGTCGCGCAGCACTTCAACCCGCTCGATCGCGGCGATCGGGATCGAGTTGAGGTCGACCGGCGACGAGCTGCGACCCTGGCTGCCGTTGACGTTGACCAGGGCGCCGGGGTGGTAGCGCTTGCCGTTGACCAGCACCAGGGTGTGGTCGGGGGCGAGACCGCGCAGCTGCGCGGGGCGCATGGCGTCGGTGCCGTCGTTGATCGCCGCACGCGGGAAGTTCAGCGAGGGCACCGCGCGCGACAGCGCCGTGGCCAGCTCGACGGTGCCGGTGGACGCCAGCGCTTCCGGGGTGATGATGTCGATCGGCGCGGTCGATTCGGCCACCGAGCGGTCGGTGACGCGGGTGCCGGTGACGATCAGGGTGTCGAGGGTGGCGGGGCGCTGTGCGCTCGCCCCCTGCGCCGGCGTGGCCTGCTGGGCGTGGGCAAAGGGGCTGGCCAGCGCCAGCACGATGGCTGCGGCGATCGGACGACGGGTCATGCGGGTACCTCTCCGTGGTGGTGGATGACAGGATCTCGGCCTCCATCGCCTGTAGCACCGCCTGTTGCAGTGCGCAAATGTTTCAGCGGAAACCGTGTCCGGGAGAGGCTTCGCCCTGAATGCGGCCTGCGCGGCGAGGGAGGCGAACGATCACCCGGCGGCTGGCGGCCGCGGCGGCACCGGTAGAATGCGCGGATGATCTCTTTCCGCAATTTCGCCCTCAGGCGGGGCGAACGCCTGCTGCTGTCCGAAGTCGATCTTTCCCTGCACGCCGGCTGGCGGGTGGGCGTGGTCGGCCGCAATGGCACCGGCAAATCCTCGCTGTTCGCCGCGGTGCGTGGCGAGGTCGAGGCCGACCGTGGCGACCTCGACCTGCCGAATCGTGTGAGGGTGGCCAGCATCGCCCAGGAACTGCCTTCGCTGCCGGACCCCGCCATCGACTTCGTGCTCGGTGGTGACGCCGCGGTGGCGGCCGTGCTCAAGGCCGAGGCCGATGCGCTTGCCGCCGAGGACTGGGAAGCGGTGGCCAACGTGCACCTGCGCATGGCCGAGGTCGGCGCCTACGACGCCGGCGCGCGTGCCGGCAAACTGCTGCATGGGCTGGGCTTTCCGGCCGAGACCCACCAGCGCGCGGTGGCGACGTTCTCCGGCGGCTGGCGCGTGCGGCTGAACCTGGCGCGTGCGCTGATGACCCCCAGCGACCTGCTGCTGCTCGACGAGCCCACCAACCATCTCGATCTCGACGCGGTGCTGTGGCTGGAGCAGTGGCTGCTGAAGTACCCGGGCACGCTGCTGCTGATCTCGCATGACCGCGAGTTCCTCGACAACGTCTGCACCCACACCCTGCACCTGCACGGCGGCAAGGCGAAGCTCTATACCGGCGACTACACCTCGTTCGAGCGGCAGCGTTCCGAGCAGCTGCGCCTGCAGCAGATCACCCACGAGAAGACCCAGGCCGAGCGCGCGCACCTGCAGAAATTCATCGACCGCTTCAAGGCCAGCGCGGCCAAGGCCAAGCAGGCGCAGTCGCGGGTCAAGCGCCTGGCCAAGATGGCCGACACCGAAGCCGTGCGCGCCGAGCGCGAGGTGCGGATCGACTTTCCGGCGCCGGTGAAACTTCCGCATGCGCTGCTGCGCATCAATGAGGGCCGCTGCGGCTATGCCACCGCTTCGGGCGAGGCGGTCATCCTCGACAACGTCGGCTTCGGCCTCGAGGCCGGCGACCGCATCGGCCTGCTGGGCCCCAACGGCGCCGGCAAGTCGACGCTGGTGAAAACGCTGGTCGGCGAGCTGCCGCTGCTGGCCGGCGAGCGCTACGCGCATCCGGACCTGCGCATCGGCTACTTCGCCCAGCACACGGTGGAATCGCTGGTCGCCGGCACCTCGCCGATCGACCACCTGCGCGAGCTGTCGCCGAACGTCTCCACCCAGGCGTTCCGCGATTTCCTCGGCAAGTGGAGCTTTCCCGGCGACCGTGCGTTCGAATCGATCGACGGCTTCTCCGGCGGCGAGCGCGCGCGGCTGGCGCTGGCGCTGCTGGCCTGGCTGCAGCCCAACGTGCTGCTGCTCGACGAACCGACCAACCACCTCGACCTCGAGATGCGCGAGGCGCTGGCGGAGGCGCTGTCCGACTTCGCCGGCGCGATCGTGCTGGTCTCGCACGACCGCCACCTGATCGGCCTGGTCAGCGACACGTTCTGGCGGGTTGCCGACGGCGTGGTCAAGCCCTTCGATGGTGACCTCGACGAGTACGCCGCCTGGCTGCGTGCGCGCGGCAATGCCGGTGAGCTGAAAGCGCCGGCGGTTGCAGCGCCCCCCGCGCCGGCGGTGGTGCCGAAGCCTGCCGCGGCGAAGGTCAATCCGCACAAGCTGGCCGATGCCGAACGCATGCTGGAAGCGGCTGAAGCCGAGCTGGCGCGCATCGATGCGGCGCTGGCCGATCCGTCGGTGCAGGCCGATGCCACGCGGCTGGTCGCGCTCGGTCGCGAGCGTGCGCAGGTGGCGGAGCGACTCGCCGAAGCGGAGGAGCGCTGCCTGGCCATGTATGGCAATGCCTGAGGGGTGACCGGAGGGGCTTGCTTGCGGGGTCGCGCCGGCGGCGGGTAGGGTGCAGGGATGAACACATTCAAACTTTCCGCCTCGATCGCCCTCGCACTGGCACTTGCCGCGTGCTCCCCCTCAACCGATACCGCGTCCACCGATGCGCCCGCGGCATCCGCGATCGACACCGCGCCGGCCGACGGCATCGACGTGGCCAACGCGCCCGCCGACGAGTTCATGGCCGCGATCGCCCATCATTGCGGGCAGGCCTTCGAGGGCCGCATCGTCACCAACGAACCCGCCCCCACCACGCCGGATGCCTTCGAGGGCCAGCGGCTGGTGATGCATGTGCGCGGCTGCGACGACCCGACCCGCGAACTCAAGGTGCCGTTCCATGTCGGCGACGACCATTCGCGCACCTGGGTGCTCACCCGCACCGACGACGGCATGCGCCTCAAGCACGACCATCGCCACGAGGACGGCAGCGAGGACGCGGTCACGATGTACGGTGGCGACACCGCAGCTGCCGGCACCGCGCAGCGGCAGGAGTTCCCGGTCGATGCGGAGTCGATCGCGACCTTCGAACGCGAGGGGCTGTCGGCGTCGGTGACCAATACCTGGGCGATGGAGATCGAGCCCGACCAGCGTTTCCTCTACGAGCTCTCGCGTCCGGGCGGCCGCATGTTCCAGGTGGAGTTCGACCTGACCCGCCCGGTCGAGCTGCCGCCAACCCCGTGGGGGCATGAGTAGGCACAGGCTCGATGTCGGTCGTGACCTCGGGAGCGAACGCGTGTCCCGCCCTGCGATCCCGCATCGCCCAGGCGGGTCGCCGCACCTGGCCGCTTGCACGCGGCGCCAATCGTCCGCCTCCGTGCCTCACCGCCGGCGTGCTGCCGCGGCTCAGTCCTTCAGGAAGTACTCGACGGTCGACACCACGCGCACGGTCTTGACGTGCGGGCTGCCGCGGTCGCGGTCGCTGATCGAGATCACGCCCTGGTTGGCGCTGCGGATGCCGCCGATGCGTGCACCGGAGTCGTTGGCGAACTGCTCGGCCGACGCGCGTGCGTTGGCGGTGGCCTCGGCGATCAGCTCCGGCTTGATGTCGTTCAATCTGGTGAACTCGAACTGCGGCCCGCCGCCCTCGTCGGTATTGAGCATCACCCCGCCGGCGACCATCTGCCCGCTGCGGCGCAGCGCCTCCATTGCCTCGGCAACGCGTCCGGTGCGCAGCGTCACCGTATTGGAATAGCGGTAGCGCTCCGGCGGCCGGCTTTCGCCCCAGGAATAGGCCCAGCGGTCCTCGAGCCGCGGTGGCGACACCACCACCTCCTCATCCGGGAAGCCCGCCCCGGACAGGAACGCGCGGATGGTCGCGGTGTTGGCGTCGAGCTGCGCCTGAACCGCGGCGAGATCATCGCCACCCACCGTCTGCGACAGCGGCCACACCACCAGGTCGGCATCCACGGTGCGCTCGGCCAGCCCCTTGACCGTCACGAAGCGGTCCGCGGTGCGCAGGCCGGTCATGCCGTGTGACGCGAACCAGCCCGCGCCAAGCAGCCCCAGCGCGATCAGCAGGGCAGCGGCGACGGTGCGGAAGTTCGGTGGCTGTGCCATGGAGGGGTCTCGGAACGTGGGGCGCCCAGCCTAGTCCGCGGGCCCACGACTTGAAAGCGCGCGGCATACCCCCACAATGCCGGCTCCCTGTTGTCGTTCAGCGATCACGCCATGCCGATCTACGCTTTCCGCTGTGCCGACTGCGGCCATGCCTTCGACCGCCTGCAGAAGCTTTCCGACCCCGATCCCACCGACTGCCCGGCCTGCGGCGCGTCCGCCGTGGGTCGCCAGGTCACCGCGCCGTCGTTCCGCCTCGCCGGTGGCGGCTGGTACGAGACCGACTTCAAGAAGGACGGCGACAGGAAGCGCAACCTTGCCGACGGCGGTGGTGGAGAAGGCAAGTCCGAGGCCAAGCCCGACACGAAGCCCGAGTCCAAGCCGGCCGCCGACGCCGCCCCTGCGGCCAAGCCCGCCAGCGCGCCGGCCACCACCCCCTGAGTGCGTCCGGGCCGGCATCGCGCCGGCCCGCATTTGCCGCACCGCGGCCACCCCCGCAAAATAGCCGGTTCCCCGGCGGCGCCGGGTCGAATCCCCCCGGAGCTCCCATGCGTACCCATTTCTGCGGCCTGATCGACGAGGCACTGATCGGCCAGACCGTGACCCTGTGCGGCTGGGCCGATGTCGCCCGCAACCTCGGCGGCGTCTGCTTCATCGACCTGCGCGACCACGAAGGCATCGTGCAGATCGTCGCCGAGCCGGGCGATGCCGAAGGCAATGCCGGCGTCGTCGCGATCGCGGAAACCATCGGCTACGAGGACTGCCTGCGCATCACCGGCAGCGTGCGCCGGCGGCACAACCCCAATGCGAAGATCGCCACCGGCCAGGTCGAAGTGGTCGCAACCGCGATCGAGGTGGTCAACAAGGCCGCGCCGCTGCCGTTCCATGCGCATGAGAATCCCGGCGAGGAAACCCGCCTGCGCTATCGCTACCTCGACCTGCGCCGCCCGGAGATGCAGCGCATGCAGCGCACCCGCATCCGCCTGGTGCAGGCGCTGCGCCGCTGGCTGGACGCGCGTGGTTTCCAGGACATCGAGACCCCGATCCTGACCAGGGCCACGCCGGAAGGCGCGCGCGACTTCCTGGTGCCGGCGCGCATGCATGCCGGCGAGTTCTACGCGCTGCCGCAGAGCCCGCAGCTGTTCAAGCAGATCCTGATGGTCGCGGGCTTCGACCGCTACTACCAGATCGCACGCTGCTTCCGCGACGAGGCGCTGCGCGCCGACCGCCAGCTGGAATTCACCCAGCTCGACATGGAGTTCGCCTGGGTGCGCGAGGCCGACGTGCAGGACGCCGTGGAAGGCATGATCCGCGCGGTGTTCAACGAGGTCATCGGTGTCGAGCTTGCAGATCCCTTCCCGCGCATGACCTGGGCCGAGGCGATGCGCCGCTACGGCTCCGACAAGCCGGACCTGCGCATCGACCTCGAACTGGTGGATGTCGCCGAACTGGTCGCCGACAGCGGTTTCGCGGTGTTCGCCGGTGCCGCCAATGACCCCGAGGGCCGCGTGGCCGCGCTGCGCATTCCCGGCGGTGCCAGCCTCTCGCGCAAGCAGATCGACGAGTACGCCGCGCATGCCGCGAAGTTCGGCGCCAGGGGTCTGGCCTATATCAAGATCGACGCGGCCGGCGAGATCTCGTCGCCGATCCGGAAGTTCTTCGACGACGCCGCGTTCGCCGCGCTCGTGCAGCACGTCGGCGCCGGCAACGGCGACATCGTGTTCTTCGGTGCCGGCGCATACAACCGGGTGTCGGACTTCATGGGCGCGCTGCGCTTGAAGGCCGGCCGCGACTTCGGCCTGGTGCAGGACGGCTGGAAGCCGCTGTGGGTCACCGACTTCCCGATGTTCGAGTACGACGACGAGGCGCAGCGCTACGTCGCCCTGCATCATCCATTCACCGCGCCGGCCGTCGACGATATCGACGACCTGCGCGCCAATGCCAGGACCGCGGTGTCGCGCGGCTACGACATGGTGATGAACGGCAACGAGATCGGCGGCGGTTCGATCCGCATCCATCGCCCGGAGATGCAGAGCGCGGTGTTCGGGCTGCTCGGCATCGACGCCGAGGAAGCGCAGGCCAAGTTCGGCTTCCTGCTCGACGCGCTCAAGTACGGCGCGCCGCCGCACGGCGGCATCGCCTTCGGCATCGACCGCATCGCCGCGCTGATGGCCGGCACCGAATCGATCCGCGACGTGATCGCCTTCCCGAAGACCACCGGTGCGCAGTGCCTGATGACGGGCGCGCCATCGCCGATCGCCGACGCGCAGCTCGCCGAGGTGCACGTGGCAGTGCGGGCGAAGGCGGACCACGGCGCTTGACCGGCCACGGACCACGCGGATGAGCGCGGACGGCCGGCATGCTGGATACGCCTGCCGTGTGGTCGTTGCCGACGACCGCGGGCCCGACAGCCGCGTGGTCCGCGTCCATCGGTGCACATCCGTGGCAGAGCAATGACCCCGGTTCTCCGCCGCGCCACTGTCGATGATGCCGAGCTGCTGTCGACGCTGGCGGCGCGCACCTTCATCGAGAGCTTCGGCCATCTGTATCCGCGCGAGGATCTCGACGCGTTCCTCGTCGAGGCCTATGAGGTCGGCCGCCAGCGCACGATCCTGGCGCATCCCGCATACGCGGTGTGGCTGCTGGAGGCCGATGGCGAAGCGGTCGGCCATGTCGCCACCGGCCCATGCGGCCTGCCGCACCCGGAGGTCGTACCCGGCGACGGCGAGATCAAGCGCCTGTATCTCGTGCAGGGCTGGCAGGGTGCCCGGCACGGCGCACGGATGATGGACGCGGCGATGGAGTGGCTGCTGCGCGATGGCCCGCGCACGCTGTGGGTCGGCGCCTGGTCGGAGAACCACGGCGCGCAACGTTTCTACGCACGCTACGGCTTCGAGCGCGTGGGCGACTACATCTTTCCGGTCGGGCGCGTGCGTGACCTCGAATACATCCTCAGGCGCCCGGCCGAAGCGGGCCAGCCCGATGCCTGAGCGGCATGTGGATCGCGTCATCGTGCTGCCCGGCCTGTGGATGCCGGCGGTGTCGATGGCGTGGTTCGCCGCGCGCCTGCGTGCACTCGGCTTCGATGCGCGCACGCTCGGCTACCGCAGCATCGTCGACGGTGCCCGGTACGCGATCGAGGAAATCGGGGAGGCGCTGCAGGCCGGCCCGGCGCATCTGGTTGGCCACAGCCTGGGAGGGGTGATCGCGCTGGAGGCGTTGCGTGGGCATCCGGCATTGCCGGCCGGGCGGGTGGTCTGCATCGGCAGCCCGTTGTGCGGCAGCGCGGCCGCACGCGTGCTGCGCGGCCGGCGGCTGACCGGCGCCTACCTTGGGCGTGCCGGTCCGCTGCTCGAGCGCGGCTGCGCCCAATGGCCCCACGCGGTCGAGGTCGGGATGATCGCCGGCACCCGTCCACGCGGGCTGGGTGGGCTGGTGGCGCGCTTCGACGAACCGCACGACGGCACGGTGGCGGTGCGCGAGACCCGCGCCCCCGGCCTGGCCGACCACCTGTTGCTGCCGGCCAGCCACACCGGCCTGATGTTCAGCGCGGACGCGGTCGCCCAGACCGCCCGCTTCCTGCGCGAGGGAGCGTTCGACCACGCCGGGGCGGCCTCCGCCGCGGTGTAAAATCGCGGCTCGCTCAACACAACGGACATCCCGATGGGTCGTGGACCTTCGATCGAGGCGCGCAAGAACGCGACCGACGCCAAGCGCGGCAAGATCTTCACCAAGATCATCCGCGAGATCGGCGTCGCGGCGCGTGCCGGCGGCGGCGATCCCGCCAACAATCCGCGCCTGCGTGCCGCCATCGACAAGGGCATGGCGCAGAACATGTCCAAGGACGTGGTGGAGCGCGCGATCAAAAAGGCCACCGGCGAACTCGAGGGCGTCGAGTACGAGGAAGTGCGCTACGAGGGCTATGCCCCCGGCGGCATCGCGGTGATCGTGGACTGCCTCACCGACAACCGCGTGCGCACCGTGGCCGATGTGCGCCATGCGTTCTCCAAGTGCGGCGGCAACATGGGTACCGAAGGGTCGGTGTCCTTCATGTTCCGGCGCCTGGGCGTGCTGAGCTTCGCCGCCGGGGCCGACGAGGACCGGGTGACCGAAGCGGCGATCGAGGCCGGCGCTGACGACGTGGTGGTGTACCCGGACGACGGCGCGATCGAGGTGCTCACCTCGCCCGAGGATTTCATCGGCGTGCGCGATGCGATGACCGCCGCCGGTATGGCGCCGGCGCATGCGGAGCTCACCTTCCGCGCCGACACCGACGTCGCCGCCGATCCCGACACCGCGCAGCAGGTGCGCAAGCTGCTGGACATGCTTGAGGACCTCGACGACGTGCAGGACGTCTATTCCAACGTCGACCAGGCGTCGCTGGACCAGGCCTGATGCGCGCTCGTGGCGCCGGCGGCGCCAGCAACCCCGCAGCGCCCGCAGTTGGCGGGCACGATCGCCTGCCCGCCGCGCATGACTGACCCCATCGCCGGCACCACCCGCATCCTCGGCATCGACCCGGGTTCGCAGCGCACCGGCGTCGGCATCGTTGATGTCGCCCCCGATGGCCGCCTGCGCCACGTCCACCACGCGCCACTGCAACTGCTGGGCGAAGGCGGTTTCCCGGACCGGCTGCGGCGGCTGCTCGACCAGCTCGGCGCGGTGATCGATACCTGGCATCCGCATGAGGTCTCGATCGAGCAGGTGTTCATGTCGCGCAATGCCGATTCCGCACTCAAGCTGGGCCACGCCCGCGGTGCGGCGATCTGCGCCGCCGTGCTGCGCGACCTGCCGGTGCACGAATACGCCGCCACCGAGATCAAGCTGGCGGTGGTCGGGCGCGGCAAGGCGGAAAAGACCCAGGTGCAGCATATGGTGGGTATCCTGCTCAACCTGCAGGGCAGGCTGCAGGCGGATGCCGCCGATGCGCTGGCGGCGGCCATCACCCACGCCCACGTGCGCGCCAGCGCGGCGCGGCTGGGCGTCGGTACGCGCACCGCCTGGAGCCGCTGAGCGTCAGCGGTCGCGCACCACCACACGTCTCCCGGGAGTCAGCATGATCGGTCGCCTGAAAGGCATCCTCGCGCACAAGCAGCCGCCGTGGCTGGTGGTCGACGTGCATGGAGTGGGCTACGAACTCGAAGCACCGATGAGCACCTTCTACGACCTGCCCGAGGCCGGTCGCGAGGTGGTGCTGTTCACCCATTACGCGCAGAAGGAGGACAGCGTCTCGCTGTACGGCTTCCTCACCGAGCCCGAGCGCCGGCTGTTCCGCGACGTGCAGAAGGTCAGCGGCATCGGCGCCAAGATCGCGCTGGCGGTGCTGTCGGGTGCAAGCGTCGGCGAGTTCGCGCGGCTGGTGCAGACCGGCGACATCACCGCGCTGACGCGCATCCCCGGCATTGGCAAGAAGACCGCCGAGCGCATGGTGGTGGAACTGCGCGACCGCGCCGCCGATCTGGCGGTCGGCGCGGCGGTGTCCGCCAGCGGCCCGGTACCTGCCGATCCGCTGTCGGAAGCCACCGTGGCGCTGCAGCAGCTCGGCTACAAGCCGGCCGAGGCACAGAAGATGGCGCGCGCGGCGGCCAGTGAAGGCGATACGCCCGAAATCATCATCCGCAAGGCGCTACAGTCCGCGCTTCGCTGACAGCCGCCCTCGGCATCCCGTCCGGAAATGACACGTTCCACGCCTGCGGGCGCCCATCCCCGCCACGATGCTCCCCACGGCAAGGCGGCACTCGCCACGCTGGTGATGGGCGCGATCGGTGTCGTCTTCGGCGATATCGGCACCAGCCCGCTCTACACCATCCGCGAGGCGTTCGCGCCGCACTACGGCCTCGTCGCCGACCACGACACCGTGCTCGGCGTGCTGTCGATGATCTTCTGGTCGCTGATGCTGGTGGTCACATTGAAGTACGTGACCATCATCATGCGCGCCGACAACGACGGCGAGGGCGGCATCATCGCGCTGATGTCACTGGCGCAGCGCCGGCTGCCGGCGGGGTCCAGGTCGGCCTACGTGCTGGGCCTGCTGGGCATCCTCGGTGCATCGCTGTTCTTCGGCGACGGCGTGATCACCCCGGCGATCTCGGTGCTGTCGGCCGTGGAGGGGTTGGAGATCGTCGCCCCGCAGCTGCATGACTGGGTGGTGCCGATCGCACTGGTGGTGCTGGTCACGCTGTTCGCCACCCAGCGCTACGGCACCGCGAAGGTCGGGCGCGTGTTCGGACCGGTGATGGTGCTGTGGTTCGTGGTGCTCGCGGTCATGGGTATCGCCAACATCGCCCACGAGCCCGAGGTGCTGCACGCATTGAACCCCTGGTGGGCCCTGCTGTTCTTCCAGGAACACAGTGTCGGTGGCGTCTTCATCCTCGGCGCGGTGATCCTGGCGGTCACCGGTGGCGAGGCGATCTACACCGACATGGGGCACTTCGGGCCGCGGCCCATCCGCCTGGCCTGGTACTGGTTCGTGCTGCCGGCGCTGATGATCAACTATCTCGGCCAAGGCGCGCTGGTGCTGGAGAATCCGGCGGCGATCCGCAACCCGTTCTACTTCGGGGTGCCCGACTGGGGGCGGGTGCCGATGATCGTCCTCGCCACCCTGGCCACGGTGATCGCCTCGCAGGCGGTGATCACCGGCGGCTTCTCGATCGCCCGCCAGGCCATGCAGCTGGGCTACATCCCGCGGATGAAGGTGCGCCACACCTCCAGCGAGACCATCGGGCAGATCTACATCCCGGCGATCAACTGGATGATGATGGTGATCGTCATCGCGCTGGTGCTGGGTTTCCGCTCCTCGTCGGCACTGGCGACCGCCTACGGCGTGTCGGTGTCGTTGACCATGCTGATCGACACCCTGCTGCTGGCCGTGGTCGCGCGCGCGCTGTGGCCGCAGTGGCGGCGCTGGGTGCTGCCGCTGTGCGTGGTGTTCCTGGTGGTGGATGTCGCCTTCGTCACCGCCAACCTTGCCAAGGTCCTGCAGGGCGGCTGGTTCCCGCTGGTGCTGGGCGTGGTGCTGTTCACCCTGCTGCGCACCTGGCGCCGCGGCCGCCAGCTGCTGCACGAGGACGTGCGCAGCCAGGGCATCCGCCCCGATACCTTCATCCCCGGGCTGATGCTGGCGCCGCCGCTGCGGGTACCCGGCACCGCGGTGTTCCTGACCAGTGACCTGACCATCGTGCCGCAGGCGCTGCTGCACAACCTCAAGCACAACAAGGTGCTGCACGAACGCAACGTGTTCCTGACCGTGGAAACGCTGACCATGCCGTACGCGCGCGACCGGCTGAAGGTCAGCGCGATCGGCGACGGCTTCCATCGCGTGCAGGTGAAATTCGGCTTCATGGAGATCCCCGACGTGCCGCTGGCACTGATGCGCTGCAGCGATGTCGCCCCGGACCTGTGTGTGGACCCGATGGAAACCACCTATTTCACCAGCCGCGAAACGGTGGTGGCGAGCGCGCGTCGCGGCATGGCGCTGTGGCGCGAGCAGCTGTTCGCACTGATGCATCGCAACGCGGCACCGGCCTCGGGCTTCTTCCGCATCCCCGGCAACCGGCTGGTCGAGCTGGGCACGCGCGTCGAGATCTGACCGGCGTGCCTTCCGCGCACGCGGTCCATCGCGTCGCGGTTTGCGTTTATCGTGTCTTCCGCGGCCGATCGGGTGCCGGCAGCCAGGGAACGCCATGAGCGCTGCCAACGCCCGTCTACCGGCTCTCGACGTGCTGCGCGGCATCGCCATCCTCGGCACGCTCGCCACCAACGTCTGGGTGTTCACCCATCCGGCCGGCCTGCTCGGCGAGATCGACGGGCCGCCGCCCTCCGATCTGCTCGAAGTGGTGTTGCGGCAGCTGTCCACCGGCAAGTTCCTCGGCCTGCTGTCGATCATGTTCGGCGTGGGCCTGGCGATCCAGCAGCGCGCCGCGACCATGGCAGGGCGCACGTGGCCGGGCAGCTACCACTGGCGGGCGGCGCTGCTGTTTCTCGATGGCGTGCTGAACTACGTGCTGGTGATCGAGTTCGACGTGCTGATGGGCTACGCCGTCAGCGGCGCACTGGTGGCATGGTTGCTGTGCAGCAGCGAGCGGGCGCAGTGGCGCTGGCTGCTGGGACTGGCCGCCGTCCACTTCGTCCTGCTCACGCTGCTGGCGCTCGCGGTGATGTCGCTGCCGCCCCCGGTGCACGCCGACGCCGCTGCGTACGCGTCATCCCTCGACTGGAATCCGTATCGCGACGGCAGCTGGTGGGATCTGGTGCGCTTCCGCATCGGGAACCTTGCGGTGTTCCGCATCGTGGAGCCGGTGCTGATCCTGCCGATGACGGTCGCGCTGTTCCTGCTCGGGGCAAGGCTGTATCGCGCGGGTGTCTTCGAGGCCGCGGGTGCTGCGCTGCGGCGGCGGTTGATGCTGATTGGCCTGCTGGCCTGGCCGCTCGACATGGCCATCGCGGTGTATGCCGGGATGCCGTGGTGGTTCTACACCCGCTGGGGCACCGCGGCGCTGGTCGCGCTCGGGGTGCTCGGGCTGGTCGCGGAGTTCTACCAGGCCCGCCCGGCGCCCGGCTGGCTGGGCCGGCGGCTGTCGGAGGTCGGCCGCACGGCCCTGAGCTGCTACGTGCTGCAGAACATCATCGCCTCGGCGATCTGCTACGGGTGGGGCTTCGACCTGGCCGGGCGGATCGGGGAAGCGCAGCGCCTGCCGGCCACCGTGCTGCTGTATTTCGCCCTGTGCCCGGTCGTCATCCTGGCCGCGCACCTGTGGCTGCGCGCATTCCGTCGCGGGCCGCTGGAAGCGCTGTGGGCGTCCTCCCATCGCCGGCTCGCGCAACGCCAGCCACCGGCGCATGCGAAGGTGCGATGGGCATCGGCGCCGTGCGACCATAGCGCGATGATCGACGACCGCATCATCGCTGCCGGCGCCACCCGCGAGGACGACGCGGTCGAGGCCAGCATCCGCCCGCAACGCCTCGCCGACTACCTCGGCCAGCAGCCGGTGCGCGAGCAGCTGGGCATCTATATCGAGGCGGCGAAGCGGCGCGGCGAAGCGCTCGACCACGTGCTGATCTTCGGCCCACCCGGCCTGGGCAAGACCACGCTGTCGCATGTCATTGCCAACGAGCTCGGGGTCAACCTGCGGGTGACCTCGGGCCCGGTGATCGAGAAGGCCGGTGATCTCGCGGCGCTGCTGACCAACCTGCAGCCGCACGATGTGCTCTTCATCGACGAGATCCACCGGTTGTCGCCGGTGGTGGAGGAAGTGCTCTATCCGGCGATGGAGGACTTCCAGATCGACATCATGATCGGCGAGGGCCCCGCGGCGCGCTCGATCAAGCTCGACCTGCCACCGTTCACCCTGATCGGCGCCACCACCCGCGCCGGCCTGCTGACCGCGCCCCTGCGCGACCGCTTCGGCATCGTGCAGCGGCTGGAGTTCTACAGCGCCGAGGAGCTGACCCGCATCGTGCGGCGTTCGGCGACGATCCTCGGCATCGCCTGCGAAGGCGAGGGTGCCGCCGAGATCGCGCGCCGCGCACGTGGCACCCCGCGCATCGCCAACCGGCTGCTGCGGCGGGTGCGCGACTACGCCCAGGTGCGCGCCGACGGCCACATCCAGCGCGACGTCGCGCGTGCGGCGATGGACATGCTGAAGGTCGATCCGGAAGGTTTCGACGACCTTGACCGCCGGCTGCTGCGGCTGATCATCGAGAACTTCGACGGCGGCCCGGTGGGGGTGGAGTCACTGGCCGCGGCGCTGTCGGAAGAGCGCGGCACGCTGGAGGACGTCATCGAGCCCTACCTGATCCAGCAGGGCTATCTGGTGCGCACCGCGCGCGGGCGCATGGCCAGCCAGAAGGCCTACCGGCACCTCGGGCTGCCGGTGCGCGCGCGCCCCGACCTGTTCGCCGACGTGCCGGCGGCCGACCCTTTCGAGCCGTGACGCGGGCCTCCACGCCGCGTGCGGCGCAGCCACGGTAGTTTCAAGCAATGTTCAGCCATCCCGTCCGCGTTTACTGGGAAGATACCGACGCCGGTGGCGTGGTCTACCACGCGCAGTACGTCGCGTTCCTCGAACGCGCGCGCAGCGAATGGATGCGCGCGCTGGGGCACGGACAGGACGTGCTGCGCACCCGGCACGACCTGGTGTTCGCGGTGCGGGCGATGCGGATCGATTTCCGCGCGCCGGCACGGCTGGACGATGCGCTGCAGGTGTCGGTGGCGTTGTCGGCATGCCGGCGCGCGAGCCTGGTCATCGCGCAGTCGATCCACCGCGGCGGCGAGCTGCTGCTCGATGCCGAGGTGCGGGTGGCAGCGCTGGACGCGGCGGGTTTCCGCCCGCGTGCCATCCCGCAGCCGCTGTACGCGGAGCTGAAAGCGCTGGAAGCGCAGCCGGACCAGGGATGACCGCCGGCGGGAAGTGAGCATGGCCCCGCCGTTGGACGCGGCGCGGCCGAAAGACATGGATGCGCGGCGCCGCCGCGTGTCGGAGCGATCAAACCGGAGCGGATGCATGACCCCACTGACGATGTTGCTGCAGGCCACCCAGGTCGAGCCGCTGGCCGAGGACGCGGCCGCCACCGCCGAGGCGCTGCCCGCGGGCGCCGATGCCGCCGCGGCGGCGGGCGCGCTGCCCACCGACCTGGACGTCTGGAGCCTCATCCTCCATGCGTCGATTCCGGTGCAGCTGGTCATGCTGCTGCTGCTGTTCGCGTCGATCGCCTCGTGGGTGATCATCTTCCGCAAGAAGCGCCTGCTCGACCGTGCCACCAGGGAAGCCGACCGCTTCGAGGAGAAGTTCTGGTCCGGCGCCGAACTTACGAAGCTGCATGCCGCCGCCACCGAGCGCAACCGCGAGATCGAGGGTCTGGAGGCGATCTTCGAATCCGGTTTCCGCGAGTACGCGCGGCCGCGCCGCAGCGTCGACAGCCGCTCGCGTCTCGAGGCCGCCCAGCGCGGCATGCGCGTGGCCGGCTCGCGCGAGATCGACGGGCTCGAGCAGAACCTCGAATTCCTCGCCAACGTCGGCTCGATCGCGCCCTACGTCGGCCTGCTCGGCACCGTGTGGGGAATCATGATCTCGTTCCATGGCCTGGCCAACGTGCGCGAGGCCACCATCGCCACCGTGGCGCCGGGTATCTCCGAGGCGTTGATCGCCACCGCGATGGGCCTGTTCGCCGCGATCCCGGCGGTGTGGGCCTACAACCGCTTCGCCACCCGGGTCGAGCGCATCGCCAGCCGGTACGAGGCGTTCTCCGAAGAGTTCTCGTCGATCCTCGAGCGGCAGTCGAGCGAGGCATGACCCCGCGCGCGCCGCAGGCACGTTGGCTGCCGGCGCGCTGATCCGACCCGATTGCGAGGACCACCCCCATGTCCGTGACCATGCGCCGCCACAAGCGCCGCAAACTCAAGAACGAAATCAACGTCGTCCCATATATCGACGTGATGCTGGTGCTGCTGATCATCTTCATGGTCACCACGCCGCTGTTGAACCTCGGCACCGACGTCAACCTGCCCGATTCGAGCGCGCGCTCGCTGGGTGCGCCGAAGGATCCGGTGGTCGTGAGCGTGTATCCCGACGGCCGCCTGGCACTGATGGTCGAGCAGCAGAACCAGGAACTCACCCGCGACGACCTGATGGCCCGGTTGCGCGCGATCCATTCGCAGAACCCCGAGGCCACCATCCTCGTGCGCGGTGACGGCGCCGCCAGCTACCAGCTGATCATGGATGCGATCAGCGCGATCAACGAGGCCGGGGTGACGAAGGTCAGCCTGCTCAGCCGCCCGCTCGAGTCGGGGGGCTGATGCGGCAGCAGCGCGCCGATACGGTCCAGGCGGTCGCTCTCGCGCTGGGCCTGCATGTCCTGCTGGCCCTGCTGCTGGTATTCGGCCTCGACTGGACCCAGCGCCGGGCCGAGCCGGCGTTCGGTTCACCGGTGACCGCCGACATCATCGACCCCAATGCGCTCAGCGCCGCGCAACGCCGTGCGCTGGCAGCCGAACCCGAGCCGCTGCCGGATCCCCCGCCGCCGCAACCCGACGCCGGGCCGGAACCGCTGCCGGAACCCGAGCCGGTCGAGGAGGAGGCCGCTCCGCCGCCGCAGCCATTGCCGGCGCCGGTGCCCGAGGATGCCGAAGTGGCGCCGCAGCCGACGCCGCAGGAGCGCCTGCCGGAGCCGGACACGGTCGACCAGGACGCCGCCCGTCGCGAGTCCGAATCCGAGCTGCGCGCGCAGCGCGAGCAGGAGGAGCGCCGCCGGCAGGAGCAGATCGACCTCACCGAGCGCAAGCGCCAGGAGGAGGCCGAGCAGCGCCGGCGGCTGGCCCAGCAACAGCGGCAGGAGGAACTGCGCAAGCTGCAGGCCGAGCGCGAGCGGATCCGCCGCGAGGCCGAACAGGCCGAGCAGCGGCTGAAACAGATCGCCGATGCCCGCGCGCGCCAGGCCGCCGAGCAGGCCGCGGCGTCGGCCCCCGCGGCAAGCCCGCCACCGGGCCGCCCGGATGGCAGCAGTGACCTTGCCGCGAAGTACGCCGCCGCCCTGCAGGAAGCAATCGCGCGACAGTGGACCCGGCCCGACAACGTGCCGATCGGCCAGCGCTGCCGCATCTACATCACCCAGTTGCCGGGTGGCGAGGTGATCAACGTGGAATTCGATGCCGGCTGTCCGTACGACGCGCTGGGCCGGCGCTCGGTGGAGGCCGCGGTGCGGCGTGCCGCGCCGTTGCCGTACGCGGGATTCGAGTCAGTCTTCAACCGCCGGCTCAACCTCAACTTCACCGCGCAGGATCGATGACGCCCGTTCACCGGGCGCTGCGGTCACGCCGTCCAAGCTGTCGAGCGCTTCCGTGAACGCGGACGCGATGCCTTCCCTTCAAGACCAGGTGCCCCGATGAAACCGATGACCCGTTGCCTGCTCCTCCTGCTCGCGCTGCTGTTGCCATCGCTTGCCGCCGCGCAACAGCAGGGCCTGGAGATCGACATCGTCGGCGGTCATGCCTCGGCGCTGCCGATCGCCGTCGTGCCGATGCCCTACCAGGGCTCCGGCAGCGCGCCGGATACCGACATCGCCGCGGTGATCCGCGCCGACCTCGACCGCTCCGGCCAGTTCCGCACGCTGCCCGAGCGCGACATCGTCGAGCGCCCGACCCGTGGCAGCGAGGTGCAGTACCCGACCTGGCGCGTGCTGCGGCAGGACTTCCTGGTGATCGGCCGGGTGCTCGATGCCGGCGCCGGTGCCTACCGGGTCGAGTACGAGCTGTTCGACGTCGCCAGGCAGGAGCGCCTGATCGGCATGGCGATGACCGCGCGCTCCGGTTCGATGCGCGACGTTGCCCACCAGATCGCCGATGCCGTGTACGAGAAGATCCTCGGCGTGCGTGGCGCGTTCTGGACCCGCATCGCCTACGTCACCCAGACCGGCGTCGGCGAGAACGCCCGCTACGCGCTGATCGTTGCCGATTCCGACGGCCACAACCCGCAGACCGTGGTGCGCTCCAACGAGCCGCTGCTGTCGCCGTCGTGGAGCCCGGATGGCAGCAAGCTGGCCTATGTGAGCTTCGAGCGCCGCAACTCCTCGATCTACATCCAGGACATCAACACCGGCGCCCGCGAGCTGGTCTCGAGCTTCCGCGGCATCAATTCGGGGCCGGCGTTCTCGCCCGATGGCCGCCGCCTGGCGCTGACCCTGTCGCGCAGCGGCAACCCCGAGATCTACGTCATGGATCTCGGTTCGAAGGCGCTGACCCAGCTCACCAACCACTTCGGCATCGACACCTCGCCGGCCTGGAGCCATGACGGCAGCAGCATCTATTTCACCTCCGACCGCGGTGGCCGGCCGCAGGTCTACCAGGTACCAGCGAGCGGTGGCAGCGCCACGCGCGTGACGTTCCAGGGCAGCTACAACGCGGACCCGAGCGTGTCGTTCGACGGGCAGAAAATCGCCGTGGCGCAGGGTTCAGGTAACGTGTACCGTATCGCCGTGCTGGATCGCAGCCTGGGGAGTCCTCGCTGGTCCACGCTGTCACCGGGGTCGCTCGACGAATCGCCCAGTTTTGCTCCGAACGCCAGCATGGTTCTCTATGCGGCGCGCGAGGGGCGGCGGGGCGTGCTGTATGCGGTTTCGGCAGATGGACGGGTCCGTCAACGGCTGGTCCTCGCGGATGGTGACGTCCGCGAACCCGCCTGGGGACCTTACCGCGAACAGCGCTGACGCGGCCTGCACATCCACTCAATCAATCTGAACCGCCTGAACCACCACCTAGGGAACGACGAGATGAACATCACCACCCGAGTCCTGCTCGCCGCTGCATTGTGCGTTGCCGTTGTCGGCTGCTCCAAGCGCGTCAAGGAAGAGCCGCAGACCACCACGCCCGGCACCGCCAGCACCGTGACCCAGCCCCAGCAGGGCACCGGCGGCGCTTATGGCCCGGAAGACCTGGATACCGATGCCTGCCTGCGCCAGCGCGTGGTCTACTTCGACTTCGACCAGGAATCCCTGCGTCCCGAGTTCCAGGCGGCCATGGCCTGCCATGCCAAGTACCTGCGTGACCGCCAGTCGGCCCGCATCACCCTGGAAGGCAACGCCGACGAGCGCGGCAGCCGCGAGTACAACCTCGGCCTGGGCGAGCGTCGCGGCAATGCCGTGTCGTCGGCCCTGCAGGCGCAGGGCGGCTCGGGCACCCAGCTGACCGTCGTGAGCTACGGCGAAGAGCGTCCGGTCTGCACCGAGACCAGCGAGGACTGCTGGGCCCGTAACCGTCGCGTCGAGATCGTCTACACCGCCCGTTGATCGGCATGCGTGGACTGATCGTTTCAACCCTGGTCGCGGCCGCCCTTGTGGCGGCCGCGCCCGCGTACGGCCAGCGTGCAAGCCTGGCCGATCGCGTGGCTTCGCTCGAGCAGCAGGCCGCCGCCAACCAGGGCAACATGGACCTGCTCAACCAGCTCACGCAATTGCGTGGCGAGGTCCAGGCCCTGCGTTCGCAGCTCGAGGAACTGCAGCAGCAGAACGAGCAGCTGCGTTCGACTTCGCGTGCGCAGTACCTCGACATCGACGGGCGGCTCAACCGCCTCGAGAGTGGGGCTGGTGGCGCGGGGGCGACGCTGCCCGATCCGCCGCAGGCATCCACCGATGCACCTGCCGGCAATGCCGGCGGCGTGTTGCCGGCACCACCGCCGCGCAATGCGCCTGCCGCGCGCGCCGCGGCTCCGGCCGATGAGCGTGCCGCCTACGAAAGCGCCTTCGAAGCGCTGCGCGGCGGCCGTTATGCCGATGCCGCCAACCTGTTCCAGGATTTCCTCGGCCAGTACCCGGACGGCGCCTACGCCGCGAACGCGCTCTACTGGCTGGGCGAGAGCTACTACGCCACACAGAACTACGAATTGGCCCAGCAGCAGTTCCAGGCACTGATCGGCCGCTTCCCGGACAGCGACAAGGCACCCGGTGCGCTGTTGAAGCTCGGGCTGTCGCAGTACGGCCTGCGCGATCTGGACGCCGCCGAGGCCACCCTGGCCGATGTCGGCAAGCGCTACCCGGGCACCGACGCCGCGCGGACCGCCGACGACCGCCTGCGCGCGATCCAGCTGAGCCGGCTGCGCTGACGCAGCAGCCGGGCTTCAGGCCCGGCGCCCGTCCGGCGGCTACAATGCCGCCCATGATTCCCGCCGCTTCCGAAGCCGCCGCGCCGGTGGCCGACCGGCTGCGCATCACCGAAATCTTCCTGTCGTTGCAGGGCGAGGCCCGCGATGCCGGCTGGCCGACGGTGTTCGTGCGCCTGACCGGCTGCCCGCTTCGCTGCCAGTACTGCGATACCGCCTACGCCTTCCACGGCGGCGAATGGCGAGATGTCGATGCGATCCTCGCCGAGGTCGCCTCGCATGGCGTGCGCCATGTCTGCGTGACCGGCGGCGAGCCGCTGGCGCAGAAGCGCTGCATCGGCCTGCTGCGTCGGCTGTGCGATGCCGGCTACGCGGTGTCGCTGGAAACGTCAGGCGCGCTCGATATCGGCGAGGTCGATCCACGCGTGTCGCGCGTGCTCGACATCAAGACGCCGGGCTCGGCCGAGGTGCACCGCAACCACTGGGCCAACATCGCGCTGCTGACGCCGCATGACCAGGTGAAGTTCGTGATCTGCTCGCGTGCGGACTACGAGTGGGCGCGCGGGGTGGTCAACGAACATGCGCTGGCCGCGCGCTGCGAGGTGTGGTTCTCGCCCAGCAAGAGCGAGGTCGATCCGCGCGCGCTGGCCGACTGGATCGTCGCCGACCGCCTGCCGGTGCGTTTCCAGCTGCAGCTGCACAAGCTGCTGTGGAACGACGAACCCGGACGGTAGCCGGCCGGTCACCCTGACCGGTGGCCCCGGTGACCCGACCGCTGCGCAGCGGAAGGTTCGGTCCGGTCACGTCAGCGGGCTGTCGCCCGATTACGAATGCCCTGTCACCAGCCGTGAATCACGCCATGCAGAAAGCCGTCGTCCTCGTCTCCGGTGGGATGGACTCCGCCGTCGTCCTCGCCATTGCCCGCGAGCGCGGGCATGCGGTGCACGCGCTCAGCGTCGCCTATGGGCAGCGGCACACTTCCGAGCTCGAGGCCGCAGCGCGCATGGCCGCCGACGCCGTCGAGCACAAGGTGGTCGCCGTCGACCTGCGCAGCATCGGCGGCTCGGCGCTGACCGATGACATCGACGTGCCCACGGGCGGCGGCAACGACGGCATCCCGGTGACCTACGTGCCGGCGCGCAACACCATCATGCTGTCGATCGCGCTGGGCTGGGCCGAGGTGCTGGGCGCGGCCGACATCTACTGTGGCGTCAATGCGGTGGACTATTCCGGCTATCCGGACTGCCGGCCGGAGTTCATCGAGGCCTTCGAGCGGTTGGCCAACCTCGCCACCCGTGCCGGGGTGGAAGGCGCGGGAATCCGCATCCATGCGCCGCTGCTCGACATGAGCAAGGCTCAGATCGCTGCCGAAGGCATGCGCCTGGGCGTGGACTTCGCCGCCACGGTGTCGTGCTATCGCGCCGATGCGCAGGGCCGCGCCTGTGGCGACTGCGATGCCTGCCGATTGCGTGCGGACGGGTTTGCGGGCGCAGGTATTGCCGACCCGACACGTTACGCCTGACACAAAGGCGACGGCATCCCCAGGTCCGGGCCTGCCCCCGGTGGGACCTGGGCGGCCCACCGCGGCCACAGGGGGATGCCCAGCCGGATATCTCCGCGTCCTGCTCCCACATCCGGCCGCCGGCCATCCATGGCCGGCTCTGGACATCCCCCTGCGTCCACGGTGGGCACCCACTCTCGTCCCGTCGGGTCGCAAGTCAACAACGAATGGCGCTGGTCGGTCGCACGCGAGTCTGCCGGGAGCCGGTTCTGATCCCGGTGCGGAGCCGACGGATGCCTGAGCCCGGCGCGTACGCCGGGGGGTGTGCGGACAGCCGGCCATGGATGGCCGGCGGCCGGCCGTGGTAGCCGGACGCGGACTCCGGCCGGGGGAGCACGCTCCCCGGCGTGCGCGCCGGGCGGCGCGGATCACAACGGAGCAGCCCTTTCAAGACAGGAATGCGGCTGACGCCCAGTCGCTGGAGTGTGCGGGAGTACCGAAATGCCGAAGGCGCCCGCAGGCGCCTCCGGTACCACATGCCGCCAGGGGATTCTCAGTGCCCCGAGGCCGCGTCGATCGCTTCGCTGGAGTGGAAGATCGTCGCATCGGCATCGCCGTGGACGGTGAGGATGCCGGTCAGGCCCTTCTCGGCGCGCGACAGTGCGTGGTCGACGAGGATGTACTTGCCGGGATAGTCGACCTTGAACTCGACCATCGTCGCGCCACCCGGCGGCACCAGCGTGGTCTGCACGTCTGTCAGCGGCGGGCTGGTGAACGAGGCCAGGTTGTAGACCCGGTCGAACACCTCGCCGATCAGGTGGAAGCTCGAGGTCATGTTCGGGCCGCCGACGCCGAAGAAGATGCGCACTTCCTCACCCACGTTGGCCGTCATGTCGAAGGTCTTGGTGAGCGCGTCCATCGAACCGTTGAACATCAGGTGCTCGGGCTTCTCGTCGAGCAGCTTGTCGACCGAGAACTCCTGCAGCCCGCGTGAGCCGTGCTTCTGCGCCGTGTAGAGCTCGCCCTGCATGACGTAGTACTCCTTGTCCACCGCCGGCAGGCCGCCCTCGGGTTCGACCAGGATCATTCCGTACATGCCGTTGGAGATGTGGTGGGCGATCATCGGCGTGGCGCAGTGGTAGACGTACAGGCCCGGGTGCAGCGCCTTGAAGGTGAAGCTCTTGGTCTCGCCGGGGCGCACCTGCGTCACCGCGGCGCCGCCGCCGGGGCCGGTGACCGAGTGGAAGTCGACCGAATGGATGTTGATGCTGTCTTCGGCGTTCTTGAGGTTGATGGTCACCGTGTCGCCCTGGCGGATGCGCAGCATCGGGCCCGGCACCGTGTTGTCGAAGGTCCAGTAACGGTAGGTGCTGCCATCCGACAGCCGGCCTTCGACCTCCGTGGTCAGCAGGTCGTAGTTGATGTGCTGCGGAGCGCGGTCGCCGACGGGCGTGCCGACCTCGGCGGGGTTCTTGGCGATGTCGATCGCCGTGCTCACCTCTTCCTTGACGTCGCCGACGATCAGGTTGCCGGTCATGCCGGCGAGCTTGTGGCCCGGAATGGTGCAGATGTATTCGAACGTGCCCGATTTGGTGGCGCGGAACACGATCGTGGTCGCCGCGCCCACGCCGACCACCTGGTCGGACTGCGCGCCGAACTCCGGCACCGCGATGTCGTGCATGGCGCCGTCGTTGTTGGTGATGGTGATGGCGACCACCGCGCCTTCGGCAACGCGCAGGTCGGGGTTGACCACGTCCTTGATGGCCCCGGCATTGCCGATGAAGACCATCTGTCCGTTGGCGATCTCGGTGCGCATGCTGAAAGTGACATCGGCGATCGGGGTGACCGAGGCGGACTGCTGTGCGGCCACCTCCATCGGGACGAAGCCGCCGGCGGCGGCGAGTGCGAACAGCAGAACCAGGTTCCTCATGGCGTATTTCCTTGCGGTTGATGCGAAGCCGGGGGAGCACATGCGGAAGGGCTTTCCGCCGTTGCAGCCACGATAGGAAGTGCGCCGGCCTGCCTCCATGACCTGGATCAAGCACATACCTTTGCGTACGGAAATCGCCACGGCTTGACCTGTGTCATCAGGGTAAGGAAACGCCGCATCCACAATCGGCCCCATGAAACGTGGGGCATTCCAGCACTGGATGGGTCGGCTCGGTCTCGCGGCCTCGCTGCTGCTGGTACTGGTGCCGACGCTGGACCGCGTTGCACAGGCAACGACGGCGCATATGGCACAGCAACAGGCAGTGCATGCGCACCATGGCGACGCCGACCGTGCGCATTGGCAGTCAGGCGACGCCGACAGCCCGCGACCGGCGCTCGGTGATCCGGACTGCGATTACTGCCCGTTGCTGTCGTCGCTGGCGCCGTCGATGGACATCGCCTTCAACGCGATGCCATTGCCAGCGATGGGGCGCCCTGCCGCCGCGCCGCGTGCGTTGGACCTGCGGTGGCGCCATCCGTGGGGACTGGGTTCGCGCGGACCGCCCTGAGCGGGCGTTTCCCGCCACGCCGCGCATCCGTCGCGGCCATCCAGCACACCAGTTTCCATGGAGCTTCCCATGTCGATCCCGTATTGCCCGGTGATCCGCCGGTCGTGCCTGTGCGTCGCCATTGCGACGGCGATGGCCGCCTCCGCGGTGTCCGCGAACGCATCCGATACCGGCGCTGCATCCGCCGACCTGTCGGGTCACGCCGGCCACGCGCACCACGCTACCCCCGTTGCAGTGCCCGACGCGCTGCGCGTGATCGATCTCGACGCGGTGGTGGTCACCGCCGCGGCACCGGTCTCCGCGCTCACCTGGGAAACCAGCCCGAAACTGCCGCGCCAGCCGGTACCCGCCAGCGATGGCGCCGACTACCTCAAGACCATTCCCGGCTTCAGCGCCATCCGCAACGGCGGCAGCAACGGCGATCCGGTGCTGCGTGGCATGTTCGGTTCGCGGCTCAACCTGCTGACCAACGATGGCGCGATGCCGGGCGCGTGCCCGTCGCGGATGGACAACGCGATGTCCTACATCGCGCCGGAGACCTACGACGCGCTGGTGGTCACCAAGGGGCCTCAGACGGTGCTGTGGGGGCCGGGCGCGTCGGCGGGCACCGTGCGTTTCGAACGTGACCGCGAGTTCTACCCGGAGCCCACCTGGAAGCTCGCCGGCAGCGCGCTCGGCGGCAGCTGGGGGCGCAACGACCAGGTCGTGGATGCGACCTACGGCGCGCCGCTGGGCTATGCGCGCATCAGCGCCAACCGCTCGGAATCGGGCGACTACGACGACGGCAACGGCGACCGCGTCGGCTCGGCATGGAAGAAGTGGAACGCAGACCTCGCCCTGGGCTGGACGCCCGACGAGGACACGCTGCTCGAACTCGGCATCGGCATCGGCGATGGCGAGGCGCGCTATGCCACGCGCGGCATGGACGGCAGCCGGTTCGACCGCGCGAACTACAGCCTGCGCTTCGAGAAGGACAACATGGAAGGCGCGATGCAGGCCTTCGAGGCCAGCCTCTTCCACAACGTGGCCGACCACGTGATGGACAACTACAGCCTGCGCGATCCCAACCCCGACGGCGCGATGCCGATGCCGATGGCGTCCAACGTCGAGCGCAGCACCAGCGGCGGACGCGCGGCGGCGACCTGGCGCGGCGCAGCCTTCGAGCTGGTGGCCGGTATCGACGCGCAGGACAGCCGCCACCGCCGCCGCAGCGCGATGGGCGTGGATGCCTACCGTGCGCTGCCGTGGGTGGTGGATGCGCGCTTCGACAACCGTGGCGTGTTCGCCGAGGGCACGTGGTTCCAGGGCGATGACAACCGCTGGATCATCGGTGCGCGCCTGGATCGCGCGGGCGTCGAGGATGCGCGCGCCACGGTGTCCGGTGGGCATGGCGGACATGGCGGGCACGCGGTGCCCAATCCCACGGCCGGGCAGTCACGCGAGGAAACGCTCAGGGCCGGCTTCGTGCGCTTCGAGCAGGACATTGGCAGGCAGCTCAGCTGGTACGCCGGCGTCGGCCATACCCAACGCATGCCCGACTACTGGGAACTCTTCTCCGCAGACCATGGCCCGGCCGGCGCGGCCAACGCATTCGCCGGCCTCGATATCGAGAGGACCACGCAGCTCGACGTCGGCCTGCAGTACCGCGGCACGCGCTTCGACGCCTGGGTGTCGGCCTATGCCGGCCGCGTCGAGGACTTCATCCAGTTCCGCTATGTCACCGGAATGATGGGCGCGACGTCGACGGTCACGAACATCGATGCGCGCACGATCGGCGGCGAGGCAGGGGTGGAGTTCCGGGCCAGCGCCGACTGGAAGCTCGGCGGCAGTCTCGCCTATGCGCGCGGCACCGACCGCGAGAGCGGGCGGCCGCTGCCGCAGATGCCGCCGCTGGAAGGCCGCTTCAGCGCCGACTGGAACAACGGCAGCTGGTCGGCGGGGATGCTGCTGCGCGTGGTCGACGGCCAGAATCGCGTGGCGCGCGGCTACGGCAACGTGGTCGGCCAGGACATCGGGCCCAGCGCCGGCTTCGCCACCCTGGCGCTCAATGGCGGCTACCGCTTCGCCAGCGGGGTGCAGGTCAGCGCGGGCGTCGACAACCTGTTCGACCGTGCCTACAGCGAACACCTCAACCTCGCCGGCAACGCCGACTTCGGCTACCCGGCCGAAGCGGTGCGGATCAACGAACCGGGACGCACGCTGTGGGCACGGCTTGCCGTCAGCTACTGAACCCGGCCGTCGTGACCGCGATCGGGCTGATCCACGTCAAGGACGACGCGGGGTGCCGGGAGCATCCTGCAGTCGTCCACCCACACACCCAGGTGCACCATGAACGCTCTGTCCCTGCAGGTTCTTCCGTTCGATGCCCGCGGCGTCGACCGCCGCTTCCGCCACGCTGCCCTGATCGGCGCGCTCGACACCCTGCAGCCGGGCGAAGGGCTGCGTTTCATCAACGACCACGATCCGCTGCCGCTGCTGGCCGAGCTGCGCGAGCGCTACGGCGACCAGCTGTCGGTGGACTACATGCAGCGCCAGCCGGGCGAGACGGTGATCGATTTCACCGCGCTGCGCGCGCCGGTGCATGGCGAAGGCAGCGAATGCTGCGGCGGTTGCAGCTGAGGACATCACCATGAAGACCACCTTGCCGATGCTGGCGCTGGCGCTGTGTGCCGGGTTTGCCCACGCCACGCCGCCGGGGCACGCGCACGAAGGGCATGCGGCTGCAGCCGCGGCAGGTGCGCATGCGCACCACCAGGCGCACGCCGATCACCAGGCACATGCGCACCCCGATGCCGCGCCGACGGGCCTGCCCGATGCCGACGCGGCGAAGTGGGCGCCGGATGCGCCGTTGATGACCGGCATGCGTCGGCTGCATGCCGCGCTGGACGACGGGGATCACCATGGCGCGCATGCGGCCGGCAACCCCGCGCACGCATTGCAGCTGGCATCCCGCGTCGATGCGGCGGTGGCCTACATGTTCGAACACTGCGCGCTGCCACCCGAGCCCGATGTCGCCCTGCACGGCGTGCTTGCGCGGATGATGGCCGGCGCCCAGGCGCTGCGCGACGATCCGGCCGACATGGAAACGCCACTGGCCGCGATGCGCGATGCGATCGCCGACTATCCGCGGCTGTTCGATGACCCGGCGTTTCCCGCCGACGCCCCGGCGCGTCCGCACCACTGAGCGCGTGCCCGGTGCCGGCGACGTGGTGGCCGCTGCTGCGCGGTTGCCGGTCAGCCTTCGTCCGCGGAGGGATGCCACCGGCCGCTGGCGATGGTTGCACGCAGGGCGTCGGCAGCCGCTGCGGGTTCGAGGCCGTTGCGGCGCAGCCAGTCCGGGTTGGACAGGGTGGCGTCGTAGCGTTCGCCCGGGTCGCAGAGCAGGCTGACGATGCTGCCGCGCTCGCCGCGTGCGCGCATCCGCACAGCCAGCCGCAGGCAGGCCACCAGGTTGGTGCCGGAGGAACCACCGTAGCGACGCCCGAGGTGGCGCTCGAGCACCTGCATCGCCGCGATCGACTCGACGTCGGCCACCTCGACCACCTCGTCGACGATCTCGAACAGGAACCCCGGCTCGACCCGCGGGCGGCCGATGCCCTCGATCACCGTCGGACGGCTGCATACCGCCGTGCGGTCGCGGCCGCGCCAGCCGTGCACGAAGGCGCTGCCGGTGGGCTCGGCTGCGCACAGCCGCGTCCGCAGGCCGCGATAGCGCAGGTAGCGGCCGATGGTGGCGGAGGTGCCGCCGGTCCCGACCCCACAGACGATCCATGCCGGCTCGGGATGCGGTTCACCCGCGAGCTGACCGAGGATCGACTCGGCGATGTTGTTGTTGCCACGCCAGTCGGTGGCGCGCTCGGCGAGCCCGAACTGGTCGAGGTGGCAGGCGCCGGCAGCGGCATGCCCGGCGGCACGCTCGTGCACCATCGCCGGGTCCGCCACCAGGTCGCAGTGCGCACCGAGCGCCTCGACGTCGGCGATCTTGCGCGGCGCGGTGCCGGCCGGCATCACCGCGGTGAAGCTCAGGCCCAGCAGGCGCGCGAACCAGGCCTCGGAGATCGCGGTGCTGCCGGACGATGCGTCCACCACCGGCTGCCCGGCGTGCAGGCGGCCGTTGCACAGCGCATAGAGATACAGCGAGCGCGCGAGGCGGTGCTTGAGGCTGCCGGTGGGATGCGCGGCCTCGTCCTTGAAGTAGAAGTCGATCCCCGGGAAACCCGCGAAGGCGAGTTTCAGCAGGTGGGTATCGGCCGAACGTGCGGCTTCCTGGCGCAACAGTGCCAGCGCATGCGAGATCCAGGCACGTGCGTCGGCGCCGTGCGGCGGCCCATCGACGTGTGTCATGCCGCGTGGCGTGTGATCAGCGGACATGGACGAACCGGCCAGGCGCGATATTGGCGTGCTGCGAATGCGGATACGGATGGAATCCGATCATCGTGGCCTCCCGCCGGGTGTCAGCCCGGCCCGCCATCGACGCGCGGGCTCAGGTAGATGCGGCCGATGTGTGCGACCCACGGCGCGAAGGCGAGCAGCCAGCCCAGCGCCGCGGCGACCTGCCATGCCAGCGTATCCGGTGCGAGTTCGGCCACCACCCGCATCACCGCCACCAGCTGGATCGCCACGAACGCGAACCAGGCCACGCCGTACATCGCCAGTGGTCGGCCGGAATGGCCTTGCGTCACCCGGGTGACCATCGCCACCAGCACGCTGCCGAAGAAGCCGATGAACAACGCATGCGCCGGCGCGCGCCCGAGCCAGAAGACACCTGTCAGCGCATAGGCCAGGCTCTGCCCGGCATACAGCGCGAAGGTGATGGGCAGCCACGCCAGACCGACGAACAGCACCCGCAGGAGGCCGGGCACCGTGCCGTGCGGCCACCAGCGCCACAGCATCGTCGTGGCAAGCAGCAGCAGCGGGACGTCCACCAGCCACAGCCAGGCGTAGGCGTGGGCGAGTTCCAGCAGCAGGTGCGCGAGGGTCAGCACCCAGAACAGCGCGAGCAGCCACAGCGGCCGCCAGGGCTGGTAGCCCGGCGCCACGCGGCTGGCGAAGAACGGAAACATCCGGTGCGCCACGCTCACATAGACCGGCAGCAGCAGGCCGAAGGTGCCGACCTTGATGCTGGCGAACGCCCACAGCGGCGGGGCGCCCAGCACGAACGCGCCCCACGCCAGCAGCCCGGCGAGACCCAGCAGCAGGGCCGCAAAGCAAGACCGCGCATGCCAGGTGGTGCCCTGTTCGCGCCACAGCAGCGGCGCAAGCGTGGCCAGCCCGGCGACCCAGCCGGCGGTGGTCATCAGCAGGCCGACCACGATGCCGACCTCCCAGCCCAGCGCACCGAGCAGGGTGGCGAGCTGCCCGCCCATCAGGCCCAGCCCGACCGGCACATAGCGCCAGCGCTCGAAGTCGGGCTGCCCGGTCCACTTGGGGAACGTGGTGAGCAGGAAGCCGAAGAAGAAGCTCGGCAGCACCTGGTACTGCATCACGAAGGCATGCAGCCATCCGGCCCACGGTTGTGGCTGCGGCATCGACAGCGCCGGCCAGCGCGTCGCGGCCAGCCATGCGGCCCACCAGGCCATCGCCAGCAGCAGGTTGCCGGCGCCGATGAAGAACATCAGCCGGTGCGGCGCGGCGCCGAGCAGGCGCGGCGACGGACGCGGTGCGGAAACGGGTCGGGGATCCATACGTCCAGCATCGTCGCTGGTGCGTGTTGACGCCTTGATCCAGGTCACGGTGGGTCGCGGGGCCGTCGCGCGTCGGGATGCCGGCGATTTCCTGGTCGAGCAGCGCAGTTCCGAACGCGCGTTGGCGCGCGGTGGCGGGCTCCGGCATGTGCGGCGGCAGCGCCGGTCAGCGCTGCAGCGGTTCGGCCAGGGCGTCGAGTTCGTCGCGGCGCAGCAGCTCGACCTCGCGGCGGTCCAGCCGCACCAGCCCGGCCTCCTGGAAGCGTCGCAGCACCCGGCTCACGGTTTCCGGGGCCAGCCGCAGGTAGTTGGCGATGTCGGTGCGCGCCATCGTCAGCTGGAAGCGGTCCGGCGAGAAGCCGCGCGCGGCCAGCCGGCGCGACAGCCCGACCAGGAAGCCGGCCATGCGCTGGTCGGCGGTCCAGTCGCCGGCCAGCAGCGCGGCGCGGCCGATGTCGCGGCTGAGCAGGCGGAACAGGTGCTGCTGCAGGCCGGGCAGCTGGGTGGCCAGCACCGAGATCTTCGGAAACGAGAACCGGCACAGCATCACCGTGTCCAGCGCCACCGCATTGCAGGGATAGCGGTCGCCATGGATGCCATCCAGCCCGATCACCTCGCCCGGGAAGTAGAAGCCCAGCACGTGCTCATGGCCGTCGCGGTCGACGGTGTAGGTCTTGACCGTGCCCGAGCGCACCGCGGCGATCGCCTCGAACGTGTCGCCGGCACGGAACACATGGGCGCCGGCATGCAGCGGGCCGACATGCTCGACCAGCATGTGCAGGTCCATGAGGTCGGCCTTGTTCATGCCCTCGGACATGCAGGCCTGCGAGAACGCACAGGTCGAGCAGAAGTTCAGCGCATCGCCGTCGTCGGCGATGGTGCGGGCGTCCTGGCGCGGAAACGCGGGTGTCGAACTCAAGCCTTGCGCTCCCGCATGCTCAGATGGCACGCGAAAAACGTGGGCCGGGGGTGCCGGGCGCGTTGGCTGGCTGGTGGAGATAGTGGTCGAAGCACATCGCAATGTTACGCAGGAGCAGGCGTCCCTGCGAGGTCGCGCGGATCCGCCCCTGTCCGGTGCGCACCAGGCCGTCGTCGACCAGCGGCTGCATGCGCGCGAGGTCGGCGGCGAAATAATGCTCGAAATCGATGTCGTAGCGCCGTTCCAGCGCGCTGATCGGGATCTCGCCCTGGCACATCAGCGACTGGATCAGGTCGGCGCGCAGCTGGTCGTCGTCGCTCAGGCGCATGCCGCGGAACACCGGCAGCCGGCCTTCGTCGAGCGCGTGCTGCCAGCCGGGCAACTCGCGCGGGTTCTGGCTGAAGGTATCGCCGATATGGCTGATCGCGCTCACGCCCAGGCCGACCAGGTCGGTGTCGGCATGCGTGGTGTAACCCATGAAGTTGCGGTGCAGCCCGCCACGCGCCTGTGCGGTGGCGAGGTCGTCGTCGGGCAGGGCGAAATGGTCCATGCCGACATAGACATAGCCGGCGCTGGTGAGCGTGGTGATCGCCAGCTGCAGCAGCGCCAGCCGCGTGGCGGCATCGGGCAGTTCGCTGGCGTCGATCTGCTTCTGCGGGCGGAACAGCTCCGGCAGGTGCGCGTAGCCGTACACCGCCAGGCGGTCCGGGCGCGCGCGCAGCACCGTTTCGAGCGTCCGTGCAAAGCCGGCGAGCGTCTGCCGCGGCAACCCGTAGATCAGGTCGACATTGACCGAGCGGAAGCCGTGCGCGCGGCAGGCATCGATGATCGCCAGCGTCTCGTCCACCGACTGGATGCGGTTCACCGCGGCCTGCACGTCGGCGTCGAAATCCTGCACGCCCAGGCTTGCGCGGTTGAAGCCGGCGGCGGCGAGCTGGCCGATGTCGGCGGGCGAGACGAAGCGCGGGTCGAGCTCGATCGAGATGTCGCGTTCCGCGCTCAAGGACACCGTGAACTGGTGGCGCAGCGTGTCCAGCACCTCGGCCAGTTGCGCCGGTGACAGGAAGTTGGGGGTGCCGCCACCGAAGTGGATCTGGATCACCTCGCGGTCGCGGTCGAACAGCGCGGCCATCGCGGCGATCTCGCGGTACAGGCGCACCAGGTAGTGTTCGCCGCGCGCGAGGTCACGGGTGATGATGCGGTTGCAGCCGCAGTAGAAGCACGGGCTCATGCAGAACGGCACGTGCAGGTAGAGCGACAGCCGGCGCGGGATCGGGTCGCCGTTGCTGGCCAGCACCGCCTCGCGTAGTTCGGCTTCGCCGAAGCCGGCGTTGAACTGCGGCGCGGTCGGGTACGAGGTGTAGCGCGGACCGGGCCGGTCGTAGCGCTGCAACAGGGCGGTATCGAATGTGGGCGGATCGAGCATGCGGCCAGACTAGGCCCGCGGGTGGCGGTGCGCCTTGACCAGAATCAATCGCGCGGCGGATGGCCGTCGATGCTGCTGCGGCGCAGGGGCCGTGCGGGGTCTAGGCCGAGCCCGTAGCGCAGGCTGGTGGCGATGCGCGCGGCGCGATCCTGCAGCAGCGTGGCATGCGCGGGAGGCAGCAGTTCGGAGGTGGTCTGGTGCCACAGCGCCAGCCAGTGGCCGAAGTGCGCATCGACGATCGGGTGCGGCCGATGCGCGGCCATGGGATTGCCGCGATAGCCGCCGGTGCCGAGGATCACCGAACTCCAGAAGTCCACCAGGGTGGCCTTGTGCGCGTCCCAGTCGTCGATGGCCGCGTTGAACACCGGGCCGAGCAGCGCATCCGCGCGCACGGTGTCGTAGAAGCGGTCGACCAGGCGGGCGAGGTCGTCACGGGTGGGCAGGCTGTTGGTGCTCATGTCCGGTCAGGAAGACGACGACGGGCGGAACCGGGCCTGCCGGTTCCGCCATCGCTGGCCGGGCGCGCGCCCGGCGATCGGTGGAGGCGCTGATTACTGCGCCAGGCTCAGCTTGCCGCGCATGATGCCCGCATGCCCGGGGAAGGTGCACACGAAGGTGTAGTCCTCGCCCGCGCGCAGC
This sequence comes from Luteimonas sp. YGD11-2, assembly GCF_004118975.1. Lineage (NCBI taxonomy): Bacteria > Pseudomonadati > Pseudomonadota > Gammaproteobacteria > Lysobacterales > Lysobacteraceae > Luteimonas > Luteimonas sp. YGD11-2. The sequence goes on along the minus strand of NZ_CP035376.1, from coordinate 2,636,133 downwards.
CGGTTGACGGGGATCTTCACCGACGTGGTCTGGCCACCGCCGATCAGGGTGCTGGCCGCGATGACGCGCGCGTCGCCGGGCTTGACGTAGTTGTTGGCGGCTCCGGCGGCCATGCCGTCGGCGTTGATGCCGGTGATGTCGGCGGTCTTGCCGACCACGAAGTTGTGGCCCATCGCCACCACCGGCAGCTGCCCGGTGTGCTTCAGGTTGACCTGGAATTCCTTGCACGAGGCGGGAACGCTCAGCGCGCGGGTGGAGAACTGCATCGCGTCGTTGGCTTCGATGGTGGCGCTGCAGCCGGAGGCTTCGGCGGGGGCAGGCATGGCAAGTGCGGACAGGCCGAAGGCGCAGGCGAGGCCGGCGGCGGAAAGGTAACGGATCATCAGCTACTCCAGTGGGGCGTTGTTGTTCGACAGGGACAGTCTGCGCGCGGGGCCGGAGGCGCGAATTGATCCAGGTCAGGCGTGCGCCGGTTGCCAGCGCTGCGCACGGGCCCAGGTCGGTGATGGTTCAGAAAGGGATGTGCGAAGACGACGGGCCAAGGTGTTCTATCGGGTGTCCATGCGCGAGATTGCTTCGTTGTGGTTCGCGCTCCCGTCGCACGCCCCGGGGGGTGTGCTCCCCCGGCCGGGGTCCGCGTCCAGCTACCACGGCCGGCCGCCGGCCATCCATGGCCGGCTGTCCGCACACCCCCCGGTGCACGCGACGGGCTTCGGCGTACGCCGGCTTCGGCGCGGAGAGCAGGAGCGGCCGTCGCTGGAGTCGCCCGCGACCGCTCAAGGGCTCTCTCTTGTCGTTGACTTTGATTCGCCCCCGACGCGACGACAGGTCCGTGCCCGCCGTGGCGTCTGTGCGTGTCCGAGTTGCTTCGTGGTGGTTCGCGCCGCCCGTCGCACGCCCCGGGGGGTGTGCTCCCCAGCCGGAGTCCGCGTCCAGCTACCACGGCCGGCCGCCGGCCATCCATGGCCGGCTGTCCGCACACCCCCCGGTGCACGCGACTGGCTCAGACGTCCGCCGGCTTCGGTGCACGCACAGAGCAGGAGCGTTGCTGTCGGAGCCGCATGCAGCCGTCCACTCTCGTTCTTTCGCCATTGACCTTGATCTTCGTCCCGACGCCACGACAGCTCGGAGCCCGCCGCGGACGCAGGGGGATGTCCAGAGCCGGCCATGGATGGCCGGCGGCCGGATGTGGGAGCAGGACGCGGAGATATCCGGCTGGGCATCCCCCTGTGGCCGCGGTGGGCTGCCTGGAGCTTCCCTTTCAAGCCCGAGAAAGGGCCTGAGACCCTAGGAATATCCGGGCGGCACGCAGCCCAGCGCGACCAGGACGCCATGCAGCGCCGGCACCTGCATCAACCAGGGTGCGGCGATGGTGAGCAGGCCGGCGGCCAGCACCAGCACGCCCGCGGTGGTGCGCAGGCGCGGCTGCTGCAGCCAGCGGCCCACGCGCGCGCCGGACCAGGTCAGCGGCACCATCAACGGCAATGTGCCGAGTCCGAAGGCCAACATCGTCAACGCGCCGTTGCGCGCATCGGCCTGCAGCCAGGCGGCGGCGAGGAGGGTGGTGCTGAGCCCGCAGGGCAGCCAGCCCCACAGCACGCCCAGCCCGATGCGTCGCGGCGTGGTGTTGGCCGGCAGCAGGCGTTGCTGCAGGGGCCGCAGCCGCGTCCACAGGCCACTGGCGGGACGCGACATCAACCGCAGGCGGCCGCCGCGGTCGAGCAGACGCAGCGCCACCACCACCAGCACCAGGCCCACCGCCGCACGCAGACCCCAGGCCAGCCAGTCCACCCGCGCCAGCGACAGGATGCCGTGGCCGAGGCCACCGGCGATCGCACCGGCGATGACGTAGCCGCCGACGCGGCCGAGGTTGGGTTCCAGCGCCATGCGCCAGCCGCCGCCGGGCGACATCGCCGAGAAGCCGGTGGCGATGCCGCCACACATCGCCGCGCAGTGCACCCCGCCCATCAGCCCGGCAAGCAGTGCCGCGCCCAGCGTCAGCCAGTCAACCGGCATCGTCGTCGCGTGCGGCGGCTGGAGGCGCGGCGGCGGGAGGCGCGTCCCTGCCGGTGCCGTCGTCGCGCGGCGTGCGTTCCGGCGCCGGCTCGTCGACCAGGATGTCGATGGCCGGGCTGTCGAGGTCGTCGAACTGGCCACGCCGCACCGCCCACACGAACGCCGCGACGGCCGCCAGCAGCAGCACCAGGCTGATCGGGATCAGCAGCAGCAGGATGTTCATTGCGCGCCGGCCTCGAGTTGTTGCGGATCCACCGCCACGCCGGGCGCCGGAGAAGGTGTCTGCGGGTCGAACCCGCCCGCGGGCATGGCGGACAGCCGCAGCGCGTTGCCCACCACCAGCAGCGACGACAGCGCCATGCCCAGCGCGGCCAGCCACGGGGTGACCCAGCCGGCCGCGGCCAGCGGCACCGCGACGACGTTGTAGCCAGCGGCCCAGGCGAGGTTCTGCCGCACCACCTGGCGCGTGCGCCGGGCGATGACGATCGCCTGCGGCACGCGCTGCAGGGTGCGCCCGGTCAGCACGAGGTCCGCCGACTGTTGCGCCAGCGGCGCGCCTTCGGCCATCGCCAGCGAGACGTCGGCGCCGGCAAGCACCGGTGCATCGTTGATGCCATCGCCGACCATCGCCACCACGCGTGAATCCGCCTGCAGGGCGCGCGCATACGCCAGCTTGTCCTCCGGCCGTTGCCGCGCGTGTGCATGTTCGATGCCCAGGCGCGTGGCGAATGCCTGCACCGGTGCATCGGCATCACCGCTGGACAGATGCACGCGCAGGCCCAGCGTACGCAGTTGCGCGATCGCCGCGGCGGCATCGCCACGCGCGGCTTCCTGGATGCGGAAGCGCGCGACTGCGCCGCGGCCGTCACCCAGCCAGATGCCATCGCTGTCGGCCCGGCCGGCGGCGAAGCCCGCAGTGCCCAGCCGCCACTGCCGGCCATCGACCAGGCCTTCGACGCCGGCGCCGGCATGCGCCTGCAGCCCGGTCGCGGCCAGCGCGGTGTCGATGCCGGTGAACGCCTGCGCCAGCGGATGCCCGCTGTCGCGTTCGAGTGCGGCGGCGATCCCGGTCGCCTGGTCGCGATCGAAACCATCGAAGGTCTCCACGCCGGCCAGCTGCGGTCGTCCGTCGCTGAGGGTGCCGGTCTTGTCGAACACGATGTCGGTGGCCATTGCCAGCCGCTCCAGCGCGCGTTCGCCCAGTGCCAGCACGCCGATCCTCGCCAGTGCACCGTGCGCGGTGGCCAGCGCGGTCGGCACCGCCAGCGCCAGCGCGCAGGGGCAGCTGATCACCAGCAGTGCGAGCACCACCTCGAGCGCGCGTGACGGATCGTGGATGCGCCAGCCGATGTACACGCAGACCGCGGTCAACAGCAGTGCGGCGACGAAATGATGGGCGATGCGCTCGCCGGCGAGAGCAAGCGGTGGGCGCTGCGCCTGCGCCGATTCCACCAGCGCGGTCAGTTGCGACAGCCGGGTGCCGGCGCCGGTCTCGTCGACGCGCAGGCGCGCGGGCCGTTCGCGGCACAGCGTGCCGGCATAGACGCGCTCGCCGGCGGCGCGGGCGACCGCGGTCCATTCGCCGGTCAGCAGGGCTTCCTCGAAGTGCGATGGCTCCAGCAGGATGCCGTCGGCCGGCACCACGCCACCCACCGCCACGCAGGCGATGTCGCCACGCGACAGCGCCGCCACCGGCACCGTCTCGCGGCTGCCGTCGTCGCGTTCGCGCTCGGCGAATGCGGGACGTGCACGCGCAAGCGCATCGACCTGCGCGCTGGCACGCGCACGTGCGCGCTGCTCCAGCATCCGTGCCAGCAGCAGCAGGAACACGAACATCACCGCGGCGTCGTACCAGACGTGGGTGCCGCCGCGCACGGTCTCGAACACGCTCGCGCCCCAGGCCAGCAGGGTGGAGCCGGCGATCAGCACGTCCATGCCGAGCCTGCGCTGCGACAGCTCGCGCCAGGCGCCGGCGATGAACGGCCACCCGGCATAGAACACCACCGGCGTCGACAGCAGGAAGGTCAGCCAGCGGAAGAAGTCGCGCGTGGCCAGCGGCATGCTGCCGGAGACGTCCAGGTACAGTGCCTCGGCCATCATCATCGCCTGCATGGCACCCAGCCCGGCGATGCCGATGCGCAGCAGGTCGCGGTTGCGCTGGCGCCGGCGTTCGCGCTCGCGCGCCTCGCCGGTGGCCAGGTACGGCCGGTAACCGAGTGCCGCCAGCCGCGCCAGCGGTGCCGACAGCGTGGTGCGCGCCGGATCCCAGGCCACGCGGATGCGGCCAGTGACCGCGTTGGCGCCGCTGTCGATGACGCCGGGTTCGCGCGCCAGCACGCGGTCGATCAACCATGCGCAGGCGGCGCAGCGCATGCCGTCGGTGAGCAGGGTGATCTCGCGCCCGCCCGGTATGTCGCGTGCGTGTTCGGCCTGCACTTCCTCGCGGTCCCACAGCGCGAAGTCGGCGGCGCCGGCGTCGATGCGCGTGGCCGGGGCGGTGCGCAGCCGGTAGTAGTCGCCCAGGTGTGCTTCGCCGATCCACTGCGCGGCGGCCGCGCAGCCATCGCAGCAGAACCCGCGGGTGATGCCGTCGATGGCGAGCAGCGAGGGCTGTGCAGGCAGCGCTTCGCCGCAATGGTGGCAGTCGCCGGTGATGGCCCGTGCCGCTGCCGATGCAGCGCCGACGGACAGGGTCGCGCTCATGGCGTATCCGCGGCGTCCTGCAGCGCCGGGTGCAGGTGCGCGGCCAACTGCCCACGCAGCAGCCGGCCCTGCAGGCGCCAGCCGGCATTGCCCGGCGCCAACCGCAGGTTCCAGTCGTGGCCGACGTCGACCTCCGCCTCCGCGCGCCAGCCGGTTTCGCTGGGTTGCAGCTCGAGGTGGATGTCCTCTGCCGCACGCGCGGGGTGGACGAGGATCAGCTGCAGTGGCGCGCCGCGCTCGTAGCGGCCGGTGACCGGCAGCACCTCGACCGCGCCCTGTTCCATATCCACGCGCATCACCGCGGAGAGCCGCTCGCGCTGGGCGACGGCATCCGGGCCGAGGTCGACGGTCTGTACCTGGGCGCTGCGGCGCACGTTCTCGGTGACCGAATCGGAGCCGCCACTGCGCACGGCGATCACCACCAGGCCGATGCCGGCGATGATGGCCACCGCCGGCAGGATGAATACCAGCATCAGCACGGGGTTGCGCCAGAAGGCGGTCTTGTCGGTCATTGCGTTGGTCCGAAGAAACTGCTGTTCACCACGGCGCGGGTGTCCCCCTCGACCGCCTCCACCACGAACTGCACGTCATGGCGCCCGGAGGTGCCCGCCGGTGCGGTCACCGTGAGCGGCAGCGACAGCACCTGCTGCGGCTGCAGGGTCACCGCGTTGCCGTCGCCGATCAGCTGCATGCCGGCCACGTCGCCATCCAGCTGCACACGATAGGCGGTCGCGTCGTTCGACTTGTTCACCAGCTTGAGCACGTAGCCGTTCTCGACCCCGGTCGCGGTCTCGCGGTACAGCGCATTGCGGTCGCGCAGCACCTCGGCGATCAGCGGGCTGCGCGCGCTCACGCCCCACGCCCAGGCCGCGATCACCGCCAGCAGGATCGCGCCGTACACCAGCACCCGCGGCCGCAGCACGCGCGTCGGCTTGCCGTCGATGGCGTTCTGGGTGGAGTAGCGGATCAGCCCGTGCGGGTAGCCCATCTTCTCCATCACGCCATTGCAGGCGTCGATGCAGGCGCCGCAGGCGATGCACTCGTACTGCAGGCCGTTGCGGATATCGATGCCGGTCGGGCAGACCTGCACGCACATCGTGCAGTCGATGCAGTCGCCCAGTTCCTCGAACTGGAATTTCGGCAGCGGCTGCACCTCGCCGAGATCGCCGTCCCAGGTGATGGTGCCGCGTGCCTGCGCACTGGCGGTGGCCGCCGACGGGTGCTTGCTGGCGCGGAACACGTAGTCGTAGGCGGTGAGGTTGTCGATAAGGCCACGCGCGCGCTCCAGCACGCTGGCCAGGCCGCGCCTGCGCGGGCCGCGCGGTTCGCCACGCATCGGGTCGTAGGCGATGATCAGCGTGTTGCGGTCGAACATCGCGCCCTGGAAGCGCGCGTACGGGCACATGTACTTGCACACCTGCTCGCGCAGGAAGCCGGCGTTGCCCCAGGTGGCGAGTGCGTAGAACAGCACCCAGAAGATTTCCCAGCCACCCCAGGCGAACGGCACCGCGCGCGCGGCGAGGTCGGTGATCGGGGTGAAGAAGCCGACGAAGGTGAAGCCGGTCCATAGTGCGAACACCAGCCACAGCGCGTGCTTGGCACCCTTGCGCAGCAGCTTTTCGCCCGTCCACGGCGCGGCGTCGAGCTTGATCCGTTTGGCGCGGTCGCCCTCGGTCCAGCGCTCCATCCAGATGAAGACTTCGGTCCACACGGTCTGCGGGCAGGCGTAGCCGCACCACAGCCGCCCGGCCAGCGCGGTGAAGAAGAACAGCGCCAGCGCGGCCATGATCAGCAGCAGGGCGAGGAACACGAAGTCCTGCGGCCAGAACGTCAGCCCGAACACATGGAACTGACGCGCCGGCAGGTCGAACAGCACCGCCTGGCGGCCATCCCAGCGCAGCCACGGGAACGCGTAGAACATTCCCAGCAGCCACACCACCGCGACCTTGCGCAGCCGGTCGAGTGGACCGGAGACCTCGCGCGGGTGGATCTTGCCTTCGCTGACGTAGAGGCTGCCCTCGTTGTCATCGACCATCTTCAGGGGAATGCGTGCGGACATCTCGTCTCAATCGTCCCGCGGCAGGGCGCGGTTGAAGCGGCTGGCAGGGCGCAGCAGCCACCAGGTGAACAGGCTCGACGCGGCGGTGGCTGCCCAGAACGCGAAAAACCCGGCCGTGTAGCCGAGTCCGCGGGTGATCGCCAGGCCGGGGAACGTCATGTCGCGCAGTGCAAGCGGATCGACATGGGCAAAGAACGCCATCGTCGCCACCCCCGCGGCGAAGAAGCTCGGCCAGAGGATGGCGCCGAGCTTCTGCGCCAGCGGGCGCGGTGGGTGGTCGAAGACCGGGGGCGCCCCGGTCATTGCACACCCGCGGCCGTGCCGCCGGCCGGGTTGGACAGCGACCACACATAGGCCGCCACCAGCCGTGCGCGGGTCTCGCCGAGCAGGTCGCGATGGGCGGGCATGACGCCGTGCCGGCCCTGCGCGATGCTGCGGTGGATCGCCTCGGGGCTGCCGCCGTACAGCCAGTAGCCGTCGGTCAGGTCCGGCGCGCCGAGCGCTTCGTTACCGGTGCCGTCGATGCCATGGCAGGCCACGCACACGCCCTCGTAGAGCTGCTTGCCGCGGGCGGCGAAGTAGTCGTTGCGGTTGGCCGGCTGCGACAGCGAGCGGGTGTAGGCGACGATCGAGGTCATCGCGGTGTCGCCGCCCATGCCCGTGAGCACCTGGCCCCACGGCGGCATCACGCCCTCGCGGCCGTCGAGGATGCTGGTGAGGATCTGCTCCGGTTCGCCGCCCCACTGCCAGGAGTCGTCGCCGAGGTCGGGATAGCCGATCGCACCGCGGCCGGCCGAGCCGTGGCAGGTGGCGCAGGTGTTGGTGAACACCGAGCGGCCGATCGCCAGCGCCGTCGGGTCGGTGGCCAGTTCCTCCGGCGGCCGGCCGGCGTACATCGAGAAGGTCTCCTCCATGCGCGCCGCGTTCTGCGCCAGCTGCCGGTCATGCTCGGAGGCCGAGCTCCAGCCGCTGTAGCCCGCATAGCCACCGAACCCGCCGTACCACGCCAGGTAGCCCACGGCGAAGACGATGGTCAGGTAGAACATGTTGATCCACCACCTCGGCAGTGGCTTGTTGTACTCGGTGATGTCGCCGTCCCAGACGTGGCTGGTGTCGGTCGGTGCCGGGTCGCCGGGGCGACGGCGCGCCGTCCACCACAGCAGCCACGCGCAGCCGGCGATGTTGAGCACCACCAGGACGATGACGTACCACGACCATCCAGTGCTCATCGTGCGCTTTCCCCGTTGTCCTTGCCGTTCTGAATTCCGTCCGCCGCGTGATCCGCTGGCGGCACCCCGTTGTCCGCCCTGCGATCCGCGGGCGGGTCCTCGTCATCCGCCAGCGGGAGGCGCGCGGCCTCGTCGAAGTCGCGCTTGCGCCGCGGGCTCCAGGCCCAGATCCAGCCGCCGATGAACAGCAGCAGCAGGATCACCGTCACGATTCCCGACACCATCTCAGCGCCCCTTCGGTGCGTGGCGGCCAAGGCCCTGCAGATAGGCGACCACCGCATCGAGCTCGGTGCGCCCACGCACGTCCTCGCTGGCGGCGGCGATCTGCTCGTCGGTGTAGGGGTCGCCCAGGGTCTGCAGCGCGCGCATGCGGCGGGTCACGTCGCCGGCGCTGACCAGGGTGTTCTCCAGCCACGGGTAGGAGGGCATGTTGGATTCCGGCACCACGTCGCGCGGGTTGATCAGGTGCACGCGGTGCCAGTCGTCGGAATAGCGGCCGCCGACGCGGGCCAGGTCCGGCCCGGTGCGCTTGGAACCCCACTGGAACGGGCGGTCGTAGACCGATTCGCCGGCCAGCGAGTAATGGCCGTAGCGCTCGGTCTCGAAGCGCAGCGTGCGCACCATCTGCGAGTGGCAGTTGTAGCAGCCCTCGCGCACGTACACGTCGCGCCCGGCCAGTTCGAGCGCGGGGTAGGGTTCGACGCCGGGCAGCGGCTCGATCGCCTCGGCCTGGTACATCACCGGGATGATCTCGGCGAGGCCGCCGAACGACACCACCACCGCGATCAGCACCGCCATCAGGCCGACGTTCTTCTCGATCTTCTCGTGCGGGTTGTTGCTCATCGGTCGCTCCGGGTCAGGCGTGGTCGGCGGCAGGCGCCAGCACGGGATTGCGCACCGGGCCGTTGCCGCGCGCCATGGCGAAGGTCTTCCACACGTTGGCGGCCATCAGCAGCATGCCCGCGACCACCAGCACCCCGCCGACCAGTCGCACCATGTAGTAGGGGTAGGTGACCGCCAGCGACTCGACGAAGCTGTAGGTCAGCATCCCGTCGTCGTTGGTGGCGCGCCACATCAGGCCCTGCATCACGCCGGCGATCCACATCGCCACGATGTAGAGCACCACGCCGAGGGTGTGCACCCAGAAGTGCAGGTCCATCCAGCGCACCGAGTACATGTTCGACAGGCCGAGCACGCGCGGCAGCATCGAATACAGCGAGCCGATCGAGATCATCGCCACCCAGCCGAGCGCGCCGGCGTGCACGTGGCCGATCGTCCAGTCGGTGTAGTGCGACAGCGAGTTGACCGTCTTGATCGACATCATCGGTCCCTCGAAGGTGGCGATCATGTAGAAGCTGATCGCCACGATCAGGAACTTCAGCACCGGGTCGGTGCGCAGTTTGTGCCACACACCCGACAGGGTCATGATCCCGTTGATCGCGCCGCCCCAGCTGGGCGCCAGCAGGATCAGCGAGAACACCATGCCCACCGACTGCGCCCAGTCCGGCAGCGCGGTGTAGTGCAGGTGGTGCGGGCCGGCCCACATGTACACCGCGATCAGCGCCCAGAAGTGCACGATCGACAGGCGGTAGGAATAGATCGGGCGCCCGGCCTGCTTGGGCACGTAGTAGTACATCATCCCGAGGAAGCCGGCGGTCAGGAAGAAACCGACCGCGTTGTGGCCGTACCACCACTGCACCATCGCATCCACGGCGCCGGTATAGACCTGGTACGACTTGCCCAGGCTCACCGGCAGCGCGATGTTGTTGACGATGTGCAGCAGCGCCACGGCGATGATGAAGGCGGCATAGAACCAGTTCGCCACGTAGATGTGGCGCACCCGGCGCTTCGCGATCGTGCCGATGAACAGCACCGCGTAGGACACCCACACCGCGGCGATCAGGATGTCGATCGGCCATTCCAGCTCGGCGTATTCCTTGCCCTGGGTCAGGCCCATCGGCAGGGTGATGACCGCGGCCACGATCACCGCCTGCCAGCCCCAGAAGACGAATGCGGCAAGCCTGTCGGACAGCAGCCGCACATGGCAGGTGCGCTGTACGACGTGCAGGCTGGTGGCCATCAGCGCGCTGCCGCCGAACGCGAAGATCACCGCGTTGGTGTGCAGCGGGCGCAGGCGGCCGTAGCTCAGCCAGGAGATGCCGTCGGTCATCGTCGGCCAGTACAGCTGGGCGGCGATCACCACGCCCACCAGCATGCCGATCACGCCCCAGACCACCGTGGCAACGGCGAACTGGAGCACGACGCGGTCGTTGTAGTACTCGTTGCGTACGGCAGCAGCCGACGCCATCCCGGCGCCGGTGGGCGCCAAGTGTGTGGAATCCATGCAGATCTCCTGGTTCGGGCGTATTGTCGCCGCCTGCGTGAGGTGGCGGGTTGATCGAGATCAACCGCACACGGTTTGTAGCATGCGATAACGGCCCCGTCGGGGCCGGAGGCCGCGCCATGCGACACGATGCACGATCCGTGCCGGCCGCGCGATCGCGCGTATCCGTGCACGCGGTTCGACGCGAAGCCGGCACTCTGTGGCAAAATCGCACCACGATTGCACGCCGGCGCCGCCGGCCTTGCAGCTCACGGGTCGTTAGCTCAGTCGGTAGAGCATCGGACTTTTAATCCGCTGGTCGATGGTTCGAATCCATCACGACCCACCACTCGCGCCAGTCGCCTGCTCGGGAGCCGCTGGCCGGGCGTACGCTTTCCGGGTGTTGAACGCCACGGTCCACTGTGATGTCCACGCGTCTTGCCTTCATGTACGGTAGCCTGCCGTACGCACTTGGAGGCCAACATGACCGCAACCGCCGATCGTCTCGACCTGCGCCTGAGCGTCGAGGACAAGAACCGCCTGCGTCGCGCCGCCGAACTGCACGGCCTGCCGGTGGCCACCTTCGTGCGCGAAGCCGCGCTGCGCGAGGCCGAGACCACCATCGCCCATCCGCCCAAGACCCGCCGCGGCGGCCTGGCTGCGCGGCTGCGCGGCCGCGCGACGGCGCGCATGGGCACCGACGAGATCATGCAGCTGACCCGTGGCGACTGACACGCCCGCCGCGACGCCGGCTGCAGCCAGACGCGTACTGGTGGACGCCAACGTCCTGCTGGACGTGCTGACAGACGATCCGGACTGGTACGAGTGGTCGGCGGCGCAGCTCGATGCCTGCGCCGACGGGGCCGAGCTGTGCATCAACCCCATCATCTACGCCGAGGTTTCGGTCGGCTTCGAGCGCATCGAGGAGCTGGACGCGGCCCTGCCGGCTGAGGCCTTCACCCGTCTGGAGCTGCCGTGGGAGGCCGGCTTCCTCGCCGGCAAGGCTTTCCTGCAGTACCGCCGCGCGAAGGGCGCGCGCACTTCGCCGCTGCCCGACTTCTACATCGGTGCCCATGCCGCTATCGAGGGCATGGCGCTGCTGACGCGGGATGCGAAGCGGTATCGCACCTACTACCCGACACTCCAACTCATCTGCCCGCCATGACCAATGCCAACGCACGATCCCTGATGGCCCGCCTGGAGGAACTGGGCGCGCCGGAGCTGCGCCGCCTGCTGGTGGAGCATCTGACCAGGCGCAAGCTGGGGCTGTACTGGGAAAGCGACGCCATCGCGCGCGACGAGGCACTCAATGCCGATGTCGTGTTGCCGCGCCTGGTCCCCGAACTGGGCCATCGGCCGGATGGGATGGCGCCCGGAGAGCCGCACCGTAACCTGATCATCGAGGGCGACAATTTCGACGCCCTGCGACTGCTCAAGTCCACCCATGCCGGACGCGTGCGGGTGATCTACATCGATCCGCCCTACAACACCGGCAACAAGGACTGGGTCTACAACGACCGCTATGTGGGCGCCAACGACCGCTGGCGCCATTCGCAGTGGCTGGAATTCCTGTACCAGCGGCTGAGGCTGGCCCGCGACCTGCTGACGCCCGACGGCGTGATCCTGGTGTCGATCAACGACGAGAACCGGGCGCGGCTGGAGCTGCTGATGGACGAGGTGTTCCCCGGGCGACGGGTCGGCAGCCTGGCCTGGCGCACCAAGGACACCGGCAATGACCTGGGCCAGCGTTTCAGCCATGTGCACGAGCACGTGCTCGTCTACGCCAATCCGGAATTCCGGTTCAACGGCCGGGCGACGGACCGGCGCAAATTCCGGAACCCGGATGGGGATGCGCGGGGCGATTGGGCACCGCGTCCAATCACTACGAACAAGTCTCTGATTGAGCGCCCAAATACTTATTACCCGATCCAGGATCCGGACACCGGCTGCTGGTATCCCTGCGATCCGGACAGCGTCTGGCGTTTTGCATCCGAACAGGAGATCCGGCGGCGGGACGGGATCACGGAAGACCAGGTGCAGGCCGCGCTGGCCGCGCTGCGCAGTGAAACCATCGAGGCGCTGATCGCACAGCGGCTGATCTACTTCCCGCCCTGCAATGGTGACGACGTACTTCGCTTCAAGACGCGTGACGCATTGCTTGAGGCCATCCGTTCCGGGAACGGACCCATGCTCCCCAAGAAGAAGACGCCCTTGCTGCGCGAAGACCTGCCTGACCTCGACTTCTGGATCGGGAAGCCGATCGCGCCCGGTCGCCCGTCGCGCAAGGATTTCTGGGACAGCAGGCCGGAGAGCGAGCGCCTTGCGCCACTGTCGAGCTGGATCGCCGGGTTGAACGAGGACGTCGACTTCGATACCGAAGACGAGGACGAACAGCCGGAGGTGCTGCGCAGCCCGCGCGGCGGCGTGGCGACCGACGAGGTGAAGGCGGAGCTGGGATCCAAGGCGTTCCAGCACCCGAAGCCCTCTGCGCTGATCCGGGCCCTGCTGACCCAGGCCTCCAGGCCGGGCGACATCGTGCTGGACTTCTTTGCCGGCTCGGGCACGACGGGGCGGGCGGTGCTGGAACTCAATGCCGAAGACGACGGCCGGCGTCGCTACATCCTGTGCTCCAGCACGGAAGCCACGGCGAGGGAGCCGGCGAAGAACATCTGTCGCGATGTCTGCGCCGAACGCATGCGCCGGGTCGGTGCCGGCCGGGCCGGCAAGCCCGGATACAGCGCCGGGCAGGGCGGCGAATTCGCCTATCTGCAGCTGGACAAGATTGCGCCTGCCGACATTCCCTTCGAGGCAGGCGCATCGCATGCCCACCCGCTGCTGAGCCTGCGCCTGACCCAGACGCTGCGCCCGTCCGGAGCGGAGGCGGTGCAGTTCATCGCCCGCGCCGACGATTGCGACGTGCTGCTGTGCACGCGCGTGGACCCTGCCTCGATCGAGATCCTGGGTGGCTGGGTGCAGGCCAACGGGGTGGCGCGGATCGCCGTCTACAGCGAGCGTCCCGAATCGCTGGCCGAGGCGCTGGCCAGCCACGGCGTGGACGCGGCGTGCTACGGCTTGCATGAGGCACTTCGCCACGGCCAGGCCGGAGGTGCGGCGTGAGTTCGCTCAATCTCGCCGCCGCACAGTCCAGTGCGCTGGTGCCCGCCGCATTCCAGCGGACCATCATCGACAGCATGGCGGCGGCCCTGCTGCGCCACCCGTCGCCGCCATGCCTGCTCCGCGCGCCGACCGGCTCCGGCAAGACCTTCATGCTCGCCGGCGTGCTGGACAAGGTGTCGGCTGCGCAACCAACCTTGTGGCTGTGGTTCGTGCCGTTCGTGAACCTGGTGCAGCAGACCGAGGACTCCTTGCTGGCCAATGCCCCGGGGCTGACGCCGGTCATGCTGGCGCAGGGACGCAACCAGGAGCCAACGGCCGGGACGGTGCTGCTGTCCACCGCGCAGGCAGTGGCTCGTGCCAAGGATCGCCGGGCCGGCTACGCCGGCGATGCCGACGATGAGCGCCAGACGCTGGACGAGTTCGTGGCCCTGGCCCGCGTGCGCGGCCTGAAGATCGGGCTGGTGGTGGACGAGGCGCATATCGGCCTGGACCACGGCACCGAGTTCGGGCAGTTCGCCCACTGGCTGGCGCCGGACTATCTGGTGATGGCGACCGCGACGCCCAAGGATGCGCGCCTGGACGAGTTCCTGGCCAAGGCAGGGAAGGGTGCGCGCGAAGCATTCGTGGTCAGTCGTTCGGAAGTGGTCGAAGCCCGGCTCAACAAGCGTTACATCGAGGCGGTGGTCTACGACCTGCGGCATAGCGTCTCCACCGTGGCGGACCTCAAGCGCACCGTGCTGCGCCAGGCCTGGCTGCAGCACCTGTGGCTCAAGCGCAGGCTGCAGGAAGCCGGCGTTGACCTGACGCCCTTGCTGCTGGTGCAGGTGGCCAATGGCAAGAACGCGGTCGAAGAGGCGCAGACAGAGCTGGTGCGGCTGTGCAAGGTGCCGCCCGCGGTGATCGGAACCCATTCGGCGGACGATCCTGACCCAGTGCTGATGGCGGCCATCGCCAACGACAGCAGCAAGGAAGTGCTGATCTTCAAGCAGTCCGCCGGTACCGGCTTCGATGCGCCGCGCGCATTCGTGCTCGCATCGACCAAGCCGGTGAACGACGCCGACTTCGCCATGCAGTTCATCGGGCGCGTGATGCGGGTGGCGCCTGCCATCCGCAAGGCGTTTCCCAGGCCACTGCCGATTCCGCCGGAGCTGGATACGGCCTATGTTTACCTGGCCGATGCCGAGGCCCAGCAGGGGTTCCAGTCGGCCGTGAATACCAGTGGTGCGGTCAAGAGCCAGCTGGAGGGCCAGACCGAGCGCATGGTGACCCGGCAGACCGCGTCGGGGGCGACGGTTTTCAGCAACCGGGTAACACCGCAGATGCCGGTGACCTACGAGGAGATGCCGCAGGACGCTGTGACCTCACGGGCGCCCGTCAAGGAGCTGGGCAATCCCGGCGAGCCTGCGCAGGAAGGGCTGTTCGCTGGGGGAGCTGCAGAACTCGATCCCGGCACGACCCTGATGGGGTGGGACCGTGTCGTGGCAGCTGGCGCTGGCGCGGCCGCGGTGCTGCCGGCGGATGAAGAGGCGTTGATCGAATCCCTGAAGGCCATGGGGCTGCAGCCGTATCGTCGCAGCATGCGGTCGGCCGCCGTGCCGGCCTGCCTCAAGCAGGAAACCCGCCCGATGCTGGCCGACATGGCGCAGGTGTCGCGACAGGCGGCGATGGAGCTGCCGATGGATGGCAATCTGATCGCCAGTGCCGTGCGTGCCACCTACCACTTGCTGCGCGAGAAGGAGGTCCACACGGAACTGACAGCCGGCCAGCGGCATGAGGAAGAGGTGGCCATCATCACTGACCGGGGCGCCCTCCTGCGCGAGGCCGAGAGCTGCCTGCGGCGCATTCCGCAGGTGGAGGATGAGGATGTCCGCATCATCGTGACGACGCTGGCCGAGCGGCTTCGGCCGGACGTCGAAATGTCCCCGGCCGAAGTCGGTGACGCTGTCCACGATGAGAAGCGTCTGATGCAACTCGCCCGCGATGCCGCCTGCTGGGTCATCCGCCGGGAGGCCCAGGCCTTGACCGAGCTGGTGCAGGACAGCGTGGCGCGCTTTGCCACGGTGAACGACGCGGCGCCTCTGCCCGATGCCTTGCTGTACCCGCTGCAGCATCCACTGGCACCGTCGCGCAAGAACATCTATGGCGTCATTCCACCGCACAAGGATCGGCTCCAGCACGATCGGGATGGTCTGGACATCGATGCCCAGACCAGGCTCGGCGAGTCAACCGCACCGTATGCGGGCGGCCGTTGGCACGTCTCGGGCTTTGACGCTTCCATGGGGCTGAATGACGAGGAACGCGCATTTGTAGAAGCCCTGGACCGGGACGACGCGGTGCTTTGGTGGCACCGAAACCCGGATCGCAAACCCTGGTCGGTGCGGCTGGTGCGTGGCGAGCACCGCAACTACTTCTACCCGGACTTCGTCATCTGTCTTTCGCATCCCGAGGGAGCGCCGGAGGTGACGCGGCTGGTGGAAACCAAGGAAAGCACCAAGGACGCCTCCCGCAAGTCGCGCCGTATACCGAAGATCTACGGGAAGGTGATGTTCGTCACCAAGGACGGCGACAAGCTCAGGGTCGTCAATGACGACGGGAGCCTGGGCGCCACCTTTGACTGGGACGAGATGGCGCCAGCCTGGGACTGGATGGCCGCCAGTGCGGCGGGATGAGGCTACCGCGCTGTTCGCATGGACTGAATGCCTGACTGCCCGAAGCTTGCCGCTGACAACGGAATTCCGTAATCTTTGCGGCAACACACCCGCCACGCTTAGCCCTGCCTCGGCAGGTGACGCGCATAATTGGCGGGTTTTTATTGCCTGAACAATGCACTACACCAAGCCGGCCCTGACCTTCGACGAGCAAATGGACTTGCTGCGGCAGCGCGGCCTGGCCATCCCTGACCCCGACCGGGCCATGCGATGGCTCCAGAAGGTCAGCTATTACCGCCTCAGCGCCTATTTCCTTCCGTTCAAAGATGGCGAGGATTTCCGCGCCGGTACCGACTTCAACGATGTGGCCGGTCTGTACATCTTCGACCGCAAGCTGCGGCTGCTGGTGCTCGATGCCATCGAGCGCATCGAAGTCGCAATCCGCACGGCCATCACCTACGAGATCGCGCACGCCTACGGGTCGTTCGGTCACACCGACCCTGCCAACTTCGCCCCCGGCTTCGAGCATGGCCGATTCATGGACGAGCTGGTCGGGGAGGAGAGGCGAGCGAAAGAGACGTTCGCGGGACACTTCCGGAAGAAGTACACCTCCGAACCCCACTTGCCGGTCTGGATGGCGACCGAGCTGCTGTCCTTCGGCGCAGTATCCAAGCTCTACGCTGCGCTGGCGCCGGCGTTGAAACAGAAGATCGCGGCAGAGTACGGGGTGGATGAACAGTTCCTGCGCAGCTGGCTGCATGCGCTGACCTACCTGCGCAATGTCTGCGCCCACCACAAGCGGCTCTGGAACCGTCAATTCGCGATCCGGCCACGGTTCCCTTCGCGTAGCCTGACCTGGCCGCACCAGGTCCCGGACAACGGCCGCCTGTACGGGATGCTGGTTGTGCTCAGGCACATGCTGCTGTTGGTGTCACCCGGCTGCCAATGGCGCGAACGACTCTGGGCACTGCTGGACGCGCATCCCGCGGTGCCGCTGGACGCGATGAAGATTCCAGCGGACTGGAGGGGGCGGCACCTGTGGCGCTAGGTTCGCGCGGCGGTGCGCCAGCGGTACACCGCGCAGTCCCTGCGCGGCTTGCGTCGCTGTCGGGGCCATTTCCCGGGATCGATCCGGGGATCCGAGTCGGCGGGGTCGGCGTAGGTGTGGGCATGCGCTGCCGCGTTTCCTGCACCGGTGCCCGCCGACGTTAATGTCCTGCGTATCGGTGAAGCCGCGACGCTTGATGCGGCGCGTGCTGGGGCGTTGCCATCGCGGTGACGCCCTCCGCGATCGCGGAGGGCAGCGGTGCGCCGGCCGCGGCCTGAACATCCCGGGCCGGCAGCGTTGAAGCGCGGCCACGCCGGGCGCAGATCGGGCATCCTGACCGCTATGTTCGCCACGTCGCGCATCCCGGCGCGCCGCATGTGCAAGCCACCGTCGCCGTGCAGGCGAGACCCATGCCCCTCGAACCCTTCCATCCCGCCGTTGCGCAGTGGTTTGCCAGCGCATTCCCCGCGCCGACTCCGGCGCAGGCGGCGGCGTGGCCGGCGATCCGTGCCGGGCGCGACGTGCTGGTGTCCGCACCGACCGGGTCGGGCAAGACCCTGACGGCCTTCCTGACCGCGATCGACATGCTGGTGCGCGAGGGCCTGGCGACCGCCGGCGGGTTGGTCGACGAGACAGCGGTGATCTACGTCTCGCCGCTGAAGGCGCTGTCCAACGACGTGCAGCTCAACCTCGAAGCACCGCTGGCCGGCATCCGCCAGCAGCTCGCGGCGCTCGGCTTCGACGACGTGCCGATCCGCGCCGCCGTGCGCACCGGCGACACCCCGCAGGCCGAGCGCGCGCGGATGCGTCGCCGCCCGCCGCATATCCTGGTGACCACGCCGGAATCGCTGTACGTGATGCTGGGCTCGGCATCCGGCCGCGACATGCTGCGCACGGCGCGCAGCGTGATCGTCGACGAGATCCACGCGGTGGCCGGTGACAAGCGCGGTAGCCACCTCGCGCTGACGCTGGAGCGGCTGGATGCGCTGGCGGGGCGGCGGCTGGTGCGCGTGGGCCTGTCGGCGACGCAGAAGCCGATCGATACCGTGGCGCGTTTCCTGGTGGGCGCCACCGCCGACGATGTAATGCCCGACTGCGCGATCATCGATGTCGGTAGCGACCGCCCGCGCGACCTCGGCCTGGAACTGCCGCCCACGCCGCTGTCGGCGGTGTTGTCCACCGACCAGGCCCAGCAGGTTTACCGGCGCATCGCGCAGCTGGCACAGACCCATCGCACCACCCTGGTGTTCGTCAACACCCGGCGGATGGCCGAGCGCGCCGCACGCCATCTCGGCGAGCTGCTGGGCCGTGAACACGTGGCCGCGCACCACGGCAGCCTGTCGCGCGAGGCGCGGCTGGATGCCGAACAGCGGCTCAAGCGCGGCGAGCTGCAGGTGCTGGTGGCGACCGCGTCGCTGGAACTCGGCATCGACATCGGCGATGTCGACCTGGTCTGCCAGATCGGCTCGCCGCGCTCGATCTCCGCATTCCTGCAGCGCGCCGGTCGTTCGCGCCACCACGTCGGCGGCGTGCCGAAGGCGCGGCTGTTCCCGACCAGCCGCGACGAGCTGGTGGAGTGCGCCGCGCTGCTGGACTGCGTGCGTCGTGGCGAACTCGACGTGCTGCGTATCCCGCAGGCCGCGCTCGACGTGCTGGCGCAGCAGATCGTGGCCGAGACCGCCGCGCAGGACTGGGACGAGGATGCGCTGTTCGAGCTGGTGCGCCGCGCCTGGCCGTACCGGGCGCTGGAACGCCATGACTTCGATGCGGTGGTGCGCATGCTTGCCGACGGCTACGTCGGCCGCCATGGTCCCCGCGCGGCCTGGGTGCATCGCGATGCGGTGCACCGTCGCCTGCGTGCGCGCAAGGGCGCGCGGATGGTGGCGACGATGTCCGGCGGCACCATCCCGGAAATCGGCGATTACACCGTGATGCTGGAGCCCGATGGCCACGGCATCGGCAGCGTCAACGAGGACTTCGCAGTCGAAAGCCTCACCGGTGATGTGTTCCAGCTCGGCAATGCCAGTTACCGGATCCTGCGCGTGGAGCCGGGGCGGCTGCGGGTGGAGGACGCGCACGGGCTGCCGCCGACGATCCCGTTCTGGCTGGGCGAGGCGCCGGGACGTACCGACGCGCTGTCGGCGGGTGTGTCGCGCCTGCGTGCCGAGGTGGCGGAACGCCTGGACGCGACCCCGGCCGCGGCGCCGGAGGACATGCATGCCGACGCCCGCGACTGGCTGCAGCGCGGGGTCGGGCTGTCGCCGGAAACCGCGCGGCAGATCGTCGACTACCTCGGCGCGGCACGCGCGTCGCTGGGCGTGCTGCCCACGCAGCAGTGCGTGGTACTGGAGCGCTTCTTCGACGCCAGCGGTGGCACCCAGCTGCTTATCCACGCGCCGTTCGGCAGCCGCATCAACCGCGCCTGGGGCCTGGCGCTACGCAAGCGCTTCTGCCGTACCTTCAATTTCGAGCTGCAGGCCGCGGCCACCGAGGACGCCATCGTGCTGTCGCTGTCGACCAGCCACAGCTTCCCCCTGGAGGACGTGGCGCGCTTCCTGCATTCGGCGAGCGCGCTCGACGTGCTGGTGCAGGCGTTGCTGGATGCGCCACTGTTCGGCGTGCGCTGGCGCTGGAACGCGACCACCGCGCTGGCGCTGCCGCGCTTCACCGGCGGCCGCAAGGTGGCGCCGCAGCTGCAGCGGATGCGGGCGGAGGACCTGCTGGCGGCGGTGTTCCCCGACCAGGTCGCGTGCCTGGAGAACATCGTCGGCGAGCGCGAGATCCCCGACCATCCGCTGGTCGCGCAGACCCTGCGCGACTGCCTGCACGACGCGATGGATGCGCCCGGCTGGCTGCAGGTGCTGGGTGCGATCGAGGCGGGTGATATCCAGGTCGTCGCCCGCGACCTGACCTCGCCGTCGCCGCTGGCCGCCGAGCCCTGCAATGCGCGGCCTTACGCGTTTCTTGACGATGCACCGCTGGAAGAGCGCCGCACGCAGGCGGTGCAGCATCGACGGTATGCGGACCCTGCCAGTGCCGATGATCTCGGCCGTCTCGATCCCGCGGCGATCGCGCGGGTGCGCGACGAAGCCTGGCCGGAGGCGTCGACCGCCGACGAGCTGCACGATGCGCTGATGCTGCTGGGGGCGCTCGACGAGGCCGAGCTGCAACGCACGCCGGAGTGGCCGGCGCTTGTCGATTCGCTGCAGGCGAGCGGCCGGGCGACGCGCATGGCGCTGGGCGATGGTGTGCTGCATGTCGCCACCGAGCGCCTGCCACTGCTGCGCGCGCTGCACCCGCAGGCACCGGTGACGCCTGCGGTGGTGGTGCCTGCGGACTGCATCGGGGATTGGGACGCCGATACCGCGGCTGTCGAATTCGTACGCGCCCGGCTCGGCGCGCTCGGCCCGGTGCAGGCGGATGCCCTCGCGCGGCCACTTCGCCTGGACGTGGGGGTGGTCGAGCAGGCGTTGCGGGTGCTGGAACACGAGGGCACGGCGATGCAGGGCCGGTTCACCGGGGGCGCGGCGCTCGAGTGGTGCGAGCGCGGCCTGCTTGCGCGCATCCACCGCGACACCCTGGGCCGGCTGCGGCGCGAGATCGAGCCGGTCGCGGTCGCCGATTATGTGCGTTTCCTGTGCGACTGGCAGCGCGTGACCGCAGCCACGCGCAGCAGCGGTGCGGATGCACTTGCGGGCGTGCTGTCGCAGCTCGAAGGTTTCGAGGCACCCGCATCCGCGTGGGAAACCGAGCTGCTGGCATTGCGGGTGCGCGATTACGCCATCACCTGGCTCGACGAGCTGTGCACCGCGGGCCGCACGACCTGGCTGCGCCTGCGGCCACGCGCCGGCGAGCCGGTTGCAGGGCGTAGCGGCACCCTTCGCGCCACGCCGGTCGTGCTGCTGCCGCGCCGCGAGGCGGCGCGCTGGACGCGGCTGGCGCCTGCGCCGATGGACGCCGAGGGGTTGTCATCGCGTGCGCGCCGGTTGCACGAGGTGCTGCAGCGGCAGGGTGCGTCGTTCTTCGACGAGCTGCAGGACGATGCGCGCCTGCTGCGTACCGAACTCGAGGACGCGTTGTCGGAACTGGTGGCCGCGGGACTGGCGCACTGCGACAGCTTCGCCGGCCTGCGCGCGCTGCTGGTGCCGCCGTCGAAACGCCCGGCCGCGGGACGACGCGGGCGCAGGGTCGCGCTGTCGGGGATCGCCGATGCCGGCCGCTGGGGGCCGGCCCGCCGTGACGAAGCCGACGCGGGCGCCGACGACATCGAATACGTGGCGCGCGTGCTGCTGCGCCGTTACGGGGTGGCCGGCTGGCGGATGCTGCAGCGCGAACCCGACTGGCTGCCGCCGTGGCGCGAACTGGTGCGCGTGTACCGCAGGCTGGAGGCGCGCGGCGAGATCCGCGGCGGACGCTTCGTGGCGGGCATCGCCGGCGAGCAGTACGCGCTGCCCGAGGCGGTCGGCCTGCTGCGTGCGGTCCGCAACCGTCCGCCTACAGGCGAACTGGTCTGCGTGTCGGCGCATGACCCGCTCAACCTTGCCGGCACGGTGCTGCCCGGCGAGCGCCTGCCACGCCAGCCGGGCGCGCGCCTGGTGCTGCGCGACGGGCATGTGGTGGCGACGCGGCTGGGTGATGCTATCGAGGTGGATGCATCGCTCGACGCCGAAACCGCGGCGGCGGCCCGCGCTGCGCTGGTGCGTGAAGTGGTGGCACGGCGGGTGGTCGTGGATCTGCCGGGCCCGACCGTAGCGGCTGCCGGCAGCCCGGGCTGAAGTGAGGTTGTCCTCCCTACACCGCGGAAGCACCGATCGAAGTGCTCCCGGCGTCCAAGCCGCTCCGCCGCGATCCGCGCTGCCCGTCGCGCGCCCAGGGGGGTGTGCTCCCCCGGCCGGAGTCCGCGTCCAGCTACCACGGCCGGCCGCCGGCCATCCATGGCCGGCTGTCCGCACACCCCCCTGGGCACGCGACCGGCTCCTGCTTCCGCCGGCTTCGGCGCGGAGATCAACAGCGACCACCGCGGGGCCTTCTCCCCCGCGCGCGCGTTCTCCGTCGTTGATCTGGTCGTCCCCCGGGACGACGACAGGTCGGAGCCCGTCGCGGACGCAGGGGGATGTCCAGAGTCGGCCATGGATGGCCGGCGGCCGGATGTGGTAGCAGGACGCGGAGATATCCGGCTGGGCATCCCCTGTGGCCGCGGCGGGCCACCCGGAATGACCTCAATCGTGCTCGAACACCACGTCCAGCACCGCTTCGCCGTAGCGCTCGAGCTTGCCGGCGCCGATGCCGCCGATGCCGCCCAGTGCGGGCAGGCTCTTCGGGCGCCGTGCGGCGATCTCGCGCAGGGTGGCGTCGTGGAAGATCACGTAGGCCGGCACGTTCTGTTCGCGGGCCAGGCGGCCGCGCATCGCACGCAGGGCCTCGAACAGCGGCTGGTCCGGTGCCGGCACCGCTGCGGCGGCACTGGTCGCGCGCGCACCGCCGCCGCCGCTGCGCGCCGGCGGCAGCTTGCGCAGGCGCACGCCCTGCTCGCCGCGCAGAACGGCGCGGCTGGCCTCGGTCAGGCGCAGCGCGCCATGGCCCTGTGCATCCACCTCCAGCAGCCCGTGCGCGACCAGCTGGCGGAATACCCCGCGCCACGCGCGCGCGTCGAGTTCGGCGCCCACGCCGTAGGTGCTCAGGCGGTCATGGCCGAACTGGCGCACCTTCTCGGTATCGGCACCGCGCAGGATGTCGATCACATGCGCGGCGCCGAAACGCTGGCCGCTGCGGAACACCGCGCTCAGCGCCTTCTGCGCCGCGACCGTGGCGTCCCAGCTCTCCGGTGGCTGCAGGCAGTTGTCGCAGTTGCCGCAATCGTGCTCGCCGCTGCCGCTCGCACCCGCAGGGGTGTAGCGCTCGCCGAAGCTTGCCAGCAGCACCCGGCGACGGCAGGCCATGGTCTCGGCGTAGCCCACCAGCTGGTCGAGCTTGCGATGCTCCAGGCGCTTGCGTTCCTCGCCCGATTCCGACTGCTCGATCATCTGCCGCAGCAGCACCAGGTCGCCCAGGCCGTAGCACATCCAGGCATCGGCGGCCTCGCCATCACGGCCGGCGCGGCCGGTTTCCTGGTAGTAGCCCTCGATCGATTTCGGCAGGTCGGTATGGGCGACGAAGCGCACGTCCGGCTTGTCGATGCCCATGCCGAACGCGATCGTGGCCACCATCACCACGCCGTCCTCGCGCAGGAAGCGGCGCTGGTGGGTGGCGCGCAGGCGTGACTCGAGGCCGGCGTGGTAGGGGAGGGCGTCCACACCCTGCGCCACCAGCCATTCCGCGGTCTCCTCGACCTTGCGCCGCGACATGCAGTAGACGATGCCGGCGCTGCCGCGATGCGCCTGCAGGAAGTCCAGCAGCTGGCGGCGGGCGTCGTCCTTCTGCACGACGTGGTAGCGGATGTTGGGGCGGTCGAACGAGCTGACGAAACGGCGCGCGTCCTCGAGCTGCAGGCGCTCGGCGATCTCGCGCTGGGTGGGCGGATCCGCGGTGGCGGTCAGCGCGATGCGCGGCACCTCCGGCCAGCGCTCGTGGAGAATGGTGAGCTCGCGGTATTCGGGGCGGAAATCGTGGCCCCACTGCGACACGCAATGCGCTTCGTCGATCGCGAACAGCGCGATCCGTGCACGCTCCAGCAGTGACAGGAAGCGCCCGGTCAGCAGCCGCTCGGGGGCGACGTACACGAGATCCAGGCCACCTTCGCGAAGCTGCTGTTCCACCGCCTGCGCTTCGGCGGCATCGAGGGTGGAATTGAGGTAGGCCGCGCGCACGCCGAGCTGGCGCAGCGCTTCGACCTGGTCCTGCATCAGCGCGATCAGCGGCGAAATGACGATGGCGCAGCCGTCGCGCAGCAGCGCCGGCACCTGGTAGCACAACGACTTGCCGCCGCCGGTGGGCATCAGCACCAGGGCGTCATTCCCCGACGCTACATGGTCGACGATGGACGCCTGTTCGCCGCGGAAGGCGGCATGGCCGAAGACGTTCTGCAGTACTGCGTGGGCGGTGCGCGACATCGGCACAGGATACCGTGCGGATCCCGTGAGCCGCGGTCAGGAGGTCCGGTGTCGGGTCCGGAAGCGGCGACAAGTGGATGGGCGCGGATCCGTCGCCCGACGGCGAAGCCGGACCGCACCTGCTGGTCGTACGCCAGCCGCCGCGGCCCCAGGGGGATGCCCAGCTGGATATCTCCGCGTCCGGCTCCCACATCCGGCCGCCGGCCATCCATGGCCGGCTCTGGACATCCCCCTGCGGCCGCGGCGGGCCCCGAACCGTCGTCGCGTTTCCGGAAGAGATCAACGGCGAGAACCAGGGCCTCGTGGCGGCGACTTTCGGCCTGCCGCCTCTACCGCCATTGCGCCATTGCCGCCGCTGCCGGCGTTGAGGCCGTGTCGTACCTGCCGACCGCCAAGCGGAACTGCCGAACGCGTGAGGCGGGCATCTCAGCGGCAGGCGACGCCTGCACCACCACTGTTGATTCCCGTGCCGGAGCCGGCGGATGCCCGGGCCCGTCGCGTGCACCGGCGGGTGTGCGGACAGCCGGCCAATGGAGGGCCGGCGCCGGCCGTGGTCGCTGGACGTGGACTCCGGCCGGGGGAGCACACCCGCCAAGGCGCGCGGCGGGCGGCGCGAAGCAACAACGGAGCAACTCACGGACGCACGGACAGGCCGCCTGTCTGCCATCACGCCGGAGCCGTAAGAAGCATCTTCCTAACGGGTCACTGCAGCAGCGAGCGCAGCATCCAGGCGTACTTCTCGTGGGTCTGCAGACGCTGGGTCAGCAGGTCCTCGGTCGGGTCGTCGTCGCCGTCGTCTGCAATCTCGAGCGCCACGCGCGCGCTGCGGCAGACGGCCTCGTTGCCCTCCACCAGCTGGCGCACCATTTCTCGCCAGTCCGCGGCCTTCTCGAGGCCAGGCTCTTCCTTGATCGAGGTCAGCTCGATGAATTCCGCGTACGAGCCCGGGGCGTTGTAGCCCAGCGCGCGGATGCGTTCGGCGACGTCGTCGAGTGCGTTCCACTGCTCGGTGTACTGCTGCTCGAACATGTTGTGCAGGGCGTTGAACATCGGCCCGGTCACGTTCCAGTGGAAGTTGTGGGTCTTGAGGTACAGCGTGTAGGCATCGGCAAGGAACACCGACAGCGCTTGGGCGATCTTCCGGCGATCCTCCTCGGGAATACCGATGTCGATGGCGGGCGCGCGCGATTGCGGCTCCGGCGATGCGGTGGTCTGCACCGAGGCATGGGTGGATGCGTCAGGGCTGGGGTTCTGTTCACTGGCCATTTCAAGCTCCATTGGGTGGATGCGGCGACAATACGGCAGCCGCCGTGGCCGATGTGTGACCTGGAAGACCCGCTTGCAAGCACCCAAGACGCCCCGCCCGCCCCGCGCCCCTGCGCGCCCCGATCCCGCCCTGCAGGCGGCGCGCGCGGCGATCGACGGTGCCCTGTCGGGCGACCGCGGGCGGCTGCACGGCCTGTGGTCGCGCTGGCGGGCGCGGGCGGACGATGCCGCCGCGCAGCAGGCGTTCGAACAGGCGCTGGCGGCTTCGGTCGCCACCCGCGAGACGCGCGCCGCGGCACTGCCGCGGGCCGACGTCGACCCGTCGCTGCCGATCGCCAGCGAGGCCGGGCGCATCGTCGAGCTGATCCGCAACCACCAGGTGGTGGTGATCGCCGGTGAGACCGGGTCGGGCAAGACCACCCAGCTGCCCAAACTGTGCCTGCAGGCCGGGCGCGGCGCCGCCGGCATGATCGGCTGCACCCAGCCGCGGCGCATCGCCGCGCGTGCGGTGGCGCGCCGGGTGGCGGAGGAGCTGAAGGTGCCGCTGGGCGGCGCGGTCGGTTTCCAGGTTCGCTTCAACGACCAGGTCGGCGAACGCACCGCGGTGAAGTTCATGACCGACGGCATCCTGCTGGCGGAGATCGCGTCCGACCGCTGGCTGTCGGCCTACGACACGATCATCGTCGACGAGGCGCACGAGCGCAGCCTCAACATCGACTTCCTGCTGGGCTATCTCAAGCAGCTGCTCGAGCGCCGCCGCGACCTCAAGGTGATCGTCACCTCGGCAACGATCGACACCGAACGCTTCTCGAAACACTTCAACGATGCGCCGGTGGTCAACGTGGAAGGGCGCGGTTATCCGGTCGAGGTGCGCTGGCGGCCGCTGGGCGAAGCTGCGCAGAGCGACGCCGACACGCCTGGCGCCGCGGCCGGCCGCAGCCCACGCAGCGATGACGGCGCCGAGACCGTTTCGGTGCTCGACGGCATCGTCGCCGCCTGCGACGAGATCATGCGCGAGGCGCGCGGCCCCGGCGGCATCGGCGACGTGCTGGTGTTCCTGCCCGGCGAGCGCGAGATCCGCGACGCCCACCAGGCGCTGGAGCGCCGCAAATACCGCCATACCGAGGTGCTGCCGCTGTATGCGCGGCTGTCCACGCGCGACCAGGACCGGGTGTTCAATCCCGGTCCGCTGCGGCGCATCGTGCTGGCGACCAACGTCGCCGAAACCTCGCTGACGGTGCCGCGCATCCATTACGTCGTCGATCCCGGCTTCGCGCGGGTCAAGCGCTACAGCCCGCGGCAGAAGCTCGACCGCCTGCACATCGAGCCGGTCTCGCAGGCCGCCGCCGACCAGCGCAAGGGCCGCTGCGGGCGCATCGCACCCGGGACCTGCATCCGGCTGTATTCGGAAGCCGATTTCCTTTCGCGGCCGCAGTACACGGATCCGGAGATCCGCCGCGCCGCGCTGGCGGGGGTGATCCTGCGCATG
Organism: Luteimonas sp. YGD11-2; assembly: GCF_004118975.1. Lineage (NCBI taxonomy): Bacteria > Pseudomonadati > Pseudomonadota > Gammaproteobacteria > Lysobacterales > Lysobacteraceae > Luteimonas > Luteimonas sp. YGD11-2. Next base: position 2,609,186 of record NZ_CP035376.1, on the reverse strand, counting down.
CTGTGGCTGGGCCTGGGCGACATCGGGAGCCGTGCGTCGGCATCGCCGAAACGCGCCGCGACCAACAGCCGGGTCATCGAGGATTTCCCGTTCCTGGAAGCGCCGGACCCGCGCGCGATCGCCGACGGCTGGCAGCAGCTGACCGAGCTCGGCGCGGTGGATGGCGAGCGCAGGCTCACCGCGACCGGCCGCACCATGGCGCGGCTGCCGGTGGACGTGAAGCTGGCGCGGATGCTGGTGGCCGCACAGGCGCATGGTTGCCTCGAACCGATGCTGGCGATCGCCGCCTTCCTCGGCATCCAGGATCCGCGCGAACGCCCCGCCGACCAGCGCGCGGCGGCCGACAACGCGCATGCGCTGTTCGCCGACCCGCGCTCGGAGTTCGTCGGGATCCTGAAACTGTGGGAGGCCTATCGCGGCGCCCACGAGGAACTCACCCAGTCGCAGCTGCGGCGCTGGGCGGAGAAGCACTTCCTCGGTTTCCTGCGCCTGCGCGAATGGCGCGAGCTGCATCGCCAGCTGAAGCTGCAGTGCGCCGATCTCGGCTGGGCGGTGGAGCAGGGACGCACGCCGTTGCGTGAGCCTGCTGCCGGCGCGGATCCGGTGCCGGTGATGGACGCGCGTGGCTACGCAGCCCTGCATCGTGCGCTGCTGGTGGGCCTGCCGACCCAGCTCGGCCATCGTGGTGATCGCGGCCAGTACGAGGGCCCTCGCGGGCGCCGCTTCCAGCTGTTTCCGGGATCCACGCTTGCGCGCAGGCCGCCGCCGTGGGTGCTGTCGGCGACGCTGCTCGATACCGAAAAGGTGTGGGCGCTGACCAATGCCACCATCGAGCCGGACTGGGCGATCGCCGAACTGCCGCACCTGCTGGCGCGCCGCCACCACGATCCGCACTGGTCGCGTGCGCAGGGCCGGGTGATCGGCAGCGAGCAGGTCAGCCTGTTCGGGCTGGTGCTGGCGCCGAAACGGCCGGTCGACTACGGGTGCCTGTACCCCGACGAGGCGCGCGCGATGTTCCTGCGCGACGGCCTGGTCACCGGCGAGATCAACCTGCGTGCGACGTTCCTGGCGCGCAACCTGGCCACGCTGGCGCAGGCGCGCGAGGAGGAGGCCAAGCAGCGCCGCGTGGGCCTGGTGGTCGACGAGGAATGGATGCAGCAGTGGTACCACGACCGCATTCCGGCCGGCATCGTCGATGCGCGTTCGCTGGAGGCGTGGTGGAAGAAGGCGTCGCCCGCCGAGCGCGACGCGCTGGCATGGACGCGCGACGACCTGCTGGTCGCCGACGAGACCGATGCCGACCGCTTCCCCAAGGTGCTGGCGGTCGGCAATGCACGCCTGGAGGTCGGTTACCGCTTCGAGCCCGGCGCGGTCGACGACGGCATGACCGTGCGGGTGCCGCTGCACCTGTTGAACGCACTCGATCCCGCGCGGCTGTCGTGGCTTGCGCCCGGCTTCGCCGAGGACCGTGCGGCGGCACTGATCCGCGGGCTACCCAAGGCCCTGCGCCGCAACTTCGTGCCGGTGCCGGACTTCGCCCGCGCCTTCGCCGAAGCCCATCGCCAGCCCGGGGCCGATGCGTTCACCGGCGTGCTGGCGCGCTTCCTCAAGCGCCTGACCGGCGTCGACGTGGCCGCCACAGATTTCAACGAAGAGGCGCTGGAGCCGCACCTGCGCATGAACCTGCGGTTGCTCGCACGCGACGGCCGCCAGGTGCTTGCGGAATCGCGCGACCTCGCGGCGCTGCGTGCGCGCTTCGGCGCCGACGCCGACGCGGCATTCGCCGAGCGCGCGGCGGAGGGGCTCGCGCAGACCGGCCTGACCACGTTCCCGGACACGCCGGTGCCGCGGTCGGTGCCCGGCGCCGGTGGCATCACCGCATATCCCGCGCTCGACGATGCCGGCGACAGCGCGCGGCTTGCGGTGTACGCCGATGCCGCGGAGGCCGCGCGCCGGCACCCGGGCGGCGTGCGCCGGCTGCTGCGTATCGCGCTGGATGCGAAGCTGCGGCAGGCGCGCAAGCAGCTCACCGCGAAGCCGAAGACCGCGCTGCTGTATGCCGCGATCGAAGCCGCGGCACCGCGCGCGGTGCGCCCGGAAGGTGGCGACCCGCTGCGCGACGATCTGGTCGAGGGCGCGTTCATCGCACTCGCCGCCGATGGCCTGGAGACGATCCGCGACGCCGCCGCGTTCGCGGACCGGCGCGACGCGATCGGGCGCGAACTGTTCGGCGAGGCGATGCGCCGGCTGCAGCTGGCCGAACGTGTGCTCGACAGCATCGCCGACATCCGCGGCCGCCTCGAGGGCGGGCTGATGGGCTGGGCACGCGCCAACCTCGACGACATGCGCGCGCATCTCGACAGCCTCGCGCCGCCGGGCTTTCTGTCAACCACGCCGGATGCGCTGCTCGACCAGATGCCGCGTTACCTGCAGGCGCTGTCGCTGCGTGCCGAACGCGCGCTGCGCGACCCGTTGCGCGACCAGCAGCGCATGCTCGAACTCAAGCCCTTCGTCGATGCGCTGGTCGAGGCCGAAGCCGATGGCATTGCGTCCGATCCGGAATGGCGCGCGTTCCGCCAGGACCTCGAGGAACTGCGGGTGTCACTGCATGCGCAGGAACTCGGCGCGCGCGGCGGCGTGTCGCCCAAGAAGCTGGCGAGGCGCCTGGAGGCATTGCAGGGCTGAGAACCCGCCCCGCCGCGCCGGATGAGGGCGCCGACGGAGGAACCGGGCTTCGGCGACCGCTATTCCACCCGCTGCACGCGCGCGGTGGTGTTGTAGCCGTCCACCTGCATCCACCAGCCACCGATCGCACCGGGGCGGATGCGCACGCCGATATCCTGCCGGCGCACACCGGCCAGGCTGGCACTGTCGGTCTGTTCCCAGACCTGGCCATTGGCCAGGGTGTAGCGGCGGCCCTTGCCGAAGCCGCGGAACTCGCCGGCGATCGTGCTTTCGATGGGCTCCTCGGAGCCGAAGTGGAAGAAGCCGCGGTTCCTGGTCACCACCTCCTGCCGGCCCTCCTCGCGTGCCTGCTCGACCGCGGCGGCAGTCTGTTCGCCGACCCGGCGTTCCAGCCAGCGGTTGAGCGCGGCGAGCTCGTCGGCACTGAGCTTGTCGAGGCCGGCGGCGCGGAACTCGTTGGCGGTCATCTGTTCCTGCAGCGGTGGTGCCTGTTGCGCCAGGGCAGGTCCGCTCGACAGAAGGGCGGCGGCCAGCAGTGCTGGATGGAAAAGGCTGCGCATGGTCTGTTCCTCGGGGCAGGTGGCGGCTAGTGTAGAGCGCCCACCCGAGTCGTGATGCCGTGTCGGCCGTCGACGCCAGCGCCGCAACCCTGTTGTCGCTGCCCGCCACCGCGGCGTTGACGCCTGCCCTGCGCACGGTGGTCGAGGCCGCGTTGCGCGATGCCTCCGGCGCCCGGGTGGTGCCGGCCGAGCCCTGGCCGGTGCTGGCGGATACCCTGCAGTCGCTGGCCACGCTCAATGCCGATGCCGATGTCATCGCCGCGGCGATCCTGCACGTGCTGCCCGAGCCGCCGCCCGATGCCGCGACGCGGCTGGCACAGGCGCATCCGCGCGTCGCCGCGCTGCTCGATGGCCAGCGCGCCGCGCGCCAGGTGTGGGCACTGCACGCCGAGCGCGTCGGCCGCGGTGGCCAGGAGGGCTTGCGCCGGTTGCTGCTGGCGATCGTGCGTGACCTGCGGGTGGTGCCGATCCTGCTTGCGCGGCAGCTCGCGCATCTGCGCGCGGTGGCAACGCGGCCGGAACCCGAGCGCGTCGCGCTGGCGCGGCTGACCCGCGACATCCATGCGCCGCTCGCCAACCGTCTCGGTATCTGGCAGCTGAAGTGGGAGCTCGAGGACCTCGCGTTCCGCCACCTCGATCCGGAGACCTATCGCCGCATCGCCGGCCTGCTCGACGACAAGCGTTCCGGGCGCGAGCGCTACATCGACGAGGTCACGCGCACCCTGCGCGAAGCGCTTGCCGCGCAGGGCCTGCATGCCGATGTCGCCGGCCGCCCCAAGCACATCTACAGCATCTGGAAGAAGATGCAGCGCAAGGGCGTGCCGATCGGCGAGCTGTACGACCTGCGCGCGGTGCGCGTGCTGGTGGACGATGTCGGTGCCTGCTACGCCGCGCTGGGCGTCGTGCATGCGCTGTGGACGCCGATCCCAAGCGAGTTCGACGACTACATCGCGCGCCCCAAGCGCAACGACTACCGCTCGTTGCACACGGCGGTGGTCGGGCCGGAAGGCAAGACGCTGGAGGTGCAGATCCGCACCTTCGAGATGCACGAGCAGGCCGAACTCGGCGTGGCCGCGCACTGGCGCTACAAGGAAGGCGGCGTCGGCGATGCCGCGCTCGAACGCAAGATCGAATGGATGCGGCGGCTGCTGGAATCGCACCAGGACGGCGGCGACGAGGGCGGGCTGGCAGGCGCGCTCGACACCGAGCTGGTCGAGGACCGCATCTACACGCTGACGCCGATGGGCGAGGTCATCGACCTGCCGCGCGGCGCGACGCCGCTCGACTTCGCCTACCACGTGCACACGATGGTCGGCCACCGCTGCCGCGGCGCCAAGGTCAACGGCCGCATCGTCCCGCTCGACCACCGGCTGCAGAGCGGCGACCGCGTGGAGGTGCTGACCGGCAGGACCGCGGAACCGCGTCGCGACTGGCTGCACGCCGCCAACGGCTATCTCGCCAGCGGCCGCTCGCGCGACAAGGTGCGTGCCTGGTTCCGCGCGCTCGACCGCGAGCGCAACGTGCAGGCCGGCCGCGACCTGCTCGATCGCGAACTCAAGCGTCTGGGCCTGCAGCATGCCGATCCGGCACCGGCGCTGAGGCGCTTCCATGCCGCCACCCTCGATGACCTGTACGTGCTGGTGGCGCTGGGCGATGTCGGCCCGCACCAGGTCGTCCGCGCGCTCGGCGAAGCCGAGGCCGAGGCGCGCAGGCCGGTCGACGAGACCACCAACCTCGCGCGCACGCCACCGCGCCGGCTGCCGAAGGGCAGTTCCGAGTTCAGCGTGGTCGGTGTCGACAACCTGCTGGTGCAGATCGCGCGTTGCTGCAGGCCGTTGCCGGGCGAGGCGATCACCGGATACCTCACCCGCAGCCGCGGCATCAGCGTGCATCGCGCCGAGTGCGCGGCGCTGCAGCGCATGGCCGCGCGCGACCCGCAGCGGGTGCTGCCGGTGGAGTGGGGCCGCGCCGGTGGCGTGCACGAGGCCGAGGCGGTGGTGGAAGGCGTGGACCGCCGCCATCTGCTCAAGGACCTCACCAACCTGATCGCACAGGAGGACGCGCACGTGCTGTCGATCCACAGCGAGGATGGCAGCGGCGTCGGTCGCGTGCGCCTGCGGCTGCAGCTGCGGGTGCAGGACCACGGCCAGTTCGCGCGTCTGCTCGGGCGGATGGAGGCGCTGCCGGGCATCGAGCGCGCGCGCCGCGGCTGACGCCGCGCACATCCGCGGAGTCGCCCGGCGCGATCGGTAGCGGCCAAGCGCGGCTGACGTCGCGTTCATGGTTTGCACCTATGCTGCCGCGGTGATCCGTCGCCCCTCCGCATCCAGAGCCGACACCTCCGGAACGCCAGCGCGCAACCCGACCCGGGCGCTCAGGCGTCTGGAGGCGCGCGTGCGCATGGCGCTGTGGGTGGCGCAGCGCGACTGGCGCAGCTGGTGGCCGATGGCGGCCGCGACGATCGGCGTGGCACTGATCCTGCTGCTGGTGGTGCGCCAGCCGCTGGCCGACTGGCTGTGGCCGGACACCCGCGCCCAGGCGCTGCGCGAGGAAGCCGCCGCCGCGCTTGCGGCCGGCCACTTGAGCGCGGAAGACGGCAGCGGTGCACGCGAGCTCTACGAAGCCGCGCTGGCGATGGATCCGGACCGGCCCGAGGCCCGCGACGGCCTGTCGCAGGTGGCACGCGCCGCGCTCGCCCAGGCGCGCTCGGCACTCGACGACGACCGTTTCGATGACGCGCGTGCAGCCCTCGCGCTGGCCCGGGAACTGGCCGCGCCGCGCGCGGCGGTCGATGCGGTGGATGCCGCGTTGCGCGAGCGCCTGGCCGCGCAGGCCGGCCTCGACGACCTGCGTGCCCGCGCCGATGACGCCTATGCACGCGGCGACCTGCATGGCAGTGCGAACTCGGCGCTGCCGCTGTACCGGCGCATCCTCGGCCTGCGCCCCGACGATGCCGATGCCTTGCGTGGCCGCGAGGACGCGCTGGGCGACCTGCTGCAGCAGGCGCGCGAGGACCTGCGGCTGGGCCGCTACGCCGCGGCCGCGCACGCGGTGGCGGTCGCCCGCGAGTTCGACACCGGTCATATCGACCTGCCCGACACCCAGGCACGTCTGGGCGAGGAGCGCGATGCGTTGCTGCGCCGTGCGCAGGACGATCTCAACGCCGGGCGGCTGGAGCGCACGGAGGCGCGCTATCGCGAACTGCTGGAAACGGACCCGGATGCTGCCGAGCCGCTGGAGGGCATGGAGCAGCTTGCGCTGGCGTACGCACGACGTGCCGAACGTGCAGCCGCCGACTTCCGCTTCGCCGACGCCGACGCCGCGCTGGCCGAGGCGTCGCGCGTGGCTCCCGGCGGCAGCGGCACCGCGGCGGTGGATGCGGCCGTGCGCCATGTCGAGCGCGCGCGGCTGTCGCACGCGCAGCTGCGCCCTGCCGGCAGCCCGGCACAACGGCGCGATCGCCTGCGGGTGCTGCTGGCGCAGGTGGAGGCCGCCGAACAGCGCGGCGACCTGCTGACTCCGCCCGGCGAGAGCGCCTACGACCGCCTGCGCGCGGCCCGCGCGATCGCCCCCGACGACCGCGAGGTGCGGCAGGCCGCGGCCCGCCTGTTGCCGGCCGCCGTCGGCTGCTTCGACCGCGAACTGCGCGCCAACAGCCTGGCACGCGCACGCGCCTGCCTGGATGCACGCACCGCGCTGTCGGAGGACGAGGCCACGCTGCGCCCGGCCCGGCGCCGCCTCGCCCAGCGCTGGCTGGCGGTCGGCGACGAGCGCCTGGGCGCCGGCGAACTCGCCGCCGCGCGTGCCGCCCACGACGCCGCCCGCGACCTCGATCCCGCGGTCCCGGAACTGTCGGCCTTCGGCGAGCGCCTGCGCGCGGCCGGCTCGGCGGTGGACCCGGGCTGAAGCGCGGGGTCAGTCGGCCGCGAGGAACAGCCGGCGCACCGTCTCGCGTGCGGCATCGACGGAGAAGTGCCGCTCCACATTCGCGCGCCCGCCGGCTGCCAGGCGTGACCAGGCGTCGGCATCCTCGTGTGCACGCAGCACCGCCTGGGCGAAGGCGTCGGCATCGTCGGCCAGCAGCACGTCCTGGCCGTCGTGCAGGTGCATGCCCTCGGCCGCCACCGTGGTCGCGACCACCGGCTGTCCATGGGCCATGCTCAGATTGATCTTGCCCTTGACCCCGGCACCGAACCGCAACGGCGCCACCGCCACCCGACAGCCGTCCATCCACGGCGCGATGTCGGCCACGTGCCCATGCACCTGCACGCCGTCACGGCCGTGGTGGGCGCGGAGGTCATCGGGTGGGTCGCTGCCGATGCAGTGGAAGTCCAGCATGGGCGCCTGCGCGCGGATGCGCGGCCAGACCCCGGTGAGGAACCAGCGCATCGCATCCACGTTCGGGGGATGGTGGAAGCCACCGACGAACACCACGCCGTGGCGCTGCTCCCAGGCTGCCGTCCGGGCGCTGAGCCGGTGCAGGTTGGACAGCAGTTCCACCCGCGCGCCAGGCGCATCCGCAGCCAGCAGCTCGCGCTCGGCGGGGCTGACCACCAGGGTGGCATCGGCGGCGGCCACCACCGCCAGTTCCCGCGAGCGTGTGCGCCGCGCGATCGCCAGCATGGCTGCGTCACCGGCGAGCTCGGCGGCGCGGCGCTCGCGCAGGTAGTGCAGGTCGACGCTGTCGAACAGGACGCGCAGCCGCGGCGCATGCCGGCGCAGCAACGGCAGCAGCGGCGCGGCGACGAAGTGGCGGCTGAGCATGGCCACGTCGAAACGGGTGGTGTGGCGGCGCAGCCAGTGCGCGATGCCACCGGTCCACGGCTCCGACCAGGTTTCCACCCCCGTTGCCTGCAACTCGCGCGTGTAGCGGCCGGCATGGCGGCCATCGGCTGGCACGAAGGCGACATGGGCGCCTTCCTCGAGCAGCATCCGCATCAATGCGACCAGTCGCAGCGAGCCGGAGTCGTGGTCGGGCCGTGGCGTGGATTCGTCGACGATCAGGATGCGGCGCTGGCCGCGGTGCAGCGTCCCGGGGCCGGGCAGTTCATCGGCGGGTGGAAACGCTGCCAGTTCCTGTCTCCGGTGCAGCGCGAACACCTCGCGATTACGGGCCTGCGCGGCCTTCATGCCGGTCGACGGATCCGTGCCGGCGCTGGTGCCCTCGTCGTGCAGCACCCGCGCACCCGGCTGGTACAGGACGCGGTGGCCGGCCGCACGCACCGCGAAGGCGAGATCGGTGTCCTCGTAGTAGGCCGGCGCATAGCGTGTATCGAAGCCGCCGACGGCATCGAACAGCGCACGCGGGATCGCCAGCGCGGCGCCGCTTATGTAATCGGCATCGCGCAGATAGCCGTAGCGCGGGTCGTCGGGCGATTCGAAGCGACCGTAGTTCCAGGCCTGGCCATCGCGGAACACCACGCCTCCGGCCTCCTGCAACCGGCCGTCCGGATACACCAGCTGCGCACCGACGATCCCTGCACGTGGAACCTCGCGCAGGGTGCGGAGCAGCGCGTCCAGCCAGCCCGGTTGCGGCACGGTGTCGTTGTTGAGGAACACCAGCACCTCGCCGCGTGCCAGCGCGGCCCCGGTATTGCAGGCGGCGATGAAACCGCCATTGCGCTCATGGCGGTGGTAGCGAAGGCCGGCGATGCGTGGCAGCAGGGCGGCGGTGTCGTCGCTGCTCGCGTCGTCGACCACGATGATCTCCATCGTGGCCTCGGGCGGTGCCGCGGCCAGTGCGCGCAGGCATTCGAGCGTATGGCCGAGGTGGTTGTGAACCGGAATCACGATGCTGGCGACGGGGGCCCTTTCTGCTTCGACGAACGTGGGCAGGGCCTGGTCGGCAGAGTGCGGGGGGCGCCACAGCGGGATCGCATCGGTGGGAGCGCGGCGCAGCGTGCGCTGCAGGCGCAGCACGACGCGCTGCCAGGTCTGCTGCCAGCCGCGGGTGCGCAGGCTGCTCCAGGCGCGACGGGAAAGACCGAGCGCCCGGGCAAGCCGGAACTGCGCGTCGGTCAGCGAGAACGGCATCCGGTGGAACTCCAGCTGACTGTGCAGGGAGCCTTCGCCCGGCGGGAAACCGTGCTGGGCTAGACTGCGGCCAGCCATTGTCGCATCCCCCATGAGCCTCGTTGCAGATGCCAAAACCCCAGGACTCGATGCGCCGCATCGACCGTGACGAGGACGATCACGACATCCCGGATTCCCCGCGCCGCACCTGGTCGCGACGTGCGCTCGTCTGGGCACTGGCCCTGGTCGGGCTCGGGCTCGGGTTCCTGATCCCCTACACCCTCTATCTCAACCAGCAGGTCAGCGAGCGCTTTGGCGAACTGCGCTGGCAGGTGCCCACGCGCGTCTATGCGCGGCCGCTGCATCTCGCGCCCGGCATGGCGCTCGACGCGCAGACGCTGAAGCTGGAGCTGGAGTCGTCCGCCTACCGCGAAGGCGACGGCCGCAGCCCGGGCACCTGGTCGGTGGCCGAGAACGGGCGCTGGACGATCTCCAGCCGCGGCTTCCAGGACGTCGGTGGCGCTGTGCCCCCGCGCCGTATCGAGGTGTCGATGTCGGGCGGGCGGATCAGCCGGCTGCGCGAGGCCGGCGGCGACGCCGCGATCGACAGCGCCCGTCTCGATCCCGCGCGTATCGCCACGCTGTACGGCCAGCGCCAGGAGGAGCGCCGGCTGGTGCGTGTGGAGGACGTGCCGGTGCTGGTCACCGACGCGCTGCAGGCGGTCGAGGACGAGGACTTCGCCCACCACCTCGGCATCGACCTCGGCGGCATGCTGCGCGCGGCCTGGGTGAACGTGCGCGCCGGCGAGGCGCGCCAGGGCGGCAGCACGCTGACCCAGCAGCTCGCGCGCTCCGGGCTGCTCGGCATCGGCCGCGAGCAGACCTACACGCGCAAGTTCAACGAAATCCTCTACGCGATGCTGATCGAGGCCCGCTACGACAAGGGCACGATCCTCGAGGCCTACCTCAACCAAGTCTATCTTGGCCAGCGCGGTGCGCAGGCGATCCACGGCGTCGCCGCCGGTTCGGAGTTCTGGTTCGGGCGCCGGCTCGAGGACCTGGCCACCGAGCACGTCGCGCTGCTGGTCGGCATCATCCGCGGGCCCTCGTACTACGACCCGCGCCGGCATCCGGAACGCGCGAAGGAACGCCGCGACTTCGCGCTCGGGAAGATGCACGCGAACGGGCTGATCGACGCGGCCGAGTACAGGCGGGCACTGGCGGCGCCGCTGGGCATCAGCTCCACGCCCGGCACGCTGGCCGCCAACCGCTTCCCCGCCTATGTCGATCTCGTGCGCCGGCAGTTGGCCACGGACTATCCGGCCGAGGTGCTGCAGGGCGCGGGCCTCACCGTGATGACGGCGATGTCGCCGGCCGCCCAGGGCTATGCCGAGGGCGCCGTGCGGCGCACGATCGAGGCACTCAGCAATGACAAGCGCCCGGAACTGCAGGCCGGCCTGGTGGTCACCGATTCGCATAGCGGCGAAGTGATCGCGGTGGTCGGCGGTGCGAATCCCACCGAGCACGGCTTCAACCGCGCGATCGAGGCCAAGCGGCCGGTGGGCTCGCTGCTCAAGCCCTTCGTCTACCTGCTGGCGCTGACCCGCCCCAACGAGTTCTCGCTGGCCACCTGGGTCAACGATGCCCCGGTGGACCTGGTGCTGCCCAACGGAAAGCGCTGGAATCCGGCCAATTCCGATCGTCGTAGCCATGGCAGCGTGCGGCTGATGGACGCGCTGGCGCGCTCCTACAACCAGGCCACGGTGAGGGTGGGCATGGAAGTCGGCCCGCGAGCACTGGCCGACCTGCTGCACAACCTGGCGACCATTCGCGCCGAGCCGAACCCCTCGCTGATCCTCGGCGCGGTCGACGAAAGTCCGTATGCGATGGCGCAGCTCTACCAGTTCCTGGCGTCAGGCGGCGAGAAGCAGACCCTGCGCATGGTGCGCGGCGTGCTCGACAGCGAAGGCCGCGTGCAACGCCGCTACGACGGCCCGCAACCCGAGGCCTATCCGCAGGATTCGCAGTACGTGCGGCTGGTCACCCTGGCGCTGCAGCATGCGGTGACCTCCGGCACCGGCCGCCAGTTGATCGCCGACGGGCTTGCCCGCCTGCAGCCGGCCGGCAAGACCGGCACCACCAACGATGGCCGTGACAGCTGGTTCGCCGGCTGGACCGGCGACCACCTCGCGGTGGTATGGGTCGGCAACGACCAGAACGAGGCGACCGGTCTGTACGGCACCACCGGTGCGATGCGCGTGTGGTCGGACCTGTTCCGGCGCCTGCCCAGCGCGCCGCTGGAAGTGGACGACGACGGTCTCTCGTGGACCTGGGTGGCACAGGGCGGCGCCACCGACCCGGACTGCCCGGACGCCCGCCGCTTCGCGTTCCTGGAAGGGTACGAGCCGGCCTACCAGCCCTGTTACGCCAGCTATCCCGCACCGTACGCCGCGGACGGCCAGCCGCTCACGCAGCCGGGGGAGCCGGCGTACACGGATGAGCCCGCGCCGCAGGAAAGCGGCTGGCGGCGCTTCTTCGGCCGCGGCCGGCAGGATGCCGCGCGCGAGCCTGCGGCACCCGCAGCACCTCCGCCGCCACCCGAACCCGCCTATTCCGGAGAGCAGCTGCCATGACGCCGAACCCCGTGCGGCGCACGCGTCGCGGAGCCCTGGCCATGCTGTGCCTGGTGCTTGGCGCCTGTGCCACCGCGCCGGAGCCGGCGCCCGTGGTGGTGGCATTGACCGACGCCTCGCCGCAGCAGATGGTCGCCGCGATCCGCGAGGCTGCCGGCGACGGCGAGGGCGAACTCGCGGTGCAGCCGTTGCGCGATGGCCGCATCGAGGACCTGCGCGAACGTGCCGTGCGCGAGGAGGCCTCGGGCGATTACGTGGCGGCGACCGCCACTGTCGACGCCGCGCTGGAGATCGTGCCGACGGATCCGGCGCTGCTGCAGCAGCGCGCCGAGCTCGCCCTGCTGCTGGGCCAGTTCGACGACGCCGAGCCCCTGTCGCAGCGTGCCTACGCGCTCGGCCCCCAGGTCGGACCGGCCTGCCGGCGCCACTGGGCCACGCTCGAGCAGGTGCGCCTGCTGCAGGGCGACGGGGATGGCGCCGCCGAGGCCCGTGCGCAGATCGGGGGCTGTCGGGTCGGCGTGCTCGACCGCTTCTGAACGTGACCGCGCACGCCGCGCCGCCGGCGACGGCCATCGCCGCCGGCCACACCCTGGCCGCGCGCGTGCAGGCGGCGCTGGCCGAGGGCGGTGAGCTCGCGCAGGCGCTGCCGCAGTTCCACCCGCGGCCGTCGCAGCAGCAGCTCGCCGCGGCCGTCGTCGATGCACTCGGCAGCCGCGGCACCCTGCTGGCCGAAGCCGGGACCGGCACCGGCAAGACCTTCGCCTATCTGGTGCCGGCACTGCTGTCGGGCCTGCGCACCATCGTCTCCACCGGCACCCGCGCGCTGCAGGACCAGCTCTACCACCGCGACCTGCCCCGGCTGCGCGATGCGCTCGGCATCGGCCTGAAGTCCGCGCTGCTCAAGGGCCGCGCCAACTACCTGTGCCTGTACCGCCTCGAGCGCGCGCGGGGCGAACCGCGCTTCAGCGCGCGCGACCAGGTCGCGCTGTTCCAGCGCATCGTCGCCTGGGCCGGGCGTACGCGGATGGGTGATCTCGCCGAGATCGAGGCGCTGCCGGAGGATTCGCCGCTGATCCCGATGGTGACCTCCACCGTCGACAACTGCCTGGGCAGCGAGTGCCCGTTCTATGGCGACTGTTTCGTGGTCCAGGCCCGCCAGCGCGCGCAGGCCGCGGACCTGGTGGTGGTCAACCACCATCTGCTGCTTGCCGACCTCGCGCTCAAGCAGGAGGGCTTCGGCGAGATCCTGCCCGGCGCGCAGGCATTCGTCGTCGACGAGGCGCACCAGTTGCCCGAACTTGCCGCGCAGTTCTTCGGCGAAGGCCTGAGTGCACGGCCGCTGGTCGAGCTGGCACGTGACGCGACCGCCGAATGCGCCGGCGTCGAGGGTGCGCTCGCGGCGCTGCAGCCGTCCGCGCAGGGGCTGGAACATGCGGTCCGCGCGCTGCGCGCGGCGATGGAGTCGCTACCGCCGCGCGGCACCCGCGACCGCGCCCTGCACGATGCCGGCGTGCAGGACGCGCTGGAGGCATTGTGCGATGCACTGCGCGACCTTGCCGACGCGGTGGCGCCGCTGCGCGAGGCCTCGCCCGCGCTGGATGCCGTGCATGCCCGCGCGCGCGAGTTCAGCAGCCGCCTGTCGCGCTGGCAGGTGGCCGACGGACCGGGCGCGTTCGATGAGCCCGACGATGTCGACGCCGACAGCGCCGACAGCGCCGACGATGGCGACGTGCGCTGGTACGAGCTGTCGCCGCGCGGGTTCCGCCTGCAGCGCACGCCGCTCGATGTGTCCGGCCCGCTGCGCACGCATCGCGAGGCCTCCGGCGCGGCGTGGGTGTTCACCTCGGCGACGCTCGCGATCGACGGCTGCTTCGACCACGTGGCCACACGGCTCGGGCTCGATGCCCCGACCACGCTGGTGGCGCCGAGTCCGTTCGACTGGCAGCGCCAGGCGCTGTGCCTGCTGCCGCCGCGGCTGCCGGCACCGTCGGCACCGGCGTATGCAGGCGCGGTGCTGGACGCGGTGCTGCCGGTGCTGCACGCCTCCAACGGCCGTGCGTTCCTGCTGTTCGCGTCGCACCGTGCGCTGCGCGAGACCGCGGCGCTGCTGCGCGGCGGCCCCTGGCCGTTGTTCGTGCAGGGCGAGGCCCCGCGCCACGTGCTGCTGCAGCGGTTCCGCGAATCCGGCAATGGCGTGCTGCTCGGTGCCGCCAGCTTCCGCGAGGGCGTGGACGTGGTCGGCGATGCGCTCAGCGTGGTGGTGATCGACAAGCTGCCGTTCGCCGCGCCCGACGAGCCGGTGTTCGAGGCGCGGCTGGACGCGATCCGCCGCGCCGGCGGCAATCCCTTCGCCGACGAACAGCTGCCGCAGGCGGTGATCGCACTCAAACAGGGCGTCGGCCGGCTGATCCGCAGCGAGCACGACCGCGGGGTGCTGGTGCTGTGCGACCCGCGCCTGACCAGCCGGCCGTACGGGCGGGTGTTCCTGGGTTCGCTGCCGCCGTTCCCGGTGACCCGCGACGTGGCCGAGGTGCAGGCATTCTTCGCCGCCAGCGAGCCGGATCCGCCAAGGGTTTGCCCTGATTCCGGCGCGGCCGCTTCCGTGCCACCTTCGCGGTAACCGCAACGCGACGGCTGAGAGCCCGCCATGTCCCCGCCCGTTGGTTCCACCCAGACGACCCATCCTTCGCTGCTGCCCGAGCCCAACGCCTGCCCGGCGCAGCCGCCGCCGGGCGACCGCTGCATCGGGACGCGCGAACAGCCGGTCATGTGCCCGGCCGGGGGGCTCACCCCCGAGCAGGACGCCGCGCTCAACGCGCAGTGGTGGAACGGCCTGTCGCCGCAGGAGCAGTCCAACTACCTGTCGACCTATGGCGCCCAGCTCGGCGCGATGGACGGGCTGCCGTCCGAGGTCAGGCACGAGGCCAACATGGAGGTCCTGCGCCAGCAGGCCGCGGACGGTGACCAGGGCGCGCAGGACCTGCTGACGCGGATCGACGATTCGCGGCGCGATCCGACCGCCACGTCCGGACACCTGTACCTGCTCGGCTATGCGCCGCAGGATGGCGGGACCGACGCGAAGGCCATCGTTGCAATCAGCAACCCGGACACCGCCGACAACGTCGCCATCTTCGTCCCCGGCACCGGCTCCACGGTCGCGGGTATCGGCGGCAACATCGACCGCATCGACGACCTGAAGGCGCAGGCCGAACTGATCGACGACGAAGTCGTGACCTCCACCATCGTCTGGCTGGGCTATGACGCGCCCGACAACCTGGCCGCTGCCACCGGTGCCGGTCCGGCACGCGACGGCGCGCCTTCGTTGCGCGAGCTCACCCATGGGCTCCGGGCGTCGCACGAGAGCGGGGATGGCCCCAACCTGACCGTGATCGGCCACTCCTACGGCTCGACCGTGGTCGGCCATGCCGATCGTGACGGCACCGGCGGCCTCGGCGCAGACAACATCATCGTGGCCGGCAGCCCGGGCATGGGCGTGGACAGCGCCGATGAGCTCAGCATCGACGAGGGCAACTTCTGGACGGCGATGGCCGACGACGACGAGATCCGCTTCGTTCCCGGCTGGATCCTGGGCACCAACCCGGTCAACGAGGGCTTTGGCGGAACCCGCATCGCAAATGGCGGCGCGTCCGGCCATTCGGGGTACTGGGCCGCGGACAGCGAGTCGCTGCGCAACCAGGGTTACATCGTGACCGGCAACGAGCATATGGTGACCACCCGGGAATTCCGCTGACCGGTTCGGCGGCCCCGTTGCCGAGTGGCTACACGATGCCCCTGAGACCGGTTCTGCAATGGCCACGATGGCCGGCGTCGGCCGCGGCGCTGCTGCTGGTCGGCGCTGCTTGTCAGGCTCCGGTGGATGCAGTAGAGATAGGCACGATGGAAACCAGGGACAGTTTGCAGGCCGCGCGCGACATCGTGCCGCAGGTCGAGGCGTTTATTTCCGGCCTGCCGATCGCGCCGGAGAAGTTCACGGTGCGGGTGAACCGCTGCGAGATTCCCGAGGGAGCCGAGGGCCGGGACCGCGACGACGTCTATTACATCTGGGTCGGGGTGCGTGGCGTGGCCCACGACGACAACGCCGGGCAGGTGCTGGAGGACGTGCACGCGCGCTGGCAGGAATCCGGCTGGGAGATCACCCGCTTCCGCCGGCTCGACAACGGCGGCGTGAACCTGGCGGCCACCGAGCCGGGCACCGGCAACCGGTACATGCTGGATTCGGGTCTCAACAAGGGGCCCAACACCTACGTCGTGGGCATGTTCAGCACGCCCTGCCTGAAGAGTCCCACGGGCGCGGTGCAGTTCGGCGAGATCCGCAACGGGCTCGAGGCGGCTCCGGCCTTCCGCCCGTCGGCGATGGGCGACTGATCGACCACCGATCCGGCGACGGATTACGCGGTGCGCTGCGTGTGTGCCGTCGGCGCCGGGCGTTGCGTATCCTGTCCGCCCTGCCATCCGGTGCCCCCTCCAGCGCATGAAACTCCTGGCTTTCGAGACCTCCACCGAAGCCTGTTCGGTGGCGGTGTTCGCCGATGGCGAAGTGCGTGCGCGCTTCGAAGTCGCGCCCCGTCGGCATGCCGAACTGGCGCTGCCCTGGGCGGAGGCGCTGCTGGCAGAAGCCGGGATCGCGCGCAGCGGGCTGGACGCCATCGCGGTCGGGCGCGGGCCGGGGGCGTTCACCGGTGTGCGACTGGGGATCGCGATTGCCCAGGGGATTGCGCTGGCCCTCGACGTGCCGGTGGTGCCGGTGTCCACGCTGGCAACGCTGGCCGCGGCGGCATTGCGCGATCATCCGGATGCGCACGTGCTGGCGGCGATCGACGCACGCATGGGCGAGGTCTACGTGGCCGGCTACGGCGCCGGTGCGCAGGGTCCCACGCTTCTGGATGCCGAAATCGTCTGCGCGCCCGACCAGGTCGAACTTGCCGAAGGGGACAACTGGATCGGCGTCGGCACCGGGTTCACCGCGGTCGACGACGCGCTCGTGCAGCGGCTGGGCAGCCGCCTGCGACACGTCGATGCCGGCGCGCTTCCGCATGCCGCCGATACCGCGCGGCTGGCCGCGCTGCTGCACGCGGCGGGTGGCGGGGTCGCCCCGGAACATGCCGAGCCCGCGTACCTGCGCAACAACGTCGCGCTGACGCTGGCCGAGCAGGCCGCGCGCCGCGGCTGAACCTTTGCACGCATCCGCGGTCACACCCCGGGTATCCGACCGGGAACATCCGATGCAGACCGATGCCGCAACCGCTTCCCGCCAGCGCCGCGTCCTCGGCTGGCTGCGCCGCGAAGCGCTGCCGCTGCTGGTGCTGATCCTGCTGCTGACCGCGGCCCGTTCCTCGCTCGCCAACCATTACCACGTGCCCAGCGGCTCGATGCAGCCCGCGCTGCAGCCCGGCGACCGGGTGGTGGTCGACATGCGCGCCTACGGCTGGCGGCTGCCGTTCAGCACCTTCGACCTGGTCACCGTCGCGGATCCGCTGCCGGGCGAGGTGGTCGTGTTCGACTCGCCGGCCGACGGCACCCGCCTGATCAAGCGCGTCGCGGCGGTGGGCGGGCAGCAGGTGGAGGTGCGGGGCGGCCGGCTGCTGGTCGATGGACGACCGGCGCCGGCGCACGTGCCGGCCGTGGAGCAGATCGGCACGCGCAGGATCAGCCTCGATCTCGCCCACGGTGGTGGCGCCGATCTCGGTCCGCTGCGGGTGCCCGAGGGCGAGGTGCTGGTGCTCGGCGATCACCGCGGCGCGAGCTTTGACGGGCGCTACTTCGGCCTGGTGCCGGTGGACGCGTTCTACGGTCGCGCCGTCGCGGTCTACCACCGTCGCGGCGAAGGCTTCGGCTGGCGCAGGCTGTAGCCGTCAGGACGGGCCGGGCGCGCGCCGCGCATCGTGGTGACGACGTCCGCCAACGCAACACGGGGCGCCCGCAACCGTCAGCTGTCGACCAGGGTGCCCGCCGGCAGGAACTGCCAGGTGCGGGTGACGTGCAGGATGTCGACCTCCTCGTCGGTGCGCGGCAGCGGCGGATAGGGCTCGGCGAGCTGCGCGATGCGCAGGGCCGCCTCGTCGAGCAGGGCGACCCCCGAGGAGCGGATCACCCGTGCTGCCTCGACCGTACCATCGCGGCGGATCGCCACGCTGATGACCAGCTCGCCGGCCAGCCCGCGGCGGCGTGCCTCGTCCGGATAGTTGAGGTTGCCGATGCGCTCGACCCGGTCCACCCACTGCCGCAGGTAGGCGGCGTAGGCGTATTCCTGGGTGCTTGCGGACACGAACTTGCGCTTGGGACGCTTGGCATAGGCTTCCGAACGCAGGTGGATCTCGGCGGCGAGCCGCGCCATCTCCATGTCGCGCTCGATACGGTCCCGGCCACGCGGCAGCAGGCTGGGATCGGCCTGCGGGGTCGGGTCGGGCGTGGCAACCGCCTGCTCGCCCTGCGCGCTGGCCACCACCCGTGCCTGCGGCGGGGGACGTTCGTCGGGTGACTGCGCGCGCAGCGCTTCGGGCGCGATGCCGGGCGTGTCCTGCGGCGCGGTGCCCAGCTGCGATTCGCGCGGGCGCTGCGGCTGGTCGTGCTCGCCGCCGCCCTGGTTGCTGGCCTGGGCGAGGAAGTCGGCCTGTGCCTGCGTCAGCGGGCTGGTGGTTTCGGTGAGGATCACGTCCAGCGTCGGCAGTACCGGCGCGGCATCGTCCAGCGTGAACCCGACGCCGAGCACCAGCATCGCGTGCAGCAGCAGCGACAGCACCAGGGTGGCGCCAAGGCGATCGCGGTCACCGATGCGGGGCGGGGCGGGGACGCTGCTCATGCCGAAGGTGGTGTCCCGCCGCGAACCGACGCGGATGGACGCCGACGCGCCGCATGGCGCGGCTCATACGGATCGGATGCTCGCGAGCGCCCATGCGGGCGGCACGCGCCCCGGGCGCCGCCGCGCCGGAAGGAAACCCCGTCCGCGCGCATCCGCGTCAATCCGTGGCGGTGTGCTGCCCGGCCGTGCGCTCCAGCGCATCGAACAGCATCCCGGCGATGTTGAGGCCGAACTGCGCATCGAGTTCGCGGATGCACGTGGGGCTGGTGACGTTGACCTCGGTCAGCCAGTCGCCGATCACGTCGAGGCCCACGAACACCATGCCGCGGCGTTTCAGTTCCGGCCCGACCTGGGCGGCGATCCAGCGGTCGCGATCAGTCAGTGGCCGGCCTTCGCCGCGGCCACCGGCGGCGAGGTTGCCGCGGAACTCGTCGCCCTGCGGGATCCGCGCCAGGCAGTAATCGACCGGCTCGCCATCGATCAGCAGGATGCGCTTGTCGCCGTCGACGATCTCCGGCAGGTAACGCTGCGCCACCACCAGCGAGCGGTTGCCGTCGGTCAGGGTCTCGAGGATCACGTTGAGGTTCGGGTCGCCGGCGCGGGTGCGGAAGATCGAGCGCCCGCCCATGCCGTCGAGCGGTTTCACCACCGCCTCGCCATGTTCCTGCACGAATGCCTTGAGCGCGGCCGCCTCGCGGCTCACCAGGCTCGGCGGGCAGCACTGCGGGAACTCCAGCGCGGCGAGCTTCTCGTTCATGTCGCGCAGGCCCTGCGGGTCGTTGACCACGCGTGCACCGGCACGCTGTGCAAGCGACAGGATCTGGGTGTCGTGCACGAACTCGGCATCCACCGGCGGGTCCTTGCGCATCAGCACCAGGTCGCCCGCGCCCAGCGCACGATGTGATTCCGGTCCCAGTTCGTACCAGTCGGCAGGATCGTCGCGTACGGTCAGCGGCGCGAGCCTGGCCTGCGCGATGCCGTTGGCCACCGACAGCCCGCCGGGCACCACGTACGACAGGCGGAACCCGCGCCGCTGCGCCTCGAGCAGCATCGCAAAGGTCGAATCCTTGGCGATCCTGATCGATCCGATCGGATCCATCACGACGACGACTTCGGAATGCATGGCAGGCGGCACGGAGGTCGGGGCCGCGATGGTAGCAGGCGCATCGCGCGCACCGCGGTGGTTGCGGCGATACAGCGCGGACCGCGCTTGACACTGCGCGGCCCGGCTGGGGTATAAAGCCGATCGCGGCGGCGAATCGGAGCATGAGCCCGCGCCGCGCAAGGGGAAGCAGGAATGACGCAGGACGAGAAACGCGCCGGAAGCCTCGATGGCTTGCGGGTGATGGTGATCGACGACTCGAAAACCATCCGCAGGACCGCCGAAACGCTGCTCAAGCGCGAGGGGGCCGAGGTGGTCACCGCGGTGGACGGGTTCGAGGCGCTGGCCAAGATCGCCGACCACAAGCCGCAGATCATCTTCGTCGACATCATGATGCCGAGGCTCGACGGCTATCAGACCTGCGCGCTGATCAAGAACAACCAGGTCTTCCGGCAGACGCCGGTGATCATGCTGTCGTCCAAGGACGGGCTGTTCGACAAGGCACGCGGGCGCATCGTCGGCTCCGAGCAGTACGTCACCAAGCCGTTCACGCGCGAGGAACTCCTCGACGCGATCCGCAAGCACGTCAACACCTGACCGGGGGGACAGGGACCATGGCACGCATTCTGTTGATCGAGGATTCGCCGACCGATACGGCGGTCCTCACCCAGCTGCTCCAGCGTCATGCGCACGAGGTGCTCACCGCATCGAGCGCCGAGGAAGGCATCGAGGTCGCACGCCGCGAGCTGCCCGACCTGGTGCTGATGGACGTGGTGCTGCCCGGCATGAACGGCTTCCAGGCCACGCGTGCACTGTCGCGCGACAGCGCCACCGGCGCCATCCCGGTGCTGATCGTGAGCACCAAGGGCATGGAGACCGACAAGGCCTGGGGCATGCGCCAGGGCGCCAGGGGCTACATCGTCAAGCCGCCGGAAGAAGGGGCGCTGATCGCCCAGATCAACGAGCTGCTCGGCGCCGACGCATGAGCACCCCGGAGCGCACGGGAGGCGGGGATGCCTTCGCGCTGCTGATCGACTACGAGCGGCGCAGCCTTGCGCACGAGGCCGGCCTGCCGGAGCGGCTGGATGCGCCCGGGCTGTGGCGTGGGGTCGGATACCGCGTCGGCGTGCGTCGGCTCGCCTCCAATTTCGACGAGGTCGTCGAGATCCTGCCGCTGCCGCAGATCACCCCGGTGCCCGGTGCACAGGGGTGGATGCTCGGCGTGGCCAACGTGCGCGGAAACCTGCTGCCGATCGTCGACCTCAAGCAGTTCCTCGAGGGCGAGCGCACCGTGCTGCACGAAAGCCAGCGCATGCTGGTGGTGCGCCAGGCCGGCGGCGATGTCGCCGTCACCATCGACGAACTGTTCGGCCAGCGCAGCTTCCACGAGACCAACGAAGTGCCGGCCGATGCGCTGGCGCAGGGGCGTTACGCGCATTTCGTCGATCGCGCGTTCCGCCTCGGCGACCACGAGTGGGGGATCTTCAGCCTCGAACGGCTGACCCGCACGCCGGAGTTCAGACAAGCCGCGGCCTGACCGCGCCGCACCGCTACACACCAGGGGATGTTCCATGAGTACTGCAATCGACAACGTCGCCGGCCCGGGGCGCAAGTTCGGCACCAACTTCTGGCTGGCGCTGCTGGCGGTCGCGCTGCTGATCGTCGTCGCCAACACAGGCTTCGCGATCTGGAAGGCGTCGCGCCTGGGTGGTGCGAGCACGGCGGCGTCGAGCCTGCAGGTGAACTCGCAGCGGCTGGCGATCCAGGGCCGCGAAGGCGTCGCCGGTGAGGGCGATGCCTACGCCGCGTTCAAGGCGACCAAGGCGCAGATCGATGGCGACATCGCCAACCTCAACGCCACCTTCGGCAGCACCACCGGCGTGTCCGGGCCGATCGAAACCGTCACCGCCACCTGGCAGCCGCTTGAGCAGAGCGCGCAGCAGGTGATCGCGGGTGAGCAGGCGGTGCTGGCTTTCGCCGGCAACGCCGAGCGCTTCACCCAGCGGGTGCCGCAGTTGCAGGCGCAGCTCGACGAGCTGGTGCGCGCGATGTCCACCAGCGGCTCGCCGGCCTCGCAGATCTACATCGCGCTGCGCCAGGTGGTGCTGGCCTCGACGATGGCGCGCCGGGTCACCGAGATCCAGGCCGGCGGCCCCGGTGCGGCCAATGCCGGCGAGGCGCTCGCGCGCGATGTCGGCGTGTTCGAGCAGGTGCTCGACGGCCTGCGTGCCGGCGACGAGGCGATGAACGTGCAGGCGCTCTCGAACGCCGGTGCGGTGGCCGCGCTCGGCCAGTCCACCGAGCTGTGGACGCAGATGAAGCAGGATCTCGACGCCATCCTCGCCGCCGCCCCGGCGGTGTTCGGCGCGCAGTCCGCGGCCGCCCAGCTGACCGCCGGCTCCGACCAGCTGCTGGCCGACAGCGAACAGCTGTTCCAGGCGTTCACCACCTTCGGCTCGATGTCCGACCGCAGCGTGCTGGGCAACATCTGGATCAGCATCGTGTTCGGCCTGGTGACGATCCTCGCCATCGTCGGCCTGCTGTACGAACTCAACCGCGCCCAGCGCGAGCGCTACGCGACCTCGCTCGAACTCAACAACCGCAACCAGGAGGCGATCATGCGCCTGCTGGACGAAATGGGTTCGCTCGCAGAAGGCGACCTGACGGTCAAGGCGACCGTCACCGAGGACATGACCGGCGCGATCGCCGACTCGATCAACTTCGCCGTCGAACAGCTGCGCAACCTGGTGCAGACGATCAACGACACCTCGGTGCAGGTCTCGGCCAGCGCCCAGGAGACCCAGGCCACCGCGATGCACCTGGCCGAAGCCGCCGAGCACCAGGCGCGCGAGATCACATCCGCCTCCAACCGCATCAACGAGATGGCGGAGAGCATCAACCAGGTGTCGAAGAACTCCGCGGAATCCGCGGACGTGGCACAGCGCTCGGTGCAGATCGCCACCAAGGGCGCAGGCGTGGTGCGCGAGACGATCGCCGGCATGGACTCGATCCGCGACCAGATCCAGGAAACCTCCAAGCGCATCAAGCGCCTGGGCGAAAGCTCGCAGGAAATCGGCTCGATCGTCGAACTGATCAACGACATCTCCGAGCAGACCAACATCCTGGCGCTGAACGCGGCGATCCAGGCGGCGTCCGCTGGCGAGGCCGGCCGCGGCTTCGCGGTCGTCGCCGACGAAGTGCAGCGACTGGCCGAACGCGCATCCAACGCGACCAAGCGCATCGAGACGCTGGTGCAGACCATCCAGAGCGATACCAACGAGGCGGTCAGTTCAATGGAGCAGACGACCTCGGAAGTGGTCGCCGGTGCGCGCCTGGCCGAGGACGCCGGCACCGCGCTGGGCGAGATCGAAAGCGTGTCGACCGACCTCGCCGACCTCATCCAGGGCATCTCGCAGGCCGCCCAGCAGCAGTCCGCGGCGGCATCGAACATCACCCAGACCATGGGCACGATCCAGTCGATCACCGCGCAGACCTCGCAGGGTGCCAACCAGACCGCCGAGTCCATCGGCAACCTGGCCCAGCTCGCCGCCGACCTGCGCCGCTCGGTCGCCGACTTCAAGCTGCCGGTTTGAAGCGAGCCGGCGGACAGCGGACGACCAGGGCAGTGCGTGCAGCAGATCGCGGGGTTGAAATGAGCATGGTGGTGAAAACGACGGCATCGGTGTGCGCCGGGGCCGGCCTTCCCGGCGGCCTCCGCGTGGCCGGCCACCCGCTCGCGGATCGCGCCGCCGATACCGGCGCGCGCACCCGTGGAGGTACGCGATGACCACCGCCTTCCGCGATGCCATCGACTACACCACGCTGGGCTGGGTCAAGCCGGAACTCGACGAGACCCTGCGCCAGGCGCGGCTCGAGATCGAGGCGTTCGTCGAGGACGTGTCCGATACCAGCCATATGCGCTTCTGCGCGAGCTACCTGCACCAGGTGCAGGGCACCCTGCGCATGGTCGAGCTGTACGCCCCGGCGATGGTCGCCGAGGAGATGGAGGCGCTGGCCGAGGCGCTCGCCCGCGATGCCACCGGTGACCGCGACACTGCCTGCGCGACGCTGATGCGTGCGGTGGTGTTGCTGCCCGACTATCTCGAGCGCCTGCAGGGCGGGCACAAGGACATCCCGATCGTGCTGCTGCCGCTGCTCAACGAGCTGCGCGCGGCACGTGGTGCGTCAGGGCTCAACGAGAGCGTGCTGTTCGCACCGGACCTGCAGGCGCCGCTTGCGGTGGAGCTGCCGGCGGTGGCCAGCGTCACCGAGGCCGAGCGCAAGGGCAGCGCGGGGACGCAGGCCACCGACGTCATCGCACACCTCGCCGCATGGCCCGAAGACGGGGCGCCCGCTGATCCGCGTGGTTTCGCCGCTGCGATCGATGCGCTGCTGCCGCTGAGTGCCGAAGAGCCGGTGCGCCGCATGCTGTGGGTGGCCGCGCGCGTGCTCGAGGCGCTCGACGCCGGCGCGCTGGCACCGACGCCGGCCCTGCGCCACGGCTTCGTCGGCGTGGTGCGGGAGATCCGCCGCCAGTTCCAGGACGACGGCTTTGGCGTGCCGGGCGCGGAAACCGCGCTCGAACCGACGCGCCAGCTGCTGTACCTGGTCTCGGCCGCGCCCGGTGACCACACGACGTTGCGCGAGCTGCGCGACGCGTTCCGCCTCGACGGCGGCGAGGCCACCGCGGCCGAGGTGGAACATGCGCGCGGCAGCCTGAGTGGCCGCAACCGTGCGCTGCTCGACACCGTCGCCGGCGCGGTCAAGGAGGACCTGCTGCGGGTCAAGGATGCGCTCGACCTGCACCTGCGCACGCAGGCAACCGATCTCGCGCTGCTGGCGCCGCAGGTCGAGGCGCTGGGCCAGGTCGCCGACACGCTCGGCATGCTCGGCCTTGGTGTCGCCCGCGGCGTGGTGCAGCAGCAGCGCGAGGCGATGGCCGCGATCGTGCGCGGCGACCGTGCCGCCGACGAGGACGTGCTGCTCGATATCGCCGGCTCGCTGCTCTACGTCGATGCCTCGCTGGACGACCAGGTGGCGCGCCTGGGTACCCGCGATTCCGACGACACCGATGCGCTCGCCAGCGAGTCGCGCAAGGTGCTGGAAGTGGTGGTGCGCGAAGCGGTGGCGAACTTCGCCGATGCCCGCCAGGCCTTTGTCGCCTTCGTCGAGACCAGCTGGGAGCATGGCGAGCTGGTCGACGTGCCGCGCCTGCTGCAGGAAGTCGCCGGCGCGCTGCAGATGCTCGAACTTGCGGAGCCGGTGGACTACATCACCGGCATCCGCCGCTACATCGAGACCGAATTGCTGGGCCGGCGCCGGGTGCCCAACGGCCGCCAGCTCGACACCTTCGCCGACGCGCTCGCGAGCCTGGAGTACTACCTCGAGGCGTTGCGCGAGCAGCGGCCCAACCGCGGCGAGATCCTCGCCATCGCCCGCGCCAGCCTGGAGACGCTGGGGTACTGGCCATTGCCGGCCGAGGACCTCGCCGGCGCCCCGGCGGAAGCTGCGGAATCGGCGTCGCCGGTTGACGAGGCCACGCTGGATGCCACCGCGGCGTTCCTCGACCGCGGCTACGCGCCCGCGCCGGCGTCGCCGGTCACGCAGCCCGCCGCCAGCACGCCGGCGCCGGTCCAGGCGGCAGGCAACGGCGGCTTCGAAGCCACCGACGACGATATCGACGACGAGATCCGCGAGGTGTTCCTCGAGGAATTCGCCGAGGAGATCGACAACCTCGACCGCCTGCTGCCGCCCTGGCGCGAGCAGCCCGACGACCTGGAGCGCCTGCGGCCGATCCGTCGCGTGTTCCACACCCTCAAGGGCAGCGGCCGCCTGGTCGGTGCGCGCACGCTCGGCGAATTCAGCTGGAAGGTCGAGACCCTGCTCAACCGCGTGCTCGACGGCAGCCGCGTGGCCAGCCCTGCGGTCGTGGCGATGGTCGACCAGGCCTTCTACGCGTTGCCGCAGTTGCAGGCCGCCCTGCGCGGCCAGGGCGCGATCCGCGTCGATCTCGAACGCCTGCAGGCCGATGCCGAGCGCATCGCCGCAGGTGACGAGACGCCGCCGGCACCGGCCACGCTGCCGCCGGCGGTCACCTCGGCGCAGGAACACTGGCAGGCGGATGCCGCCATCGCCATGCCGGCCACCAGCGCGGACGACCGCACCGGTTTCGCCCCCGATGTGCCGTCCGAGGTGACGCCGGACGTCGTGGCAGCCGCCGCGTCCGTCCACGATGATGGCGAGCGGGTACCGGCCGCAGTGGATGCACTGCTGCTGGAAATCCTCGACGCCGAGGTCAACGGCCACCTGGCCGTGCTCGACGCATGGACCGGGCGTGACGTGCCGCAGGTGGATGACGCCCTGCTGCGCGCCGTGCATACGATGAACGGCGCGTTCGCCATGGCCGAAGTGCCGATGGTGACCGCCGCGTTGTGGCCGGCCGAAGCCTATGCGCGCCGCCTGCACGCGGCCGGCGTCCCGGCCGGCGCGGAGGGCGTGGCCGCCATGCGCGCGCTGTCGACGCTGGTGCGCGACACCCTAGCCGGGCTGCACGAGCCGCATCCGCATGTCTACCGCTGCGACGGCCTTGCCGCCACGCTGGCTTCGCTGCGCGACGCGCTGCCGGAGCCACCGCCGATGGCGGTCACCTACGATGACGACGAGGCGAGCGATCTCGACATCGGGGCCGTCGACGAGCTGTCGGTGCTGGATCTGTCCGATTACCTCGGCACCGCAGCGGATGCCGGGCACACGCCTGCGAGCGATGACCGGTTCGAGACGGAACGTCACGAGGCGGAGCGTCCTGAGTCGGAACGTCTTGAGTCGGAACGTCTTGAGTCGGAAGGTCTTGAGGCTGAGCGTCTGGAAGCCGAGCGCCTCGAGGCTGAGCGCCTTGAAGCGGAACGTCTTGAGGCCCAGCGTCTCGAAGCCGAACGCCTCGAAGCGGGGCGCCTAGAAGCCGAGCGCCTCGAAGCCGAACGTCTCGAAACCGAACGTCTCGAAACCGAACGTCTCGAAACCGAACGTCTCGAAGCCGAGCGTCTCGAAGCCGAACGTCTTGAAGCCGAACGTCTCGAAGCTGAGCGTCTTGAAGCCGAGCGGCTCGAAGCTGAGCGTCTTGAAGCTGAGCGGCTCGAAGCTGAGCGTCTTGAAGCCGAGCGGCTCGAAGCTGAGCGTCTTGAAGCCGAGCGGCTCGAGGCTGAGCGGCTCGAAGCGGAACGTCTTGAGGCCGAGCGGCTCGAAGCCGAACGTCTTGAAGCGGAACGTCTCGAAGCCGAGCGGCTTGAAGCTGCGCGCCTCGAAGCCGACCGTCTCGAAGCCGACCGTCTCGAGGCTGAGCGCCTCGAAGCCGACCGTCTCGAGGCCGAACGTCGCGAGGCCGGGCAGGTCGAAGCCGAACACACGGAGCTGCGCGACGGGGCGTCGCTCGCCGCGGACCACACCGATGCCGAACGGCTCGAAATCGAGCGCCTTGAAGCCGGTCTGCTCGAAGTCGAGCGGGTCGAGGCCGAGCGTCTTGAATCGGACCGCGTGGAGGCCGAGCGTCTGGAGGCGGAGCGCGAGGCACAGCGCCTCGAAGCCGAGCGCGTGCAGGCAGATCGCCTCGAAGCCGAGCGCCTCGAGATGGAGCGCGTGGACAGCGGGCGCGCCGACGCCGAACGCACTGAAGCCGCGCGCGCGGAAGCCGGACACGTCGAGCACGATCAGCCCGCGTCGGCCGATCAGCCGGCATTGGCCGGGCCAGCCATCGCGCCCGACGCCGATGAGCCAGCCGTCAACAGCAATGCTGCCGATGCCGACGGGGCCGACCCGGACCTGGCACTCGACATGCGCGAGCTCGACGCCGAGCTGCTCGACATCTTCGTCGAGGAAAGCGGCGATCTGCTCGACCATTCCGATGGGCTGCTCGCGCGCCTGCGCGAGGAGCCGGGCGAGCGCGAGCCGGTGGTCGGCCTGCAGCGCAACCTGCACACCATCAAGGGCGGTGCGCGGATGGCCGGGATCATGGCCATCGGCGAACTCGGCCACGCGATGGAGTCGCTGCTGGAATCCGTGGTCGAGCAGCGTTGCGAACTCGGCCGCGATGGCGTGCCGTTGCTCGAACGTGGCTTCGACCGTCTGCATGCGATGGTCAGCCGCATCGGCGAGCGCCGTGCAGTCGCGTTGCCGGAAGGCCTGATCGAGGAATTCGACGCGCGTTCGCGCGGCGAAAGCGTCAGCGTCGACGCCACGACCAGCGTGGGCGGGGCCCCGGTGCCGCCGGCAGCGAAGGTCGAGCTTGCGCCGCTGTCGGCGCCGATCGGCGATGAACCGGCATTCGAGGACGACCCGCAGGCGCGCGCGCCGCAGGAACAGGTGCGCATCCGTGCCGACCTGCTCGACCGCCTGGTCAACTACGCGGGCGAAGTGGCGATCTACCGCGCGCGCCTGGAGCAGCAGCTGGGCGCGTTCCGTGGCGCGATGGGGGAGATGGAGCAGACCAACATGCGTCTGCGCGACCAGCTCCGCCGTCTCGACATCGAGACCGAGGCGCAGATCATCGCGCGCTTCCAGCGCGAGGGCGACACCGGCGATGCCGCGTTCGATCCGCTGGAACTCGACCGCTTCTCCAACCTGCAGCAGCTGTCGCGTGCGCTGGGCGAATCCGCCGCCGACCTGGCCAGCCTGCAGGGCACGCTCGACGACCTCACCCGCCAGTACGAGACACTGCTGACCCAGCAGTCGCGCGTCAGCTCCGAGCTGCAGGAAGGCCTCATGCGCACGCGCATGGTGCCGTTCGACTCGCTGGTGCCACGGCTGCGCCGCGTGGTGCGCCAGGCGGCGCAGGAAACCGGCAAGCAGGTGCAGTTGAGGCTCGACGGCGCCCAGGGTGAGCTCGACCGCAACGTCCTCGAGCGCATGACCGCGCCGCTGGAACACATGCTGCGCAACGCGGTGGCGCACGGCCTGGAAACGCCCGAACAGCGCCGCGTGGCGAACAAGGGTGAAGAAGGCACGGTGCGCATCGCGGTGCGCCGCGAGGGCTCCGAGGTGGTGCTCGAGGTGGCCGACGATGGCCGGGGCCTCGACCGCGGCGCGATCCGTCGCCGCGCCGAGCAGCGTGGCCTGGTGCGTCCGGATGCGGTGCTGACCAACAGCGCGCTCGACGCGATGATCTTCGAGCCGGGCTTCTCCACCGCCGACGAGGTCAGCCGCCTGGCCGGCCGCGGTGTCGGCATGGACGTGGTCGCAAGCGAAGTCCGCCAGCTCGGCGGCAGCCTCGAGATCGCCACCCGCAAGCACGAGGGCACCACGTTCACGCTGCGCCTGCCGCAGACGCTGGCGGTCACCCAGTCGGTGTTCGTGCGTATCGGCGAGACCAGCTTCGCGGTGCCGATCGCCTCGGTGCGCGGCGTGGGCCGCATCAGCCGCGAGGACCTCGCCGCACCGGGCGCCGTGTACAACTACGGCGGCCACGAGTACGCGCTGCACGACCTCGGCCAGCTGGTCGGCCAGCCGCGCGCGCGCGCGGAGGGCCAGCTGCAGGTGCCGCTGCTGCTGGTGGGCGCGGGCGAGCTGCGCGCGGCCGTTGCGGTCGACCAGATCATCGGCAACCGCGAGATCGTGGTGAAGCCGGTCGGCCCGCAGGTCGCGTCGGTACCGGGCATCTTCGGCGCCACGATCATGGGCGACGGCAGCGTGCGGGTGATCCTCGACGTCGCGCCGCTGGTGCGCCGCCAGGCCGCGCTGCCGCGCGAGGCCGAGCCGGCGCCGGTGCCGGAGCGCCGCCAGGTGCCGCTGGTGATGGTGGTCGACGATTCGGTGACGATGCGCAAGGTCACCGGTCGCGTGCTGGAACGCCACAACTTCGAGGTGGTGACCGCGAAGGACGGCATCGACGCGCTGGAGCGCCTCGACGAGCGCGTGCCCGACCTGATGCTGCTCGACATCGAGATGCCGCGCATGGACGGCTACGAGCTCGCGACCCAGATGAAGGCCGATGGGCGCCTGCGCTCGGTGCCGATCGTGATGATCACCTCGCGTACCGGCGAAAAACATCGCCAGCGCGCCTTCGAGATCGGCGTGGAGCGCTACCTCGGCAAGCCCTACCAGGAGAACGAGCTGATGCGCAACGTCTACGAGCTGCTCGGGATGGAGCGCGTCGGTGTCTGAAACCCAGCCCCGCGTGATCGTCCTGGCGCGGCCGGGCGAGGCCTGCGAACGCCTGCAGGGCGCCGTGCGTGATGCCGGCGCGGACCTGCTCGGCAGCTTCGATCCGCTGGCCACCACCCTGGACGCCGTCACCGGCCTCGGCGTGCAGGCGGTGGTGGTCGCGCTGGAGCCGGCGCTGGAGGACGCGCTCGACGGGTTCCAGCCGCTGCTGGCGGATCCCGCGATCACGGTGGTGTTCGAGGAGGCCGAACTGGCGACCCAGCGCAGCGGCTGGGACGCGGCGCGCTGGGTCCGCCATCTCGCCGCCAAGCTGCACCGTCACGACGATGTGCTGCCGCCGGGCGCCGGGCAGGACACCACGCTGACGCTGGACGACACCCCGGTGGCCTTCGATCCGGGGTATCGCGATGTCTCCAGCGGCGACATGGATCGGGTCACCGATGAGATGCATGCGCATGCCGACGACGTGCCGCGCGACGAACTCGCCTCGCTCGATGCCGATGTGCTCGAACTCGGGGAGGTCGTGCCGGATGCGGACGGGCCGGGCGTCGTCGCTGCGGATGGGCTCGACGGAGTCGCGCAGGATGGCCTGATGCTCGAGGACGTGACCCTCGAGACCGCCGACGCGGGTGATCGCGACAATAGCTTCGGCGAACTGACCCTCGAGGACGTGAGCCTCGATGAGCTGGTGCTCGACGACGACAGCGGCTTCGGGGGTGCGCGCACCGGCCATGGCGCGGAACGCACCTACCTCGAGCCGGTGGATCTCACCTGGGATGCGCAGCCGGACACCGCGGAAGACGGGGTGGCGCCTGCGGAGTCCCCGGCGCAGCCATCCATGCCTGACGCCGGTGGGCTTTCGCTGGTGGCGCCGGATGCGACCGTCGACGCGCCGGCCGCAGCGCCGGTGGCGGACGCGCTCGTCGATCTCGACAGCCGCATCGGTGGCCTGTCGCTGGTCGATGTCGACAGCTACGGCTTCGGTGAGCTGCAGGGCGCCGTGCTGGTCGAAGGCGGGCTCGGTGGCCCGGACCCCGTGCGCCAGCTGCTGGCGGCCTTGCCGGAAAACTTCCCGCGCGCGGTGCTGGTGAGGCTGCGGCTGGACGGCGACCGCTACGACCGTCTCGTGCGGCAGATGGCGCGCGCGACCACGCTGCCGGTGGCGCTGGCCGAGGACGGGGCGTCGGTGGAGCGCGGCACCGTGTACTTCCTGCCGCCGGCGCTGGGCGTGGCAGCCGATCGTGGGCGGCTGCGCTTCACCGCGGCCGATGGCGGCGCCATGCAGCTTCCGGATGCATTGCCGGCCAACGACAGCGCGGTGGTCTTCCTCAGCGGCGCGGACGCGGCGCTGGTGGACCATGCGATGGGTGGCGCCTGGGCAGGCTCGCTGGTCGTGGCGCAGTCGCTCGACGGCTGCTACGACGCCGCCGCGTCGGCACGCGTGGCCGAACATGGCGGCGCGCTTGCCGCTCCGGCCGCACTGGCGGCCCTGCTCGTGGACCGCTGGGCGCCCGGCGTTGCGGCAAGCGGCATCGAACTCGAGGCTTCCAATGAATGACGTTCCAGCCGGTGGCACGCCCCGCGACATCCGCGGCGTGCTGATCCAGATCGACCGCGCGCGGCTGCTGCTGCCCAACACCACGATCTCCGAAGTGCTGTCCTATGCCGATCCGGAGCCGGTGGACGGGGCGCCGGCATGGCTGCTCGGGCGCACCCGCTGGCGCGGCTGGGAAGTGCCGCTGGTGGCGTTCTCGCGCGCCGCGGGCATCAGTGACAGCGAACATGGCGATCTCGGCAGCAAGGTCGCGGTGCTCAAGAACCTGCGCGCCGGCGACCGCTTTCCCTACTTCGCACTGCTGACCCAGGGCTTCCCGCGCCTGGTCAATGTCTCCGCCGACGGCCTGCTGGTGGAGGCCGGCGAGGGCGGATTGCCGACCGCGGTGCATGCGCGGGTACGGTTGAACGAGGACGAGGCGCTGATCCCGGACCTCGAGGCGATGGCCGCGCTGATCGACGAGGCGCTGGGCGCCACCGCCTGAGTCCCCGGCTCAGCCGAGATCGCCGAAGCGCGCCTGCAGCGCGGCGATCGCGGCAAGCCCGGCGGTCTCGGTGCGCAGCACGCGGGGGCCGAGACGGATGCCGCTGAAACCCGCGGTTTCCAGCACGCTGCGGTCGCGCGCGGACCAGCCACCCTCCGGCCCGACGGCCAGCACGATCCGCCGGTCCGCAGGCTCGCCCAGCGACTGCGTATTGGCATCGGCGAACGGATCCAGCAGCAGCCGCAGCCCGCCGGACGGCAGCACGTGGAGCGCTTCCGACAGCGGCGCGGCTGCCGCCACCGCCGGCACCCGCGCACGGCCACTCTGCTCGCAGGCGGCCACCACCACGCTGGTCCAGTGCGCGAGCCGCTTCTGCGCGCGTTCGCCGTCGAGCTTCACCTCGCTGCGGTCGCTCTGCACGGGGACCACGGCGTCGATGCCGAGCTCGGTGGCCTTCTGCAGGATCAGGTCCATCTTCTCGCCGCGGGCGACGCCCTGCACCAGGGTGATCCGCAGCGGCGACTCGTTGTCCACCGCGCGGCGGTCGACCACCTGCGCCTCGCCGCCACGCTTGCCGGTGGCGACGATGCGCGCGTCGTAGTCATGGCCATCGCCGTTGAACAGCACGCAGGCATCGCCCTCGCGCAGGCGCAGCACGCGGAGCAGATGCGCGGCGGCGGTCTCCGGCAGCGTGATCCTCGCGCCGGGCGCGAGTGGCAGGTCGACGTGGGCGCGGGTCAGTCGCATGGGGGACTGGTCACGGATGGACGCGGGTGGGCGCGGATGAGGGAGGTCACGGGACGTCGGTCGGCGTCGCACGCGCACTCCCCGTGCAGCGTGTCGATCCGCTCCCGATCCGTGGCCATCGTGTGGACCCCTGGCATGAAACTACGCAGCCTCACGCCGTTGCCGCCTCGATCGCCGAGCGGGTGACGTCGGCCAGCAGTTCCAGCTGGTCGTCGTCGATGCAGTAGGGCGGCATCCAGTAGAGGATGTCGCCCAGCGGGCGCAGCAGCACGCCGCGCTCGAGCGCATGCGTATAGGCCTGCAGGCCGATACGGCGGGTGGGGTCGAAGGGTGTGTTCCTGCGGCCGCCCTCGCTCAGTTCGAAGGCGACGATCATGCCGGCCTGGCGCACATCGGCCACGTGCGGATGTGCCGCCAGAGGTGCGGCAAGCTCGGCCATGCGCGCCGCGGTCCGGCGGTTGCGCGCAAGCACGTCGTCGGAGTCGAAGATGTCGAGCGTGGCCAGCGCCGCCGCACAGGCCAGCGGGTTGCCGGTATAGCTGTGCGAGTGCAGGAAGGCGCGCTCGCGCGAGTCGTCGAGGAAGCCGTCGTAGATCGCCTGTGTGGCGAGCACCGCGGCCAGCGGCAGGAAGCCGCCGGTCAGCCCCTTCGACAGGCACATCAGGTCGGGCATCACGCCGGCCTGTTCGCAGGCGAACATGGTGCCGGTGCGGCCGAAGCCCACCGCGATCTCGTCGGCGATCAGGAATACGCCGTGCACGTCGCACAGCTCGCGCGCGCGTTTGAGATACACCGGGTCGTGCATGCGCATGCCGCCGGCGCACTGCACCCGCGGCTCCAGCACCAGCGCGCAGATCTCGCCGGCATGGTCATCGAGGATGCGTGCCAGCGCGTCGGCGGCGTCCTCGGCATGGTCGGCGGCCGAGCGGCCTTCGGCGGCGAGATACGCATCCGGTGACGGCGCGAACACCGCTTCCATCAGCAGCGGTGCATAGACGCGCCGGTACAGCGGGATGTCGCCGACCGACAGCGCGCCGACGGTCTCGCCGTGGTAGCCGTTCTCCAGCGCCACGAACTTCGTGCGCCGTGGTTCGTCGCCGCGGTTGGCGAACCACTGGAACGCCATCTTCAGCGCGACCTCGACCCCGGCCGAGCCGTTGTCGGCGTAGAAGACCTTCGACAGCGGGGCGCGTCCGGCCTGTCGCGGCGCCAGCGCCAGCAGGCGTTCGGCCAGTTCCACCGCCGGCATGTGCGAACAACCGGCAAGGATCACCTGCTCGAGCGTATGCGCCTGCCGCGCGATCGCCCCGGCGATGCGCGGCTCGGCATGACCGAACAGGTTCACCCACCAGCTCGACACCGCATCGAGGGTGCGCCGCCCGTCCGGCCCGACCAGCCACGCGCCGTCGCCGCGCGCAACCGGCAGCAGCGGCAGGGTGTCGGGGTGCTCGCGCATCTGCGTGCACGGATGCCACAGCACGGCGAGGTCGCGGGAACGCCAGGCGTCGGCCTCGGCTAGAATGGCGGGATCGTGATGCTTCGTGGACATGCCCGCATTATCGCCTTCCCGCCCGCCGGATGCCGTCGATGACGCGCCGCCTGCCGGTCATCCATGACATCACCGAGCATGACGCGGGCCCCTACCGGCTCGAGCGCCTCGACCTCGAGTTCTCCAATGGCGAACGCCGCCACTACGAACGGCTGCACGGCCGCGGCCATGGCGCGGTGGCGGTGGTGCCGATGCTCGACGACGACACCGTGCTGCTGGTGCGCGAATACGCCGCCGGCCTGCACCGCTACGAGCTCGGCCTGGTGAAGGGCCGCATCGATGCGGGCGAGACCCCGCTGCAGGCTGCCGACCGCGAGCTCAAGGAGGAAGCCGGTTACGGCGCGCGTCGCCTCGAAGTGCTGCGCACGCTGACGCTGGCGCCCACCTACATGAGCCACCAGACCCACGTGGTGCTCGCGCGCGACCTCTATCCCGAGCGCCTGCCGGGGGACGAGCCGGAAGAACTCGACGTGGTGCCGTGGAAACTCGACGCGCTCGCCGAACTGGTGGTGCGCGACGACTGTTCGGAAGGCCGCTCGATCGCCGCGCTGTTCATCGCCCGCGAGCACCTGCGCCGCCATGCACGTGGATGAGACGCTGCGCGAGGGCGTGATCGCGATCGCGCACGAGGCCGCCGCCGCCATCCTCGCGGTGTATGCCGGGGCCTTCGAGGTCGAGCACAAGGCCGACGCTTCGCCGGTGACCGCCGCCGACCTGGCCGCCCACCACCGCATCGTCGATGGACTGCGGGCGCTGACGCCCGACGTGCCGGTGCTGTCGGAGGAGTGCGCCGACCAGGTGTCGACCGCGCAGCGCCATGGCTGGTCGCGTTACTGGCTGGTGGATCCGCTCGACGGTACCCGCGAGTTCGTCAAGCGCAATGGCGAGTTCACCGTCAACATCGCGCTCATCGAGCACGGCGTCGCCACCTTCGGTGTGATCCAGCAACCGGTGACGGGGGCGCTCTGGTTCGGCGCGCCCGGGCACGGGGCCTGGCTGCGGGAGGGGCGCAGCGAGCGCGCGATCGAAGTGCGCCGGCCTGCCCTTGCACCGCTGCGCGTGGCCGCAAGCCGCTCGCACCGCGACGGGCGCACCAGCGCGCTGATGGCGCGCATCGGCAGGACCGAGGCCATCGGGCTGGGGTCTTCGCTGAAGTTCTGCCGGCTTGCCGAAGGGCGCATGGATGTCTATCCGCGCTTCGGCCCGACCAGCGAGTGGGACACCGCGGCGGGTCAGGCGATCCTCGAGGGTGCGGGCGGCCTGGTCGTGGATCCGCAGGGCAGGCCGTTCCGCTACAACCAGCGCGACACCCTGCTCAATGGCGATTTCATCGCGTTGGGCGATCCCGACCTGCCATGGCGTGCATGGCTCGACGGCTGACGACCGGCCTGATCGCGTTTATCCGCTGATCCGCGGCCCGGGCGACATCACACCACTCCAGGGAGCCAGCAGTGGCAGACGAACGCGACATCGGTGAACTCATCGACATCATGGCGCGGCTGCGCGATCCCGGGAGCGGCTGCCCGTGGGATCTCGCGCAGGACTTCGCCAGCATTGCGCCCTACACGATCGAGGAGGCCTACGAGGTGGCCGACGCGATCGCGCGCGCGGACATGCCCGCGCTCAGGGATGAACTCGGCGACCTGCTGCTGCAGGTGGTGTTCCATGCGCGCATGGCCGAAGAGGCCGGCGACTTCGCGTTCGCGGACGTGGTGGGCGCGATCTGCGACAAGATGGTGCGCCG